>JAJEJB010000051.1 GCA_022828135.1 Acidimicrobiia bacterium | reverse complement strand
CGCGCAAATAGGCGCTGACCTGTGGCTTTGTGAGGACGGCCACCGCCGGAGACGATTCGTATAGGAGCAGGTCAGAAGGGGTGTCTGATGGCGGTGCCCTCCGAACGGGCGAGGCGGGCCGCTCCCTATTTGCGGACGCTCATAGTGGAACCGGCGTGACACCACTTGGCGGGCGCCGTGTACCTCGCGCCCGTCGGTGATGGTGTGGTCCAGGTAGACGAGCAGGCGCGGATCGGTCGACGGATCGCTCTCGTCTACCAGCACTGCGCCCCTCCGCAGGGTCGAGCCGAAGTCGACCATCACCTTGTTCACCACCGCCGCCAGCAGCGGCGTACCAG
Source organism: Acidimicrobiia bacterium (assembly GCA_022828135.1). Taxonomy (GTDB): domain Bacteria; phylum Actinomycetota; class Acidimicrobiia; order Acidimicrobiales; family Aldehydirespiratoraceae; genus Aldehydirespirator. Next base: position 65,333 of record JAJEJB010000051.1, on the reverse strand, counting down.
GGGAGATCAGATCGGCCCGCATCGATGCGCCCGGCGGGCCCTCGCCGGCGCGGTTCGGCTGGATGTGGGCCTTGTCGAAGGTCACTCTCTCGTAGCGGTCATGCACCGGCCCGAGGTCGGTCTCGGCGTGGGCCCGGACCGCGGCCGGCACCCGGGTGATCTCGAAGCGGCCGTGCTCGCGCCCCGCGATCCGTCCGCTGTAGCGGCGCAGAGCCTCGGTGAAGAACGACTCCACGAACCACGGCTGCAGACGGCGGGCCCGAGCGATTTCCATGTCGCGGCGGATCTTGTCATTCGCGGCAGGATCGGCCAGCCCGGCCACCAGTGCCCGCTCGTCGAGCACGCCCTGCATCTGGCGCCCGATGTCATCGTCGATCACCTCGTCCATCCATTCGACATGGGCGGGATCCTCATCAGAGGCGATGGCCCGCATCAGCAGGTCGCGCAGCGACAGGTTGATCTGGGCGTCGCCCAGCACGTCGTACACCTGGTCGCCGTAGACGCCGCGCTGCTCCTCGATCTTGGCGAACAGCCTCTCGAACACCTTGCCCTCACGGGTCTCGAAGGCGACCAGGTTCCACAGATGGCACGGCCGATGCTGGCCGATGCGGTGCACCCGCCCGAAGCGCTGCTCGATGCGGTTGGGGTTCCAGGGCAGGTCGTAGTTGACCACCATGTTGGCCACCTGGAGATTGACGCCCTCGCCGGCCGCGTCGGTGGCCACCAGCACCCGCACCGTCGGATCGACCCGGAACCGGTCCTGGATGCTGCGGCGGTCGTGGCGCTTGATCCCGCCGTGGATCCTGACCACCGCCTCCGGCTGGCCTAGCTCGGACTCGATCCGCTCGGCGACATAGTCGAGCGTGTCTTTGTGCTCGGAGAACACGATCAGCTTGCGAGCTGACTCAGAGTCGGACGAGTCTGAGAGAGCGCCCGTTGCGAAGCGGTCAGAGCGCAACAGGCCCCGCAGCTGGAGCCACTTGGTGTCGACGCCGCTGCGACGCACGCCGTCGGCCAGCCTCACCAACTCCTTGAGTTCCTCGACCTCGGCCTCCAACTCCTCGGCGGTGCTGGCCGCCGTGGCGGCGTCGATCACGATGTCCTCGAGGTCCTCGCGCTCGGAGTCGTCGTAGTCGTCGAAGTCGAAGTCCTCCAGATCGGCGATCTTCACGCCCTTCGGCAGATCGATCACCGGCACCGGACTGCCGGAAGCAGCCAGACGGCGCAACTCCGCGGCCTGGTCGTTCAAGCGGTCCCGGCGGCGGCGCAGGGAGTGGTAGATGGCCGCAGGGGACGAAGCCAGGCGGCGCTGGAGACCGGCCAGCGCGAAGCCGACAATGATCCCGCGGCTCTTGTCGCCCTCCTCGCGCATCCGCGCCGCCCGGTTCATGCCGTTGCGCACGTAGTCGGTGACTTCCTTGTACAACTCGGCCTCGGGTCCTGATAACTCAAAGTTGAGGCTGTGAGCGTGGCGCTGAGGGAACAGGCGCTTGCCCTCGAAGGTGCGCAGGTTCTCCTTGACCAGCCGTCGCATGACGTCGCTCACATCGGGCATGGCCGGGCCGTCACCGTTGGTCTCTGCCCCCGAGCCGCCGCCACTGCCGTCTCGCAGCCGGCCCGCGAAGCGCTCGGGGTCGATCAGGGTCATGAAGGCGAGGAAGTCCTCGTTCTTGCCGTTGTGGGGCGTGGCAGTCAGCAGCAGCAGATGGCGGGTGCACTCCCGCAGCGTCTCCCCCAGCACGAACCGCTTGGTGCGTCGCAACTCGTCGCCGTAGCGGTGAGCCGACATCTTGTGGGCCTCGTCCACGATCACGAGATCCCAGTCGGAAGCCTGGACCTTGGCCATCAGCTCCTCGGATCTCGACAGCTGGTCCACCCGGGCGATCAGCAGGTTCTTCTCAGTGAACGGGTTGCCGGTTCGAGACGCCTCCACCGCCGCCCGCGACATCAGGTCGAACGACAGGCCGAACTTCTCCCACAACTCGTCCTGCCACTGCTCCACCAGGCTGCCCGGAGCCACAATCAGGCAGCGGGCCACATCGCCGCGCAGCACCAGCTCCCGGATCAACAGCCCCGACATGATCGTCTTGCCCGCACCCGGATCGTCAGCCAACAGGAACCTCAACGGCCTCTGGGCAAGCAGCCGGTTGTAGACCGCGTCGATCTGATGCGGATACGGATCGATATTGGACGTATCCACCGCCGCGAACGGATCCGCAAGATGCGCCTGCCGCATCCGGCGAGCCTCGGAGGCCAAACGGAACATCGCGCCGTCGGCGTCGAAGCTCCACCGCCGCCCGGAGACCTCCGCCAGTCCAGTCAAGTCGTCGACAAGCATGACCCGGTCACCGAGGCGCCCGTCACCGGTCCGGTACGTGAGCGTGGCCGAGCCGGCGCCGTGCACCTCCACCGCCACCACCGTCACATCCCCGTCAGCCACCACCCCCGAAAGCCGCATCCCCGCCACAAGATCACCGAAACCCAGCGTCACAACGCCGATCCCCCGCTCTCAGACCGACTATTCATGGTTCTCGCTCCCAGCCGCGGAGCGGCGCTGCAACTCGACATCGATCGTAGGCGTCGCGGGGCGGCGCCGACACGCGTGCGCGGCATGCCCGGCCCCAGTGCGTCACGCCGTCACATCTAGTGCCGCCCCAGCCCTTGGCGCAGCGCAGCACACCGCGGCGGCGGCCCAGTGCGTCAAGCCGTCACATCTAGTGCCGTGTCCAAGGAGATCCGTCGTGGCTCAATCCGCTCGTGTGAATGTCCTGCCAGGTCAACGAGAACATCGCACCCTCGCAAGCGTTACTGGACAGAGCACTGGGCGGTACTGGAGGCAGCCGGCTCGACGGCGCCCGACAGGGAGACCACTCCCCTGTTGAGCGCGGAGACCGTCTGCTGGGCCACAGCCGAAGTGGCCCGGTCAGGAGCCACCGCGGCGATCCGTCGGGCCAGATCGATCACCTGTTTGACGTTGCGCACGAAGTCGCCGGCCGAGAACCCCTCGTCCTGGAGGGCCTCGAACGACTCCCCGGCGGCCCAGCGATGGGCCGCGGACGCGAGGCCGGTCTCCAGCGACCGGGTGGCGCTTGCGCCACAGCGCTGCTCGGTGCGGTGCAGATCGTCCAGATCCGTCCCGAGGCGGCGCAGCCGGCGGTAGGCCGTGCCGGAGGGGACCCACACCTCGGGCCTCGGCCCCGGTGATCGGTGCTCGTAGGTGAACGCAGACAGCACCGAGGCCAACTCGGGCGCCGACAGCCCGTCGAGCAGACCGCGGTGAAGCGCCTCGGCCACGGCCAGGTCCGCTTCGTGGAAGATGCGCGATACCAGCGACCCCGAGGCGGTGAGCGTCCAGCCGTCGAGGTGGCCCCGCTCGCGCAGGACCGAGGCGACCGCGTCGAACTGCTGCGGGAGGCTCGATTTCGAGGACGCAGCGTCGGCCTGGTGTTGGGCGAAGGACCGGGCCATCAGGTTGCGAGCCTCTTCGGCGGGCATGCGAGCCAGCAGGCCGGCCACCATGTTGTAGGTGGGCCGGAAGGCCGAGCGCAGTTCGAAGGACCGGCTTGAGGCCATCTCGGCCATCTCACCGAAGGTGCAGTCCGGCGACCAGAGCGCCACCGCCCATCCGGCCTCGTCGATGCCGCGTCGCCCGGCCCGGCCGGTGAACTGCGTGTACTGGGCGGCACGGAGCGGGACGGTGCTCCGGCCGTCGTACTTGACGGGCTTGTCGATCACCACGCTGCGGGCCGGCATGTTGACGCCCAGCGCCAGGGTCTCGGTGGCGAACACCACCTTCACAAGGCCGTCGGCGAAGCACCCCTCCACGATCTCCTTGAAGACGGGAACCATGCCGGCGTGGTGCGACGCGATGCCCAGGCGAAGCCGGGCGGCCCAGCGGCGGGCGTCCAGCGCGGCCAGATCCGCTGGATCGAGCCTGCCGAGACGGGCCTCGACCAGCTCCTCGACGCGGTCCGCCTCGGCGTCGTCGTTGTAACGAACCCCGTCGCGGGCCAGCCGGGCCGCGGCCTGGTCGCATCCCTTGCGGCTGAACACGAACCAGATCACCGGCAGCAGGCCGCGCTCGGCGAGCTCGCCGAGAAGGTCCACTCGCCGCGGCGGACGCCACGGAGCACGCGGGCGGTGCCCTCGGTGCTCAGGACTCCCCGAACGACGGGGACCACCGCGCTTTGAGCCACCAGCCCCACGAGCGCTGCCACGCCTCGAACCACCAGCCCCACGAGTGCTGCCACGCCTCGAACCACCAGCCCCACGAGTGCCGCCACGCCGCGAACCACCAGCACCACGAGGACCGCCACGCCGCGAACCACCAGCACCACGAGGACCGCGAGGTGCTGCGGGGAGGTCGAAGCGTCCTCCCTTCGGGTTGGGCTTGCCGTCGACCAGGGTGGGTATGAGTTCCACCGCGTCGCTGCGGCGGCGACCCACGGCGTAGAGATTGGTCAGCGGGACCGGCCGCCGCGACTCGACCACCACCGCGGTCGGGCCGCGCACCTGCTTGAGCCAGCCGCCCAGCTGCCCATGGTTGGAGACCGTGGCCGACAGGCACACCAGCACGACACTGGAGGGCAGGTGCAGGATCACCTCCTCCCAAACCGGGCCCCGATAGGGGTCCTCCAGGTAGTGCACCTCGTCGAGCACCACCGCACCTAGCCGGTCGTCTACAGCCTCCGCGTAGAGCATGTTGCGCAGCACCTCGGTGGTCATGACCACCACGTCGGCGTCGCCGGCGATGACGTTGTCGCCGGTCAGCAGGCCCACCCGGTGCGGGCCGAGCCTCCGGCACAGATCCCGGTACTTCTGGTTGGAGAGGGCTTTGATGGGCGTGGTGTAGAAGGCCCTCAGTCCCGCCGCCAGAGCCCGGTCCACGGCGTGGTCGGCCACCACCGTCTTGCCGGAGCCGGTGGGCGCGCTCACCAGCACCGAGCGTCCGGCATCAAGGTGCTCCATGGCACGGCGCTGGAACTCGTCGAGGACGAAGCCAGCCCCCGCCGGCTTGATCATGGTCGGGAGGCTCCGGCGCACCCTGGGCGACGGCTCACGACCGGGCCGCTTCGCGCTTTCTCTGCCGGCGGCCGGCGAGCACGCCCCAGAGGATCGCGAACTCGTAGAAGGCGTACATCGGGATCGACAGCGCCATCAGCGTGAAGGGGTCGCCGCTCGGGGTGATCACCGCGACCAGTACCACGATCCCGACCACGGCGTAGGAGCGGATCTTGCGCAGGGTGCGGTTCTCGACGATGCCCATGGCCTGCATTCCGATGAGGACTATCGGGAACTGGAAGGCGATGCCGAAGGCCACCATCATCCTGACGACGAAGCCCAGGTAGCGCTGCGGGCTGAACAGCGACACCAGGTCGGGGCCGCCGATGTCCTTCAGGAAGTCGAGGGCCCGGGGCAGGCTCCAGTACGCCAGCGCGACGCCCAGGAAGAACAGCAGCACGCCTGCAGCCACGAACGGCACCGCGTAGCGCTTCTCGTGGCGGTACAAGCCGGGCGCGATGAACCGCCATGCTTGCCACAGCAGCACCGGCATCGCCAGGGCCAGCCCCGAGTAGCCGACCAGCGTGATACGCACGCTGAAGGGTTCGAGGGGACTGGACACGTAGAGGTTGCAGCCGCCGTCGGGACCGAACAGGTGGGAGTCGATCCGGTCCTCGACGGGGAAGGTCTTGCAGTACGGCTCGAGCAGGAAGTCGAGGATGAACGGGTAGAGGATCCAGCATCCGACGACGCACACCGCCACCGCGATGACCGACTTGATCAGGCGGTTGCGGAGCTCGGCCAGATGCTCCATGAGCGTCATGTGGCCGCCGTCGCCGCTGTCCGGGCTCTCCATCGGGGCCGTGTCGTCGACTGCGTCGGTCATCGCGGCGGCTGGGGAGTCCTAGTCGGGCGTGCCGTCGGTCTTGGGCTCGGCATCGGGCTCGACAGCATCGGACTCGGCGGCGCCCTGCCCGCCGGCTTCGGCATCTCCCGCGGCCGCGCCGGCATCTTCGCGGCTGGACTCGGGCGGGGGGCTCACCCTCGCCTCGGCAGTGCCCCAGGAGACCGGACCCGCCGCGGCCTTTCCCGGCGTGTCGCTGCTCTCGCCCGACGCGGCGGACTCGGTCCCGTCCTTGGACTTGTCTTTTTCCGCGGGCGGGGGTTCGATCACCTTGCGCGGATCGGCGGCCTTCAGCGTGTCCGTCATCTCCTTGAGGGGCTTCTGGGTGGTCTCGCGCAGGCTCTTGTCGGCCGCCTTCAGATCAGCGGTCGCATCCGTCAGGGGCTTGGCCGCCTCGCGCAGCTCCTCCTGGAAGCCCTGGCCGATGCGGCGGATCTCTCCCACGACCTTGCCGACCTGGCGGACGGCCGGGGGCAGCTTGGTCGGACCCAGCACGATGAGGGCCACCAGCAGTATGACCAGGATCTCTCCCCCGCCGAGGTTTCCCACCCTGGCAGCCTAGAGGCCGAGCTTGCGAGGCCGCGGGCCCGAGCGGCCCGTGAGCGAAGCGAAGGTGAGCGGGAACCAGGCCCGAGCGGCCCGTGAGCGCAGCGAAGGTGAGCGGGGGTGACACCACTGCGACGTGACCGACTCTCAACCCGTTCGCGCATGCGGCTAGCTAGGGGGTTGTAGGCGGATGTTTCTGGGCGCGCAACTGATTGGCGGCGGCTCTGGTCGCCTCGGCGTGATCGCCCAGCCGGACCGCGAAACGCGACAGCTCGTCGGAGGCCACGGCCGCCGACGACGACTTCCTCAACGCCCCGGTCAGATCGGCCGCGGCGTGGGCCACGGCCCGCAGACCGTAGATGAGCGCCCCGAGGGCGATGACGGTGGCCGCGGCCGGCGCCAGCATCCACATGACTGGCACGATACCCGCGAGCCGTGAACGGCTCCCTACGGGCTACAGGGGATTCAGGCGCCGGCGCCGTCCGTGAAACGGGCCAGGGTCTCCACCATCCGGTCGACGTGGTCGCTGTACACGCCGTCGATGCCGGCGTCGACCAACTCGGCGATCTGGCGGGCCTGCTGTGCGTCCCATCCCAAGGCGAACCGGCCGAAGCGGTGATAGAGCGTGGTGAGCCCGCCGTTCCAGTCCTCGCGGCGGAAGTTCACCGCGTCGATGCCGGCCTCGGCGAGATCGGCAGCATGACGCTCGGGGCCTTGCGGGAGCCGTTCCAGGCGGGTGGAGTGAACCAGCCGAGCCTCGGGCGCGGCCGCCCGCCAGGACTTCAGCACGTCGGCGTCGTGGTGGCAGACCCACAGCCGATCGGCCGCGCGGTGGTCCCTGGCCACCGAGATCAGCCCGGCGAAGGCGGCCGCGTCCTTCACGTCGACGCTCAGAGGGAGATCCGCGCCGCAATGCTCGTAGTACTCGCCCAGAGTGGGAATATGGGCGGGGAGCCGGGATCGTGGCAGGCCGGCGACGGACCGACCCAGGATCCGGCGGGTCGACAGCGTGGGCAGTCCCCCGACCGCTCCGTCATGGTTCAGCACGATCTCGCCGTCGGCGGTGATCCAGACATCGGTCTCTATGCCGGTGGCTCCCATCTCGCGGGCCAGCGCGAACGCTTCAAGCGTGTTCTCCCGGGCATGGGCCCGCGCCCCGCGGTGAGCGAAGGCGATGGGCGGCACCAGCAGAGCCGGTATGCGGGTGGACATCGGGCCAGTATCACGCAACGGGCGCGGCCCGCGGGGTGGCTACACGCCGCCTATGTCGTTCGGGGGCCAGATCTTCATGAAGGCCCGGCCCACGATGTCGTCGACGTCCACCGGTCCGAAGAAGCGGCTGTCGCGGCTGTCCTCGCGGCTATCGCCCAGCACGATGACCGTGCCCTCCGGCACTTCGCAGTACAGCGAGTCGGCTTCGTTCACGCAGCCCGGGATGGGCGCCTTGGGAAGCGTCAATTCGCCGGCTTGGAGGTAGGGCTCCTCCAGCCGGGTGCCGTCGACGTACACCGAGCCGTCCCGGATCTCGAAGGTCTCTCCCTCCAGGGCGACGACCCGCTTGATCAGGTCGTCGATGCCCGCACCCTGGCCCGGATTGTCGAACACGACCACGTCGCCCCGGTTCACGTCGTGGAGTCGGTACCCGAGCTTGTACACGACCACCCGGTTGTCCACCATCAGGGTGGGCTCCATCGAGCCCGACGGGATCACGAACACCTCCACCAGGAAGGCCTTGAGAAGCAGGGCCAGACCCAGAGCGCAGACCAGCACGACGAGCCACTCGACAGCCACCGACAGCGCACGCCGGCCCGGAGTCGGTGGAGGCCCATCGGCGCCGTCAACGGGAGCGGCATCACCGGTGGGCGTTCCCGGCGGCTGCGCCCCGACCGCCCAACTGGCCGCCTTCCGTCGGGCGGACTCCAGAGACGACGGCTCCGCGGACTCACTCGGCCGGGATGCAGTTGGCCCGGTCACCGGCGGTACCGCTCCAGCATCCGCGCCGCGGTGGCCGCCCGCAGATCCGGGTCGATGGCCTCGTGGAGGTCGATGATCTCCGCCTGGGGCCCGAGTTGCACCAGCAGCCGGGCCAGCCACGACTCGCTGGCCACCGCGAACACCGCATCGACGCTGCCGTCGGGGTGCTCCGTGCGCTCCCGCGCCGAGTAGTAGTCGGCGGCCCAGGCAGCCTCGGGCGCCAGCCGTAACGTAGCCGTGCGGTCCACGCTGTCGATCGAGAGCGTCGGCGACGGTCCGGGGGGCAGATCGACCTCCGCATCCGAGTCCAGCACGACCAGCGTGCGGATCCGGTCGACGCGGAAGACCCGCTCGGCCCGGACCCGATGGCACCAGCCGAACAGGTACCACACACCGTCATGGCTCAGCAGCCGAGCCGGATCGACGACCCTGGACGTCATCGCGTCGCGCCCCTGGGAGTAGTACTCGATCTCGATCTGCCGCCGCCCGCTGACGGCGCGCCTCAAGTCGTGGAGGGTATGGGACGGGGCGTTGCCCAGACTCACCTCGATGTAGTCGGCGCTGTCCGCTCCCTCCGAGCCCAGCGACAGACTCAGCTTCGCCAGCGCCCGCACCAGTGGGGCGGCCTCGTCCTCGTCGCCCGACGGTCCCCGCCCGCTCCCCTTCGTCATGTCGAGCACGCTGCGGCCCGCAGCCAGCAGCCGGGTCGCCTCCTCCGGCGAGAGCCGCATGGGCTGCGAGAACCAGTCCGCGTACTGGATGTCGACGATCCCGTCGGAGATGCGCACCTCGATCAGCGTGTCCGGAGTGAACGGGTGCACCCCCACGAAGAACAGGCGCTGCTCGAGGTCCTCCAGCAGCTGCTCGCGGGGGTAGTCGAAGCGGGCCGAGATGTCGTCGAGGTGGGCGCCGTCCTGCTCGACCACCCAGGGCACGACCCCCAGCAAACGGGCCATGCGCTCGGCCACCGACAGGCTGGTCGAGTTCGCAGCCGGCGCCGAGGTCACCCCACCACCCTAGGGCGTCCGCGAATAGGTGAAAGTCCGTGATGTCGCAGCGGTGTCACTCCCGCTCAACGTCTCGGAGATCCGGAGGGTCAGACCAGCGCTTCCAGCCAGGTCTTGACCTCGTCGCGCAGCCAGTCGGGGTCGAGCACCTCGGCGTGCTCGAGGAACTCCACCACGAAGGACCTCAAGGCGGCGGCATCGCGCACCTGGAGGGTGAGCACGATCGAGCCGTCGGGCCGGCGCTCACCGTCGACGCCGGCTCGGTGGCAGGCCCAACTCGCCTGGTCGGCGTCCACCAGCACCCGGACCTCGACCGGCTTGCCCGCGCCGAACTCCCAGGGCCTGAGCGTGCGAGGATCAGGTCCCTCCCCCACCGGGCGGGACGCATCGCCCAACTCGGTGACCTCGCTGTCGATACGGTCCACGCGGAACATGCGCTCCTCGCTGTGGCCGACGTCCCATCCCACCAGGTACCAGTGGCCCCGGTGGAACGACAGGCGCCACGGTTCGACGCGCCGCTCGGCGTCGCGATAGGCGAACGAGACCTCCCGGTGTCCGATCGCGGCCGCCACCAACTTCCCCAGCGAGTCATGGAAGGGCAGCTCGCCCACCTCCTCGACCGACCCGGCGGCACCGGCCGATGCCGCGCCGCCTAGCCGGGCCAGGCCCGCGCCGGAGCCCCCCTCAAGTCGGACCAGGTTGGTGGCCAGATGCAACGCAGCAAGCTCGTCGGGGTCGAAGCGCACGTCGCGCCCCACGTAGGCCCGGGCCGGGATGCGGTAGCCCTCCACCGGCGGGTCGAGCCGGTAGAGGGTCGAGACCTCGATGGGCACGCCGATCGCCCTCAGGTCGGCCTTGTCGCGTTCGAACATCCGCCTGAAGGCGGTCTTGTCCTCCGAGTAGGCGCCGGCCATGCGCTCACGCAGTTCACTCGCGCTGAGCGGATGCGATGCGTTGAGCAGCGCTGCGGTGAGGTTCAGGAGCCGTTCGAACTTGTCCATCGCGTCCGACCTTGGTCCGGGAGCTTGACGCTACCGGGGCCGGGGTCAGAGGGAGGCGATCAGCTTCTCCACCCGCTCATCGTGGGACTTGAACGGATCCTTGCACAGCACGGTCCGCTGGGACTGGTCGTTGAGCTTCAGGTGGACCCAGTCGACGGTGTAGTCCCTCCTGCGCTCCTTGGCCCGGCGGATGAACTCGCCCCTCAGGCGGGCCCGGGTGGTGGACGGCGGGTTCTCCACGGCGTGGTGGATCTCGGCCTCGGTGACCAGCGTCTCCACCATCCCCCGATGCTGCATGCAGTAGTAGAGGCCGCGGGTCTGGCTCACGTCGTGGTACTGAAGGTCCACGAGGGCGACCCGCGGGTCGGCCAGGTCCAGCCCGTGCCGCTCGCGGTAAGCCTCCACCAGATGGTGCTTGACGACCCAGTCGATCTCGCGGTCGAGCTGGAGAGGATCCTGCTCGATGGCGGTCAGGCAGTACTCCCACATGGTGAGCGCCTTCTTCTCCTCATCGGACAGGTCGTGGTGCTCGGCGTAGCGCAGGGCCCGGTTCAGGTACTCGGACTGGATCTCGAGCGCGCTGACCTCACGGCCGGTGGCGAGCCGCACCCGGCGCCGGCAGGTGACGTCGTGGCTGATCTCGCGGATGGCGCGGATCGGATTCTCCAGCGTCATGTCCCGCAACACCACCCGGGGGTCCTCCAGCATCCGCAGCATCAGCGCGCACGCCCCGACCTTGAGGAAGGTGGTGTACTCGCTCATGTTGGAGTCGCCCACGATCACGTGCAGGCGCCGGAAGCGCTCGGCGTCGGCGTGGGGCTCGTCGCGGGTGTTGATGATCGGGCGCGACCGGGTGGTGGCCGACGACACCCCTTCCCAGATGTGCTCGGCCCGCTGGCTGATGCAGTACATGGCGCCCCGGGCGGTCTGCAGCACCTTGCCCGCCCCCGCGTATATCTGGCGGCTGACCAGGAACGGGATCAGCACCTCGGCGTAGTCGCTGAGGTCGTCGCGGCGGCTGGTGAGGTAGTTCTCGTGGCAGCCGTAGCTGTTGCCGGCCGAGTCGGTGTTGTTCTTGAACAGGAACACGTCGCCGCGGATGCCCTCCTCGGCCAGGCGCTCCTCGGCGTCGCCCAGCAGCCGCTCGACGATGCGCTCGCCCGCCTTGTCGTGCACGACCAGGTCGTGGGCCGAATCGCACTCCGGGGTGGCGTACTCGGGATGGCTGCCGACGTCGAGGTACAGCCGGGAGCCGTTGCCCAGGAACACGTTGCTGCTGCGTCCCCACGACACCACTTTGCGGAACAGGTAGCGGGCCACCTCGTCGGGGCTCAGACGGCGCTGGCCCCGCAGCGTGCAGGTGACGCCGTACTCGTTCTCGATGCCGAAGATGCGCCGCTGCACCCCGCCACCGTACCCCCCACGGCCATCCGGCGACGGATCGGCCCGCCCGGTCCCCTAGCCGGTGAGGATGGTGGCCACCTCGTCGTCGCCGAGGCGGCGGAAGGCGCGGCGGTCGTTGCCGCGGTCCAACACGGCGGCCTCGAGGCTCTCAGCGGTGAGGGTGCGATCGGGGCCCGCCAGGGCGGCCACCGCGGCCCGGACCCCGTCGGCGAGGCTCCGGGGCGCGTCCGGCAGGGCCTCCGCGAAGCGCTCCGATATCTCCTCGGTCTCGCCGCCGAGCACCACCCAGTCGTCCTCGTCGACCACGGTGCCGTCGTAGAGGATGTGGAACAGCTGGTCGCCGCGGCCGTCGGCGTCGAGGCCGATCTCGGCCACCAGGATCTCCACCTCCATCGGCTTGAACTCGTGGGTGAAGACCTGCCCGAGGCTCTGGGCGTAGGCGTTGGCCAGGCTGCGGGCGTCCACGTCCTCGCGGCTGAAGGCGAAGCCCTTCAGGTCGGCGTGGCGCACCCCGGCGATGCGCAGCTGGTCGAACTCGTTGTAGCGACCCACCCCTGCGAAGGCGATGCGGTCGTAGATCTCGCTCACCTTGCGCAGCGTGCTGGAGGTGTTCTCGGCCACGATGGCGATTCCGCCGTCGTAGCGGAAGGCGACTAGGCTGCGGCCCCGGGCGATGCCCTTCTGGGCGTAGTCGGCCTTGTCCTTCATCATCTGCTCGGGCGGGGCGTAGAAGGGCATCGTCATGATGCATCCCCCTTGTCGCCCTCGCGCCGGCTGCGGTGGCGGCGCAGCAGCCGCTCGGTGCGGCGGCGCAACTCGGCGTCGTCCAAGCGCACATAGCCGTCGGCGTCGATCACTGCCACCACCGGGAACACGTCGCGCACCGGGTCGGGTCCGCCGGTGGCAGAGTCCGCGTCGGAGGCCACGTACAGCGCGTCCAGCACCAGGTCAACGGCCGCCGCTCTCGCCATCGACGGGCGGAAGCCCAGCTTCACCACGGTGTCGGCGTGCAGCGAGCCCGAGCCGGTGGCCGCGTGGTCCCGCTCCTCGTACCGCCCGCCGGTGACGTCGTACTCGAATATCCGGCCCCTGGAGGCCGCCGTGTCGAAGCCCGCGAAGATCGGCACCACCACCAGTCCCTGCATGGCGGAGGGCAGGTTGGCCCTCACCATCTGGCCGAGTTGGTTGGCCTTGCCCTCCAGGCTGATGGGCGTGCCCTCCACCTTCTCGTAGTGCTCGAGCTGGAGCTGGAACAGCCTCACCATCTCGGTCGAGGGACCGGCTGCGCCGGCGATGGCCACACCGGAATGCCGGTCGGCGGGGAACACCTTCTCGATGCGGTGGTTGCTGATCAGGTGCCCAGCGGTTGCTCGCCGATCACCCGCCAGGACAACCCCCGAGTCGTAGCGCACGGCCACGCAGGTCGTGCCGTGGGGGATCTCCGGCGGAGCGTGCGGGTGCTGGGCAGCCGCGCCGAGCGCACCGACCTCTGGGCCGGTGCTGGTGAGTCGTAGAAGCGCGGCGAAGTCGGGGCCGGGATCGTGCGGTCCGAAGCGGGGCAGGCTCACTCGCCGCCCTTTTGGATGTAGCTCTTCACGAAGTCCTCGGCGTTGGTCTCGAGCACCTCGTCGATCTCGTCGAGCAGGTCGTCGAGCTGGGCCTTGATGTCCGAGCCCCGCTCGGACGCGGGCGGCGCCTCCTCCACGGACTGCTCGCGGTTCGCCGGCGCCGGCTTGCGGATCTGCTCTCGTTCGGCCACTGGATTCCTCCCGGCTCGGTGCTTACCTCAGCTTGTCCACAACGGAGGCTAGAGGCCGAGCGGGTGGGCCGCACTTACCCGGGACGCCGAGAAGCTGAGCGAGGCCGTGGCCCGAGCGGCCCGTGAGCGCAGCGAACAAGAGCGGGAATTCACGCGCCAGCAGCGCCCAAGCGGCGAAGCAGGTCGATCGCGGAGCCGCATTCGTCGAACATCGTGCCCACGTGGGCGACGGTTCCCCGCGTCGGCTCGGTCATGGAGACCCGTCGCAACGAGCCCTCGCCCACGTCGAAGACGATCGAGTCCCAGTTGGCCGCCACCACCTCCGCCGCGAAGCGTTGCAGGCAGCGCCCCCTGAAGAAGGCGCGGGTGTCGGGCGGCGGCTCGGTCATGGCCCGCTCGGCCTCGGCCTCGTCCACCACTGTCTCCAGCCCGGCCCTGGCCGCCAGCGACTTCGCGGGACGCAGGTCGTGGTACTGGATGTCGAGGGCCCTGAGGCGGGCGTCCTCCCAGTCGAGGCCGTGGCGGGACCGGAAACCCTCCAGCAACCGGAGCTTGGCCACCCAGTCGATCTGCGCGGCGAGACTCGTCGGGTCGCGCTCCAGACCGCCGAGCACTGCCTCCCAGCGGTCCAGGACCTGGTGGGCGACGTCGCCGCCCACCAGGTCCGCGCCCCTTGTCTCCACATAGGCGCGGGCCGCGGCCAGAAGCTCCCACTGCGCCCCCAGAGCGGTGATCGTGGAGCCGTCGACGAGCTCCAGCGGCTCTCGCAGCGACAGGTCGCGGCTTACCTGGCGAAGCGCGGCCACCGGCGTGGTGAAGCGGATCTCGCGGGGCACGGCGTCGTCCTCGGTCATGGCCATGACCAGCGCTGTCGTGCCTACCTTGAGGAACGTCGCGACCTGCGACATGTTGGCGTCGCCCACGATCACGTGCAGGCGCCGGTACTTGGCCGCGTCTGCGTGAGGCTCGTCGCGGGTGTTGACGATGGGGCGCTTGAGGGTGGTCTCCAGGCCGACCTCCTCCTCGATGAAGTCGGCCCGCTGGGAGATCTGGTAGCCGGCCTCGTCCAAGCGCATCCCGGAGGTCTCGCTGCCCATCTTGCCGGCGCCGCAGAAGATCTGGCGGGTCACGAAGTGCGCGGTGGCGTGGGTGACGATGCGAGAGAAGGGCACAGCCCGGCTCACCAGGTAGTTCTCATGGCAGCCGTAGCTGTTGCCCTTGCCGTCGGAGTTGTTCTTGTAGACCACGATCTCCTCGCCCGGTGGCAGCAGCATCTGGGCCGCCTCCATCGAGCGGGCCGCGATCAGCTCGGCAGCCCGGTCGTAGACGACCACGGAGCGGGCGTCGGCGCACTCGGGGGTGGACAGCTCGGGATGGGCGTGGTCGACGTAGTAGCGGGCTCCGTTGGTGAGCACCGCGTTCACCAGGTGGGTCTCGATCTCGGGCGCGAGCGAGCCCGCCGGAGCGCCGCCCCGGGCGTCGTTGCCGGGTGTCTCGTCGGTGAAGTCCCAGCCCACCGCGGCCCGGCCCGGCTCGGGTGCCTGATGGGTGGCGATCAGGTAGGCGTTGATCAGCAGCGAGGAGGCCGAGATCGGGTTGGGCTCCGGAGCGCCACGGTGGACGATGCCGTACTCGGTCTCAAGGCCGAGCGTCTTGGGGACAGCCATGCCAGCGGGACGCTAGCGAGGCCGGGCCCGAGCGGCCCGTGAGCGCAGCGAACAGGAGCGGGCAACACAGCCGAGCGTCTTGGGGACAGCCACAGACCGACGCTAGCGAGACAAGCGAAGGGTGGGACTAGAGGATCTGGGAGAGGAACAGCTTGGTGCGCTCCTCTTGGGGGTTGGTGAAGAAGTGCTCGGGGGTGCCGGTCTCGACGATCTGGCCGTCATCCATGAAGATCACCCGGTCGGCGACCTCGCGGGCGAAGCCGATCTCGTGGGTGACCACCATCATGGTCATGCCAGACATCGCCAGCTCCTTCATCACGTCGAGCACTTCCTTGATCATCTCGGGGTCCAGGGCCGAGGTCGGCTCGTCGAAGAGCATGATCCTGGGCTCCAGGGCCAGCGCCCGGGCGAGGGCCACCCGCTGCTGCTGGCCGCCCGAGAGCTGGCCCGGATACTTCTCGGCCTGCTCGGGTATGCCGACCCGCTCCAGCAGCGAGCGGGCCAGTTCCTCGGCCTCCCCCTTCGGCTTCTTGCGCACCCAGATGGGCGCCAGCGTGATGTTGTCCGCGACGGTCAGGTGGGGGAACAGGTTGAACTGCTGGAACACCATGCCGACCTCGGAGCGGATCTTCTCGATGTTGCGCAGGTCGTTGGTGAGCTCCACCCCGTCGACGACGATCCGCCCCTCCTGATGGGCCTCCAGGCGGTTGATGCAGCGGATCCAGGTCGACTTTCCCGAGCCCGACGGGCCGAGCACCACCACAACCTCGCGCTCCTTGATGACCGCGGTTATCCCGTCGAGGGCCTGGAAGTCCCCGAACCACTTGTTGACCCCCTCGCACACGATCATGTCGTCGCGGGCGGCGAGCTCCTCGGTCAAAGCGGTGGTGGCGTCGCTGACACTCATGGCGTCATCCCCCTGCGGTGTGTGTAGACGGTCGGCACGGCTAGCGCTCCCCCACTCCCAGCCGCTTCTCGAGGCGCTGGCTGTGCTTGGACATGTTGTAGGCGAAGATCCAGTAGATGAACGACACGAACAGCAGGCCCTCGCGCTTGACGCCGAGGAACTCCGACTGGGCGGAGATGACCTTGTCGGCGATCCGCAGGAAGTCGAAGATCCCGACGATGGCCAGCAGCGAGGTCTCCTTGAACGTGGCGATGACCTGGCCGACCAGCGGCGGTATCGACACCCTGAGGGCCTGGGGCAGCACGATGAACAGGGTGCGCTGGACGGTGGTGAACCCGACCGCGTCGGAGGCCTCGTACTGGCCCCGGCGGACGGCCTGCAGCCCGCCGCGGACGTTCTCTGCCAGGTAGGCGGCCGAGAACAGCGCGAAGCCGATGGTGGCCCCGGCGATGTCCACCAGGGTCATGTTGTCGGGAAGGAACAGGTTGAAGATCAGGGTGAAGAAGAACAGCACCGTGATCAGCGGCACGCCCCGGAACACCTCGATGTAGACGGTGGACAGCACCCTGAAGATCGGCAGCTTGGACGTGCGGGCCAGAGCCAGCAGCACGCCCATCGGGAAGGCCAGCAGCAGCGTGAACACGGCCACGATGAGAGTGATGCCGAAGCCGCCGATAAGGGCGTCGGTGGGAGTGTCGACGGTCGAGGGCGAGTTGACCAGCGTGACCAGCCAGTGGAACACGGCCATGGTCGCGACCCACACGGCCACCAGCTTCATCCGCTGGGCGCGGTCCCCGGCGAAGTTGTGGGCCAGCAGGGCCACCACCGCCAGCAGCAGGAAGCTGATCCGCGCCTTCTGCAGCATCGGGTACCAACCGAAGTAGGCGGCCACCCAGTTGAGGGCGGCCACCGCCACCAGCACGACGGCGACCACCCTTCCGGACTCGCCGATGCGGGGGTGGGCCAGGAACCACACCACCAGGCCCCCGAAGGCGGCGAAGAACAGCGCCATCGGGAGGTCGGTGGACAGCACGTGGTCCCAGTCGAGGTCGGGGTCGCGCAGCACGGCCCAGTACAGGACGAAGGGGGTCAGCACCCACAGCAGGTTCAGCGGGACCCGCAGCCTCGGGCCCGCTCCTGCCGCCCTGAGCACCCGCCCCAGCTCGTAGGTGGCCACCAGCAGGACCAGCATGACCGTCCACGGCAGCTTCGTGGTCATCGCCACCGTGCGGCCGGGCTCGTTGATGAATTCGCCCTCCAGGAAGCCGTAGTGCCCCCACGGGTACACCCACGCCGACAGCACCATCACACCGGCGCCGACAAAGAACACGTACATGGCCGGCACGAAGGTGTTGCGCCGGCGGGCGTCGCCCAACCCGGACCACAATGCTGCGCCCCCGCCGGCGAGCACGGCCGCGGCCAGCCACCACCAGGCCCGGTCCGACATGGCGTCGACGAAGGACTCCCGGACGATCTCGCCGGTTGCGTACTGCTGCACGATCAGCACCCCGAAGCTCGCCAGCACGAGCACCCCGTGACCGACCCTCGGCTCCGGTCCGCCCCGCAGGTAGGTGCCCTGGAGGTGGAACCACACAGCGAGCGCGGCGTTGGCCAGTACCAGCACGGCCAGCACCGTGAAGGCGTTGGCGTCCAACCAGTCGGCGAAGGAGTCGCCGACAGCCGCTGAGGCGTCGCGGTGCAGGGCCACGCCCTCGTCGTCGACGATCGCCGAGGGCTCGCGCAGCACGATCCCCAGCGCGATCACGCCGCCGGTGGCCATCAGGTTCATCGACAGCTTCTTCATCGAGATGCCGCGGCCCGCCCGGGCCAGCAGACCCACCGACAGCCCGGAGAGCACCGCGATGGCGCCCACGCAGACCCAGATGCGGGCGTACTGATCCTGGGGGTAGGCGTGGGTGAACAGGAACCGCATGTTGGTCTTGACGGCCCGCCAGGTCCGCTCCTCGCTGAACGTGAAGTTGAGCAGGCCTCGTACCACCAGGAGCACGAGCAACGAGAAGACGGCGGTGAGCAGCGCGTTGACCGGAGAGGAGAACAGATTCCTTCCCAGCCACTCGCCCGCGGACAGGCTCGGTTCCTCGGGCTTCTGGGCAGGCTCGCGCTCGCCGTCCCACGGCTCCACCGGACCTGCGCCCGCGGCTGGATCACCCATCGTCGCAGTCATCGCAGCGCCCCACCCATGTCAGCGTTCCACGATCTTCATGCGGATGTTGAAGAAGTTGACCACCACCGAGATCGTCAGCGAGCAGGCCAGGTAGAACAGCATCCACAGGGAGATCACTTCGAGCGTCTTGCCCGTCTGGTTGTAGACGATCTGGCCCACCTGCACGAAGTCGCTGTAGCCCACCGCGATGGCCAGCGAGGTGTTCTTGGTGAGGTTCAGGTACTGGTTGCCCAGCGGCGGGAGTATCACCCTGAAGGCCTGGGGCAGGATGACCCGGCGCAGCATCGTCACCCGCCGCAGCCCGACCGCCTGGGCGGCTTCGGTCTGGCCCTTGGGAACGGCCAGGATGCCGCCCCGCACGATCTCGGCGATGAACGACGCCGTGTACAGGACGACACCGAAGAACACCGCGGCGCCGCCCTGGGTCAGGTTCAGTCCGGCCGGGCCGGGGTTGGGGAAGTTGCCGACCTGCTCGACATCGGGCGCCTTGATGTCGATGGGCCGCCCGGTGCGGCCGTCCCCGAACTTGTCGGCGATGACCCCCAGCAGGTCGGTGCCGGAGTTGATGATCCAGCTCGACAGGCCGGGCCAGCCCACCAGCACGAACGCGATCACCGCCAAGGCGCCCACGCCGGCGAAGATGATCCGGAACTTGTCGTCGTCGGTGAGCTTCATGAGCCCCGCCGGTGTGCGGAGCCGGGCCAGGAAGCGGCGGATCCACCATGCCGCCGCGGCCAGCGCGGCCAGAGACAGCACAATCTGAACGACGACCGGCGTCAACGAGGAGAACCCGTCGCCGATGAAGTCGAAGATGGCGCCCACCCAGCCGAACATCGGGTGCGCGACCCAGCCCACCGCGCCGAAGACGGCCAGCACAGCCAGGAAGCTCAGCACCGGGTAGGTGTCGCGGCCGGTGGCGTCGTGACGGCGTTCCTGGCGGCGCTTCACGAACGAGCCGACCAGCCAGCCGGCACCGACGAAGATGAGCCACTGGTAGAAGCCGTCGTCGATGTGCACGCGCGGCACCGACAGTCCCTTGTTGGAGAGGTGCAGGAGACCGTTGATGGGCCCCTGATCCAGCTCCACGTTGGGGAGGGTGGCGACCAGCGCCCAGATGAAGACGATCTGGACCAGCAGCGGGATGTTGCGGATCGTCTCGACGAAGACGCTGCACATGCGGCTGACGATCCAGTTGCTGGACAGCCGCCCGACCCCGATCAGCACCCCGAGGATGGTGGCCGCGACGATCCCGCCCGCCGCGATGCGGATCGTGTTTACCGCACCGGCCCACAGGGCCCGGCCGGCGGTGTCGGGATCGGTGTCGATGCCCTCCCGGAGGTCGCTCCCGAGCCCGATGCTCAGGAAGTCGTACTTGATCTCTATTCCCTGGCGGTCGAGGTTCTCGAGGGCCTGCGTGGTCAGGAAGAAGAGGGCGAAGACGACCAGCAGAAGCGTGAAGACCTGTGCCAGCCACTTGACGACGGTGACGTCGCGGTAGAAGGGCGGGCGCTGCGACTGGGTCGCGGCCAGCGTGGCTTGGTCGGTGTTGGACACGCCGGGGCGCCTCCGGGGCGGTGGGTCGCGGTCTTCGGCTATGGAAACGGCAACGGGGGTCCGGGACGGCTGTCCCGGACCCCGTCAACCTAGACGAGCGTGCTCTCTAGGTCATGCCTTTGAGATGTTCCCTACCGGGCCGGTGGCGCGTAGATGAGACCGCCGTCGAGCCAGCCGGCGTTGGCCGAGCCCTCGCGGGTCAGACCGACCGGGTTGAGGTGGCGGGCGTAGATCTCGTCGTAGTTCCCGACCTGGGCGATCACCTGGTAGAAGGCGTCGGGGGCCAGGCCCATGTTCGACTGCTGCTCGTCGTCGGCTGCGCCCAGCAGGCGGGCCGCCTCAGCGTCGGGCGGGTTGGCCGCCATGTCGGCGACGTTGCCGGAGGTGATGCCCTTCTCATCGGCGATGACCGTGGCGTACACCGTCCAGTTCACCACGTCCGCGAAGCGGGACTGGTTCTGCCCGTAGGTCGGGCCCAGTGGCTCCTTGGAGATCGGCGTGGCCGGGAATATCACCCAGTTCTCACCCGCAGGCTGCTGGTTGGCCTTGCGTCCGACCAGAGCCGAACCGTCGGTCGTGATCACGTCACAGGCACCGTTGATGAAGTTCTCGGTGACCTGGTCGAAGTCCTCGAAGGTGGTGAGGTTGATGTCGATCCCGGCGGCGTCAGCCGCGTCGGCGATGTTCTGCTCGGTGGTGGTGCCGGCGTTGGTGCACACCACCGCGCCCGCGATGTCGACCACCTGGGACGCCCCCGAGAAGCCGTCGCCCTCGCGGGCCATGAGCTGCTGGCCGTCGTAGTAGGTGGTGGGACCGAAGTCCATGCCGACCTCGGTGTCACGGCTCTGGGTCCAGGTCGTGTTGCGCATCAGCACGTCAACCTCGCCCGTCTGCACCGCAGTGAACCGCTCAGCCGCGGTCAAAGGAGTGAACACGACCGCTTCAGCGTCGCCGAACAGCGCCGCGGCCACCGCCCGGCAGTAGTCGGCGTCGAAGCCGGTCTGGGAGCCGTCGGGCTGGGTCTCCGAGAACGCCACCGCAGAACCGGAAACGCCGCAGTTCAGTTCGCCGCGGGCCAGGACCGTGTCGAGAAGATCCCCGTCCTGGGTGTCGTCGACGACATCGGCCGCCGTCGTGGTGGTGTCGGCAGGCTCGTCATCGCCGGTAGCCGGGGCCGCCGTCTCGCTAGGTGCCGTTACCTCGGCGTCTTCGTCGTCACCGCATGACGCGGCGATCAAGGTCACAGCAAACAGCACGGCAAGCGCGCGCCATAGCAGTGCTTTGTTCTTGGTCACTGGTTCCCTCCGTGGGCTGGTTGTCAATGACGCTGCCACGGTATCGGCTGGAGACGCATGTCTCAAGCCACTACCGGGAGATAGTTGGCATGTCTATATCGCAATTATCGCCCTGCGCGGGCCTCAGCGGGCCGGCGGAGCGTATATGAGGCCGCCGTCACGCCAGCTCGCGTTGATCGAGCCGGCCCGGGTGAGGCCGGCCGGCTCCAGGTGCCGGCCGAGGATCTCGCCGTAGTTGCCCACCTGGGAGATGGCCTGATAGAAGGCGTCGTCCTCAAGGCCCATAGCGTTCTGAAGCACGCCCTCGCCGCCGAGCAGACGGCGCGCCTCCGCGTCAGGCGGATCGGCCGCCATGGAGTCGACGTTGGCCTGGGTGATGCCCTTCTCGTCGGCGATGATCGTGGCGTACACCGCCCAGTTGACGACATCGCCGAAGCGCGACTGGTTCTGGGGGTACGCCGGTGCCAGCGGCTCCTTGGAGAACGGGGTGGCCGGGAAGATGACCCACTCCTGGTCGTCGGGCTGCTGCTTGGCCTTGCGCCCGGCCAGCGCCGAACCGTCGGCGGTGGCGATGTCACATGAGCCCCCGATGAAGTTCTCGATGATGGCATCGAAGTCCGTGAGGGTGATGTCGATGCCGGCGGCGTCGGCGGCGTCGGAGACGTTCTGCTCGGTCGTCGTTCCGGCCAGGGCGCACACCACCGCGCCGGCGACGTCGGCCACTCCGGAGGAGGATGAGTAACCGTCGGCGGCCCTGGCCAGGAGCTGCTGGCCGTCGTAGTAGATCACGGGCCCGAAGTCCAGCCCCACGGCGGTGTCGCGGCTCTGCGTCCAGGTGGTGCTGCGGAAGAGCACGTCGACGTGGCCGGACTGGAGGGCCGCGAAACGCTCGCCCGTGGTGAGCGACACGAACTCCACCGCCCCGGCGTCGCCGAACAGAACTGCCGCCACCACGCGGCAGTAGTCGGCGTCGACCCCGACCACGCTGCCGTCGGGCTGGGTCTCCGAGAAGATCACCCTCGTGCCGGACACGCCGCACACCAGCTCGCCGCGGCCGAGGACCTCGTCGAGCATGTCAGTTGGGAAGCGGTCCACATGGATGTCTGGCGACGTAACCTCCGTCGTGGTGGCCTCAGCGGCTTCGGAGGTGGTCGCCTCCTGCTGCAGCGGATCGTCGGCACGGTCGGATTCGCCGCATGACCCGAGTGCAATGGCGACCGCGACCAGCGCCGCCCGAAGTCGTGCGCTGGACATGCCGGCCCCGCCCCGCTCCTACAGGTACTGGCCGGTCTGCACCCTTTCGATGGAGCGGCCGCCGGAGGCGATGTCCTCTTCGTCGCTGGACACGAGGGTGCGCACGAACACGATGCGCTCGCCCTTCTTTCCCGATATACGGGCCCAGTCATCGGGGTTCGTGGTGTTGGGA
This sequence comes from Acidimicrobiia bacterium, assembly GCA_022828135.1. Classification (GTDB taxonomy): domain Bacteria; phylum Actinomycetota; class Acidimicrobiia; order Acidimicrobiales; family Aldehydirespiratoraceae; genus Aldehydirespirator. The sequence continues at coordinate 42,703 of JAJEJB010000051.1, read as the reverse complement.
AGGTCCTCGTGCTCCTTGAACTCCTGGCGTACGGAGGCGAGCAGGTCGGCGGTCATGATGCCGCGTCTCCCGCCGGCAATCTCCCGCTTGATGGCCAGCTTCTTGGCCCGCCTGACCACGTTCTCGATCATGGCCCCCGAGGCGAAGTCCCGGTAGTACATGACCTCCTTGTCGCCGTTCTGGTAGGTCACCTCCAGGAAGCGGTTCGGGTCGGCGGGCCGGTACATGTCCTCGACGGTCTGCTCGATCATGCCCCGCACCGCCTTGTCCGGGTCGCCACCGCCGACGGTGTCGACCATCTCGGCCGCGATCGGCAGGCTCGGGATCAGATAGCGGGCGAAGATGGACGCGGCCGCCTCGGCGTCGGGCCGCTCGATCTTGATCTTCACGTCGAGGCGACCAGGGCGCAGGATGGCCGGGTCGATGAGGTCCTCCCGGTTGGACGCTCCGATCACGATGACGTTGCGCAGAGCTTCCACGCCGTCGATCTCGGCCAGGAGCTGGGGGACGATGGTCGACTCGATGTCGGAGCTGATCCCCGAGCCCCGGGTGCGGAACAGCGACTCCATCTCGTCGAAGAAGACGATGACGGGCCAGCCCTGCTCGCTCTTCTCCCGGGCCCGCTGGAACACCAGGCGGATCTGGCGCTCGGTCTCGCCCACGTACTTGTTGAGCAGTTCCGGACCCTTGATGTTCAAGAAGAAGCTGCGGGCCCGGGCGTCGCCCGACAGCTCCGACACCTTGCTGGCCAGGCTGTTGGCCACGGCCTTGGCGATGAGGGTCTTGCCGCATCCTGGCGGCCCGTAGAGCAACACGCCCTTGGGCGCGGGCAGGTCGTACTCGGCGAACAGGGTGTGGTGCACGAACGGCAGTTCCACCGCGTCGGTGATCTGCTCGATCTGAGCGTCGAGGCCGCCGACATCGTCGTAGCAGGTGTCGGGCACCTCCTCCAGGATGAGATCCTCCACCTCGGGGCGGGGCAGGCGCTCGATGACGAGATCGCCCGAGGCGTCGATGAGCACGTTGTCGCCGCTGCGGATCGGCTCGGCCGAGACCACCGCACTGAGCTCGACAACCCGCTCCTCGTCGGCGCGGCCCAACACGACGGCCCGGTCGCCCCCCGGCAGCAGCTCCTTGACGGTGGCTACCTCTCCGGTGCGGTCCGGCCGGCGGGCCAGCACCACGCTGAACGATTCGTTGAGAGCGACCTCCTCGCCGGCCTTGAGGTCGTCGGCGAGCTCGGGATGGACCGCGACCCGCATCTTGCGGCCCCCGGCCCGCACGTCCACTGTGCCGTCGTCGTTGCACCCGAGCACGGTGCCGTAACCGCTGGGCGGCTGGGTGAGCTTCTCGACCTCCTCGCGCAGCGAGCCGATGTGCTCGCGGGCGTCCCGGAGCATGGTCGTGAGCCGCTCATTCTGCGACACGGCCTGGGTGAGACGACCCTTCGTGTCGGCCAGCCGCTCCTCGAGCATCCGCACCCGCTTGGGTGCGTCGTGCAGGCGCCGCCGCAGCGAGGCAACCTCGCTCTCGAGCTCGGACACAAGCTGGCGCAGACGGTCCAGATCTCTCGCTGAATCGCCGGTGCCGGCCTCGCTCACGGCTCACCTCCTACGCTGCTCGATGGATTGCGGGTAGAACGACACCCTAGACGGCACGGGGCCCGAAGGGGTGCCGGCCGGAGATGTTGGCAATGGTCGGGGCTTCCTGGCAACGTTTAGAACCAGCAGCCGCTATGCTGCGTTGAAGAGCGGTCCGCGGCGGGCTGCTCCGACCGAGTCGGGGCCTGCCCCCACGTAGAGAGCCCCACTGAAGAGAGGTACCGCTACCGACATGAAGGTCTGGATTGATCAGGACTTGTGCACGGGTGACGGATTGTGCGAGGAGATCGCCCCCGACGTCTTCACCCTCCTCGACGACGGGCTCGCGTACGTGGTGGAAGATGGCAATGTGTTCTCCGATCCCGGTGGACCGGACGGGCTCGCCGCGGTGCCCGCCGGCCAGGAGGAGGCCGTGATCGAGTCGGCCGAGGAATGCCCCGGGGAGTGCATCTTCATCGAGGTCTAGGCCCCCGCCGGCACTAGCCCGACATTAGACGCCTCCGAGCCGGGGATCCCGCGCCGTGGAGGAACTGCTGCCCACCACAGTGATGGGCAGCTACCCGCAGCCCGGCTGGCTCGTCGATCGCGACCTGCTGGTGGGCGAAGGCGTGCCCCGGGTGCGGGCCGAGGGCATCTGGAAGGTCGACCGCGAGTTCCGGCAGGAGGCGATCGAGGCGGCCGTGCTGGCCGCGATAGCCGACCAGGAGGAGGCCGGAGTCGACATCATCACTGACGGTGAGATCGGCAGGGAGTCCTACTTCAACCACTTCGCCAACAGCCTTGGCGGCGTAGACACCGAGCGGCTCGGCAAGGGCGTCAACCGGCGCGGCGGCGAGGCCGTAGTCCCGCTGGTGAGCGGACCGATCCGCCGGACTCGTCCCATCGAGCTCGACACGGCCCGGTTCCTCCGGTCCCACACGTCATGCAAGACCAAGGTGACAGTTCCCGGTCCCTTCACCCTCAGCCAACTGGCCCAGAACGACTACTACCCCGACCAGCGCTCGCTGGCCATGGCCTACGCGTCCGCGATCAACTCCGAACTACGGGATCTGGAGGCGGCCGGCATCGATGTTCTGCAGCTCGACGAGCCGTACCTTCAGGCCAACGCCGAGGTGGCCCGGGCGTTCGCGGTGGACGCAGTGGCCGCCGCGGTGGACGGCATCGGTGCTACCACGACCCTCCACACCTGCTACGGGTACGCCCTCTACATGGGTGACAAGTCGGGCGGCTACCCGTTCCTGAGCGAGCTGGCCGCTGCTCCCGTCGACTATGTCGCCATCGAGGCCGCGCAGCCCCGCCTCGCCCCCTCTGTGGTCACCCAGCTCGAACCAAGGTCGGTGGTGCTCGGAGTTCTCGATCTAGGAACCACCGAGGTCGAGACATCCGAGTCCGTCGCCGCGAGGATCCGCGCCGCGCTGGGGCACATCGATCCTCACCGGCTTTCCGTGTCGCCGGATTGCGGGATGAAGTTCCTGCCTCGCCGAGTGGCCCGGGCCAAGCTCGCCGCCATGGTGGAGGGGGCCAGGATCGTGCGGTCCGAGCTGGACGCCCAGCAGGACTCGTAGCCCGGCCTCACTTCACCTCGCGCCCGCCGACGCGATGATCTCTGCGGCTCTGCGGATCTCACTGTCGCAGATCTCGTGGTCCCGGCCATCGAAGATGTCGACGCCGACCGTGGCACCGGCCGCCGCGAACACGTCCGCGGTCTCGACGACTCGGCTGACGGGGACCCAGTCGTCCGAGTCGCCCACCCCGAAGTAGACGGGCATCCCGCCGAGGTCGCCGTCGATGGCGAGGTCGGTGCCCGGCGGGCCGGCTCGCCCGCCGGTGAGGGCCAGCAAGCCGCCGCGGCGGTGCGGGTTGCGAGCGACGTGCTCGCAGGCGACGCAGGCGCCCTGCGAGAATCCGGCCCATACCACCTTCTCCGGTCGGATGCCGGCCAGGCTCCGCTCCAAACCGGCCATGACCTCCAGTGTGTGATCCAGCATCGGCTGATTGTCCTCGAAGGGCACCATGAAGCCGTTCGGGTACCAGCTCTGGCCGGCCGCGGCCGGCAGGACCCAACTGACGCTGGGATCGTCGATGCGCCTCACGAGGAACTCGATCATGTATTGGGGCGTCTGACCCCGACCGTGGACCGCGACGACGGTCACCGAGGCGTCGGCCGGCTCGGGACCCAGCCGGATCGGTGCGCATGCCAGATGGGGGTTGTCCAAGGCTTCTCCGTCCGTCGAACCTGCCGCTACAGCAGCTTCTCCACGCAGGAGACCAGCTGCCGCACGGTCCGCACCTCGAAGGTCTCGGTGCAGTGCCGAGAATAGACCTCCATCTCGGAGTCGTAGGTGTCCCATTCCGCTCGGGACTCGGGATTGAGCCAGTACACCGCCCGGCACCGGCTCGCCATCTCCTCCAGCACGGCGTCCCCGGCGGGACGGTAATTGGTGCGGCCGTCGCCGGTGATCAGCAGCGTCGAGTTGGCGCTCAGGTCGCCGTCGCCGACCTCGTCCCAGAACTGGTCCAGCACGGCCCCGTAGTCGGAATGACCGTCCCGGGCGATCACGTTGGTGTTCTGCATGAGCTGCCAGGGCTCGATCCCGTGGTCGGTGGATGCCAGCAGGTCGGTGACCTCGTCGACGGCGTCGACGAAGACGAAGGACCGGCATCTGGGTATCTCGGCCGAGAGGGCAGACATCAGGGTCAGGGTGAACACCGAGAAGTGCGCGACCGAGCCGGAGATGTCGCACAGCACGAACAGGTCGGGCCGATGGAGCCGGGCCCGCTGGTAGGCCACGTCGATGGGCGTTCCCCCGGTGGCGAGCGACCGGCGCATGGTGCGCCGGAAGTTGACGCTGCGACCGTGCTGGGCCTGCCGGCGCCGGGCCAGCCGGGCCGCGAGCCGGCGGGCCAGAGGTCGGACCGCGTCGCGTATCTCGTCGAGTTGGTGGCGGGTGGCGTTGAGGAACTCGATGTCCTGGACCGCCGGGTGGTGCGCCATCTCGGTGGGCTCGCCCAGGCGGTAGCGCACCTCCGCGGCCATGAGCCGCTTGAGCTGCTCGATCCGCTCCCGCAGCTCAGCGGTGGGCAGCTCGGGGTTGGCCTTGCGGGCATCGCTCATGAGCTGCGCGAGGTCGGCTGCTCTCAGCGCCCGTTGGAGGTGGTGACGCTCGCCGCGCAGTTCGCCGTCGAAGCCCCCGTGCTCCCTCACCAGGTGCGCGGCCAGCGCAGCCGGGTCGGCCTCGAAGGCCACCACGCTGACCGCGTCGATGGCGCCCGGCTCGCCGGCAGAGGCCTGAGCCGGTGCGCTCAACGGGAAGAACCGGTCGAAGGCGGCGTCGAAAAGGTCCAGATGGCGGGCGTCCTTGACGAGCGTCGCCCTCAGCGCTGCCCTGAACTCCGACCGGGAGCTCAGGTCGACCAGCGTGGCAGCCCTAGCGGCGTCGATGATCTCCGCCAGCGTGACCTCGACGCCGCGGGCCTGGAGGCTGTGGCCGAGATGTGTGACACGCTCGGCAATGGCCTCCCCTGTGAGCAACTCCTCCGGTCGGTGTGCTGGCATCCGGTTCCTCGGCCCTGAGTCTCCTTGGCGGTCGGCTCTCTGGCCTCCAGTCAAACAGCGCTGCTACCCTTTGTATACCGCACGCGGGCCGGCGAGACCCGCCGTTCAGGGACAAGGCAGCGCCTACACGGGAGCCACCACATGACCCAGTACACCACGGTGTTCGGATCGCTCGAGGACTACTCCAAGGGCGGGGTGCAGATCGTCGACGACGACCCCAAGTACTACGCCTTCTCCAATGTCTTCGACGTCGCGTCCCGAGCCGCGCCGTATGAGAAGGTCGCCGTGGGCAAGAACCTCGAGTACGTGCTGGAGGCCATCCGGGCCGAAGGCACCAGCGAATGGAGGGCCACGCCCCACGACGAGTTCGCCCTCGTCATGGACGGCACGGTGAGCGTCGAGCTGCTCGACCCCGCCGTCGAGCTGGTGGATCCTGCATCCAGCGGCTCGATAACACTGGAGGGTCGACCGGACGGGAGTCCGATGGGGACGGTGACCGCCCAGCGGGGGCACATGACGATGCTCCCGGCCGGCAAGGCCTACCGAATGCACTGCGACGGCGTGGGAGTCGTGCTGCTACAGACCATTGAGGGGCCCGACACCGTGTACCGGTGGGGCGACATCTGCCAGACGTTCTAGGAGGACATCCATGACCATGATCGACGAAGCCCCCAACAGCCTGGGATACCGGCCGTTCAGCGTGGGCGGGTTCACGTTCGCCCGCGACGAGTACTTCGTCACCGTCGAATGGCCCACCGGCAACCATCAGATGCCCGTCGACCACTGGCTGCGGTGCATCCAGCGCGACGTGGCCTGGGAGTTCTTCTACGGCATCGTCAACTTCGACTCGGTGATCGGGACAATGAACCACTACGGGACCGTCGACATGTTCGCGGGGCGATTCAACGAGGCCTACCGCCGGGCCGAAGTCGACTACAACGAGACCTTCGACGAGGAAGAGTTGCTGGGTTGCTTTAGGGCCATGCTGTCGGACTGGACCAACGAGGGCTACGACCCCTTCGCCGCCCCTCTGGAGACGGGCAGCGCCTTCGGACCGAGCAGCGGCGACAACGACGAGGCGGTGACCCGCAAGCGGGTGGTGGCCGAGCGCATGGTGAGCGTGCCCGGCGACGAGCCGCTGCGCAGCGACGAGTCCGGCTTCCCGGTGAACCGGGCCTTCGCCGATGTCGACCAGAGTGAGCCCGTCATCGAGGCCGAGCCCGGGTACGAGAGCGAGGTGTGCTCGTTCAACCTGTACGCCTACCTGTCCCGATCCGACGTCACGTGGAACCCGTCGATAGTCTCGGCCTGCAAGGAGAGTCTCTACTGCCCCACCACCGAGGAGTTCACCCTCCCGGTGATCCACGGCAACGACCGGGTGGAGTGGTTCGTGCAGCTGAGCGACGAGATCCAGTGGGACGTGGAGGACCGCGACACCGGGGCCAAGCGGGCCCGGGTGATCATGAAGGCAGGCGATGTCGCGGCCATGCCGGCCGACATCCGCCACACCGGATACTCCCCCAAGCGGTCGATGCTGCTGGTGTGGGAGAACGGCTCGCCCCGGATCCCCGAGATGATCGCCAAGGGCGAGGCGCCGGTGCACCCGGTGGACTTCTGACCAGGGTGCACAAGTTGTCCGCTATGTGGTAACTTGTCTGCACAGCGGACACCAGGAGGGGGCTGGCAGTTGCGAGTAGAGGGGTTCACCTATGACGCGCTGCCGGGCAGGGTCGTCTTCGGGGCGGGCTCCCGCAAGTCGCTGGCCGCAGAGGCCGAGAGCCTGGGCGCAGAGCGCATCCTGGTGATCGCGGACCGCGCTGAGGACGCTCTCGCCGCCGAGATTTGCGCCGTCCTCGGCGACTTGGTCGCGGGCCGGTTCGACGAAGTGGCCCAGCACGTGCCTGTCCCATTGGCCAAGACCGCGGCGGCACAGGCACGCGACACCGGAGCCGACACCGTGCTAACTATCGGCGGCGGCTCGGCCACCGGGTTTGGCAAGGCGGTGGTCCTCGAACTCGGCATCAAGCAGATAGCGGTGCCCACCACCTACGCCGGCTCGGAGATGACCCCGATCTGGGGCATGAGCGACGGTGACCGCAAGCAGGTGGGCGTCGACCCCAGAGCCAAGCCCGCCCTGGTGGTCTATGACCCCGAGCTGACCCTGACCCTGCCGCCCCGCATCTCCGGGCCCTCGGGGATGAACGCCCTGGCCCATGCGGTGGAGGCCCTGTACGGCCCGGGCGCCAACCCCTTCATCTCCTTCATGGCGCTGGAGGGCATCCGGGTTCTGTACCGGGGCCTGCCTGCCGTGGTGGCCGATCCCGACGACCTCGACGCCCGCACCGATGTCCTCTATGGCGCCTATCTCGGCGGGGTCGTGCTGGGCACCGGCGGCACGGCCCTGCATCACAAGGCCTGCCACGTGCTAGGCGGCATGTTCAACCTCGACCACGGCGGCATGAACGCCGCCGTGCTCGGCCACGCGGTGGCCTACAACGCTCCCGCCATCGGCGACATCATCGATCAGATCGCGGCCGTCATCGACGTTCCGGCAGGCGAGGTCCCGGCCGCCTTCTTCGAGCTCGCCGGCGCCATCGGTGCACCCACCAGTCTCGAAGCCCTCGGCATGCCCGCCGGAGGGCTCGACGAAGCAACCCGAAGGGTTGTGATTGAAGCGGCCGCCAACGTGCGGCCACCGACTGAAGACGGGATCCGGCAGATGCTGGACGACGCCTTCCATGGCCGCAGGCCGGCGTAGCTGCCGGTGCTGACACCGAAAGGAAATCCAATGGCACAACCCAACAAGCGCACAACCTCGAGGCGGCAGTTCCTGGGCAGCGCGGCCGCGGTCGGCCTGGGCGGCGGGCTGCTGGCCGCCTGCGGGGACGACGAGGAGGCCGCCCCGGCGACCACCACCGCGGCCCCGACGACCACGGCGGCCGCTACGACCACCACCGCGGCCGCTACGACCACGACGGCGGCCTCGGACCTGCCGCCGGCCAAGGTCGGCTTCGTCACGCCGCGGACCGGCCCGCTGGCTGCCCTGGGCGAGACCGACGACTTCGTGCTGGGACAGATGCGCGAGCTGTTCGGCGACCGGATCGAGATCATCGACAAGGACACCGAGACCGACGCCACCCGGGCCGGCGAGGTGACCAACGAGCTCATCGCCGAGGGCGCTCATCTCATCCTCTGCGGTGGCACGCCCGACACCACCATCCCGGTGGCCGCGGCCTGCGACCTGGGCGAGACCCCCTGCCTGTCGACGCTGGCCCCCTGGCAGCCCCACTACGTCAACGTCAAGGGCGGCCCCCCGGGCCCCGAGCCGGCCTCGGTGTGGAACCACCACTTCTTCTGGGGCATCGAGCACCTCACCGCGGTGTTCCTGGACCTGTGGGCCCAGGCCGACGTCGAGCCCATCATCGGCGCGCTGTGGGGCGGCGATCCCGACGGCCAGGCCTTCGGCGACCCCGAGCTCGGACAGCCGCCCGCGTTCATCGCGGAGGGCTACACCATCATCGACGACGGGCGCTTCGACCTGGGGACCCAGGACTTCTCGGCGCAGATCGCGTCGTTCAAGGACAACAACGTCCAGATCGTGACCGGCGTGCTGCCGCCCCCGGTGTTCGCCACCTACCAGGCCCAGGCACTCCAGCAGGGCTTCAACCCGCCGGTGGTGACGGTGGCCAAGGGGCTGCTTTTCAGCAGCGCGATCGCCACCTACCCCAAGGGGGCCGGGCTCAGCTCGGAGATCTGGTGGACCGACCGCTACCCGACCAAGTCGTCGCTCACCGGCCAGACCGCCAACGAACTGGCCGAGGCCTACATCGCGGCCACCGGCCGCAACTGGGAGCAGCCGCTGGGCTACGGCCATGCGGTCTGGGAGGTGGCCATCGACGCCCTCAGGCGGGCCGGCACCACCGAGAAGACCGCCCTCAACGAGGCCATCGGCCAGACCAACCTGGACACGCAGGTCGGCAACGTCAACTTCAGCGCGGGCCCGGTGCCCCAGCTGACCACGACCACCCTGGTCGGCGGTCAGTGGGTGGAGGGCGAGCGGTTCCCGTTCGAGCTGTTCGTCGCGGTCAACACCTTCCTGCCGGACCATCCGATCGACGGCCCCCTCCAGCTGATCCAGTAGTCCCCGGCCGGGCGGCTCGAGCCACGCTGCCCGCTATCCGAGCGGTCCCGCTGCTCGGCTAGCTTGGGCGGATGGCCCCGCTGCTAGAGGTCGTCAACGTCGACAAGTCCTTCGGGGTGAAGGTCGTCGACAACCTGTCGCTGCAGGTCGGCGAGGGTGACGCGCTCGGGATCGTCGGACCCAACGGCGCGGGCAAGACGACCCTGCTCAACCTGATCACCGGCGATCTGAGCCTGGACCGCGGCTCGATCCTGATCGAGGGCGAGGACGTCACCAGGACGTCGTCCGACTGGCGGTGCCGACGGGGGCTGGCCCGCACGTCACAGATACCGCGGCCCTTCGAGGGCATGACGGTGTTCGAGAACGTCCTCGTCGGCGCGGTCTTCGGCGCGGGCGTACCCATGTCCGAGGCCCAGGCCACCCCGGTGGCGGTCGAGGCGCTTGAGCGGGCCCAGTTGCTGGCGTCGGCCAACACCAGGGCGGGGGCCATGCCCCTGCTGGGCCGCAAGCGCATGGAGCTGGCCCGGGCCCTGGCCACCCAGCCCAAGATCCTGCTGCTCGACGAGATCGCCGGCGGCCTGACCGAGGCCGAGGTGCTGGAGTTGGTCGACACCATCCGGGACATCCACGCCAGCGGTGTCACCATCGTCTGGATCGAGCACATCGTCCACGCCCTGCTGGCGGTGGTGGACCGGATCATGGCTATGAGCTTCGGCATCAAGATCGCCGAGGGCGACCCGGCCGAGGTGATGGCCAGCCCTGAGGTGCAGGAGGTCTACCTGGGAGTGGCGCCCGAATGACGCTGCTCGAGGTAAGGGGACTCGACGCCGGCTACGGCGACTTCCAGGCCCTGTTCGGGATCGACGTCGACGTCGCCGAGGGCGAGACGCTGGCCATGATCGGGGCGAACGGGGCGGGCAAGACGACGTTCCTGCGGGTCCTGGCCGGGCAGGTGCCGACCAGGGCCGGGTCGATCGTCTTCGACGGGGCCGACATCGCCCGCGTCAAAGCGCATCGGCGGGTCGGCCTGGGTATCGCCCTAGTGCCCGAGGGCCGCAAGCTGTTCGGAAGCCTCACCGTGCGCGAGAACCTGTTCATCGGCGCCCATGCCGGACGGCCCGGTCGCTGGAACCTCGACACCGTTCTCGACGTGTTCCCGCTGATCCGGCCCCTGCTGGACCGGCCCTCGCACGTGCTGTCGGGCGGCGAGCAGCAGTCGGTGGCCATCGGCCGGGCCCTGATGTCCAACCCCCGAATGGTGCTGCTCGACGAGGTGTCGCTGGGTCTGGCCCCGGTGGTGGTCAAATCACTGTACGAAGCCTTGCCCGCGCTCTCGGAGGGGGGCGCCACCGTGCTGCTGGTGGAGCAGGACATCGGGCAGGCCCTCGAGGTGGCCTCCCGGGTGGTGTGCCTGCTGGAGGGGCGGGTCTCGCTGGAGGGCCGGCCCGCCGAGTTGGCCCGTTCCGACATAACCGCGGCCTATTTCGGGCTGCCGGCCGGGGCCGGAGCGGAGGGCCCAGGCTGATGGAGTGGCTCAACGCCATCGTCCAGGGGATCCTGCTGGGCGGGCTGTTCGCGCTGTTCGCCACCGGCCTGTCGCTCGCCTTCGGTGTGATGCGCTTCGTGAACCTGGCCCACGGCGACCTCGCCATACTGGGCGCCTTCGTGGCCGTGTCGGTCACCACGGCGCTGGGGCTCAACCCGTTCGTGTCGCTGGTAGTGGTGGTGCCGGTCATGCTGGCCGCCGGGTACGCGCTCCAGCTGGGGGCGTTCAACTTCACCATCAGCCCAGACCCCCTGCCCTCGATCCTGGTCACCTTCGGGCTGGGCGTGGTGATCCAGAACGCGTTGCTGCAGACCTACAGCGCCGACTCGCGCGGTCTCGACGTGGGATCGATCGAGATCGAGAGCATCAAGATCACCGACGCCATCGCCGTCGGCTGGATCCCGCTGATCACCCTGGTCGTGGCCGTCGCCGTGCTCGGCGCCCTCCAGTTGATGCTGTCGCGCACCGCGCTGGGCCGGGCGTTCAGGGCCGTCTCCGACGACCCGGCGACGGCCCGCCTGATGGGGATCAACGACCGCAACCTCTATGCGGTGGCCATGGGCATCGCCTTCGCCACCGTGGCCATCGCCGGCGTCTTCCTCGGGATCAGGCAGAGCTTCGGACCTCTCGACGGGCCGGCCCAGTTGCTGTACGCCTTCGAGGCCGTGGTCATCGGCGGTCTCGGGTCGGTGTGGGGCACCCTGGTCGGCGGCCTGCTGCTGGGGGTGGCCCATACGGTCGGCGGGCAGTTCGAGGTCTCCTTTGGATACGGGTCCGGGCCGCTGCTGGGCCACATCGTCTTCCTCGTGGTGCTCGCCACCAAGCCGAGCGGCCTGCTGGGCAGGAGGGCCGAATGACCGAGCATCGGGTCACCCGGTCCGACCGGCAGTCCACCATCGGGCTGGCGCTGTCGGCGGTCCTGTTCGTGCTGCTGTTCCTGCTGCCATGGTGGGACGGCGACGGCAGCCTGCGGGTGCCGCTGGTGGCCATCCTCTACTACCTGGCGCTGGCCCAGATGTGGAACCTTCTGGCCGGCTTCGCGGGGCTGGTGTCGATCGGCCAGCAGATGTTCGTGGGCATCGGTATCTACACCCTGCTGAGCTTCGCCGAGGACTTCGGCGTCGACCCCTACCTGTCGGTGCTGCTCGCCGGGGTGGTAGCGGCTGTCCTGTCGCTGCCGGTGGCCGCCTTCGCCTTCCGCCTGCGGGGCGGCTACTTCGCCATCGGCACCTGGGTGATCGCCGAGGTCTTCCGGCTGATCGCGCTGGAGAGCGACTTCCTCGGAGGCGCCAACGTCCGGACCCTCACCCGTGAGTCGCTCGGCGGCTACTCGCTCGACACCCGCAACACGGTCACCTACCTGATGGCCTTGGGCCTGGCCGCGGGCGCCACCGCCATCGTGGTGCTGGTACTGAGGTCGAGGCTTGGCCTGGCCCTGCGCTCGATCCGCGACAACTCCGAGGGCGCCCGGGGCCTAGGGGTGTCGGTGGCTAGGGCGAAGCTGGTCGTGTGGGTGATCTCCGCCTTCTGGACCGGCATGACCGGGGCGGTGATCCTGCTCCACAACCCGTCGACCCGGGCCGAGTCCGCCTTCAGCGTGCTGCGGTGGACCGCGCTGGTGGTGTTCATCGCCATCATCGGCGGGGTCGGCTCCACCACCGGACCCATCATCGGGGTGGCCATCTACTGGTTCGTGCGCGAGTTCCTGGAGGACGCCGAGGAGTGGCGCTTCATCATCCTCGGCCTCATCGCCGCGGTCATGGCCATCATGGCCCCGAGGGGGATCTACGGGCTGCTCCAGAAGCGGTGGACGGTGCAGTTCTTCCCGGTGCGGCGAAGACTTGTGGGGCCTGGTGTCGGCCGCTCGGCGGGGACCGGCCCGCCCGGGCGCGCCGCCGACGCGGTCGGAACCGGCCGGTGACCCGAGCCGTCTACATCGTCGACGCCGTGCGGACGCCGATCGGGAAGATCGGCGGGGGTCTGGCCGCGGTCCGCCCCGACGACCTGGCCGCCGGAGTGGTGGCGTCCCTGCTCGACCGCTCCGGAGCCCTGGATCCTGCTGCGGTCGACGACGTCCACTTTGGCAACGGCAACGGCGCGGGCGAGGAGAACCGCAACGTGGCCCGCATGGCCGCCCTGCTGGCCGGCATGCCGACCTCGGTGCCGGGGACCACCGCCAACCGGCTGTGCGGATCGGGCCTGGAGGCCGTTGCCGGGGCCAGCCGGGCCATCGCGGTCGGCGACGCCGAGATTTGCATCGCCGGCGGTGTCGAGTCGATGAGCCGGGCCCCGTGGGTGGTGCCCAAGCCCGAGAGGCCGTATGAGCGCGGCCACCAGCAGATGCACTCCACCACGCTGGGGTGGCGGCTCGTCAACCCTCGCCATCCCGATCGCTGGACGGTGCCCTTGGGCGAGGGAGCGGAGATCCTGGCCGACAAGTACGGCATCACCCGGGCCCTCCAGGACGGCTTTGCCCTGCGCAGCCACCAGAAGGCGACCTCTGCGTGGACTCGGGGCGACTTCGCCGGCGAGGTCGTGCCCGCTCACGGTGCCGGCCTGGACCGCGACGAGGCCGTCAGGCCCGACACGAGCCTGGACGGGCTGCGGAACCTGAAGCCCGTGTTCCGCCAGGGCGGCTCGGTGACCGCCGGCAACTCGTCGCCCATGAACGACGGGGCCGCCGCGCTGCTGCTGGCGTCGGAGACCGGCCTCGCCGCGACGGGCCGCGCTCCTCTCGCCCGGGTGATGAGCCGGGCGGTCAGCGGGGTCGATCCCGACCTCTACGGCATCGGTCCGGTGGAGGCGGCCCGCACCGCCCTCAAGCGGGCCGGCATCGGCTGGTCCGACCTGGCCGCGGTGGAGCTCAACGAGGCCTTCGCGGCCCAGGCCCTGGCCTGCCTGGCGGAGTGGCCCGAACTGGACCGCCGCATCGTCAACCCGCTGGGCGGCGCCATCGCCATCGGGCATCCCATCGGGGCGAGCGGCGCCCGCATCCTCACTACCCTCGCCCACCACCTGAAGCGCCGGGGCGGCGGTTGCGGCCTGGCCGCCATGTGCATCGGGGTCGGGCAGGGCATCGCGGTCGCGATCGAGTCCTGCGCGTAGTCACCCCCCGGCCGGCGCCGAACGGCCGTCTAGGCCGCCGGCTCTAGGACGAAGTCGTAGTCGCAGCGGCCGCCGTTCATGTCGACTATCAGCGAGTCGCGCACCCCGAATACCACGTCGCTGTCGAGGAAGTCGCTCTCGCGGTCGAACAGGTGGGTGATCACGGTCTTGTGGCCGGGCGCCGACACCACGAAGTGCACATGGGCCGGGCGCCAGTTGTGGCGCCCGGTGGCTTCCAGCAGCGCTCCGGCGGGGCCGTCGTTGGGGACCGGGTACGACACCGGCCGCACGGTGCGCACTTCATAGCGGCCGTCGGCGCCGGTGGTGTAGACGCCCCTCATGTTCAGCGGGGTCTGGTCGGAGTCCTGCACGTCGTAGTACCCGTTGCTGGCCGCCTGCCACACGTCGAGCGTCGCCCCCTCGATCGGCCCGCCCTCCAGCGAGCGGACCTCGCCCAGGATCGTCAGCGGCTCGTCGGCGTCCATTGGGTCGACCACAATCGAGTCGCCCATCTCGCGCCGCGTCGCCCCGTCAACGTGGAACGGGCCGAAGACAGTGGGCTCGGTGGTCCCCTCGGCCGCCAGGTGGTTGATCATCTCGACCAGCATCGACACGCCGAGGGTGTCCGACAGCAGGATGAACTCCTGGCGCTTCTCGTCGCACATCTGACCGATGGCGGCCAGACCCTCCATGCCGGCGAACCACTCCTCGCGGGTCAGGCCGACCTCGACGACGAACTCGTGCATGTGCCGGATAGCGCACGTCATGATCTCGGCGAGCCTGGCGTCGGGGACCTCGGAGTAGCGGGCCAGAACCTCGGCCAGGTGCTCTTCGGGGGTGATGTTGGGCACGGATGCTCCTCTCTCAGGGGGCGCGAACGCCCTCAGCTGACCGCCCCCGCGAAGGCGCCCAGCTGCCGGCTTCGCGTTCAGTGCCGGACCGGGCTCAGTGCCGGATCAGGCGTACTCGATGGTCTCGAGCTGGGCCAGAAGCTCCTGGCGGGAGTCCTCGAACTGGGGCGAGATCATGATCTGCGCGCCCAGGCTGTCCCGGGGCTCGTCGATGGCGAAGTGCTCGGGCTTGGTGTAGGTGGCCTCGAACAGCGGGCCGCCCGGGGTGCGCACGTAGATCGAGTAGAAGTAGCCCCGGTCCTTTACGTCGGACACGTCGGTGTAGCCCAGGCCCTCGAGGAACAGCTTCACCGCCATCTGGGATTCGAGGCTGTCGACGGAGAAGGCGCAGTGGTGGACGTAGCCCTCGCCGAAGGTCCAGCTGCCCGGGGCGCGGTTGGGCTCGAGGATGTAGTCCACGATGGCGCCGGGGCCTCCCTCTCCCATCTCGTAGCGGGTGGCGTTGCCGTCGCCCTCGACCTTGCGGCTGCCCCAGCCCATCTGCATGAACTGGTCGGTCAACTCCAGGTCGCGCACCGAGCAGCTGATGCTGTGCACGCCGCGGATGCCGTACTCCGACGGGATGTCCGGGTGGGTGGCGGGAGTGCGCTCATCGTCGGCCACCCCGACCAGCTCGTAGTCGATACCGCAGGGGTGCTGGAAGGCGAGGCGCTTCTCGCCGAAGCGCTCGACCGCGGTCACCTCGAAGCCGTTCTCCTCCAGGCGGTTGCGCCACCAGTCCAGCGAGGACTCGGGCACCGAAAGCGTGAGGACGCTGATCTGCCCGCTGCCCTTGGTGGCGGTGAGGCCGGCGTGGCGGAACGGGAACGTGGTCACCAGCGTGCTCTCCTCGCCGGTGTCGTTGCCGTAGTAGAGGTGGTAGATCGGAGCTTGGCCGTCGTACAGAAGCGTCTTCTTGACGCTCTTGAGGCCCAGCACCTCGGTGTGGAAGTCGTAGTCCTCTTGAGCGCCGCCCACATTCAGGGTGATGTGGTTGTGACCGCTCAACAGGGTTGTCGGATTGTTCACGGTGGCTCCTTCCGTGTTGAGATTGGCCCGTCGTGCCGGCTGGCGCGGCGACCCGGTCCGGGCGCGATACTACGCCCGCTACCACCTTAGCAGCATCGCTGTACGTCTGCCGGTAAACTGTCCGCATACCGGGCGGCAGACACGGTGGCCGCCGAAGTCGAGCCTCGAAGAAAGGAAGCACCATGAGCCAAGGCGTCGCCCAGAGGCTTCACCACAACGCATACGTCACCAAGGACCAGGAGGCCACCCGGGCCTTCTACGAGGACATCCTGGGCTTCCCGCTGATCGCCACCTGGTCGGAGGCCGACGAGCTGTTCGGCGCGGTGAGGGTCTACTGCCACACCTTCTTCGGCCTCCAGGACGGCAGTGCGCTGGCCTTCTTCCAGTTCGCCGACGAGGAGGACCAGAAGCTGTTCGACCCCGACCTCGTCCCCTCCCCGTTCCGCCACATCGCCCTCAAAGTCGACGCCGACACCCAGGCCCACCTCGAGCGGCGCGTAGAGGAGTCCGGGTGGAACCCCGAGGGGGGCAGCTTCGTGCTCGAGCACGGCTACTGCCGCTCGTTCTATACCCACGACCCCAACGGCTTGCTGATCGAGTTCACCGTCGACGCTTCAGACGCCGACGAGATCGCAGCCGACCGGGCCGCCGACGCCCACGAGACGCTGCGGCGCTGGCTGGCCGGCGACCATACCAGCAACAACAACTACCGCTAGTCCGCGGGCGGCGCCTCCGAGACCGGCAGCATGGCCAGGTTCGACCATTCGCGTGTCACTGCGGCCGCGGTGTCCAGCAGCGCGGGGAGGTACTCGCCGGTCAGGTGCTCGATGGACGTCTCGGCCGCGTACACGGTCACGTTCATGGCCGCCGCGATGCGGCAACCGGAGTCGCGCACCGGTGCCGCGATCGATCGGATGCCTACCGTCAGAAGCTCGTCGGACAGAGCCCATCCACGCTCGCGCACCCGCGCCAGGGCCTCGTCCAGTTCGGCCCGTGACGGCACGACCCGCGGGATGATGCCCGACTTGGACGGCTGCTCCAGGACCGCGTCGAGATCGCCGGGGTCCAGTTCCGACAGCAGGACCTTGCCCATGGAGGTGGCGACGGCCGGGAACCGGGTGCCGATGCTCACCGACAGCGCAATGATCTTGGCCACCGGGACGCGGGCGGTGTACACGATGTCGCTTCCGTCGAGCTGCGACATCGAACTCGACTCGTGCGTGCGGGCCACCAAGGCCACCAGGTGCGGGCGGGCGACATCCCACAGGCCCTGGGCTGCGATGGCAGCTGTGCCGATCTCAAGGACCTTGGTGGTGAGCGAGTACGCGCCGCCCACCGAGCGAACGTATCCGAGCTGCTCCAGGGTCATCAGCAGCCGGCGGGCGGTGGGTCTGGCCAGCCCGGTGCGGGCGGCCACCTCGCTGACCGTCAACTCGATGGAGGTGGGACCGAAGGCCTTGAGGACGTCGAGCCCCCGGGCCAGTGCCTCCACGAACTCGCGGCGCCCCCGCTCCGGCGCCTCCGGGCTCATAGCCCGGGACCGATCGGTGGGCCGGCCATGACCGCGGACACACCGGCCACGGACTCCTCAGCGGGCGAACCGGCCGCCGAGCGAGCCCCGCTCGACGGGATCCTCGTAGCCGACCTCTCCAGGGTGCTGGCCGGGCCGTACTGCACCATGCTGCTCGCCGATCTCGGCGCCACGGTCATCAAGGTGGAGAGCGCGGGGGGAGACGACACCCGGGCCTGGACCCCGCCGGACAAGGACGGCATATCGACCTACTTTATGTCCATCAACCGCAACAAGCGGTCGATCGTGCTCGACTTCCGCGACCCGGACGACGTGGCGCTGGTGCATGAGCTGTTCCGGCGGGCCGACATCGCCATCGAGAACTTCAGGCCGGGAGCACTGGCCAAGTTCGGGCTCGACTACGAGAGCGCCCGAGTCCTCAATCCTGCTCTGATCTATGCCTCCATCAGCGGTTTCGGAACGGCCGAGGGTGCCCGACTGCCGGGCTACGACCTAGTGGTACAGGCCGTGTCGGGACTGATGAGCCTCACCGGCTCCCCCGACGGCCCGGCGTTCCGGGCGGGGATCTCGGTGTTCGACGTGATGACCGGGCTCCATGCCACTATCGGGATCCTGGCCGCTCTGCAGCACCGCAGTGTCACCGGCGAGGGCCAGTTGGTGGCGTTGAACCTGCTGTCATCGGCGCTGTCGGGCCTCGTGAACCAGACCGGCGCCTACACCGCCTCGGGGACGGTGCCCCACCGCATGGGCAACGCCCACCCCAGCGTTTACCCCTACGAGGTGATCTCGGCCAAGGACCGCGACATGATCATCACCGCGGCCAACGACCGTCAGTTCAAGGCCCTGTGCGAGGTGCTCGGCATCGGCGAGCTGGCCGAGGACGAGCGGTTCAGACTCAACGCCGACCGCACCCGCAACCGCGACCAGATGCACTCGCGCCTGGAGGAGGCAGTGGCCCGGTGGAACGCGGACGACCTGTTCATCGCCCTGAACGAGGCGGGCGTGCCGTGCGGACCCATCAACTCGATACGGGAGGGCATCGAGTTGGCTGAGCGGCTGGGCCTCGATCCGCGGGTGACGCTCGGCACCGACGGCCAAGCCGTGGACCTGGTGCGCAATCCCATCCGATTCAGCAACGCGTCGGTGCGCTACGACCACCCGCCGCCGGGCCTGGGCGAGCACAGCGACCAGATCCGGGGCTGGCTGTCGACACCAGCACCGGGCTCCGAGACAGCCGCGACGCGAGCACCCCGACCACGGAACGGGCGATGACCGAACCAACCACCTACCGCACCGGCCTCGGCGTATCGGACGCGGACAGCATCACCGTGCTGGGCCACAGCCTCGCCGACGAGCTGCTGGGCCAAGTGTCCTTCGGCGAGCTGGCCTACTGGCTGATGGCCAAGCAGCGGCCCACCCCGCAGCAGCGCAACTTGTTCGAGGCCGTGCTGGTCTCGCTGGCCGACCACGGCTTCACCCCCACCGCCATCGGGGCCAGGGTGACGCTGTTGAGCGCGCCCGAGTCGATTCAGGGGGCCCTGGCCGCGGGCCTGTTGGGCGGAGGCGACCGCTTCCTCGGCGTAACCGAGAACGCGGCCCGATTCCTGCACGACGCGCTGGAGAGCTGCGACCCACTCCCCGAAGACGCGCACGGCTGGGATGCCCTGGCCACCGAAGTCGTGTCCCGGACCCGGGCTGAGGGCCGGTTCGTGCCCGGTCTGGGCCATCCCGTCCACAAGGACGGCGATCCCCGCACGCCGGTACTGTTCGATCTGGCCCGCCGCAACGACCTCTTCGGCTCCCACCTCGAGCTGTTCGCGGCCATCGGCCGGACCCATTCCGCGGTGCTCGGCCGCGAGTTGCCCCTCAACGGCGCAGGCGCCTGCGGCGCAGTCCTGGCCGACGTGGGCCTGCCCTTGGGGGTAGCCCGCGGCGTGGCACTGCTCGCCCGTTGCGCCGGCCTGCTCGGCCACCTGGCCGAGGAGCTCGCCGATCCCATCGCCAACGACATCTTCATGGCCGTGGACCGCAACGTCGACTACCGGCCGCCCATGGAATGACGCCTCCGAGCCCCGTCACCCCTCCGGGCTAGCCATCGCAGCGGCTCAACCGCATTCGGGGAGCACCGCCGGCTGGAACAGATCGGACGAGTCGAGAAGCCTCTCCACCGCGCCGGACCGGGTGGCGTAGGCGACCCCGCCTCCCCCGCGGCGCGAGGCGCCCCAGGCGACCCCCACCGCGGTGATCCGGCCGTCCAGCTCGGCCACCAGCGCAGCGCCGGAATCGCCCACCTCCGTGTCGGCCGCCAGGAGCCACGAGGGCCGCTCTATCCGGTCGCCCCCGCCCACCGGCTCGGTTCGCACCGTCACCGGCCGGTCGATGCGGAACGGCGTCGGGTCGGGCGCGCCCTCCTCCTCCCAGGCCAGCAGCGCTCCCCGCGTCCCGTCGGGCGCGGTCTCGCTGAGGGGCAGGGGGCGCAGGCCCGCACCCGGCACCCGCAGCACGGCCAGATCGTTGGCAGGATCGAAGGCCACCGTCACCGCGGCCAGCTTGCGGCCGTCGGCCAACTCGACCTCAGGCTCCTCCATCCCGACCATCAGGTGCGCGATGGTCACGACGAGATCGCCGTCCCCGACCCCGAACCCGCTGCCCTCGCGCACGATCCCCCGGCATGCCGGCGCCGCGACCCGGACCGACGAAGCCACCGCCGCGGCCAGGTCCGCCTCCGAGAGTCCGTGATCGTCGGGCACCGGACCCGGATCGGGCGGGTCGTCCAAGGGCGGCCGGGTGGGGGTGGGGACGGGATCGGGCGCTTCCACGGGTTCGGCCGGCGCCGGCACTCCCCCGCCCGGCCCGGAGCCTGTCGCCGCGTCCCGGATCGCGTCCACGGCCACGGCCGCACCCGCTCCCGCCAAGATCACCGCGATGGCCGCCGCCACGGTGCGCCACCGTGCCAGCCGTCTCACTGAGAACACGCGCGACTACGTGACACCGCCCACGGCCCGGCGTCGTGTCGCCCGCTCTTGTTCGCTGCGCTCACGGGCCGCTCGGGCCACGGCCTCGCTGGGCACCTCGCGAGAATCCGCACCAGTTGCCACCTATCCGCTCGGCCTCTGGGAAGCAGTAAGGCGGCTCACCGTCAGGAAGCCGGTGTGGGCCACCATGCGATGGTCGGGACGCACCGCGTCGCCCTCAACATGCCAGCCTCGATGCAGGACTTCAACGGTGTCGTGCAGATCGAACGGCGAATCGTCCAGCGCCCGGCGCAGCCTCTGGACCTGCACGATGCTCGGCGTGTAGGCCAGCAGGATGCCGCCGGTGCGCAGCGCCCGCGCCGCGCCGGCGACCACCTGCCACGGCTCCGGAAGGTCGAGCACCATCCGGTCGAGGTCGGTCTCGTCGATGCGCTCGTAGACGTCTCGAATCTCGGTGCGGTAGCGCTCCAGCGCCTCCGGGCCGCAGAAGCGCTCGACGTTGGCCCGGGCCCGGTCCAAGAAATCCTCTCGCCGCTCGTACCCGTATACGACCGCGCCTGCCCGCAGCAGCGACATCGACAACGCTCCTGAGCCGACCCCGGCTTCCAGCACCCTGGCACCCGGGAAGATGTCGGCCAGCATGAGGATCGCCCCGGTGTCCTTCGGATACACCACCTGCGCTCCCCGGGGCATCTTGAGCACCGCGTCGGCCAGCGTGGGGCGCACGGCCAGGAAGGCAGAACCGCGCGAGGACTTCAACCTGGCGCCCTCGGGCGAGCCGATGATGTCGTCATGGGCGATCACACCGGTGTGGGTGTGGAACTCCCGGCCGGCGGCCAGGTCGACCAGGTAGCGGCGGCTCTTGCGGTCGATCAGCAGGACCGGCTCGCCCGCCTCGAACGATCCAGCGGTCATGGACTGCCGCGGTCGGAGAAGTGAACCGGCGCTCTAGCGGTCGCCCGCTCGGTCAGGCGGCAGAAGGCGCACACACCGGCATCGGTGGGCGACCCGCACCGCTCGCACGCGGCCAGGGCGGCACGGTCTCGTTCCACCTCGGCCCGGAAGCGCTCGGAGGCCCTCTCGAGGAAGCCGAAATAGAAGTCGTGCTTGGCTCCCGGCGACGCCACCTCGATGTCGTTGAGGGCGGCCTTGTACGCGAGGTGCTTGTTGCCGGCCGCCATGGGGCACTCCTCGACGATGTAGTCGATGCCCCGCAGTATGCAGTAGGCCGCGGTCTCGCGCTCGGTGAGCCGCACGAGGGGCTTGATCTTGCGGGGAAAGCCGTCGCGGGCGTCCAGCACGGGCAGTTGCCGGCCCAGGTACTCGGTCTGCCACCTGAGCGTGTTGCCCATGAGCACCGCCGCCTCGTCGTCGAGGTTGTGGCCGGTGGCGAGGGCGTCGTAGCCGCCGCGACGGGCTGCGTCGTCGAAGAGATGCCGCTTGGACAGACCGCAGGCGGAACAGGGTGCCCGCTTGGCCGCCCGGGCGCCGACGGGGATGTCGAAGCCGTGGGCTGCCGGCAGGTCGACAGTGTGGAGGATGAGGTTCCGGCTCTCCGCGTAGCGGTGGGCGTAGCCGGCGGACTCCTCGCTGTAGTCGCCGATGCCCAGCCCCAGGTAGAAGCCGTCCGCGGGGTACTCCAAGTCCACGAGGATGTCCCACAGAGCCAGGCTGTCCTTGCCCCCCGACACGGCCACCAGCACCCGCTCGCCGGGCTGCAGCATTCCGAAGCGGCGGATGGCCTTCTCAACCTGGTCGCGGCACAGCCGCAAGAAATGCTCCCGGCAGAAGTTGGCGTTGTGGCGCCTGATGTCGATCACCGCCGGGCCGCGGCACACCCGGCACTTCACCGCGGCGCCGCCCGAATCGCCACCCGGCGCCTCACCGGGACCCGCCCGATATCACGCTGCGGATCTCCACCGAAGCCTCCGCCGGAAGCGTGCGGTCACCCGCCACCAGCTCGCCGTCGCATATCACCAGATGAGACTCCCGGTTCAACTCCAGGCGCTGCAGCAGGGCGTGCACCGTCATCGGACCCTCGACATCGATCTCCCTGGTCGGGTTGCGCAGCACAACTCGCATCGGACCAGCGTCGAGCGGCCGTCTCAGCCGCGGTTCCTCTTGAGATGCCGGATCTCGATTCCAGCACCCGGCTCGAGCCGTTCCTCCAGCACTGTCGTGGGCTCGCGAGGTCCGATCGCCCGGCGCGCCAGCTTGAACGCGCCCTGCGCGACGAAGGCCGCGAACCAAAGCCGGGAGCTGCCGAGCAGGCCGCGTCGCACGGCCTGGCGTGTGATCCAGGCTCCAGCTGCCTTGCCGCCGACCAGCCCCATTCCTCAGACCCGCCTCACCTCTACGACAGTCCTGCGAAGCCGGCCGGCCCTTCGCCCGAGCAGGTAAGCGAGGCCGATCAGGACGCTCGCGGCCGCGGCCGCTCCGTACGCGGCCTTGACGAGAAGCGGCTGGGTGTCGCGGTCGATGTCGGCTTGAAGGTCGCGCAGGGCGTCCTCCAGCGAATCACGGGTGATCCGGTCCGATCCCGCGGTCACCGGAGGCCTCGCTTGCCGACCTGGCGCAACAGCAGGGCGACGACCGCGGCGAGCGCGGCGATCGCGATCACGTAGGGAATCCACGACAGGCTCCCGTCGAAGGCGCTGCCCGTCTCGGTCTGAAGAGCCCGCAGCAAGGAGAGCAGCAGCAGGATCACACCCACTACCAGCGCGACGCTCCCGGCAAGACCCATCGACACCCATCGCCCGGCTCCCCGCAACGGGCCGAGCAACTCTTGGCGCACGTAGGCCTTGATCAGGTCCACGACTTCTGCGACGCCCTGCCTGCGTGCCAAACCTGGTCCCTCCGGCCCTTCAGCGACCTTGTTGCCCGCTCTTGTTCGCTTCGCTCACGGGCCACTCAGGCCCTCACGCTACCCGGTGCCCAACTCGATCCGGGCTCTCAACAGCTCGACGGCGTCGGCTACGACACGGTGCGCGACGGCGAGCCGCTGGCCGGCGCCCGGCGTGCATAGCACCTCGTAGCGGTCGAGCGGACCGAGTGGAGCGAGAGCCGCGGCCCGGTAGGAGGCCTGGGAAACGTCGCGGCCCACATCTACGGGAACCACTTCGGCTGCCGGATGCTGCGGCCCGGGCGCGATCTCGAGACGCCGGGCCAGGCTGCGTGCCTCCGAGACGAGTGCACCCAACTGCCGCAACTGCTCGCCGGTCGGCGGCGACTCACCTTCGGGCTCATCGGGCCAGTCCTCGGTCTCGGCGCAGGGGTACGGATCGTCGGGCAGCCACCGTCGCACCCGGATGCGACGGTCTCCCAGCGCCATCACCAGCAGCCGGCCGTCGGCCAACTCCCGGGCCTCCACCACGCGGGCCATGGTGGCCACGTCACACCGCACATCTCCGCCCCCGACCTCCCGGCCCCGCTCGATCAGCACGACCCCCATCTCGGTGTCTGTCGAGATGACGGTGTCGAGCATGGCCACATAGCGAGGCTCGAAGACGTGCAGCGGCAGCGGCGATCCGGGAAGCAGCACCGACTGGAGCGCGAACATCGGTGTAGCCACGGTGGCCCTCGCTCCTATTGGCCGTTGCCTGACTCGTTGCTTGACTCGGTGCCCGTGTCGACTACCGGCGCCCTCGCCGGCTGCGGATGGAGCAGAGCGTCGGCCGAGGACGGTCCATACGGGTGGCCGGCCGCAGCTGCGATGAGGTCTTGCTGAAAGGCGTTGCAGGAACGGGCTTGACGCTGCCAAGCGGGATCGAAGATGAGGCCTTCGCGGTTGGATATCAGAGCGAACGTGAGCACGTCGCCGTTGCGGGCCACGGTCACCCCCGCCAGCGCCGAGACATCGTTGAGAGTCCCACTCTTGGCCCACACCGGGTTGCCCACCGCACCGCCGGTCAGCCCGGACGAGTCGGCGACGGCCTCATCGGGGGGTTGCTCTGTCTCGCAGTCCCGCAGGGTGCCGCTCTCCCCCACCACGGCCAGACCGCTCACCAGGGGCGAGTCGGGGCCGGCGCGCAGCAACAGCCCGGCAATCAGGTCACAGGTCAGCCGATTGTGCAGCGAGAGTCCCGAGCCGTCGGCAATGACGATCCCGGTGGTCGAGACGCCCAGGAGTCGCTCCAGCACATCGTGGACGTCGGTCACCGCCTCGGCGCGGGCCGAGCCCGAGAAGCGTCTTCCAATGTCCTTCAGGAGCATCTCGGCCGTGGTGTTGTCCGAGTAGCGCAGCATCCGAGCCACGATCTCGGACATGGGCGGCGACTCGACGCTGCCCAGCGAGTGGAGCTCGGACAGCGGCGGAGCAGTGCCCTTGCTGGCCTCCGCCGCGATGCGGATGCCGCGGGCCTCGATCAATCCGTCCAGCACCTGTGCCGCGTGGAGTGCGGGATCGGCGGCCCGCACGTTCTCCCGCCGGCTGGCGTAGTCCGCCGACGCCGGGAAGGACACGTACCCGTCGTTGAGCAGCAGAGCGGACAGGGGACCGACCTGGTTGCTGTTGACGTAGGACTGCTTCCAGATGGGCTGGTTGCTGGGCTGGACGATCTGGCCGGAGTAGTCCCGCTCCTCCTCGGGGAAGCGCGACTCGTCGGCGAGGACGCCGCCCTCCACCACCGAGATGCCCCGATCGCGCAGGCTTGCCGAGGCCTGCACGGCCAGATCCGTGAAGTCGGTGTGGACCATGGGCTCGGGGAAGCGCCTTATGTAGGAGAGCGTCGACAGGACGGGATCGCCCCGCCCAACCAGATAGACGTCGCCGGTGAGCACGCCGCCGGCAGCCGCGCTGAGGTCCGCAGTGCGGACGAAGGCCTCGGTGGTGAACGTGGCCTCGGGTCCCGCGGTCTCGAGGATCACGGCCGCGGTGACGATCTTCATCAGCGAGGACGGCACCAGCGGCACCTCGGCCTGCTCGCTCATGACGAGCTCACCGTTGCGGTAGACGGCCTGACACGTCTGCGGTGGAGCGCTGGGCAGCTCAGCCACGCCGGAGAGCCGGTCGAACAGGCGGGCCTCGGTGACCGGACCCGACAGCCACGACGGCGTCCGGCGAACGTTCAGCAGCGGCGTGGACACCACCATCTCCGGAGGGCCGGCGTCGGAGACCCAGCCCGGATCGGAGTCGGCGTTGATGCGCCGCGCCTGGACATACGACCCGACCGCGGTGGTCGCCAGCGCGGCCAGCAGGATCGAGACCAGGATCCGACGCATCCTCGCCATCGTACGCCGCCCGGCCAGGTGCGTGGATTGACTCGGTAGCGTCGGGGAACTCTTCAGCCGCTCAAGCGAGGACCCGACCATGGACATCGTGGCCACCTTGTTCATCGACGACATCCAGCTCCGCCAGGTGCCGGGACCGTCCACCCGCATCGACCTGACCGGCGTGCAGTTCTCGGCGGTCGCCCCCACCGAGCTGCCGCTGGTGTGGGCCCCCCACCTAGTGGTGATCGTTCGCTGCGCTCCCGACGAACCCGGCGTCGGGGCTCTCGAGGTCACCTACTTCCGGGACGAGGAGCGGATCGCCCGCAACGTGCAGCCGCTGCAGGTGGAGCCGGGGAAGTTCAACTACCGGCTGGTCCGGGCCGAACTCGAGTTCGCCGAGTACGGAACGGTCGAGGCCCGGGCTCGCATCGATGCCGGACCGGTGACGGTAGTCCCCTACACCCTGCTGCCGCCCCCGGGATAGCGGACGGCCGCAACAGGGTCACAGGCTCCTCCCCCTTCGAGTCGCTGGCAATAGCTATGGTGGGCCGCGCGTGCGCGGAGTGCCCGCGGTTGGAGGGCCGGTGACTTCCATCGAGAGGCTTGGAATCAACGTTGTCAAGGCGCTGGCCATGGACGCGCCCCATGCGGCGCGCTCGGGCCACCAGGGAACCGCCATGGCCTTGGCTCCGCTCGCCCACGTGCTGTGGACCCGGATCATGCGCTACGACGCCCAGCGGCCGGACTGGCCCGACCGGGACCGGTTCGTGCTCTCGGCCGGCCACGCCTCGATCCTGCAGTACGCCATGCTCTACCTGACCGGCCACGGCCTGACCCTCGAGGATCTGAGGAACTTCCGGCAGTGGGGGTCGCCCACACCCGGCCATCCCGAGGTCGGCTGCACACCGGGGGTGGAGGTGACCACCGGCCCGCTCGGTCAGGGCATCGCCAACGCGGTGGGCATGGCCGTCGCCGAGAGCCAGATGCGAACCCGCTACGGCACCGATGTCTGCGACCACCGCATCTTCGTGATAGCCGGCGACGGCGACCTGTCCGAGGGTGTCAGCCACGAGGCCGCTTCGCTGGCGGGACACCTGGGCCTGGGCCGGCTGGTGGTGGTCTACGACGACAACGAGGTCACCATCGACGGCGGCACCGACCTGGCCCTCTCCGACGACGCCGCGGCCCGCTTCCGGGCCTACGGCTGGCATGTCATCGAGCTCGGCGATGCGGCCGAGGACCTCGACGGGCTGGAAGCCGGGCTGCGCGACGCAGCCGCCATCGAGGACCGCCCGTCATTGGTGATCCTGCGTTCCGTGATCGCCCATCCCGCGCCCCAGGCATCGGGAACGCCGGCCGCGCACGGCTACGCCATCCTCGACGAGGAGATCGCGGCCACCAAGGACTTGATGGGACTGCCCGCCACGGAGACGTTCCACGTGCCTTCCGAGGTGCTCGACTACTACCGCCGCGCCGGGACCGCGGGCCAGGACGAGCGCTTCGCCTGGGAGGCCCGCGCCGCCGCCTTCGACGGCGACCGCGACGGCCTGGAGGCGTGTCTGGCCGCGACCGGCCGGGCCGGCTGGGAGGACTCGCTGCCGTCATTCCAGCCGGGCCAGTCCGTCGCCACCCGCAAGGCCTCCGGCGCCGCCTTGCAGTCCTTGCTGCCGGTGGTGCCCGGACTCACCGGCGGCGCCGCCGACCTGACCGGCAGCACCGGCACCGCCATGGCCGACACCGGGGTGTTCTCGGCCGGCGGGCCAGGCGGCCGGCAGATCTACTTCGGCGTGCGCGAGCACGCCATGGGGGCCATCGCCAACGGCATGGCCCTGCACGGCGGCGCCATACCGGTGGTGGGCACGTTCCTGGTGTTCGCCGACTACATGCGGCCCGCGGTGCGGCTCGCCGCGCTGTCGGAAGCCAAGGTCATCTTCGTGTGGAGCCACGACTCGGTGGGCGTGGGAGAGGACGGCCCCACCCACCAGCCGATCGAGCACGTGGCCTCGCTCCGAGCCATACCGGGACTACGGGTCATCAGGCCCGCCGACGCCACCGAGACGGTGGGGGCCTGGCGGGTGGCGGTGGAATCCGAGGGTCCGACCGCTCTGATTCTCACCCGCCAGGGTGTGCCCGTGCTCGAGGGCACCCGGGCCGACGCGGTCGCGGCGGGCGGCTACGCGCTGCGAGAGCCCGACGAGCCCAGCCTGACGCTGGTGGGGACGGGCAGCGAGGTGGCGGTGTGCTGCGACGCGGCCGCGATCCTGGCCGCCGAAGGAGTCGCAGCTCGTGTGGCGTCGCTGCCGTCGTGGGAGCTGTTCGCGGAGCAGCCCTACCCCGAGCAGGCCCGGGTGCTTCGGCCCGACCTCCCGTCATTGGCGGTGGAGGCGGGCAGCACCATGGGTTGGAGCCGCTGGACCGACGAGGCGGTAGGCATCGACCGCTTCGGCGCCTCGGCGCCCGGCGCGGTGGTGATGGAGCAGCTCGGGATCTCCGCCTCCAACGTGGCCGACAGGGCCCGGGCCCTGCTGGCCGGCGCGGTCCGGAGAGCTGTGCTGTGATGTCGGATGAGACGAGGTCGAGATGACTGCGAACACCAGACTGCACGAGCTCTACGGACGTTGCGGCCAGAGTCCCTGGCTGGACAACATCCGCAGGGGCTGGATCACCGGCGGGGATCTCCAGAGATGGGTCCAGCAGGGTGTCCGGGGCTTGACGTCGAACCCGTCGATATTCCAGAAGGCCATCACCGCCACCGCCGACTACGACGAAGAGTTCCGGTCCTCCATCGATGCCGGGCTCGACGTCGAGTCTTCCTACTGGCGCCTGGTCACCTCCGACATATCGGCTGCGGCCGCGGTCCTGCGCGGGGTCTACGACGAGTCCGAGGGCCTCGACGGCTATGTGTCGGTGGAGGTCGCGCCCGATCTTGCCCGGGACGGCGAAGCCACCGCCGAAGCCGCCCGGAACCTGCACGATCAGCTCGCGCTACCCAACCTCTACGTGAAGATTCCAGGAACGGCTGAGGGTCTCGCTCCCATCTCCCAGATGATCGCAGAGGGCAACAGCATCAATGTCACGTTGATCTTCAGCGTTGAGCGCTACCTCGAGGTGGCCGACGCCTACATGTCCGGGCTCGAGCGGAGGTCCGGGGATCTGTCGAGAGTGTCCAGCGTCGCGTCGTTCTTCGTGTCGAGGATCGACACGGAGGTGGACCGGCGCCTTGAGGCCATCGGCACCGACGAAGCGCTGCAGTTGCGGGGCAAGGCGGCCATCGCCAACGCCAAGGTCGCATACTCCCACTTCCAGAGGCTCTGCTCCGGGCCGCGATGGAAGGCGCTGGCCGCCCGAGGGGCCCGGCCCCAGCGCCTGCTGTGGGCGAGCACATCGACCAAGAACCCGGCCTATCCCGACACGCTCTACGTCGACGAGCTGATCGGCGCCGGCACGGTGAACACGCTCCCCGACGCCACGCTGGAGGCCTTCGAGCACCACGGCACCGTCGAGCCCACGCTCGAATCGGGAATCGACGAGGCCGTCGACGTGCTCGACCGGATCGCAGCCGTGGGCGTCGACCTCGAAGCCGTCACCGCGCAACTCGAGGACGAGGGCGTCGCCGCTTTCGCCAAGAGCTTCGACGAGCTTCTCGGGGTGCTCGGTGACAAGGCCGACGAACTCCAAGTCGCCTCCCGCCCCTCTTAGCCGCCCCGAGGCCGGGGAGTTCCCGGACCGGCTGCGGCGGCTCGAGGACGAGAGCATCCACATCATCCGCGAGGTCAGAGCGCAGTTCAGCAACCCCGTGATGCTCTACTCGATCGGCAAGGACAGCTCGGTGATGCTGCACCTGGCCCGCAAGGCGTTCCACCCCGGCCCGATCCCTTTCCCGTTGCTGCACATCGACACGACTTGGAAGTTCTCCGAGATGATCGCGTTCCGGGACCGGATGGCCGACGAGATCGGCTTCGAATTGGTGGTGTACACCAACCCCGACGGGGTCGCGGCACAGATCAACCCGTTCGACCACTCCTCGCAGCACTACACCGACGTGATGAAGACCCAGGCCCTCAAGCAGGCCCTCGACGCCGGCCGCTACGACGCGGCGTTCGGCGGGGCGCGACGCGACGAGGAGCGCTCGCGGGCCAAGGAGCGGGTCTTCAGCTTCCGGGACCGGCTCCACCGATGGGATCCGAGGAACCAGCGGCCCGAGCTGTGGAACCACTACAACGGCCGGATCTCCGCCGGCGAGAGCATCCGGGTGTTCCCGTTGAGCAACTGGACCGAGTTGGACGTGTGGCACTACATCGCGGCCAACGGCATTGAGGTCGTGCCGCTGTACTTCGCCGCGCCGAGACCGGTGGTCGAGCGGGACGGGACCCTGGTAATGGTGGACGACGACCGGTTCAGGTTCGAGGCCGGCGAACGGCCCGAGA
The DNA here is from genome assembly GCA_022828135.1 of Acidimicrobiia bacterium. Taxonomy (GTDB): domain Bacteria; phylum Actinomycetota; class Acidimicrobiia; order Acidimicrobiales; family Aldehydirespiratoraceae; genus Aldehydirespirator. The sequence goes on along the minus strand of JAJEJB010000051.1, from coordinate 12,691 downwards.
CACGGTCGGTGCGCTTCCGCACGCTGGGGTGCTACCCGCTCACCGGCGCGGTCGAGTCGACCGCGGCCACCGTGTCTGAGGTCGCGGCCGAGATGGCAGGCGCCACCCGCTCCGAACGGGAGGGCCGGGTGATAGACCACGACCAGTCGGGCTCCATGGAGGAGAAGAAGCGGGAGGGCTACTTCTGATGGCCTCGCTGCGGGCTTCGGACCGTGGCTCACCGCTCCGGGACGATCTGCTGCGCCTGCTCACGTGCGGCTCGGTGGATGACGGCAAGTCGACGCTCATCGGGCGGCTCCTGCACGACTCGGACCTCCTCTACGACGACTATCTGGCTGCGGTGCTCAAGGACTCGACCGTCTCGGGCCATGCCGGGGGGCAGGTCGACCTGGCCCTGCTGGCCGACGGCCTCAAGGCGGAGCGGGAGCAGGGCATCACCATCGACGTCGCCCACCTGTACTTCTCGACCCGGAGGCGGAGCTTCATCATCGCCGACGCTCCCGGCCACGAGCAGTACACCCGCAATATGGCCACGGGCGCCTCCACCGCGGACCTGGCCGTGATACTCGTCGACGTAGCCAAGGGTGTGACCTCCCAGACCCGGCGTCACAGCGCCATAGTGAGCCTGCTGGGCATTAGGGCGGTCGTCGTGGCCGTCAACAAGATGGACCTCGTCGGCTACGCCGAGGACCGGTTCGACGCGATCGCGGCCGAGGTCTCCGATCTTGCCGGCGCGCTCGGACTGCCCGCCCCCGTGTGCATTCCCATGTCCGCGCTGCATGGCGACTGCATCGTTGAACGGGGCGGAAACATGCCGTGGTACGACGGGCCCAGCCTCATAGAGCACCTCGAGCAGGTGGAGGTGGGTCCCGCCGCCGGCCCGGCTGCCGCACCGGAGCACTTCGACGTGCTGCGACTGCCGGTGCAGCTGGTCATCCGGCCCGACCAGAGCTTCCGGGGATACGCGGGGACTGTCTGCTCGGGAACGCTGCGACCGGGAGATGATGTGCGGATCGAGCCCTCGGGCCTCATCACCACCGTCGAGCGGATCGTCACCTTCGACGGCGACCTTGACGAGGCCGGGCCGGGCCGGGCCGTGACCGTGACCACGGCCGAGCCGATCGACATCGGCCGGGGCGACATCCTGTGCAGCCCCGACCGGCCGCCCGAACGGGCCCGCGAGTTCACCGCGACGCTGGTCTGGATGTCGGGGTCCGACCTGATGGTCGGCCGGGACTACCAGCTGCAGCAGGCCGGCCAGAGCCTGCGCTGCCGCGTGACCGAGCCCGTCCGCCGCCTGGACGTCGACACGCTCACCTCCGCGCCGGCGTCGTCCATGACACTCAACGACATCGCCTCGGTGACGCTGCGAACCGACGCCGAGCTCATGTTCGACCCTTACGAGCAGAACCGGATCACGGGGTCGTTCATCCTCATCGACCCGCGCGACAACGCCACCGTGGCCGCGGGAATGATCAAGGCGGCGACCCGTGCCGCCCACATCATTCCCAGCGCCGGCCGGGTGTCGCCCCAGACGCGGGCGAAGCTGCTGGGCCATCGCGCCCTGACGGTCTGGTTCACCGGGCTGCCGGGCTCGGGGAAGTCCACCCTGGCCAGAGCGGCCGAGGCCGAGTTGGCCGCGGCCGGAGTCTTCGCCTGCGTGCTCGACGGCGACAACCTGCGTTTCGGACTCAACGCCGATCTCGGGTTCTCACCCGAGGACCGGGCCGAGAACATCCGCCGGGCCGGGGAGGTGGCCGCCCTGCTGCACCGGTACGGCGCCGTCGTGCTGGCCGCGTTCATCTCGCCCTACCGCCAGGACCGCGACCGGGTGAGGAACCTTCATCCCGCGGGCACCTTCATGGAGGTGTTCGTGGACGCGCCGCTCGACGTCTGCGAAGAGCGCGACCCCAAAGGCCTCTATGCCAAGGCGAGGGCCGGCGTCATCCCCGACTTGACCGGAGTGTCGGCACCCTACGAGCCGCCCGCCGCGCCTGAACTCCGCATCGACACCGCCTCGACGGACGTCGGCCGCGCCGCGGCGCAGGTTGTCGACGAGGTGCTGGCGCTCATCCGCGGGCCGCGTCGCGGTGGCGGCCCGCTAGCCTCCGGTTCACGCGGGCGGTGACAGATCGGACCGAAGCAGGTATGCGGCCTTCTCGACGGCTCGCCGGGCCCGAGTGAGGCGCTTCTCTTCGTCCGACGACCTCGTCTCGCCCGCCTCAATGGAACCCCGCAAGCTCTCAAGTGCCAGATCCGCGATCTCCTCGGCGATGGCCGAGAGCCGCTCTGAAATATCATGACGCTTATCAACCATGCCTGACACCATAAAGGCAGCCCAGACGGATGCGGCCGCTAACTAAGACCCTTCGCCAGGCCCGCAACCCGCGCCTGCTGGCCGCGTCGGCGGCCACCGGCGTGATCGTGGCGCTGGTGGTGGCCGCATTCGAGACGGTGGCGCTCCACATGGTGCTCGAGCGGGTGCTGGAACAGCACCTGGTCGTGCTCGCGCTGGCCCCCGTCGTCGGCATCGTGGCGTCCAAGCTGCTGTTGCGCACCGTGGGCGGCGGCACGTCGGGCTCCACCTCCGACGAGTACGTCAGGGCGTTCCATGACCGCCATCCCAGCATTCCCATCCGGTTCCTGCCGGCCAAGCTGCTGGCGGGGATCGCCACCATCGGCTCCGGTGGCGCGGTGGGCCTTGAGGGCCCGTCACTGTACGCCGGATCGTCGGTCGGGCTGTTCGTCCATCGACGCCTAGGGCGGTTCTTCCGGCGCGACGAGGCTCGCCTGCTGCTCACCGCGGGCGCCGCGGCCGGGGTGGCAGCGGTGTTCAAGACCCCGGCCACCGGCGTCATATTCGCCCTCGAGGCCCCCTACCACGACGACGTGACCCCCCAGGCTCTGCTCCCGTCGCTCATTGCGTCGGCCGCAAGCTACGTCACGTTCGTGTTCCTGGTGGGCAGCACCCCCGTCGTCCCGTTCCTGGGCGAGGGTCCCGTCGATGCCAACGATGCCGCCGCCATGCTCGACGTGCAGCTCGGCGATCTGCTGGGAGCGCTGATACTGGGGATCGCCGCGGGGCTCGGCGGCCGGGGCTTCGCCTGGCTGGTTCGGCAGGCCAAGCACGCCACCCACACGGTGTCCTGGCCCAGGAGGGCCGCGGCGGCCGCAGTGGTCATGGCGGGCCTCGCCTTGCTGGCCGACGCCGCCTTCGACGAGGTTCTCAGCCTCGGGCCCGGCACCAGGGCCATGGAATGGGTCGTTCAGCAGGACGCGCTGGAGCTGATCGCGCTGCTCTTCGGGATCAGGGTGGCGGCCACCCTGGCCACGGTGCTGGGCGACGGTGTCGGCGGCCTGTTCATCCCGCTGGCCACTCTGGGCGTGATCTCCGGTCAGTTCGTCGGCGTGGCCCTGGACGCGGAGTCCACCGGCCTGTACGCCACGCTCGGCCTCGCCGCGTTCCTCGGGGCCGGCTACCGGGCCCCTATCGCGGCGGTGATGTTCGTGGCCGAATCCACCGGTGCGGCCGCATTCGTGGTGCCTGCGCTGGTTGCCGCCGCGGTGAGCCAGGTGGTGGGCGGCCGGTCCTCGGTCACCGAGTACCAGCGATCCAGGCGGCTGGGCCATATCGAGCAGCGCTTCACCCTACCGCTGAGCTCGATCCTCACCACCGACGTGCTGACGGTCCCACCCGATGCGACCGTGTCGGAGTTCGTGTATATGCACGTTCTGGGCCGGCGCGAGCGGGTGGTGCCGGTGGTGTCGGGCAGCGCTTATCTGGGAATGGCCCAGCTCTCGCGGCTGTCCTCCGTGAGCCGAGACGAGTGGGAGACCACCTCAGTCGAGTCGGTGATGACGACGGACCTGCCCGCCGGGTCGCCCTCGTGGACTGTTCGCGACGCGGTGGTGGCTATGGAGGCGGCTGACGTCGAGGTGCTGGCCGTGACCGACAGCGCCGGCAACTTCATCGGCGTAGTCACCGAGGACGACGTTGTGCGGCTCGGCGAGATCCTCGAGGAGACCGAGGGCACCGAGGGCTGAGCGCCCGGGAGGCGACCCAGGGATTGAACGTCAGTCGTCGTCGGCGGAGAGCTCCGCCTCGGCGAGCTCCTCGTCGGCGAATTCCTCCGCCCAGGACGCGTGCTCGGGCTTCACGTAGTCGTCCGGCTCGTTGAAGGATTCGATCAGCCCTTGGAGATCGTCTGCCTGCGAGCGCTTGAACTTGCGGGCTTCCTCATACCTTCGGTGTCGCCCCTTCTTCACGGCCCAACTCCCGGTTTGACGGATTTCGCAGAGCTCTTATTGTACCGGACCGGTGCCACCGGCCCACCCGAACCGCAACCGCGGGGCTGGTCGGAATGTGGTCAGGCCACCGGCCGGCGGCTGCGCTCCTCGAGCACGAGCTGGCCGTTGTCGAAGGCCAGCGCGGCCTCGCCCGCGACCAGCCGTCGCAGCGGCTCACCCACCATCTCCGAACGCCAGCCCCGGGCCAGCCGAGCGTCTGCGTCACCACGGATCAGGGCTTCGATGTCGGCCCGAGTGGCCAGCAGCGACGGCTCGATCATGCGGTTGCGGGCGAGCTGGCTCACCCAGGAGGTCACCAGGCCCACGGCCGGGCGGAGGCGGTCGGCCGCCTCGGTGCGGGCAGTGCGCTTCGGGGGCGGGCGCCAGTCGGACGCGAGCCCGTCGGCGACCGCATTGAGGATGGCAGGCCCCAGACGGCCGCGGGCCACGCCCTCCCCCACGCCCCGCACCGCGGCCAACTCCTCGGTTGTTTGGGGCGCGGCCTGTGAGATTGACACCACCGCGACGTCTGACAGGACATGGCGGACCGGTTGATTGACCTTGGCCGCCCGCAGCTCACGCCACATCGCCACCGATCGGACCACGGGCAGGTCGCGGCGTCTCAGATGTCGCACCTCCTTGAGCCGGGACCAGGCTTCCTCGGGTCGCTGGCCCTGCCGGTTGCGTTCGAGCAGCAGCTCGAACTCCGCTTCGGCCCAGTCCTGCCGGCCCAACTCCTCGAGCCGAGCGGCGAGCCGTTCGTGGATCTCCAGCAGGTGCATCACATCGCTGGCCGCGTAGTCGAGTTGCGAAGCCTTCAGCGGCCGTGCCAGCCAGTCGGTGAGCCGGTCCGCCTTCGGGGGCCTCCAGCCGATCTCGCTCTCATAGAGCGAAGACAGCGCGGGCGTGCCGAGGCCCAGGAAACCGGCCGCGATCTGCGTGTCGAAGATGCGGCCGGGCACTGCCCCGCAGCAGTGTTCGAGCACCTCCAAGTCCTGTCCCGCCGCGTGGGCGACCATAAGACCGCCCGCTCCGAAGACCTCGGCCAGAGGGGCCACATCCACCGCCAGCGGATCTATGAGAACCAGGTCCCCGGGCCAGGCAACCTGGATCAACGCTGCCTGGGGCCGGTAGGTGCGCTCCCGGTGAAACTCGGTGTCGAGCGCGAAGCGGGGCTCGGAGGCGACCGCGCCCACCACGTCTCGCAGCCCCTGGTCGGAGTCGATGTAGCGGTAGGACGCCGCGGCGCGGCCGCGGGAACGGGAGCGGGAGCGGGAGCGGCGATCGCGGGGCACGGGGTCCGTCAGGCGGACGCGGGGCCCGTCTCCACCGGTCGGCCGGACTGGTGCCAGGCATTGGTTCCGCCCGCGACGTTGACCGCGTCCACACCCAGCGACCGGAGGAACCCGACGGCCTGCCCGCTGCGGCCCCCGACCGCGCACACCACGCACACCGCCTGGTCCGCCGCCGCCGACCGGAACTCCTCGACTGCCTCCGGGACTGACGCCAGCGGCACCAGAACGGCGCCCGGTATGCGCACCTCGGTGTGCTCGTCGGGCTCGCGCACGTCGAACACGGCCGCTCCGGCCGCTCGCCGACGCTCGAGTTCGTCGATGTCTATCTCGGGGATGTCGGGTTCGTCGGGCATTCCCGCCTCTTCTGTGTGGCCGTCTTCAAGCGTAGTTGGGGGAAGGTCCTCGGGACGGTCCGCGTCGGCGAACCAGCTCGTTCCGGGCACCTCGACCGCGACCGTCCGCAGCTGCCGGGCCACCTCGCCCAGCCCCCGCGCTCCGGTGGCGAAGGCCTGCGACAGGCGCGGCAGGCAGCTCCGGTGCCATCCGGCATGCATCCACTGCGGAACCCCGCCACCGAGCGGGACGACCAGGTCAGCCGGCGGTGGGCCCGCTTCAGAGCGGTCGGTGGGGTCGGCGAGGCGCTCGATCACCAACCGCACTGCGGCCGGGTCGGGCGCCTTGACGTCGCAGGGCAGAGTCACCACCGCGTCCGGGCCGGAACCATCGAGCGGGCCGAGCGCGCCGAGCGCGGTGATCACCCCTCCCAGCGGGCCCTCGCCAGGATGGCGGTCCGGCACGTGGTCCAGGCCCAGGGCGCTGAGGCGGGCATGGTCCCCGCCCACCACCAGCACCGGAGCGGCCCCCGCGGCCCGCAGCGCGCCCGCGGCACGAGCCACCATCGGCTCTCCCTCGATCTCGATGAACGCCTTGTCGCTGCCCATCCTGGAGCTGGCCCCACCCGCCAGCACGGCTCCCATGCAGCGCAGGGATGACGCCGATCTATCCACGCGGCCCCGAACTGTCTGGATGCCAGTCAGGGTCGAGCTGGACCAGGAATAGAGCGCACCGCTCAGCCTCGTCGGTCTCCCCTATCCGCCCGGCGACACGCTGCAGCCCGCTGAGGGCGCGCAAGAACCCGCGGTTCGACGGATACTTCCAGCGCACGTAGCCGGAGCCGCGCCAGCCGCTGGCTCTCAGCCGGTCCAGGCCGCGGTGGTACCCGGTGCGGAACGCGGCGTAGGCCAGAGCCGGTGGCGCGCCCGTCGACTCCAGGGTCTCGCCCAGCGAGGCCCAGGCCTCCAGGCTTACCGGCCGGCGCTCGCAGGTTGCGCTCAATGCGGTCACGGGATCGTCGCTGGCGGCGGCCGCCGCCAGCGCGGCCCGAGCCTCGTCGGGCTCGGGGGGCAGGACGGTCTCGGGCGGACCGTGCCGCAGGAGGGGAACACCGGCGTCGCTCATCGCCGCCGAGGCTACAGAGGCCGAGCGAATTGGCGGGCCGATCCGGCTCATACGGGCGAGGCCCCAAGGCCCAGCGGCCCGTGAGCGCAGCGAACAAGAGCGGCAGGCAGGCCCGAGCGGCCCGTGAGCGAAGCGAACAGGAGCGGGAGTGGCAGCATCGCGCAGCGGGGCCTTCACCTGTCCGTCGAGGCGATAGGTAACGTGCCCGGCGGTGATGGGTGAGTGGGTCGACGCCGAGTCTCTGCAGGCAGTCCTCCTCGGCGCGATCGTGGCCCTAGGGGTCCTTGCCGCGCTGGTGATGCGAGTCGTGCGCAGGCTGCTGCTGCGCCTCGTGCTGGTGGTGCTCATCGGCGCGCTGGCTGCGAGCCTGTGGCTGCAACGCGCCGATCTGCAGGACTGCGTGGAGACCTGCTCGTGCAAGCTGTACGGCCAGGAGGTCGCCGTTCCCGCCGACACCAACCCCAACTGCGCCTGACCGGAGCCCGACCGGACGGTTCTCAGTCGAACGTCAATCCGACGAGCTCCTCGCTCAACGCCCAGAGCCGCGTCGAGGTCTCCGCATCGTCGAGATAGGCCATCCGCCCGGTCTCGCCCGGCCCGACGATCGTCGGCCCGCAGTCGGCCAGGTAGGCGCCGTTGTGGCCGGCCACCTCGACGGCGGTGGCGGCCCACAGCTGGGTGGCTGCGCCGGCCTCGACACTCTTGAACCTCAGCCCGCCGCCGCCCTGGCCCCCGGCTTCGTTCTCGGCTCGCCGCGCCATCAGGCGCTCGATCATTTCCGGCGTCAGGTGGCGGCCGAGGTTCGTGACGATCGCGCCGGGGTGCACCGATACCGAGATCAGTCGCTCGCCATGGCGCCGGGCCAACTCGGCGGCGAAGCGTGCGTTGGCGCTCTTGGACCGGCCGTAGGCGATCCACGGGTCGTAGTCGGCCCTATCGAAGTTCGGATCGTCCAACGCCACGTCGGAGATCCGGTGACCGCCCGACGACAGCGTCACCACACGGGGCCGGTCAGCCGCCAGCAACAGAGGCAGGAGCCGGGCCGTGAGCGCAAAATGCCCGAGGTGGTTGGTGCCGAACTGGGTCTCGAAGCCGTCGGCGGTCCTCCCCTCGGGGCAGCCCATGACCCCGGCGTTGTTGAGGAGAACGTCGATGCGGTCGATGTCGGCCCCGACCGCGCCGGCGAAGGATTCGATGCTGGCGAGGTCGGCGAGGTCGACCGGGTACAGGGCGAGGTCGGCGTCGGGCACGGTCGCCCGAATGCGCTGTGCCGCCCCGGCGTTCTTCTCCCGATCGCGTGCGAGCATCAGGACCCGTGCGCCCGTGGCCGACAGCGCCCTCGCCGACTCCTCGCCCAGACCGCTCGACGCTCCGGTGATCGCGACGGTGCGACCTGAGAGATCGACACCCTCGAGGACCTCGTCGGTCGTCGACTCTGCACTGAACGCTCTCACGATCACACTCCTCGTGCCGGCTGTTCTGGCTGATGCCTCAGATGGGAAGGTCTCCCGTGGCACGACGGGTGGACCCGGTGTCGCTGAAGGCCGCAATCGTGCGCTGCGCGATCCGCATCTGGTGTATCTCGTCGGCACCGTCGGCGAAGCGGGCCCAGCGGGCGTGCTGGTACATGTGGGCGAGCGGGGTGTCGGTCGAGTAGCCGAGCGCGCCGTGCACCTGGATCGAACGGTCGATCACCCGGTTGAGGGTGTTGGCCACGAAGTGCTTCGCCATTGACACCTCGGACTTGAAGTCCTCGCCGCGGTCGATCTTGTAGGCCGCGTGGAGGACCATGAGCTTGGACTGGTAGACCTCCATCGCCGAGTCGGCGATCATCCACTGGATCCCCTGCTTCTCAGCCAGGAGCGAGCCGTGGGAGAAGCGGTTCAGGGCGCGTTCGACCATCATGTCGAGGGCGGTCTCTGCTTGGGCGATCCACCGCATGCAGTGGGCTAGGCGGGCCGGCCCGAGCCGGTACTGGCCGAGCAGGTGGCCCTGTCCCCGGCCGCCGAGCCTCCGGTCGTCGTGGACGCGGAGGTCCTCGATAAGGATCTCGGAATGGCCGGTGCTGCCGTGCATGGTCTCGATCTCGCGGACCTCGTTCCAGCCGTCGTGGGGAAGGTCGATTATGAACGCGGTGTTGGCCGCCTGGGGGATGTCGGGGTCGTCCTCGGTGCGGCAGATGAGGATGGCGAAGTCGGCCCGGTGGGCCTGGGAGATGAACCACTTGCGGCCGTTGATCACCCACTCGTCGCCGTCGGGATACGCACGGGTCTGTATCAACGTGGGATCGGACCCGGCGACCTCGGGCTCGGTCATGGCGAAGCAAGACCGCGCCGTCCCGGTGCACAGCGGCCTCAGGTATCGCTCGGCCTGCTCGGGTGTGGCCCAGTGCAGCAGGGTGTGCATGTTGCCCTCGTCGGGCGCCTGGCAGTTGAACACCCACGGCCCGTAGTAGGACTTGGCCGCCTCGGCCTGCACCATGGCCAACTCGACGTGCCCGAGGCCCATCCCGCCCCACTCCGGCGGCATGTGCGGCAGCCAGAGCCCGGCCGCCCTGGCCTGTTTGCGCAGGCCGATCAGGGCCGAGACCCGCTCCTTGCCGGCGAGTCCCGTCCCGCCGTCGCTTCCCTCGATCCGGTCGGCCACCGGAGCGATGACCTCCTCGACGAAGGCGCGGACCCTTCGCCGCAGCTCCTCCACCTCGGGCGACAGCGTGAAATCGATGGCCATGGCCCGAGCTGCTGAGAGCCGCGGATCCGCTAGGGGACGCGCTCCAGACGGAGCACGTTGGCGCTGCGGGACCGGTTGTCCGCGCCGGCCAGGATCCCGACGATCTCACCGGAGCGGGCGAAGTCCCGGTCGCGGGCCACCGCCACCGCCTGGCGAACCATCTCCTCGTTGGAGCCCCGGTCCTTGACCAGCACCGGTGTGGTGCCCCAGCTCAGGGTGAGCTGCTGCACCGTCCTGGAGTTGTGGGACAGGCCGATGATCCGGGCATGGGGCCGGAACCGGGCCATGGACCGCACGGTGAAGCCGGTGCCGGAGATGGCCAGGATGGTGGAGATCCCCAGCCCGTCGGCGGCCCGCCAGGCCGCCATGGTCATGGCGTCGGTGATCGAGGCGGCGTCGTGGCTGGAGTCGTCGGTCATGCGCAGCTCGGCGAGACGCTCGGCCCACAGCTCGTAGTCGAACTCCTCGTCGGCCCGCTGGGCGATGCGGTCCATGGTGCGGACCACGTTCGCCGGGTCGGTCCCGATGGCGGTCTCGCCCGAGAGCATCAGCGCCGAGGAGCCGTCGAAGACGGCGTTGGCCACGTCGCTGGCCTCGGCCCGGGTGGGCGACGGGCGCGACACCATCGACTCGAGCATCTGGGTGGCGGTGATGACCGGGCGGCCGCCGGCGATGCACTGCTGGATGATCTGCTTCTGGAGGTGGGGCAGCTCCTCGATGCTGCACTCGCTGCCGAGGTCGCCGCGGGCCACCATGATCGCCCCGGCGGTGTCGATGATGCCGGCCAGGTTCTGCACGGCCGCCCTGGTCTCGATCTTGGCGATCACCAGCGGGCCCCGGGGATGGGGCTCGGTGCCGACCCGCCGGATGTCGTGGGCGGAGCGCACGAAGGATACGGCCACCATGTCCACGCCGAGCTCGATGAAGGCGTCGAGCGCCGCGAAGTCGCTGGGGGTCGGCGTGGACATCCGCAGCCGGTCGGAGGGAATGTGCACGCCGGGACAGCCCGACAGGACGCCGCCGTGGATTACGCGGACCTTGAGACGGTCGCCGCCCTTGTCGATGACGTCGAGCACCACCCGCCCGTCGCCGACGTCGAGCGTGTCCCCGACCAGCACGTCGTCCATCAGGCCCTCGTAGTCCACCTCCAAGACGGTGTCGGTCGAGCGCTCGCTGCCGACCACCAGCTCGACGGTGCTGTCGGGGTGGAACCGCACGGGATCCTCGCCGAAGCTGGCCGCCCGTACCTTGGGACCGGGAAGGTCCACCAGGATCCCCACCGGCCGGCTCTCCTGCTCGGCGACCCGGCGGATGCGCCGGTATCGCTCGATGGCCTCGTCGAGGGATCCGTGGGCCAGGCCGATGCGGGCCACGTCCATTCCGGCGGCCATCATGTCCCGCAGCGTGGACTCGTCCTCGCTGGCCGGACCGATGGTGGCGACGATCTTCGTACGGCGCTGCATGCCCACAACGCTACCGCCGGCGGTGGACACCTGTGGATAACTGCCGGCCTGCACGATGCGCCCACTACGGTGCACCCATGGCGGGCCGCCCCTACCTGGACGTGGACGGGCCCATCGCCTTCGCCCACCGGGGCGGGGCCGAGGAGTTCCCCGAGAACACCATGCGAGCGTTCCGCCACGCCGTGGAACTGGGCTACACCCATGTGGAGACCGATGTCCACGCCACCGCCGACGGGGTCGCGGTGGCCTTCCACGACGACTCCCTGGACCGGGTCACCGACGGCCGGGGCGTCGTCAGTGACCTTGAGTGGAGCCAGGTCCGGCGTGCCCTGGTCGCCGGCACCGACCCGATCCTGCGCCTCGACGAGCTCCTCGAGGAGTTGCCGGACACCAGGATCAACATCGATCCCAAGAGCGACGCCGCGGTCGAGCCGCTGGTGGAGGTTCTCCGGCGAACCGGCGCGGTCGAGCGGGTGTGCGTGTGCTCGTTCTCGGACCGGCGCACCCGACGGGTGCGCGACCGGATCGGGGCCTCGCTGTGCGTCGGCGCCGGGCCCAGGGGGATCGCCCGCCTGCTGGCCGCCTCGGCCCGGGTTCCGGCGCCGGCGTCCTTCGACTTCCACGCCGCCCAGGTGCCGGTCCGCTCCAAGGGCCTGACGCTGGTGCGGCCCGCGGTGCTGGATGTGGCCCATCGTCACGGGATCGCGGTCCATGTCTGGACCATCGACGAGCCGGCTGAGATGCACCGCCTCCTAGACATGGGGGTGGACGGCATCATGACCGACCGACCCTCGGTATTGCGCCGGGTGATGATCGAGCGGGGCCACTGGGAGGCCTGATCGGACCGTTCGGAGCCCCCGAATCGACGCCAGACTGTGACCGCACTGTGCATAACCGGGCGCTGCTTGGGGATTTCTCGAAAATGCTCGGGATTTCGATGGGGATTTCGCGTTTTCGGGTTGACAACCCGGAGCGGACCCCCCAAGATGCGCAGCGTCCGAAGTGAGCAGCGACGGAGACACTGGATCAGCAGTCGAGGGCCTCGGCCCGAAGCAGCGGAGCGGAGTCGATGGAGCGGTCCGCAGAGGACACCCAGCCAGCCAGACCGGTTCGCAGGAGCCGGTGGGTCAGCCGGGGACACGGAGGTTCGCCTCCGAGCGAGCGGTAGGAATCCCCGACGGGGGAGGGTGACAGCAAGATCGGAGGAGGATCACCTCGCCGGGAGGCCCGGCGACAACCGAGCACACCGCCGGGTGAGCGAGGGAGTCACCGGAATACGCCTCAAGGTGAGGGTGTGTCGCCGAGGCACCGGGTCGAGTCCGATCCCGACGGGGAACGGGGAGAACCGGAGTCTCAGGAGGTGCCGACGGGTATCGCCGGGTGATTCAGGCCAACGCCACGGAGCCGTCCGGGGCGGGGGTCAGGGCACAGAACCGGATACGGGGATGTGTCCCGGAG
>JAJEJB010000014.1 GCA_022828135.1 Acidimicrobiia bacterium | reverse complement strand
ACAGCTCGTCGATCTCGGCGCGGACAGCTTCTGTGGGCGATACTCGTGTTGGCACGGGCGTAGGTCTCCTTCTTGAGTCGACATCTCTCTGAAGGAACCTACGCCCCTGCTGCTATTACACCGGCGATGAGACGCCACCCTCGCCTTGCTCGTCGGGTGGATGCGCGCTGTCGTCGTGCGGTGGCCCTCCGTTGTCGGAGTATTGACGTAGCACCACCGAGGCGACTGTCCGGAAGGGGTCGGCGGCTGTCTTCGTGATGATCTGGAAGCGGTGGGTCAGCTGCGCTACGGAGAAGAGGCCGATCCCGATCTTGCCGATGAGTCGTCGCCCTGCCGGACTGCGAGTGGGGTCCGCGCTGTTGGTTATGCCGAGGTCTGCCCCCTCGTGCGACCGCTTGGCGCTGCCCCCGATGTGGTGCAGAAGGTGCGCGAGGGCTCTCGGCGTCATGCCGAGTCCGTCGTCCTCGACGGTCAGCGTTTGGAACCGGGGCCGGTCGGTCTTGATGACCACCCGTGCGGCATCGGCGTCGTAGGAGTTGGAGATGAGCTCCCGGATCGCCGAGCCCGGCTGCCTGTAGATGCCGTCGGTGACCCGGGCAAGCACCCGTTCGTCTGTCTTGAGGACGGTGCTGACGGGGGACTCGCTGGAGCTGCCTGCGATGCTGGCAGCCAGGTCGGCGTCCGTATCGTATGGATCCTGCGGCGCGGTCACGGTCGCCCCGCTGCGTGAGCATGGAGAGGATCTTGCTCTAGCGGCCCTTGGGTCCACATGGCGGCCTCCTCGCCCGTACGGTCGGAGGTCTGCAGCGATGCCCGCAAGGCCTCCGCGACCGCCTGCGCAAGTGCGGGTGGCACGGCATTCGCCACCTGCAGCGGCTGGTTCGCTCGGGGCCCGCAGAAGAAGTAGCTGTCGGGAAAGCCCTGGATCCGCGCAGCCTCGCGCACGGTGATCGCCCGGTGCTCGCTCGGATGCACGGGCAGAGCCCGATGACCGGCCACGAGAGTGCGCGCAACATCGTCGGTAAGCCGCCGGTAGGAGATCGGGCCGCCGCCCTGAGGGATCGCCTCGATCTTCGCCACGACCCTCGGCGAGTGATTCATGGCGGTGGAGTTCAGGACGACGCGTCCGTCGGGAAGCTGGAGCCGCTCCGACCCTTCACCGGGGCCGAGACTGGGAAGATCCCGGAGTTGTTCGAGCAACGGCGCAGTTTGACGCAAGGAAGGGTCAGGGGCGGCATCGCCCGGCGGGGAGTGGCTTGGCGTCGGCGGGGCAGGCAGGTCTACGTCGGGACTCACGCCCACGAAGAACAGACGCCGCCGATTCTGCGACACCCCAAAATCAGAGGCACGCAGCGTGGCAGGCTGCTCCCAGGTCACATAGCCCGCATCGCGCAGAGACGCCGTGATGCGCTCCGTGTAGCTGACCCCGTTGACGCGGCGGACGCCGGGGACATTCTCGATCATGACGGACCGTGCCCCGAGCTCTTGCGCGAGCCGGCTCACGTGACGAAACAACAGATTGCGCTCATCACCGACGGTCCGAGCGCCGGCGGCGGAGTACCCCTGGCAAGGAGGGCCGGCGATAACGGCCGCGGGCGTGTCCAGGCCGGGCAGCCACGACCGCAGCGCATCGCCAGTGATGTCTTCGACGGAAGCCTCTAGCACTGGCACCCCCGGATGGTTCAGGCGGTACGTCTGCGCAGCATGTCGCTCGATTTCCACGGCGGCCGCGATGCGGAAGCCGGCCTGCTCGAAGCCCAACCCCATCGCGCCGGCCCCGCCGAACAGATCCACAACTGCGGCACTGCCGTCTGCGTCGGCGATCCTGGAGCGGCCTGTCTCGCAGAACGAGACCAGCGGGCATCTCCCACATCTTGGGGCCACTTCCGCGCATACCGCCCGCCCGTGACTCCGCAGATTCGCATGCAACCGGGCGCGAATGGACCTAGGGACAGCGGCCTCGAACGCGTCGTGATCCGGCCCCTTCGGCTCGTCCTCGACGACACCGAGCCGCCCAAGAACCCGGCGCACGTGCTTGTCGTCCGCTAAGCGAACCGGCACCTCCGGCAAGGTGCTATTCCCGCCGGTCCAATGCTGCGCCGCGAGGATCTCGTCCACTCGTTCGACCACTGCACCCGTGGTGGGCGCCTCGCAGGAGGTCACGTTCAACACACCCTCATCGAACGCATGGCCGACGGCACTGAAGGCTGTCGGAGTGCGAGCCACCGTCGAAGCTACGCAGCATGCCGACGGCTAGGAACTTGAGCTGGTCACGCATCCTGCACCTCCATACTATGACCCACCATCACGCTACTTTCTGTTCCAAGCTAGTGAGACCCTGTGACACTCCGAACGTCTCAACGGAAGCGTCCGCTACCCACAGCAGGCCGCAGTGCTGGCCGTGATGGCGGAGACGCCCGTGCAAATCCTGTCGGCTGTGTCGGCGCGATGTCCCACAGGTGCACGACAACGGATCCCCGACCGTCACGCCGGCTCGTCCAGCACCGACTGCACGGCCTCCTGCACTCGGTCGGCCACTACCTCGGGATCCTGGTGCTCCCAGAAGCGCAGCACCGTCCACCCGGTCTGTCGCAGGTACTCGGTGGTCTCGACGTCGCGCTCGATGTTGCGGGCGATCTTGTCAGCCCAATACCGGGAGTTGGTGGCAGGTGGGCTGTGGTGGTCGGGGCATCCGTGCCAGAAGCAGCCGTCGACGAACACGGCGATCCGGGTCTTGCGCAAGACCAGGTCGGCGGTGCGGGCGAGCTCCGGCTGGGGCCGAACCGACACCCGGAACCGGATGCCTCGCCGATGCACCGCCGAGCGGACCGCCAACTCAGGCTTCGTGTCGCGGCTGCGGTTGCCCTGCATGGACTTGCGCGTCGCAGCCGACGAAGCCCAAGACTCGTTCCCCGAGCCCGCTCCCATCGCACGGCACCGTAGCGGCCGAGTGCTGTCGGCGCGGGAGCTACAGGTCCCTAGTTCCGCTGGACATGCTTGCGTGCCGGGAGCGTCGGGTTGGCAGCCTGGTCTGATGTTAGCGATTGACAATGCCGGCGGGTGCGGAGCAGGCTCGTCCACCATGACGCCACAAGAACACGCCAAGCTTGGCGCCCTTCACTTCACTCAGGCCGTTGTGGCCGCCATGCATGAGGCAGAACAGCGCGGCGACCCGCTCCGCATGCAATCAATGTCAGAGCTTCTCGTCGAGCCGGTCTTGCCGGCCGTGGAGGGCCGCAAGCACAAGGGCCGGATGCTGTTGTCCACGATCCTCGACGCCATGGAGGCTCGTGGTCTTGCTGAACGGCCCACTCAGCGCAATCAGCCCTGGCGACTTACCGCAGCTGGTCGCCAAGGCATCCGGGAGGCTTAGCCGCGCCCTTCCAGGCTGCCTGCCTTCGCCCGGAGAGTGAGCCTCACCGGGCATTGTGCAGGCTGCGTGAAACCCGGCGAGGCTCACTACGCCCTCTGTGTCTCTCTCGTTGCAGTCATTTCCATGCCGGTGGCGGTGACGATCTTCACGGCTATACGGCCTCGTTCGGGCGGGTCGAATGGCGCTGACCGCATTGCGGTGAGGGCTTCTTGCTCGACGTCGTCGGCGTTCCTGCCGAGTTCTCGTAGGAGCTTCTTGATCTGGCGGTCGTTGTCGGCTCCGGGGAAGTGGATGCGGCGGGCGTAGAAGCTCTCGCCGTCGTGGTCGGTGTCGAGCATCCAGCAGGCCACGTCGTCAGGCCCTCCCTCTGCGGCGATGCCGGTGGCGGGGTCGAACGTGTCGTAGCCGCGGATTTCTATGGCGATCTGGCCCTCGGGGCAGTCGTCAAGGATGCGGATATCGGGCTCTCCGATAATGACGAACGCTACGTGGCCCGTCTCGGCTGACAGTTCACGAATCATCAGGTCGCGGTTCATCTGTGCCTTCGCCACGGTGACACGGCCGACCGTCGGTGGCGCATCGGCGGCGTACGCGTACGCGACCACCAGCAGCACATCGACTCGCTCGGCGCTGTCGGTTATCTCTCGGGCTGCCTCGCGGACCATTTCACCGGGCACGGTCACATCCTCAGCGGCGACCATGACGGCAGCGGTGTGCTCGGCTGCGCCGCCGTTGATGGTGTAGATGGCCTTCCAGGCGAGCAGATCCGAGTCGCTGGGCCACGGCTCCAGGGCGCGGATGGTCATGTCGGCGTTGTCGCGTCCGCCGTTGATGGTGTGGTTCAGCAGCGCCGTCTCCACCGCTTCGGAGAAGTCGCCGTGCGCGACCACCATCTCGTCGTCGGTGCCCTCCAGCGGGATGACCGTCGCCCAGGGTTGCTCGCTTTCCACTGTCATGGGTGAGGCAACTCGGGTGACGCCGCGTCTCGTGCGGGGTTTGTCAACCAGCATGATGGGGTCAGGGTCTTCGTCATATGCGAGAACCTTGGCTGAGACTTGAGGCACTCGCTCATAGATGAACCCGCGTGCAGGGTCGTTGCCCCATCCGCCCTCGGGCGGCGGATCTTCCGGCTTGTCTGAGAGGTCTGCCTCCTGGCGCGCGCCTTCGGCTGAGTCGGCCAACGTCCAGTAGGGGAAGGTTGCAGTAGAGAGCCGTTGACGCGCGATTGACACGGCGACAGGCGATGTATCGCAGGTAATCCAGCGCCGTCCCCACTTCTCGGCGGCTATGGCAGTGGTAGCTCCGCCACAGGTCGGGTCAAACACCAGGTCACCGGGATCGGTAGCCATTAGCACGCATCGTTCGATAACGCTGTCGGCCGTCTGTACGACATAGCGTTTGTCGGAGGCGGCCATGGGCTTGTGCCACACGTTGTTCATGCGCCGTCCGGGTACCTCGTCCTCATACAGCTTCCAATGCAGCCAGTCCCCGCTGTCCGAGCCGTCTAGCCGCCCTAGTTCGGCGAGCCGGTCCATGCCTTCCATTGAGACGCGCCACTGCTCACCGGACGGGCAGGGCCACGACCTGCCATTCCAGTGGTAAGGGTTGGACCGACCTGTAGTGGAAGTCCAAGAAGACGCCAGACGCGCCCATCGGAACATTCGGGCACCCGTCGGAATCTTGTCCGGATCGGCTCGCTCGTCTGGTGTCAGAGTACGCGTCGTTCCGTCGGGTAGTTCCAAGCGGGCCGCCCAGGTCCACATGCCTAGCAGCCCTTGACGGTCCACATGCTCGTACAGTTGGTGGTACCTAACGAGCTGCTTGTCCTTGGCATACCAGAGAATAAAATCGGCAACGCTTGGCAACGTCTTGGATGACGAGCTTCCAGATGTGGCGTAGGGAATGGTCGCAACGCGATTCTCTGCTCCAAAGACCTCATCCAGCAGAATCGCGGCACGATGAATGTTGTCGTCACCAATCTGCATGAACAACGAGCCGCTGTCAGTTAGCAGTTCACGCATGAGAATGAGCTTCTCGCGGGTGAGGTCCAGGTAGGAGTGGATGCCGCGGTCATAGGTATCCCGGAATGCACGGATAGTTCGGGTGTCGTGGGGTCTGCCTTGCGCGTTCTCTGGGATTTCTCGGTTGTCTACAGATACTTGGAAGTTGGACTTGTAACCCATTCCATATGGCGGGTCGTAGTAGACCATCTGGACTTTCCCTGCCATGTTCTCGCGTCCTAGCAGGGAAGCCATCACGCGTGCGGACTCGCCGTGGATGAGACGGTTGGACCAGTTGGCGGCGTGTTGGTACCACTCGTAGGCGGCGTCGGGGGAGGGCAGGCCGTTGAAGTCTCTGAAGAGCTGGGGCTGCTCTCCGCGGCCTTGGAGCAGCTTGACGAAGGCTGCGGGGTGGACCTTCTCACGCACGTAAAGGGGGTGCGCGGCGTGTCCGTCTTGGTTGGCGGGCTGGCGGTTCCACGCGAGGATGGGTTCGTCGTCGATCTCTCGGGTCTGGGGCTGGTAGAGGATGGGGCGGCGATCGGTGTCGCTCATGGTCTTGCCGGTCTGCTCGGTCGGCAGGTTGGCGCGCTTGGCCGACGGGTGCGTGTACTGGTCGGTGGTCTTGGTGGTGGCTCGCTTGACCATCAAGCGGCTCCTTGCTGGAGAGTCTTGGGGTGCACGGCGCGGGCTGCTTTGATGGCGGCGTTCAGGTCCGCGGACAGGCGGTCCGGTTCGTCCAGTTCCACGAATGCCCACCGGCGCAGCCACATCGGCAGCTGCGGTGATGACTGCACCGCCGGGATCCACCGCGTTGTCACGGACTGCTTCTTGCGTTCGCTGTGGTCGTCGGGCACGCCCTTGCACTCGATGATCAGATGCACGGCGGCTGCGTCCTCGCGGCCCGCGAAGAGGCGGGCCACGAAGTCGGGCTCGTATCGGTGCCAGGTGCCCTCCCACAGGTAGGGCACGGTCCAGCCGAGCCGGAAGTTGCGCGCCCAGCTCACCACCTCGGGGTGCTTGTCCAGCGCTCGAGCGCAGGCTGCCTCGAACTGCGAGTGGCAGGCCGCGACATTCAGCTCGGACTTCTTGGCGACACGGCGGGCTGAGAGGCTGGTCTCGAACCTGGCGCTGGACGTGTCCAGCAGCAGGGGATGCCCGAACGCGGCGACGAGCCGGTCTTGCGCTCCGCCGGTGGTCTCGCACGCGTCGTCTATCTCCTTGACGGCTTGGTCCTGGCTGCTTGACCCGAGTCCGTCGTAGTGGTCCTCGGTGACCTTGGCCAGGTCCGTCCAGGCCTTGACGATCCTGATGGCATCGTGGAACAGCAGCCGCCGCCGGGCGCGCCAACCCTCGCCGCTGTCGTCCATGCGCCGGCACCAGCGCTGCACAAGCCCGGCAGCCAGACGGGTGAGGGCCTGCTGCCGGCGCACGCTCGCTTCGGCGCTGATGGTCTTGGTGCCTCCAACCGACCCCTCCAGCACCGTCTCCTTGACCCCCTTCGGCTTCCACTTGATGACCCGCTTGGGGTTCAGCCGGAACCCGTCTGCTCCGGGCTCGGTCAGGTAGTGCTCCACATTCGGGAACTCGATGCGATGGTCGCGCCGTCCGGGGATGCTGTGAACCTCGTAGCGGGGCTTCGGGGGTGCCGGGTCGTCCTCGGGGCGCTTGACCGGCATGAACTCGAACGGCACGCCTATGACCTCGGCGTACTCGGCGACGAGCCGGCCCTCGTCGTCGTAGTTGTCGTAGTTGGAGCGCCGCAAGGCCCGTCCGGTGACCTGCTCGCACAGGAGCTGCGTGGAGAACGCCCGGTAGCCGAGAATGTGCGTGACGGTGCGGGTGTCCCATCCCTCGGTGAGCATCTGCACCGACACCACGCAGCGGATGTGCTCGCCGAGACCCCCGGGCCTGCCGACGGAGTTCAGCGCGCTGCGCACTATGTCGCGGGCGTCTCCGTCGTCGCCGGGGAGCCTCAGGCGGTCGGCCTGGGCCCTGACCGGCGCGCTGAGGTTGGCGTCGCCCTCCAGCTGGGAATGCACAAGCAGCGTGTGAACGCGCTCGGTCGGGCCGTCAGAGCGGTAGTTGGCGAACAGCGGGCAGGATCCCTCGTGGTGAACGGCGGAGCCGTCGGAGCGTTTCTCTGCCCATCCTGCGATGTGGTCGGCGATGGCGGTCGCGTTGGCGATGTTGTTGGCGACCACGATGAACACCGGAGGCGTCGGCATGGTCTTGGCCGGGTCGTCGGGGTGCATCCACTGGTTGAACTTCTGCTCGTAGCTGCGGTACAGCGCGGCCAGCGCCTGGTTCAGCTCGGTGGGCACCGCGCCGCGTTTGACCTTCTTGGGGGTGGTGTTGGCGTACAAGTTGCGCCACTGGACCCGCTCGCCAACGGAGTCGTCTTCCACCGGCACCTGCGGGATCTTGACCAGCCCGGACTCGATGCTGTCCATCAGCGGGAAGTCCGACACCACCCACGGGAACATGCGCTCTCGGCGGTCGGTGCCCTCTATGAAGATCGGCGTGGCTGAGAAGTCGTAGACCGGTCCGAGTCGTCCCGTGTAGCGCAGTCCCTCCAGCGCCCCAAACCAGATGGTGGCGGCTTTGGTGTCATCGTCCTCGGAAGTGCGCCGGCCGGCCTCGGGCAGGTAGCAGTGGTGGGCCTCGTCGTTCAGTACGCACACCTTGGGCGCGCCCTTGCCCATGGGGAAGCCTCTCAGCGCCCGGTCGAGCACCGCCGAGATTGACTCGAGCTCCTGGGTCTTGCGCCCGGCTCGCAGCAGCTTCTTGGCGTCGCTCGATGCCGCCGACAGCCGGTCCCGCCGCTGGAACGCCTGGAAGTTCAGCACCTGCACCTTCACCGCGCCCAGAGCGCTGCGCTTGCTCTCTGGCAGCAGGCGCATCTCGCTATAGACGTTTCTCGGATGCGCCGGATGCAGCACCGCTAGGCGCTCACGCACCGTATGGCCCGGCGTGATCGCCAAGAAGCAGGTCGCGTAGCGCCCGTCGCGGCGCTGCGACCCGGCCGCGTTGACGGCGTGCCACGCGATGACCATGCCCATCACTGCCGTCTTGCCCGACCCCGTGGCCATCCTCACGGCTAGACGGCTGATGTCGCTGTTGTAGTCGCGGTTGGCTTCCGCCAATTCCCGACGAACTTCGGCGAGCACCGGATACCGGCTGGCGTTGGCCTCCGTCAGCCAGATGAGCGTCTCGGCTGCCTCCACCTGGGCGAAGAAGAGCCGAGGGTCGTTCGCCTCGCTGCGCCAATGCTGCAACAGCTGTCGTGTCGCTGCGGTTGCTCCGGGGTAGTTGGCGCTTCTCCACCCCGCCACCGCGTCGCGGATGCGGTTCACCAGTTCGTTCTGTTCCGCGGCGGTCACCTGCATCCGCAACTGCGCGCCCCGCTCCTTCGGAACGATGACCAGTGCCTGGCTGAGCCGCCTCCCCTCAATGATCTCGCCGGTAGAGGTGTTGTTCTCTGCGAGCTGCCAGTGGCGTGAAGGCTCCTCATGGGGCCGGTTCAATACCGGTTGGCTGATGTGGTCCAGAGGACGCCCTGGCAGCGCCAGGCTCTTGCTCTTGGTGACCAGCGTGAGGTCGCCAGCTGACTCGCGTGTGGTCGTCTCCGAGGTCATCGGGCAACCCGGCCAGCCCGACATCGCGAGAAGCGCCGGTCCGCGCAGTGCAACGCGGTGCCGCAGTCATGGCGTGCGGCCGTTTCCGGCATGGGTGGCTCCCTCCGGTGCGGGTTGGGTGTTGCTGCCAACAGACACCTGTGACCGGCCGAAGGGAGCCATGGGCAGACCCGCCCGCGGGTGTTCCGGTCACTCAAGGGAGGCTGGCTATGGGCCTCCGATGTCTGTTGGCGACCCGCACCGTAGACGCCACCGAACAGGATGCGCCAGTCCCGTACCCAGCCTGGATCGCCTGGGTGCTGGGCCGGGAAGGAGTTGTGCCGCCGCTGTTGCAGATGTGGAATGATGAAAAATCATATAAATACTTGACAGATGTCATATCCCTATGGGATACTGTCTGCATGTTGATCGACTCTGCTCGACGGGCCGAGGCCGCTATGAAGGAGATGCTGGTCACCGCCGACGACGGGTCGGCGACCACGGACGAATTGCGTGAGGCGCTGGCAATCTCCAAGTCGATTGTGGGGGTCGCGGCGGCGTTCCAGGCCTCGGCTGCCGCCACGGTGGCGGGCCGGGAGCGCCACGGCGACGGCGGAGCGGAGGTTCTGGCCGCGGCTGCGGGACTGTCGCGGCAGGAGGCGCGCAGCCAGGTCAAGACCGCCCGGGCGATCCAGGACATGCCGAGGCTGCGCGACGCGGTGGCTGAGGGGCGGGTGTCGCAGGCCAACGCCAAGCGGCTGGCCGAGGCGGTCGATAGGACCAACACAGCAGATGTTGAGGCCGACGGGGACCTGTTGGCCAAGGCTGAGTCGATGCGGCCCGAGCAGTTCACGAAGGAGGCCCGCCGCTGGGCTGTGGATCGCGAGGGCGACGGCGGCGAGAGCGAGCATGCCCGCCAGCGGGCCCGGCGCTGTGTACGTATGTACGACGGTGACGACGGGATGGTGCACCTTCGCGGAGAGTTCGACGTGGTGACCGGGAACCGCATCCGCAACCGGCTGCGGGCCGAGGCCGGCCGCATGCATGACACCGACAAGAAGCAGGCCTCCGCGAACGGCAGCGGGCACCAGCGCCGCAGCTTCGACCAGTGCATGGCCGACGCCCTTGAGCTATTCACCTCTAGTGGCACGGACGGCAAGGGAACTGAGCCCTACGCCGACATCTGCGTGGTCGCCCATGTCGGTGAAGGCACCGGCAAGCTCGTCGCGGAGCTTCCCGACGGTGTGCGGCTACCCCAGTCGGTGCTGGAGGAGCTGGCCTGCAACGCCAAGTTCACCGGCGTCATCTATGACCGCAGGGGCAGACCGATATGGCGGGCCCAGTCTGTGCGCCGCGCCACCAAGGCCCAGCGCCAGCTGCTGATCGCCCGCGACGGCGGCTGCTTCGCCTGCGGCGCCCATCCCGACATCTGCGACGCCCATCACGTGAGGCCGGTGTCTCAGGGCGGGGCCACCAGCATCGACAACATGGTGCTGGCCTGCTGGAGTTGCCATAACAAGATCCACCACTTCGGCTGGCAGATCCACGGCCCGCCGGGCAGGCGCACCCTGCACCCGCCCGATGCGGCAACCTACGGGCCCGCCCACGCCCCCGATACCCCGCGGGGGTTCGGGGCCGGGACAGCCGGCACCCCCGAACGGCCGGGCTTCGTCCGCTCAGGCAAACCCACCACACTCGACGCCCTCGCCACCCCCGACACTCCCGACCCGCCCGGTCAGCCCCAGCTTCTCGAACTCGTCACGGTCTAAGCGCCCGACCTGCCCATTGTGTCCGCGGCGGAGCAGTTGCCGGCTCAGGTTCGATGATCCTCCGTGCCGGTCCTGGGACTTAGGTGTCAAGACCACCGCCACCACTCGGTCGGATTGTCCCGGGGCGCACGGCCCTGGCGGAACAGGGTTGACAGGACGGCCTAGCGGAAGAGGTCGTCGGCGGGGGGGCGGACTATCTCTTCGACCACTGAGCCGGAGCGGAACCAGGACTCCTCCAGGCCGCGTACCACTGCCACGGGCACGCCCTTGGCCTTGCCCATGACCAGGTCGGCGGCGGACGCGATCTCGTCGACCACGGCCACCTCCGTCACCTTGAGCTCGCGGCCCAGCGCGTCGGTGCTGCCCCGCAGGTCCACCACCGCGGCGATGCCCGCGCAGCCGATGGCGGTGTCGGTCACGCCCCGGCGCCACGGCCGGCCGAAGGTGTCGGAGATCACCACCGCCACATCGACGCCGGCGAGGGCCCGGATGCGGTCGCGGATGCGCCGAGCCGAGCGGTCGGAGTCGACCGGCAGCAGGGCCGCATACCCCTCTTCGACGTTGCTGAGATCGACCCCGGCGTTGGCGCACACGAAGCCCTGAGCGGTCTCCGAGATCACGAGGTCACCCCGGCGGCGCAGCACCCGCACCGACTCCGCCTCCACCAGCGGCTTGTGGCTGAGCGGATCGGCGGGATCGACGGCTGCGAGCCGACCCTCGGCCTTGGACACCACCTTCTGGGTGACCACCACGCAGTCACGGTCGCGCAGGATGTCAGGCCCGGCCGCAGCGACAATGAGCGCGGCCAGGTCGTCGCCGGGGCGCACCTCGCCGATGCCCACGACGGGGAGGATCTCCAGGCTCACGACTGCGCCGCGGCCACTGTGCGGCGGGCCAATTCGGCCGCGACCTCGGGCGAGGACATGATCGTCGGGGCGACCACGGCCCGGACCCCGACGTCGGCCACCGCAGAGGCCAGTTCGGCGTCGGCCTCGTCGATCACCAGGGTGCCGACCACATCCCGGTAGCGGCGGGCCACCCCCACCACGCTCGACTCCTCGCCCAGCTCGCGGAGCATCCGATCGGCCGGTCCCTTGCGGGCCGCTCCGGCCACAATGGGCGACACGGCCACATTGCGCTCCCGGCGGGCGGCAAGGGCCTCGGCTACGCCGCTCACGGCCAGCACCGGGCCGATCGACACCACCGGGTTGGACGGCGCGATCACTACGACGTCAGCGGCCGAGACGGCGTCCAGCACCCCGGGAGCGGGACGGGCGTCGTCCACTCCGGCGAATCGCACCCCGGATATGGGCACGTCGTGAGCGAGGCGCACGAAGTACTCCTGGAAGCCGATCTCACCTCCGGAGGCCAGCGTCACCCGGGTCTCGATCCGCTGGTCGCTCACCGGCAGCACGCGGCAGCCGAGGCCGCGGGCCGAAGCCAGACGGGCAGTCACCTCGCTGAAGCTCAGCCCCTCGCGCAGCAGCGTGGTGCGGAACAGATGGTTGCCGATGTCACGGTCGCC
This sequence comes from Acidimicrobiia bacterium, assembly GCA_022828135.1. Lineage (GTDB taxonomy): Bacteria > Actinomycetota > Acidimicrobiia > Acidimicrobiales > Aldehydirespiratoraceae > Aldehydirespirator. The sequence goes on along the minus strand of JAJEJB010000014.1, from coordinate 83,352 downwards.
GAGGTTGAACCAGGCGTCGAGTCCCAGCGCCCTCAGCTCGCCCAGAGCATTCCACGTCTCGTCGGCCAGGCCCCAGCCCCGGTCGCGGTCGATGACGCCCGACAGGGTGTAGATGACGGTGTCGATGTCGGGACTGACGTGCAGCCCGTGCAACTCGACATCGTCGGCGACGTTCACGACCGCCGTCACCTCGGTGGCCGGCGTCACCAGCAACTGGCCGGTCAGGTAGCGGGCCGCGCCCACCCCGCCGGCGAGGACCGTTATCACCGGCCCGTCTTGCTCCCGGCCCCGCCGCCAGCGCCCGGACTGCTCTGGAGCAGCGCCAAGTCCCCGTCGACCATCAGCCTGACCAGCTCCGCGAACGACGTCCTCGGGCGCCACCCGAAGGCGGCCGACGCCTTGGATGAGTCGCCCACCAGCAAGTCGACCTCCGCGGGGCGCATGAACCGCTCATCGGTGACGACGTGGTTGCGATAGTCCAGGCCCACGTATTCGAAGGCGAGCTCGCACAGCGTTCTCACCGAATGGGTCTTGCCGGTGCAGATCACGTAGTCGTCGGGCTCGTCCTGCTGAAGCATCTGCCACATTGCCTCGACGTAGTCCGCGGCGTAGCCCCAGTCCCTCTGCGAGTCGAGGTTGCCGAGGCGCAGCTCGTTCGCGAGGCCAAGCTTGATCCGAGCCGCGGCGTGGGTGATCTTGCGGGTCACGAACTCCATGCCCCGCCGGGGGCTCTCATGGTTGAAGAGGATCCCGGAGGTCGCATGCAGCCCGTAGGACTCCCGGTAGTTGACCGTGAGCCAATGACCGTAGACCTTGGCCACCCCGTAGGGGCTGCGTGGATGGAAGGGCGTCTTCTCGTTCTGGGGAACCTCCCGCACCTTCCCGAACATCTCCGATGAGCTGGCCTGGTAGAAGCGGGTGTCGCCGTCCACGAGCCGGATGGCGTCGAGGATCCGGGTAACCCCCAGTGCGGTGGTCTCGCCGGTCAGCACCGGCTGGCTGAAGGAGGTCTGCACGAAGGACTGGGCGGCCAGGTTGTACACCTCGTCGGGCCGGTAGGTCCGCAGGATCTCGATCATGGAGACCTGGTCGAGCAGGTCGCCGGTCACGATGCGGATCCGGTCCTGGATGTGGGCGATGCGCTCGTAGTTGACGATGCTGGACCGGCGCACCATGCCGATCACCTCGTAGCCCTTGCTGAGCAGAAGCTCGGCGAGGTACGAGCCGTCCTGGCCGGTGATGCCGGTGATGAGGGCGCGTCGGGCCATGGCGCTACTGGCTATCGCCCCAACTCGGCAGTTCCGACTCTGCAGCGGCACTTCCGCCGGGCGCGCCCGACGGATCCGCGGTCCTGCACCGCCAGTAGTCGAGGAGGTCGTCGAGCGTCTGCTCGAGCGGCACCTCGGGACGCCAGCCGGTGGCGCTGCGCAGTTTCGACGGGTTGCCGGAGACCTCGGCCACGTCCACGGGACGCAGCAGTTCCCCGTCCGCCTCGAGGCGCATCGGGTGCCGGGCCCTGGCGATCAAGGCCTCCGCCAACTCGGAGATGGCGCGGGCGGCGCCACTGCACACGTTGTAGGCCTCGCCCGCCTCGCCGTTGGTGGCCAGCAGCCGGTAGGCCCGAACCACGTCACGCACGTCGGTGAAGTCGCGCTTGGCCTTTAGGTTCCCGACCCGCACTACCTCCGAGCCGTTGCGCTCGTTGGCCGCGACCCGCGACGCCAGCGCGGCGGCCACGAACCGGTCGCTCTGGCCGGGACCGAGATGGTTGAAGGCCCTGGCCCGGATCACGTCGAGCCCGCGGCCCAGGCCTGCCTGCAGGCACACCATCTCGGCCGCGGCCTTGCTGGCGCCGTAGGGAGTCACCGGCAACATGGCGCAGGACTCATCGACGGGAAGGCTCTCCGGCTCGACCCTTCCGTAGACGTCGGCGCTGCTGATGACCACTGCCCGGCCGGCACCGGCCCGCCGGGCTGCGGCGAGGACGTTGAACGTTCCCTCCACATTGACCCGGAGGGTTGCGGCCGGATCGGCGAAGCTCGCCTGCACGTCGGCCTGCGCGGCCAGGTGGTACACCGCGTCCGGGCGGCTGCCCTCGAAATCGGCCTCCAGCGCATCGGGCGCGCATATCTCGGCTTCGCTTATGGTCACGTCGTCGCCGGCCGCGGCCAGGTAGGCCACTAGGTGGTGACCCACGAAGCCTGTGGCACCGGTGACTAGGGCCCGCACCGGCGCCTACCGGTCGTTGCCTTCACATCGCATCACCGCGCACACTAGAGGCGTGCCACACTTGATCGCATGACGACGGCATCCGGGCGGGAGCTGGAGGGGCTGGCGGCGCTGGTCGATCCGGCCTCGACGGCGGTGCTGACCATGGAGCTGCAGAGGGGCGTAGTGGGTCCGGACGCCATGATGAGGGCTCTCGTCGAGCGGGTGTCGGCCGCCGGGACGGTGCGCGCCGCGGCTGCGGTTTGCGAGGCGGCCCGGGGTGTGGGGGCGCGGGTCGTCCACTGCGTCGTACACACCCGTGAGGACGGGGCGGGCACCTCGGTCAACTGCCGGATCCTGGGGCTGGCCGACAAGCTGCGCCGGGAGCAGGGGATCGTTCCGACCCTCGCCGGAAGCGACGGGGCGCGACTCGTGCCCGAGCTCGGAGATGACCGCCGGGACCTGATCGCGGCGCGCGGGCACGGCCTGACGCCCTTCACGGCCACCTCCCTCGATCAGATCCTGCGCAACCTGGGCGTGACCACCGTGGTGGCCACCGGCGTGTCGGTGAACGTGGGGATCATGGGCTTGTGCCTCAGCGCTGTCGACCTCGGCTATCAGGTTGTGCTGGTACGCGACGCCGTGGCCGGTGTCCCCGCGGAATACGAGGAGGCCGTGATCGAGCACAGCCTGGCGATGGTTGCCACGGTTGTGACATCAGCCGAGTTGCTGGAAACCTGGGGGTCACCCCGCTCGTGACGGTGAACGCCGAGGGTGGCACCCCCTAGAAGGGGCGGCCGTTAGCCTCGGTTGATCGCATCTCCCGTCGACAGCGCGGCGCCCGCGGTGGGCGCGAACGGCATCGCCCCGCAGCAGCCGACGGTGCTGGCTGTCGTGGTTGCCCACGAGCCCGGCGACTGGTTCGTCGAGACGCTCGAATCGTTGTCTCTACAGGACTACGCGGCCATGGGCACGGTCGTCGTCGACGCGGCCTCCTCGGGGATCGGCGCACGGGTCTCGGAGGTCCTACCGGATGCCGCCGTCGTCGACGGCGCCGGGACCACCGGCTTCTCCCAAGCGGCCAACGCCGTGCTCGATGCAGGGATCGAGGCTGATTTCCTGCTGGTGTGCCACGACGACGTGGCCTTGGCGCCCGACGCGGTCTCGGTGCTGGTGGCCGAGGCGCTGAGGAGCAACGCGGGGATCGTCGGTCCCAAGATCGTCGAATGGGACCGGCCCGAGATCATCCAGCACGCCGGCTACGACGTCGATCGCTTCGGTGTGCCCGCGGAGCGGGTCGGCGCGGACGAGCTCGATCAGGAGCAGCTGGACGGTGTGAGCGACGTGTTCGCCCTTCCCTCCGCGGTGCTGTTGATCCGCCGCGAGTTGTTCGTGCGCCTGGGCGGCTTCGACGGGGGCATGACCTTCCGGGGAGAGGACGTAGATCTGTGCTGGCGGGCCCAGATGGCCGGGGCTCGGGTGATGTTCGTCGGCGGCGCGGTGGCCCGGCACCGGGAAGACCTCGTGTCCCGTACGGGTGTCGACGACTCGAGGCTCACCGAGACCCGCCACGCGCTGCGGGCGATGCTGGTCAACCACGGCCGCATCTCGCTCACCGTGCTCTTGCCGGTTGCCCTGATCATGGCGGTCTTCGAGATCCTGCTGGCCACCGTCACCGCCCGGCTCGGCCGGGTGCGAGACGTGATCAAGGCCTGGGTCTGGAACATCTCCCGGCTCGACGTAGTGTCGCAGCGTCGCAAGGCCAACACCCTGGTCCGCCGGGTGCGCCAGGCCGACGTGACCGCGCTCCAGTACTTCGGCAGCGTCCGCCTCCTGTCTTTCCTCAGGAGACAATCCGGCGCGGAGTCGTCCGGGCTTCTCAGTGCCGCCGGTAGAGGAGTCTTCGGAGGACTGCGCACCGGCACCAACCGGGTGGCCTGGATCGCGTGGATCGTGGTCCTGGCAATCGTGCTATTCGGATCGCGCCGACTCCTGTCCTCAGGCGTCCCCGCGGTCGGCGACTTCGCTGCGTTCCCCGAAGACGCCTCCGACATGCTCAGGTCGTGGTGGGGAGGGTGGAGCGAGCGCAACGCCGGTGCGCCGTCCTCGAACCTTCCGATCCTCGTGTACCTCGGCGTGCTGGGCTGGGTCCTCGGCAGCATGGCCCTTGTTCGCACCCTGGCCGTCATCGCACTGATGGTTGTCGGCTTGGTCGGGTCCTACCGCCTGCTGTCCGCAACCGGCTCCCGCCGCGCGCAGGCAAGCACCCTGTTCGCCTACCTCCTGGTTCCCCTCGCGCCGGCGTCGGTGGCGAGCGGGTCATTGGCCGGTCTCGTCGGCTACGCGGCCGCTCCATGGATGCTGCGGGAGTTGCTGCGAGCCTCGCGAGCCGCGCCGTTCCGTGAGGGGCCACAGGGATTCTGGAGCCACGCCGCGGTGTACGTGTCGCTGGGGGCGGCTGCAGGCGCCGCGGCGCTGATCGTCCCGGCCGCCGCTGGACTCGTGGCGCTGCTGGCAGCCGGCCTGTTGGCGGGCAGCCTTCTCGCGGGCCGACCCGAAAGTGTTCCCCGCCTGCTGGCCGCCACCGCGCTGGCCGTGCCGGCGGCCGCCTTCCTGGCCTTCCCGACCGTGGTGGACCTGCTGGCGTCAGGCCCGGACTGGCGGTTCTTGGCCGACGGGCGCGACGGGTCTGCCGGCGTGGTCTCATTCGGCGAGATCCTGCGCTTCGCGGTCGGGGCGAATGATCCCGGATGGATCGTCTGGTTGTTCGCGCTCCCGATGGCCGTGCCGCTGCTGCTCGGCAGAGGGTGGCGCCTGGAGCAGTCTGTGCGCTTCTGGATGGTGGCCATGGTCGCCTGGGCTGTCGCGCTGGCTTCCCAGCGGGGAGTGCTGCCGTTCGGGCTTCCCGATCTGCATCTCCTGCTGGCCCCGGCCGCCGTAGCGGTAGCCGGACTGTGCGGCATGGCCGTGCTGTCCATCGAGCACGACCTGCGTTTCAGCCACTTCGGCTGGCGGCAGGCGCTCGTACCGGTGACGGTGGCTGCGTCGCTGCTGCTGGCGGTGGGCAGCATCGGCTCGCTGGAGGACGGGCGATGGCGCCTGGTCGCCAGCGATCACCCTTCGGCTTTGCGCTTCGAGCCCCCGGTCCTGGAGGGCGCCTACCGCGTGCTGTGGATCGGCGCGCCCGAGTTCCTGGCCACCGAAGGGCACAGCCTGGCTCCGGGCGTGGCCTGGGCGGCCACCGTCGGCGATTCCGTGACGCTCCTCGATCGCGCCATCCCGCTTGACCGGGGTCGGGCCGATCTCTTCTCAACGGTGATCGAAGAGATCGAACAGGGACGCACGGCGCGGGGCGGGCGCCTCCTGGCCGGCCTGGGCGTGCGCTATGTGGTACTGCTGCACCGGCTTGCGCCTGCGCCGTTCGTCTCCGAGGAAGACTCCCGGCCGGTGCCCGCAGACCTGATCGCCGCGATGCGCGATCAACTGGATCTCGAGTTGGTGGAAGGCACCAACAGCGCGGTCGACATGTTCGTGAACACGGCGTGGGTGCCGATGCGGGCTCTCTACCCGCCGGGATTCGACGAGGGCATCGAGGACTTCACGGACCTCGAGGTCCGCCCGCTGGCCCCGGGCTCATCGATGTTCTCCGGGGACGGCCCTCCCTGGACGGCGAGGATTCCCGACAACGCCGAGATCCTCATCAGCCACACCCCGCGGCCGGGCTGGGAACTGACCGTGGACGGCGAGCCCGTGCCCAAGCGGGAGGCGCTGTCGTGGGCGAGGGCGTACCAGCCGTCGGAGGCGGGGGAGGTTCATCTCTCCTACTCGGCACCGTGGTGGCGCCACGGCGGTCAACTGGTCGGTGCGGCCGCGCCCGTCGTGCTGGTGCTCGCGTGGCTGCGCCGCCGGATGGACCGGTCCTGATGCGCTCGATGCGAGTGCTGGCCATCATCGCGATAGGCGGCCTGTTGCTGGCCGGCGTGCTGGTCGACATCCCGGATCGCGCCGTGCCGGACCGGGCCGATCAGTACCAATCGGCCCTCGTGGCGCCGACGGGCGTCGTCAACACCTGGTTCTGTCCGGGCGGCAGCCGTCCTGCGGGAATAGCGGAACTGACGGTCCAGATGGTGAACAGATCCGATGAGCCGCGAACCGTCACGGTGTCCGCGCTCCCAGGTGGGTCCGCGCCGCAGGAGCTGTCGACCCTCGAGATGAGCATTGAGCCCCGCGGCCGGGTACTTCTCCAGCCGTCCGAGGCAGTGCCGGACGCCGAATGGGTGGGGGTGACGGTCGAGACGACGGGTGCCGATGTCGTCGTGGAGCAGATCGTCACGGCCGCCGAGGGAGTGGGCCGCTCACCGTGCCTCACCCGAACGGCCGAGAGCTGGATCGTCTCCAACGGCGCGACCCGTTCGGCGGTGGAGAAGGAGCGCTTCGTCGTGATGCTGCTCAACCCGTTCCCAGACGTCGCGGTGGTCGACATCGAACTGGTCGCCGATGTGGGCCGCGACTCCATTGACGGACTTGTCGTGCCCGCCCAGCGGGTAGTGGCGGTGGACATCACATCCGAAGTGACGGTGGCGTCCACCGTCGCAGCCTTCATCGATGTCGTGTCCGGCCGGGTGGCGGCGTCGTGGATACAGATCGCGGACGGCCTCATCGCCGGCCGCGGCATCCGGACCGCGCCGGCGGTTCCCGGTGCCGCGGATCTCTGGCACCTACCGGTTGCCGCAGTGGGGGCTGACCGCCGGGATGTCGTCGCCGTGTCCAACCCGTCGGCCACCGACACCGCCGAGGTCGACGTCGAGATCCTTCCCGAGGACCCGCAACTCGACGTGGGTCCCATCGAGATCACGGTCCGGCCCGGCCGGACCGCTCTCATCGACCTGTCGCGGCAGGCTCGGCTGGACGGCATCGGCCACTTCAGCCTCGCCGTTCGCTCCCTGACGCCGGTGCCGGTGGCGGCGTCGATCACCAGTGTCACCTCAACGCCGGCCGACACCGGCGGGGCCGCCGTCGTGGCCGGATCAACGGCGACGATCGGCGCCGACGGTGCTGCTCATCGCTGGCTGGTGCCCGCGGAGGTGCGCGATCAGGACGGTGCCGCCGTGCCGGGCACCGACACGGGGTCGCTGGTGATCGTCAACCCGTCGGCTGCGGGAATCGCACAGGCCGACGTCAGCGTCGACGGCAGCCTGGTCCGCTCCGTGGAGATCGGGCCTCTCCGGAGCCGGAGGCTGCCCCTGTCCGAGCTGGGCTCGGGCAATTTCGTGGTTGAGGTCGATGCGTCGGCGCCGGTGGTCGTCGGCCGCGAGGTCGTCGGGCTCACCTCCCGGTCGGCGTCGCTGGGAGTGGCCGTGGACCAACCGGCACCGATCGCCGGGATCGGCTGACTCAGGCTGCGGGTGTGGGCACGTCAGCCTGCGCGCCCGAGCCGTTGCCGGCCGCCGGTGGCGGATCGGTGTCGGGCTTCGTGTCGGTGCTCGGTGCGCTCTCGGTGGCGTCACCCGACGGAGAGACGCCGCGAGACACAGCGATGAGGCGCTCTACTTCTTCACCGCTGATGGTCTCATGCTCGAGCAGGGCCCGGGCCACCAAGTCGAGTCCGTGGCGGTACTCGGTGAGGGTCTGGAGGCACCGGTCCTGCTGTTCCCGCAGGATGCGCTCGATCTCCTCGTCGATCACCCGGGCGGTCTCGTCGCTGTAGTCGCGGGTCTGCACCAGATCCTCGCCCAGGAACACCTGGTTCTGCGATCCCCAGGCCATTGGGCCGATCTCTCTGGACATGCCCCATTCCCGGACCATGGACCGGGCCAGCGCAGTGGCCCGCATCAGGTCGTCGGCCGCGCCGGTGCTGCTGATGCCGAACACGAGCTCCTCTGCGATGCGGCCGCCGAACATCACGACGAGACGGTCCAGGATGTAGTCGGCGCGGTAGATGTGGCGATCCTCCTCCGGCAGCTGCATGGTGACTCCCAGCGCCATTCCGCTGGGGATGATCGTCACCTTGTGGAGCGGATCGGCCGTCGGGAGCACGGCCGCGCACACCGCGTGGCCCGCCTCGTGATAGGCGATGGCCTCCTTCTCGTCGTCGGTGAGGGCCAGCGACTCGCGCTTCTGGCCCATAATCACCCGGTCGCGGGCCAGCTCCACATGCCGGGCCGCGATCTCCTCGTCGCCCTCGCGCACTGCGTACAGAGCCGCCTCGTTGATCAGGTTGGCCAGATCGGCGCCGCTCATCCCCGGCGTGCCGCGGGCCACCACGTTCAGGTCGAGGTCCTCGGCGGTGCGCTTGCCCTTGATGTGGACTTCGAGGATCGCGGCCCGGTCCGACAGCTCCGGCAGCGGCACGACGACCTGGCGGTCGAAGCGTCCGGGACGCAGCAGCGCGGGGTCGAGGATGTCCGGCCGGTTGGTCGCGGCCATCATCACGATTCCCTCGGAGCCCTCGAAACCGTCCATCTCCGAGAGCATCTGGTTGAGGGTCTGCTCGCGCTCGTCGTGGCCTCCGCCCAGGCCCGCGCCGCGCTTGCGGCCGATCGAGTCGACCTCGTCGATGAAGATGATCGCTTTGCCCATCTTCCGGGCCGACTGGAACAGGTCGCGGACCCGGCTGGCCCCCACCCCCACGAACATCTCCATGAAGTCCGATCCCGTCACCGAGAGGAACGGAACACCGGCCTCGCCCGCCACTGCCTTGGCGATCAGGGTCTTCCCCGTGCCCGGCGGACCCACCAGCAGTACGCCCTTGGGCACCCTGGCGCCAATCTCCGCGAAGCGCTCCGGCGTCTTGAGGAAGTCGACGATCTCCGTGATCTCCTGCTTCACGCCCTCGTAACCGGCCACATCGTCGAAGGTCGTGCCGGGCCGCTCGGTGGTGTAGGTCTTGGCTCGGCTCCGCCCTATCGACATGATGCTGCCCATCTGTCCCTGGGCCCGGCGCTGCATCCACCAGAAGAACAGGATGAGCAGGCCGATGGGCAGCAGCAGCGGGATTATCGACAGGAAGAAGTTGGTCTGGGGAGTCTCGTAGCGGAACTCCGGAACATGCTCGTTTATCAGCGCAGTGTCGGCATCGGGCAGCGGCAGCGGTCCGTTGGATGAGTACTCGGTGCCGTCGACGGCCGTCGCCTTGATGCTCCCGCTGTTGTTGTTGTAGGTGCCCTGGACGATGCTGCCTTCGGTGACCCGATCCAGGAAGTCCGGATAGGAGATCCCGTCGCCGGAGTCGTCAGGAAGCATGGTGGTGGCCATGAAGACGGCGACGACGGCGCCGATCATCAGCCAAACCACCAGGCGCGAGCGACGTTGCGACTCCGGGGAGGGCTTCAACGGCGGCCGGGACCGCTTGCCGTCGTGCGGGGGCGGCGAAGGGGGCGGAGGCGGCGGAGGCGTACTGTCTGCCACGAGGTTCAGACTAGTCGCGGGGTCGTCCGATCCGGCTGTGCGACCTGCTATCGGGAAAGGAGTGTCGGGTCGCAGAACGGCCAGCCGTGACGGTCGAGCATGAACTCGTCGAGGGCCGCTCGGTGGTTCGGGCCTCCCTGCCACCACCGCGGGTCCGGGAATATCTGTGTGTACGCGTCGATCAGGCTGCAGCGGTGAGCGTTGCCCCGCTCGGTCGGGTCAATGCTCAAGGCGGCCGCGGAGATCTCGTCGACGAGCGTCGACACCGGAGTGGCGCGGTCGATGTGGGCTATCCGGGCGTTGGCCAACAGGGTGAGAGCCACACCGACCCCCACGATCGCTGCAGCTGTCCTCCACGCCACCCGTCGAATCCGGCTACCGGACCGCCCCGAGGAATGACCCGCGGCCGCTCCGTCCGACCGGCGGACGCGGGAGGCTGACGCGCCGACCGCGGCGACGACCGCCGCGATCATGAACGACCAGCCTGTCTGGACCAGCACCGACTCGCGCCATGCCTGCCCGATCTGCGGCTCCCACCAATGAAGCCAGACGGACGGGCTCACGAGCAGCGCTCCCAGCAGGGCCGTCGCGGCCCCGAACGCGCCGAGGCTTGCAGCAGGCCTCAAAGAGCCGCTGGACCCCGGCTCCGTATCGGCCAGCCGTGCGGCCGTCCTCGCGCTCCGGACCGTCACAAGGATTGTCGCCGCCAGCAGCACCGCGATCATCGAATTGGCCGCGAAGTCCGACAGACCGTAGGTCACCTCCTCGGCGCGGACGGTGCCCGGATCCACGCCGGGCGGTACGGGCGGCCACGGCGGCGTGCGAAGGTCGGCGTAGCGCACCAGTTCCGACACGTGGGTGCCACCCGGCCGGAGGTGCGCCGCTCAGCGCCCTCTCGGCCGCCATCTGGACCATCTCGCCGGACACGTCGATCTCCGAAGCGGCGTAGCAGTCGTTCTGGCTGCACCGGTCGGCGATGATCAGCCGAACGGGAACGAACGCGGCGAGGAATCCGGCGCTGAACGCAGCCCAGCGGCGCAACGCTGCGGTGCGCAGCACATTCTTGAGCGGGTGGCCGATGGCTGCGTTGCGGGCCAGCATGAACACGGCCACCAGTGGTGGCGCCACATAGACGAGGTCGTAGGTCAACGGCGCCGCGAGGCCCAGCGCTGCCATCAACGCCAGTTCGCGCCAAGACACCGGTCGGGCCCGAAGGTCGCGGTGGCGGGCCACGGCCAGGGCCAGCAGCAGGATGAGGATCACCCAGCCGATGATCCGGAACGAGTACTTCGTCAGCGACCCGGCCGGTCCTGCGGCGACGAGGGCAGCCGCGAATATCAGCGGGAATAGGGCCGTGGCCGGATGGAGGCGGGCGGTTGCCGACGAGGCGGAGGGGGGCGCGAGCGCGGCCGCGACCCGCATCGCCACCACGGCCAGCACCGCGACGGCCAGCGCCCGCAGCACGCCCTGCACGGCACTGAGTGTTAGGCCGGTCGCCTCGGCCGCCTCAACGGTGAAGGACCGCTCGATCGCTTCGGTGAACCGGCCGATCGGCCGGAAGTTGCCGTGATCGAGGAAGACACCGATGTCTCCGTAGACCCCGCGAGCCGCCTCGAGGGGGTTGGATCCGTACAATCGGGCCGCCTCATAGGCTCGCTGGCGTTCGTCTCCCTGAAGGGAGAAGCCCAGCAGCGGGGCTGTGACGATCAGCGCGGGCAGGGCGGCCGCGGACCAGAGCCACCGGGATCGCGGCGGCGGGCTGTCGGCCACGGTGTGCAGGCTAGTCGCGCGCGGCCCGGATGTAGTCTCGGCGACGATGCGGCGGCAGAGCATTCTGAACAAGCGCCTCGTGCATGTCGCCGGACCGTCGGCACTGGTCATGGCCCCGTTGTTGGGGCTGACGTTCCACAGCGATCAGCGCATCATGATGTATTGGCTGACGGGCGCGTTCGGAGCGGATCCGTTCGCGATCGTGAACCAGAACCTTGCTGAGCTAGGTGACTTTCTCAGGCAGGGGAACTTCCGTCCCCTGGGCCGGTTCGTCATATACATGGAGCAGACCTCCGTCTTCGAGATCGCGGCGGGAACCGGGGTCGCGCCTCATGTGATCCAAGGAGTTGTCCGCCTCATCATGGTGTCGGCGCTGGCGGTGGCTGCCATGTGTCTCGTCGTCGCGCTGTACGACTCGGCGAGATCCGCGTCCATGCGGGGCGCGGCGACGGTGAGACGCCGGCTGCTCGACTCGTCTGCACCTCTGCCCCCCGTACTGGCCGGCTTTCCGTTGGTTGTGGCGTCGACATTCGTCGTCTCGGGCGCATTGCACCCTGTGTCGTTCTTCCCGTTCTTCTTCGTGTCGGTTGCGATCTATCTGTTGTTGGTGCCGCTGTATGTCTGTTCTGGCACAGCCATGACCCGGCGGGGCATCGGGATCCGACCCGCCACCTTGTGCGCGGTACTGGGAATGGTCAGTGCCATGACGTCGGAGCTTCTCTACCTCGTTCCCGTCGTGTGCCTGCTCACCATCGCGGCTCGCGGGTGGCTGTCGCGCCAACCTTGGCGAGAATTGGTCCGGAGCTCGGCCTTCTCCCGCTTCATAGGATTGTCGGCCGGGTTCCTGGTGGTGTTCGTGCCCAGCCGGCTGGCGATCGCGGCGGAGTGCTCCCGGGGCGAATGCTACGAGGGCTCCTCTGCGGTCCTGTCGACTCTGTCGGTCGAGCAATGGCTCGGTCGGGCGGTGGCCGGGCTGCAATTCCAGACTCTGTCGTCGACGCTGGCCGGCGACTACGACAGTCTGTCCCCGGCGCGCGATCCGGCCGACTTCGTGACCAATGTCTGGCTGATCCTTGTTGTCGTGTCGCTGGGGTACTTCGCCGTCACGGCTGCGATCCGAATGTCGCGTGGGCCCGAGTCCGCTGATCGCCTTCCCGCCGGGGACCTGCGCAGGTTCGGAGCGGCGCTGTGTGGATTCGGGGGTCTCCTGGCTCTGGTTACGGCTCTGATGGTCAGCCTCTCGGAGGGATTGCAGGGATGGCAGGACCGCGGCTTCGGACTGGACCAGTGGCGTGATTCGCTGCTGGTGCAGACTGCCTGGGCGCTCATCTTCTATGGCCTCGCTGTCGTCGCGCTGTCGTACATCGGTGGAGGGGCCGAAGGCCGGCGGGCCCGAAGAGCGTGGCTGGTTGCCGGGGTGACAGCATTGGTGTTCGTCATGTCGATGAACGCATTCATTGCCAACGACAAGTTCTCGATCTGGAGACGTACGGGATCCGACGGCAGCGCCGTCAACCTCATCTCCACCGCCAGCGTCGACTTCGACCGGTCGGAGCGGGGTCAGGACATACGGTGCGAACTCATATCGGCCTACACCGAGCGCAACTGCACCGATTGCTGGCATTCGGGCCAGCGGGTGCTCGAGGAACTGAACCGGTTGTCGAGGTCCAGGCACAACGCGGACTTCTGTCCCGTTGACAACTGACGACCGATGTCGGAGGGCCACATGCCGACGATGATGCCGGCCACGACCCGGTTGAAGTGGGCGGTGGTCGGATGGACGGCGGGGTTCTTGGGGAGCCTGGCTGCCGTGGTGGTGGTTGTGGCCCTGTTCGGGTTGGACCTTGGTGGCGAGGACGCGTCCTCGGAGTTGACGCTGGGCCCGCTGCTCCTGCTGCAGGTTCCGCTGTGGATCGGTCTGCTGGGTACGCCGCTGCTGGCCCGGACGCGCGGTCTGCGGTGGAGGGAGCAGATGGGGTGGCGAATGCGGCCCGTCGATGTGCCCGTAGGCATCGCCGCCGGAATGCTGCTGCAGTTCGTGCTGCTCCCGCTGCTCTATCTCCCGATCCTTGAAGTCTTCGAGGACCTCGACGTGGAGGGTCCGGCCCGGGAGCTGACCGAGATGGCCGAGGCGGCTCCGGAGGTCGCCGCGCTGGTGTTCATGACCGTGGTCGCGGCTCCGCTCACGGAGGAGGTGTTCTTCCGGGGCCTGCTGCAGGGAGCGCTGCGCGATCGGTTCGGCCCGGTTCGTGCGGTGGTGATCTCCTCGCTGGCGTTCGCGGTGGTTCACTTCCAGGTGGTGCAGTTCCCGGCGCTGCTCGTGATCGGAGTGGTGCACGCTCTGCTGGTGCTGGCCACCGGACGTCTGGGCGCGGCCCTCTGGTCGCACGTTGCCTTCAACGCCGCCACCGTGGTGGTTCTGCTGTCGTGAAGCTGCCGGACGGCGTCTTGCAACCCAGCAGGCGAACCACTTCCAGGCTCACGTCGGTGCTCGTCGGCGCGGTGGTGGCGCTGGTGACCGCGTTCCTGGTGGCCAACCTGAGGCCGTGGCTCTGGTTCACGGACACCACACCCACCGGAGGCGATCTCGGAGCCCATGTCTGGGCTCCCGCATACCTGCGCGACGTCCTGATCGGCGAGCTGAGGCTCACCGGGTGGACCCACGACTGGTACGCGGGCTTCCCCGCCTTCACGTTCTACATGGTGGTCCCCTCGTTGCTCGTGGTGGCCGTCGACGCGGGCCTCGGGCTTCACGAGGCTGTGTTCGCCCACTTCGCGGTGGCTCTCGCGGCCGGTGCGGCCGCCCTGGTGGTGGCCCGGCGGGCGGGACGGCCCGCCAGTCAGTGCTGGACGATCGCATTGGCCGTCGCCGCGGTAGCCGGTGCGGCCAAGCTGTTCGTCGACGCCCCGACGGCCGATCGCGCCCTGGCCGCGCTGCTGCTGCCCGCCGCCGCGGCCTGGTGCGCCTGGAACGGCCTGCGTCGCAGACCCCGCTGGAGGGCGGGAGCGTCGGTGGCCGCGGCCGTTCTGGCGCTCGTTGTCGTCCCCATGCCGTACGGCGTGTCACTGAAGCTGGTGACGATCGCGGGGGTCGTCGCGCTGCCCGTGGCGGTGTGGGCGATGACCCGCCTGGGCGGGATCAGCGCCGAGGGTCAGGCGCTGGCCTCCGTGGCCACCCTGCTGTTCCTCTTCGACCGCTCGTTCAACATCTACGGCGGGAACCTGATGTCCACCATGGCGGGCGAGTTCGCCTACTCGCTGGGCTTGGCCAGCGCGGTCCTCTACATCGGAGTCGCCGTCCGGGGCATGCAGACCGACCGGCACAGGATCCTGGCCGGCGCGCTGCTGGCCCTCACCGGGCTGATGCACCTGTTCTCTGCGTTCTTCGCGCTGGCCGCCGCGGCCGCCCTGCTGCTCGTCCTGCCGTGGAGGGCCGCCGAATGGCGACGCCGGCTGGTGTGGACCGTCTCCAGCGGCGCCGTGGCCGCGGCGCTCAGCGCATGGTGGGTGCTGCCGTTCTGGTGGAACCGGGGCCTGCTGAACGACATGGGTTGGGGCAAGGAGCGCCGCTACCTGTCCTCGCTCTGGTCGCGCAGTTCCTTTGACTACAGCTTCTTGGAGAACGACCCGCCGCTGCAGCTGTTCGTGGTGCTGGCGGCGGCCGGCGCGGTGCTGCTGTTCTACCGGCGGGAGCGGCTCGGCATGGCCCTGGCGCTGACCGGGGCGATCGTGGCCGTCGGCTTCCTGATCCTGCCCGAGGGGCGCCTGTGGAACGTGCGGATCCTGCCCTTCTACTACCTCACCGTCTACCTGGCCGCGGCCCTCGGCCTCGGCGAGACGATCCGGACGGGCCGCTCGGCCCTCGACCGGCGGCAGGCGGCCCGTGCCACCGCGGGCGCGGAGGTTGCCGAGGGCAGGGAGGGCGAGGAGACCGCCGCTGGCGCAGAGATTGCCGAGACCGCCACGGGCGCCGAGGTCGTCGCCGATGCCGAGACAGCTGCGGCCGGTCGGGTGGGCCGGGTCCGGCCATCGGCCGCCACTCTCTTCGCGGGCGGCTCGGTGGCGCTGGCCTCGGTGGCGGTAGTGGTACTGGTGGGGCTGCCGCTGCGGTCGCTGCCGGGCGGCAGCGTCGGTGACGACGGCGTCTACCGTTGGGGACCGTTCAGTTCCAGCGAGTCCAACCTCGGGCCGTACTGGGTCGAGTACAACTTCGAGGGCTACGAAGGCAGGGGGCCGACGGCCGCCGGCGGGGGCAGCTCGGAGTATTGGGACCTCGTCGAGACCATGGACCGGATCGGTGAGAGCCACGGCTGCGGCCCCGCCCTCTGGGAGTACGAGGCCGGCCGGCTCGGCTCCTACGGCACGCCGATGGCGCCCATGCTGCTGCCGTACTGGACCGACCGGTGCATCGCGTCGATGGAGGGCCTCTACTTCGAGGCCTCGGCCACCGTCCCGTACCATTTCCTGATGCAGTCGGAGTTGTCGGCCGCCCCCTCTCGAGCCCAGCGGGACCTGCCCTATTCGGGCCTCGATGTAGCCGCGGGCATCGAGCACCTGCAGCTCATGGGGGTCCGCTACTACATGGCGTTCTCCGAGGACGCGGTGAGCCAGGCCCGAGCCGCGGCGGACCTCACCGAGGTAGGCGCGACGTCGCTGGGCCCGTGGGTCGTGTTCGAGGTGTCCGGCAGTGCTCCCGCGGTCGGGCTGTCGAGGCTGCCGGTCGTGGTCGACGGCCTCGACGACTCGGACGACGAGTGGCTCGAGGCATCGGTGGGAGCGTTCCTGGCTACCGGTCGGGACGGGCCTGTGCTCGCGGCCGACGGTCCCGACGCTTGGCCTCGGATGACTCTTCCCGACATTCGTGGTGAGCGCCGCTATGACCCGTCGGGTGCTGACCTGGGCCGCCAGCAGGTGATGCGGCGGCTGTCGGACGTCCTTGGAGATGTCGCTCCGGTCGAGAACATTGAGCCGGCAAGGGTCAGCGGCCTCGTCCGCGGGGACCATTCGATCTCGTTCTCGGTGGACCGCGTGGGATCTCCGGTCCTGGTGCGAACCTCGTACTTCCCGAACTGGTCGGTGTCGGGCGCGCAGGGGCCCTACCGCGTCACGCCCAACTTCATGGTGGTGGTGCCGACCGGTACCGAGGTCCGCCTGACCTACGGCCGCAGCCCGGTGGAGTGGTTCTCGATGGCGGTCACCCTGGTGGGACTGGCGGCGGTCGTGTGGTTGCTGGTGCGCGCGTGGAGGGATCCGAGGGCCCGAACCGGTGCGACCGAGACGTCGGGTGCGACCGAGGCATCCGGAGATTCGGCGCGGCCGTGAGGTTCTCGGTGATCGTCCCGGCCTACCGCGAGGCTGGCCGCATCGGCGACACGCTCGCCGCGCTGCGCACTGCCCTGGCCGGCGTGAAGGCGGACGGCGGAGTGGAGATCGTGGTGGTCGACGATGGCTCCGACGATGGCACCGCGGCCGCGGCCAGAGCCGCGGGGGCCGACTTCGTGGTGGAGCTCGGGCAGAACCGGGGCAAGGGAGAAGCGGTGCGGGCCGGGATGCGGGCCTCGTCCGGCGAGGTCGTGGCCTTCACCGATGCCGATCTCGCGTACGCGCCGAACCAGCTCGTAGCACTGCTGGAAGAAGTGGAGCGGGGCGCCGATGTGGTCGTCGGCGACCGTCGCCATCCGGACTCGGTGGCCGTCACCGACCCGTCTTGGCTGCGCAGCGCTGGGAGCCGGACCGTGGCCGGTGTCCGGTGGTTGCTGAGGCTGAGTCCCGGCCGTGACACGCAGTGCGGCCTCAAGGCCTTCTCCCGGGAAGCCGCCCTGTCGCTGGCCGGGGCTTCGGTGATGGACCGGTTCTCGATGGACGTGGAGATTCTCTGGCTCTCCGACCGCCTGGGCCTGGATGTGCGAGAGTTGCCGGTCGAGGTCGTCAACCGGCAGTCGTCCTCGGTCCGGGTCGTCAGCGACGGTTGGGAGCTGGTGCTCGACATGTGCCGCATCCGGACGCGGGCCCTGCTGGGCCGCTACCCGAACAGACGCGGCGGGTAGATGGCGGTGGCCGACCTCGACGCCATCTTCAAGGCCTACGACATCCGCGGGATCGTGGGATCCGAGATCGACGCCGAAGCGTGCTTCGCCATTGGAGCGGCCTTCGGGGGCCACGGGCGCGATAGGGGCGCGGCCCGTGTGGTGGTAGGCCGCGACATGCGTCCCGACGGCGCCGAGCTGTCCGCGGCCTTCTGCCGGGGCGCGGCTGCGGCCGGTGTCGACGTGATGGACATCGGCATGTGCGCTACCGAGATGGTGTACTTCGCGTCCGGGCTGTTCGACGTCCCCGGCGCGATGTTCACCGCCTCGCACAACCCGGTGGGCTACAACGGCATCAAGCTCTGCGGCCCTGGCGCGTCGCCCATCGGGACCGGCACCGGATTGGAGGCGATCAAGGCCCGAGCCTCCTCCGAGCCGCCGCGGGCGGTCACCGCAGGATCGATCACTCGACACGACATCCTGGCCCGGTACGTCGAACACGTCCTGTCCTTCGTGGATCCTGGCGGGCTTCAGCCGCTGCGACTGGCGGTCGACACCGCCAACGGCATGGGTGGCCTGGTGGCTCCGGCGGTCTTCGATCCACTGCCCTTCGAGGTCGACTACCTTCATCCTGAGCTCGACGGCACGTTCCCCAACCACCCGGCCGACCCGCTCCGACCGGAGAACCTGCAGGATGTCCAGCGCAGGGTGGGAGCCGTCTCGGCTGATGCCGGACTGGCTTTCGACGGCGACGCCGACCGGGTGTTCGTGGTGGACGAGCGGTCCCGGCCGCTCTCGGGCTCTCTGACCACCTCGATCATCGCTACGGTGATGCTCGAGCGCGAGCCCGGCGCGACGATCGTGCACAACGTGATCTGCTCCAGAGCCCTGCCGGAAGTCGTTGAGGAGCGGGGAGGCCTAACGGTGCGGACGCGGGTGGGGCACTCGTTCATGAAGCAGGCCATGGCCTCCAGCGGCGCGGCGTTCGGAGGCGAGCATTCCGGCCACTACTACTTCCGGGGCAACTACGGCGCCGACAGCGCCATGATCGCGGTGCTGATCCTGCTGGAGGCGCTCGGCCGGCACGACGGCAACCTCAGCGACCTGGGCGCTCCGCTGGAGCGCTACGCCGCATCGGGCGAGATCAACACCGATGTGCCCGACCAGGCTGCGATGATCGAGCGGGCGGCGGCCGCGTTCGCGGGCTGCGAGCAGGATCGCCTCGACGGCCTGACCGTCGATTGCGGCGACTGGTGGTTCAACCTGAGGCCGTCGAACACGGAGCCCCTGCTGCGCCTGAACCTGGAGTCCGGTGACCCAGCCGACATCCCCGCCCGAGTCGCTGACGTTCTCGCGCTGATCACTCCGTAGCATCAGGGGGACCCCACCGCTAGAGGAGGTGGCCGCGTGACACTCGATGCCCGCCTGCTGGAGATTCTCGCCTGCCCCAGCGACAAGGGGCCGCTGCTGTACTTCTCCGACGAGGGCAGCTTGTACAACCCCCGGTTGCGTCTCCGCTACAGGGTGGAGGACGGGATACCTGTGATGCTGCTGGACGAGGCCGATTCGGTGGACGATCCCGAGCACGGACGCCTGCTGGCCAAGGCGGAGGCCGACGGAGTCGGTCCCACCTTCGAGACCGGCGGCGACGGCGCAGGCTGAGCACGACCGCGCACCATGGCCACCGACGACCTGTTCGAGGCGCTCCGGCACCTGCCCGACCAGGTGCGCGACGCGGCAGTGGCCGCCGCGGACGTGGAGGGCCTGCCCGCGCCCGGCGAGATCTCCGAAGTGGTGATCGTCGGTGCGGGCGGGGGAGGGGTGGCCGGCGATGTGGTGGAGTCGGTCGCGCACCTCCAGGGCTCGGAGCCGGTGCTCGCCACCGGTGGCATAAGCCCCGCCTGGCTCTCAGAGTCGTCGCTGGTGGTGGCCGTTTCCCAGTCGGGTGACGACCGGCCGACCGTGGCCGCAGCCCGCGTTGCTCGCGCCAGCGGCGCGCACATGGTGGCGGTCACCTCCGGGGGCGAGCTGATGTCACTGTGCACCGGCTGGGGGGTTCCCATAACTCGGGTGGACCCGTTCGCCGGCCGCGCGGCAGGACTTGGCGTCGTGATCGTGCCGGTGCTGGTGCTGCTCGAGCGCGTCGGTGTGCTGGAAGGCATGAACAGGCTGATCTCCGAGAGCGCCGAGCAGATCGAGGCCCGCCGCAGGCTCATCGATGCCGATCCTGCACAGCTGGAGACTCTGGCCGCGGGCATGCAGGACCGGATGGCGGTCGTGTGCGGCGCTGGGGGCGTGGGCAAGCACGCCGCCCGCCGGTGGGTCCACCAACTGGACCGGATCGGTGGTGTGTCCTCGGTGCGGCGCAACCTCCCGGCCGATGAGGCTGAGGCCGCGTCCTTCCGCACGCTGGCCCAGCGGATTCCAGCCGGCGTCACCGCGATCGTGCTGCGCCACGACTTCGAGCCCCCGGGGCTCACCGACCGCATCGACCTGCTCGAAGGCGAGGTGACCGCCCTCCACGAAGTGAGGGCGGCCGGGGAGGGCGCACTCGCGCAGTTGCTGGACCTGGTCCTGGTCGGCGACGCGGTGGCGGAGTTGGCGTCGCGGCGCGTTCGGGAGGACCCATGATCGAAGGTGATGGCTGTGGCCCCAACCGCTGGTAGCGACAGGCGTGTCGCCGACCTCTCGCTGGCCCCGCTCGGGCGCGCCGAGATCCGCTTGGCCGAGCACGAGATGCCGGGGTTGATGGCGCTGCGGGGCCGCTACATGGACGATCAGCCCCTGGCGGGCGCCCGGATCGCGGGATCGCTGCACATGACGGTCCAGACCGCCGTGCTCATCGAGACGCTGGTCGCTCTGGGCGCCGAGGTCCGGTGGGCGAGCTGCAACATCTTCTCGACCCAGGATCATGCCGCCGCGGCTGTGGCCGTCGGACCTGCCGGCACCGTCGACGAACCCCGGGGAGTGCCGGTGTTCGCCTGGAAGGGCGAGACCCTGGAGGAGTACTGGTGGGCCACCGAGCAGATCTTCCGCTGGCCCGACGGCCGCGGGCCGAGCCTCATTCTCGACGACGGCGGCGACGCCACGCTGCTGGTCCACAAGGGGCTCGAGTACGAACAGGCTGGAGCGGTTCCCACCGCGACCGACGACGACTCCGAGGAGTGGTCGGTGGTGCTCGACCGGCTGCGGTCGATCGCAAGCGATGATGGCGGGTTCTTCTCGCGGATCGTGCCGTCCATCCGGGGGGTGTCCGAGGAGACGACCACGGGCGTCATGCGGTTGCAGCAGATGCTGGAGCGGGGCGAGCTGCTGTTTCCGGCCATCAACGTGAACGACTCGGTCACCAAGTCCAAGTTCGACAACCATTACGGCTGCCGCCACTCGCTTCTCGACGGCATCAACCGGGCCACCGACGTGATGATCGGCGGCAAAGTGGCCGTGGTGTGCGGCTTCGGCGACGTCGGCAAGGGCTGCGCAACGGCGCTGAGGGGCCAGGGGGCCAGGGTGATCATCACCGAGATCGACCCGATCTGTGCGCTGCAGGCGGCCATGGAGGGCTACGAGGTGAACACCTTGGAGGCGGTGGTGGCCATCGGCGACATCTTCGTGACCGCCACCGGCAACGCGGGCGTCATCCGCGCAGGCCACATGGCCCGGATGAAGCACCAGGCCATCGTGGGAAACATCGGACACTTCGACAACGAGGTGGACATCGCCGGGCTCAACCGGATGTCGGACGTCCAGAGGGTCAACATCAAGCCCCAGGTGGACGAGTACGTCTTCGGCGACGGCCACTCGGTGATCGTGCTGTCCGAGGGGCGCCTGCTGAATCTGGGCAACGCCACCGGACACCCCAGCTTCGTGATGTCGTGCAGCTTCACCAATCAGGTGCTGGCCCAGATGGACCTGCACGCCAACGCCGACTCCATGCCGGTGTCCGTGACCACCCTGCCCCGCCGCCTAGACGAGGAGGTGGCCCGGCTGCACCTCGACGCCCTCGGCGTCCGCCTGACCAGGCTGACTCCCCAGCAGGCCGACTACATCAGCGTGCACGTCGACGGGCCCTACAAGCCCGACCACTACCGCTACTAGCGGGAAGGCCTGCGGGCCATCGGTGCTGCTACGAAGAGCGTGAAGCTACGGGTGTTGCTCCCTCAATAGTCCGGCTCCCGCAGCTCTGCGTAGCCCGCCTCGGCCTCCAGGGAGCGGCGGCGCCAGAGCCCGCCCAGCCAGACGGCGAAGATTGTGAGCACGAAGGGGATCATCAGGACGAATTCCCGCGGCACCCGCTCCGTGATGTTGATCTGCGACTGGATGCCGATGGCGTCGGCGAACCCGAAGAACAACCCGGCGAAGGCTGCGCCGATGGGATGCCAGGCCCCGAAGATCACCGCCACGAAAGCGATGAACCCTCGACCGTTGGTCATGTTCTCGGTGAAGTTGTGCAGCGCCCCGACCGACAGCTCCGCGCCGCCCAGAGCGCACAGAGCTCCGGCGATCAGCAGCGCCTGGAGCCTCATGATTGACGGATTAACACCGGCGGTGCGGGCTGCGAACGGGTACTCGCCCGCCGCGGCGAGGCGCAGCCCGAAACGGCTCCGCCGCAGCACGACCCATGCGGCCAGCACTATCAGCGGCGTGAGCCACACCAGGATCGAGTGCTCCGAGACGATGACGCCCGGACCCGACGTGATCCCGCTCACGGGTCGGGGCAGCACCACGTCGGTGAACAGGGAGCCGCGCCGGTCGAAGATGGCTCCCAGCGCGAAGGCGGTGCCCCCGAGGCCGATGGACGTGAGGCCCAGCCCGGCGATGATGACGTTGGCGCCGAGAGGCCCGATCACCCACCAGTACACCGCGGAGAGGGCCATGCACACGCCGATGGCGGCGAGGATCCCGAGCTCCACCGATCCGGTGGCCTCGGCGACGGCCACGGTTGTGAATGCACCGGTGATCATCAGCCCCTCGAGTCCGAGATGGAAGATCCCGGCCCGGAAGGCGAAGACGCCTGCCGTTGCGACCAGCACGAGCGGGGCGGCCGAGCGAAGGGTGGTGGCCAGGATCTGTTCCATCAGCCTGTCGGAGCCTCTGAGGCGGGTCCTGTCCGGCGCAGGCGCACCGCCCGGAACTTGACGGTCACCAGGAAGGCCACCATGCCGTGCAGCAGCACCAGGGCGGGTGGCGGGAGGTCTGTCACGATCGGCAGGAAGAGGATGGCCGACTGCAAGCCGCCGAAGAAGACTGCGGCCACGACCGTGCCTCCGACGCTGAGCAGGCCGACGAGCGCCACCACGACGGCCGTGAAGCCAACCTCAGGTGAGAAGCCTGTGACCAGCCGCCCCGCCGGGCCGTAGAGCTCGACCGCGCCGGCGAGGCCGGCCAGCGCCCCGGACAGTGCGAAGTTGACGAGGCCCACCCGGCGCACGTCGACTCCCTGCCACCGGGCCATCGTTGGGTTCCGGCCCACCAGGGTCATGGCCAGCCCGAATCGGGTGCGCTCCAGCAGCAGCCAGACCAGCACGGCCACGCCGCCGACCAGCAGCAGGACGGTGGCTGAGACGCCGGAGCTGTCGGTGATGCGGAACGCTTCGGGAATGCGCTCGCTGGCCGCCGTCTGGCCGGTGCCCGACGGGTTGCGCAAGGGTCCGGCGGTCAGGTACTGGAGCACTAGCGCGCCGATGAAGCTCATCATCAGCGTGGTCAGCACCTCGTCGGTGCCGAAGCGGACCCGCAGGTAGCCGGGGAGCAGCGACCAGGTCAGCCCGGCGATGACCGCCGCCAGCGTCCCGCACAGGACCACCAGCGGCGCCGGGCCCCCGCGCCAGCCCAGCGTTACAACCAGGGCCGAGCAGGCGCCCACGTAGAACTGGCCCTGCCCGCCGATGTTGAAGAACCCCGCCCGGAAGCCGATCACCACTCCCATGCCGATCAGCAGCAGTGGGATCGCCCACCGGATCGATGAGGTAGCTGCGCCCGTCGCGGTCATCGACCCCTGGATGACGCCGGAGAAGACGTCGCCCACGCGGTAGCCGCTGACCCACAGGATCAGCGCGGTCAGCAGGAACGAGACACCGACCAGCAGGATGGTGGACGCCACCCGTTGCAGGCCGCCGGTCACCGTCGTGCCCCCGTCATGGCGTCCCCCACCGCGCGCCGCTCGTAGGGGGCTTCGAAACCGGCCACGATGCGCCCGCCGTAGATCACGAGCACGCGGTCGGAGAGCTCGAACAGCTCGTCGAGGTCGGACGACACCAGCAGGACGCCCGCCCCCGCGTCCCGCAGTCCTCGCAGCGAGCGACGCACGAAGCTGGTGGCCGAGAAGTCCAGGCCGCGGGTGGGCTGCGCGGCCACGAGCACCTGCAGTCCGGGGGCCAGCTCACGCGACAGGATCAGGCGCTGCACGTTGCCGCCGGAGAGGCTCTCGGCTGGTTGGGTGACCGCGTCGTAGCGGACCCGCCATTGGTCCATCTCGGTGGCTGCCTGCCGCTTGTACTGGCGCAGGGAGATCAGCGGGAGTCGTCGACGGCGCCGTCCGATGAGCCGTAGCGCCGACTGGTTCAACCAGAGAGGTGCACGGCGGCTGATCCCCTCGCTGTTGCGGTCGAAGGGCACCAGGCGCAGCCCTCGCCGCCGTCTCCGGGCGGGAGGAGCGCGGGTCACGTCGGTTCCGCCCAGGAGCACAGAGCCCTCGGTCACGGCGTTCAGGCCGGCGATGACCGAGACGAGACTCCGCTGCCCGTTGCCCTCCACCCCGGCGATGCCCACTATCTCGCCAGCTTCGACGCTGAGGTCGATGCCGCCCAGACCGGGCTCGAAGGCCGATGCCCGGCTCGAGACCCGCGCCAGCTCCAGCAGCGTCTGCTGCTCTGCGCCGGGAGCTGCCTCCACGCCCACGGCGCGGTCTGCCTGAGACGCGGGTCCGACGATGGCGTCGCTGAGCCGGCCCTGGGACACCTCGGACATCTCGTTCGGACCCAGGACCAGCTCGCCGTCGCGCAGCACGCTCACCGTGTCGGCCACCGCAGCCACCTCCCGCAGCTTGTGCAACACGACGAGGATCGTGACCCCGTCTTCGCGAAGGCGTCGCAGGCGCTCGAACAGCGCGTCGATGGCCGCCGGTGTAAGCAGGGCGGTGGGCTCGTCCAGCATCAGAATCCGCGCGTCGGCCGCCATTGCCCGCACGATCTCCAAGGACTGGCGGGTCTCGACGGGGAGATCCCGGATGCGGGTCGACAGCACAGCCTCACCGCCGATCTCGGCCACATCGTCCCGCCAGCGCCGGTGCAGTTCGTTCCGCCGGTAGAGCGGACGACCTCCCGGTCGAGCGGCGGTCAACTCCAGAGCCTCTGCGACCGTGAAGGACGGAGGCAATGAGAAGTGTTGGTGCACCATCGCGAGTCCTGCGGCTCGTGCGGCACGCACGTCGCCCGGAGGGATCTCGCGGCCTGCGATGTGCACATCGCCCGTGTCCGGGGCCTGGAGGCCTCCCAGCACCTTCGCCAGGGTGGTCTTGCCCGCCCCGTTCTGGCCGACCAGGGCGTGGATCCGCCCCGGGGCGAGATCGAGGCTGACCCGGTGAAGAGCCCGAACGCTGCCGAAGGACACTCCGAGCGATCGGCAGCGGACCGCCGGGACTCCGGCCGATGCCGGACTGCTCGGCACCGTCATCGGTGCGAGATTATCGGTCTCAGAGTTCGGGATCGAAGGGAACCTCGAGAGACCCGTCCTTGATCTGCGAGCGGGCGGCATCGATCTCGGCGAGAGTGGCGTTGATGATCTCCACCATCTCCGCCGGGCCGTTGGCCAGGAACTCGGGGTTGACCACCAGGTCCACCCCGCCCTCGGCCACCCCGGCGCCGACGTAACCGGGCGTGTAGTCGTCGCTCAGGGCGTGCCCGACCTGGGCGTGGAGGAGCTCAGCCCAGTAGAGCAGGACTCCTCCGATCACGGCCGGGCTGTCGAAGTAGTTCACCGAGCCGCCGATCACGTAGCCGCCCTTCTCCTCGGCGGCCTGGATGACGCCGAGGTCGGTGGCCGCCGCGTCGGTCATGATGATGTCCACGCCGCCGTCGTACAGCGCCGCGCCGAGTTCCCGGCCCTTGGCGGGATCCTCGAAGGAGTCGGCGAAGGCGGCCTCTCCCGTGATGGCGGCGTTCTTGGACTGGGCCGCGGCCACGAAGGCGTTGTAGTCGGCGTTCAGCGGCGGGATCGACACGCCGCCCACGAATCCGACTTTGCCGGTGGTGTTCAGCGCGCCGGCCAGGATGCCGGCCAGATAGGTGCCCTTGTAGTAGTCGAATCCGATGGAGACGAGGTTGTCGACGCCTCCCTCGAAGCCGAAGATGTGGATCCACCGGGTGTCGGGGAAGTCCGGGGCTACCGCGACGACGGCGTCCTGCATGGGCGGGAAGGTCACCGCCACGATGTCGGTGCCCTGGTTGGCCAGGTTGCGGAGGGTGGTCTCGAAGGTCGACGGATCGGTCGCCTCGATGAACGTGATGTCCGCGCCGTAGTCCTGCTCCACCATCTCGAGGCCTCGCACAAGGTCGTCGATCGGCCCCAGGTCGCCCGCCTTCTGGTTCGCTACGAGGGCGACCGACAGCGCCTCGGCTGGTTCGGGCTCCTCAGCGGGTGCCGGCTCTTCCACCGGTTCGGGCTCTTCGGCGGGCTCGGGCTCCTCGGCCGGCGCCGGTTCCTCGGCCGGCTCGGGATCGACCGCGGCGGTGGACGGTGCCTCGGTCGGTGAGGGCTCCGGCGCGGCGGTGTCCCCGTCGTCGTCGGCTCCGCAGGCGGCGCCCAGAAGGGCGCCGGTCAGCAGAATGGCTGAGAGAATGCGTCGGCTTCGCATGGGAGTCCTCCCTGCTTGTGAGTTCACTAAAATATAGATCTTCAATAAATAGAAGTCAATCGCAACTGTGGGCGGTTCGCCGCCCGGGTCTGCGGCGACGGCTCAGCGGCCCTCCCAGCGCGGGGCGCGCTTCTCGCTGAAGGCGCGGACTCCCTCCTCGCCGTCGGACGATGCCAGCACCTCCATCAGGGCCGGGAGGTTCGCCATGCGCGCGTCGGCCGCGGTCATGTGGGCGGTGCGGCGGACGATCTGCTTGATGGCCCGCAGCGACAGCGGCGCGCACGCCAGCAGGTTCTCCAGCCAGCGGTCGGTGGCGGCGTCAAGTTCGGAGGCGGGCACGACCTCGTTCAGCAGGCCCAGCGCGAGCGCCTCGGCCGCGCTGAACCGCCTGCCCGTCAGCAGGACCTCCATGGCCCACTTGGCCGGTAGCTGCCGGGCCAGCGACACGATTCCCCCGTCGAGCGGCAGGCGGCCGAGCCGGGGCTCCACGAAGCCCAGGACGGCGTCCTCCGACGCCACGGCCAGGTCGCATCCCACCACCAGCTCCAGGCCGCCTCCGAGGGCGTAGCCGTTGACTCGGGCCAGCACCGGCACATCCAGGGAGTCGCGCAGCGTCAGGTGGCCGAAGCCGTGCCTGCGGGCGTGCAGCCAGTAGTCGAGGCCGGTGGGGCCCTCGGCCCGCATGTCGTCGCCGGCGCAGAATGCCCGGTCGCCGGCACCGGTGAGCACCACAACCCGCACCGAGCGGTCCGCCTCGATGGCCTCCCAGGCCCGCCTCAGCTCGTCCTGGTGGGACTGGTCGATGGCGTTCAGCCGCTCGGGGCGGTTGATCGTCACCCTGGCGACATGGTCGCTGACGACCAGATCGATGCTCACGCCATTACCCCGGCCGCGGTCAGCGCGCCGATGCGCTCGGGCGCGATCCCGTAGTCCGCCAGCGCCTCGGCCGCGCCCGCGCCCGGCGCCGGCGGTGGGCGGTGCACCGGAGCCGGCGCGTCGGGCAGGTGTACCGGCGACGCCACCGACCGCAGCGGGGCGCGGCCCGGGCGGGGCATCTCCACGATCATGGATGCGGTGTGCGGGTCCTCCAGCGCTTCGCCGAGGGTTCGTACCGGCGCGCATAGCACGTCCTGCGCCTCCAGCCGCTCGATCACCTCTGTCGAAGTGAACCCGCCGATCGCCGCGGCGATCAGGGCCTGGAGGCGGGGACGGTTGGCGGCCTGGTCGGCCATGGTGGCGAAGGCGGGGTCGGCCGAGAGGTCCTCGAGGTCCAGCGCCTCGCAGATGTCTCGCAGCGGGTTCGGCTTGAACGCCCCAACCAGCACGACCTCGCCGTCGGCCGTGGCGAACGTGCCCACGAGGGGCATTCGCGCCCAGTTGAGGGCGTCGCGGCCCATCAGCGCCATGGTGGCCTCCAGGAGCTGCATGGCAAGGAGCGAGTCGTAGAGCGAGACCTCCACCCTCTGGCCCCGTCCGGTCCGGGTCCGCTGGAGCAGTGCCATCAGGATCCCCTGCACCATGTGCATGCCCGCGGTGTAGTCGGCCAGCGAGACGGGGTATATGGCGGTCGGGTGGTCCGGATCGGCCTTGTGTGACATCGCCCCGGTCAGGGCCTGGGCGAGTATGTCCTGGCCGCCCTTGCGGGCGTAGACCCCGCCGGTGCCGAATCCGGTGCCCTGGGCGTAGACGATGCCGGGATTGATCCCCGAGAGGCGCTCGTAGCCCAGGCCCAGCCGCTCCATCACCTCCGGCCGGTAGTTGTTGACCACCACGTCGGCCGCGGCGACGAGATCGTCGATCAGGGTCAGACCCCGGGGGTCGCGGACATCGACGACGATGCTGCGCTTGTTGCGGTTCACGGCACCGAATGCCGGGTGCTCGGCACCGTCGGGGTCGTCGAGCGCCTGGCGGAAGATGTCGCCGCTGCCGGGGCGTTCGATCTTCAGCACGTCGGCGCCGTGGTCGGCCAGTAGCTGGGTGGCGACCGGGCCCATCAGGATCTGCGAGAAGTCCAGGACTCTGATCCCGGCCAGCGGTTGGGGAGCGGGACCGCTCACGAGGCTGCCGCCAGTGTGCTGTCGGCCGGGCGCGCCCGCGGCGACGGGATGTCGCCCGGGTCGGCGCCCTCGCGGCGCAGGCGCCGCTGCACTGCGGCCACGTCTGCCTTGCGGACGGTGACGCCGGAGTCCAGGGCCTCGACCGCGGCCGTGCCCGCCGCCTCGCCCATCGACATGCAGGGCGGTATCTCCCTGGACAGCTTCTGGGCCTCGGAAGTCACCGAATAGTGCCGACCGGCCACGAGCAGCTGCTCCACGTGCTGCGGCAGCAGCGCCCGGTACGGGGTGTAGTAGCCGCGGCCGCGGGCCACGCTGTCGGCGAAGTGCACGCGGTCCACCACGTCGTCCTTGGTCACGACGTACTCGCCCTCGATGAGGCGCGACTGCCGCACCCCGATCTGGGGCGCCACATCGATCACCACCGCGTTCTCGAAACCCGGATAGTGCTCGCGCACATAATCCAGGAGGCCGGCGATGCGCTGGCGCCCCTCGCGGTCGGCGGCGGTGAGATCCTCGACGCTCAACCCGTCGTAGCCGCTCATGTGCGGGCAGTTGCACCAAACCACGCCGGGCAGGGGCGTCTTCAGCCACCACTGGGCCCAGGAGCCGCCGAGGATGCGCCGAGCGGCGCGGTTCACTTTGTGGCACTCGGCGGGCTCGGAGTGCTCGAAGCGCTCGGCCGCTTCGGTGTCGATGTTCCCGAGACGGAAGACGGTGGTCACCATGTAGGAGCCCTCCACGAAGGGCGCGCCGGCACTCGCAGCCACGTCGGCGTCGCCGCTGGCATCGATCACGACATCGCCCAGAACGGCCTGGGGGCCGCTCTTGGTCTCGCAGACCACGCCTCTGATGGTGTCGCCCTCCATGACCGGCGTCGAGTACCAGGAATGGAGCCGGACATCGACCCCGGCCTCCGCCACGAGGTCGTTGGAGACCCGCTTCCAGCCGTCGGGATCGAAGGCCACGGCGTAGACGATGGACTTCCTGGGTCCCTTGGCGTAGAGGTCGAACAAGCCCCAGCGGGACCAGCGACGCCACATCTCGTCGCTGAGGATGCGGTCGCCGGGGGGCGGGTAGACGGCCAGTCCGAGCGCATGCAGGCGCTCCACCATCTCCTGGGCGATGCCGCGCACGGTGATCTCGGTCGCGCCGTCGGCGAAGTCGTCGAGCACCAGGACCATTCCTCCCGCGGCCAGGCCGCCCAGGTAGGCGTAGCGCTCCAGGAGGGTGACGCTCGCGCCTTGGCGCGCCGCTGAGACCGCTGCAGCCAGGCCCGCCGGCCCGCCCCCCACCACTACCACGTCGCTCCGGGTCGCCACGGGGGCTTCGACGGCCGGTCGGATGACGGGGGTGTCCATTGCCGCTCGGCCCCTCAGAAGCTCGGCGGGGTCACCACCCACAGCGACACCGAGGTGACCTCACCGGGGTTCTCGTACCAGTGAGGAATCGTGGAACTGTAGGAGATCGAGTCGCCGGCCCTCAGCACGTAGTGGGCGCCGCCGACGTTCACGGCGTGGGTTCCCTCCAGGACGATTCCGAACTCCTCGCCCTCGTGCACGAACGGCGTGTCCTTGGTGGAGTACCCCGGTTCGGTGACGATCCGGATCGCCTCCAGGGCGCTGTCGAGCCGGGGGGTGAGCATCTCGGCCAGTACGAGTTCCTTGTCGCCCAGATTGAGGCGGCGGCGCTCCTCGCGCCGGACCACCGGCGAGGACATCTGTTCGCCGGCCACGAGCCGCGCCACCGGGATGCCGAGGGCGTGGGATACTTGCACGAGGGTGTTGAACGAGGGGTTGCCCTGTCCCCGCTCCACCTGCGAGAGCAGTCCGGCACTGACCCCCGAGGCTGAGGCGAGCTGCTCCAGGGTCCACTCCCGGAGCTTGCGCAGCCGCTTGATCTCCCTGCCGACCGTCTCCACGGTGAGTGGCGGCCGGTCCGCGCGGCCAAGTCTGGTCTCGACAGCGGGCGCGTGCCATGTCGACGTGTCGTTGTGCGATGTTGAGTGCGAGTGAATCACCTTCACCAATTTACTGACCACCCAAAGTACGACCTGTTTTCACTACAATATAGTATTTCAATATGATGACGCAGCGGCGGCAGTCGGATGCTGTGATTGTCGGCGCGGGTGCCTCCGGCGCGGTCGCGGCCGCTCGCCTGGCCGCCGCCGGTTTCGAGGTGGTCTGTCTCGAACAGGGCGACTGGACGGGCCCGGCGGACTATATGAGCGACCGGCCGGAGGCCGAACTGGCGTGGGTCGAGCGCTGGAGCCCCGATCCGAACGTCCGCCGGGGACCGGCCGACTATCCGCTGACCGGCGACGCCGACGTGCGCCCGGTCATGTACAACGGCGTCGGCGGGGGACTGGTCCAGTGGGCGGCCATGTGGCAGCCGCTGCTCGCGTCGGACTTCAGGGTGCGGACCCTCGACGGCGTCTCCGACGACTGGCCGATCGGCTGGTCCGATCTAGCCGGGCCGTACAGTCGGGTGGCCCGGGAGATGTCGGTGTCGGGCCTGGGTGGCGACCCGGCCCTGCCGGAGTTGGACCCCTACCCCAACCCGCCCATCCCGATCGGCAGGATCGGGATGGCCGCCGCCCGGGGCATGGACCACCTCGGCTGGCACTGGTGGCCCGGCGCCAATGCCATCGCATCGCGCCGCCACCGCTCGCTTCAGGCCTGCCAGCGGCGCGGCACATGCATGCTGGGCTGCCCCGAGAACGCCAAAGCCACCCCGTCGCTCACCCACTGGCCGGCGGCGCTGGCCGCGGGCGCCCGGCTGGTGACGGGCGCCCGGGTGGCGCAGATTCCCCTCGATGAGCGAGGCCGGGCGCGGGGGGCGGTCTATGTGGACCGTGACGGGGTCGAGCGGCTGGAGCCGGCGCAGGTGGTGATCCTGGCCGCCAACGCCGTGGGAACGGCCCGGCTGCTGCTGCTGTCGGCGTCGCCGCGGTTCCCGGACGGTCTGGCCAACTCCTCGGGACTGGTGGGGCGCCGACTCATGCAGCACCCCTACCGGACGGTGGCGGCCGTGTGCGAGGATCCTCTCGACAGCTGGCAGGGTCCGTGGGGTCAGAGCATCTACTCGCTGGAGTTCGCCGAGACCCATCCCGACCGCGACTTTGTACGAGGCGCGAAGTGGATGGTCATGCCCCACGGCGGGCCGATGTTCGCGGTGGCGGAGTACCAGGAGGCGCACAGCCACGAGGGCTTCGAGGCCTTGTGGGGTCCGTCCTTCCACCGGGCGGCCGCCGAGGTGTTCGGACACGCCTTCACCTGGGGCATCCAGGCGGAGGACCTGCCCGAGGACCACAACCGGGTGGTCCTCGATCCGGCGGTGTGCGACTCCTCGGGCCTGCCGGCGGCGCAGATCGAGTACACCGTGTCGGACAACACCCGGAGGATGCTCGACTTCAACGTGGCCCGCGCCGTGGAGGCAGCCGAGGCCGCGGGGGCAGTGTCCACCTATACGCGCGACATCTGGCCCACCGGCATCGGCCATGTCCTGGGCACCACCCGGATGGGCGACGACCGGCAGGGCTCGGTGGTGGACCGCTGGTGCCGCGCCCACGACGTGGCCAACCTCTACATGATCGACGGGGGTGTGTTCGTGACCGGCGGGTCGGCCAACCCGACGGCCACGATCATGGCCAACGCGCGCCGTGTCGTCGATCACATGATCGGGGCGCGGGCCTCGCAGGAGGTGCCCTCATGAGCGACTCCGGGCCGACGCCGGACCAGCGCCTGACGCTGGCGCGGCTGGCCGACGTCCTCGTGGCCGAAGGACTGGGCATGCCGGCCGCGTCGGCGGTCGGCGTGGCCGACGGGCTGCTGGACCGATGCCTCGACGCCGCTCCGGCGCTGGCCGAGCCGCTGCTGGCCTTGCTCGACGAGGCGCCCGCCGACGATCTCGACGTCTTCGTGCGAGGGCTGGCGGCGGGGCGCCCCGACGACTTCGCCATCCTGACCACGACCGTTGTGGGTGCCTACTACCTCAGCGCCGAGGTGCGCGAGCTGATCGGCTACCCCGGCCAACAGCCCAGCCCACTGTCGGCGGCGGCCGAGCCCGAGTACTTCGAGATGCTGGAGCGGGTCTACGACCGGCACCCCGGCTATCGGGAGTGTCCGTGACCTACGTGATCGGTCCCAGTTGCATCGATGTCAAGGATGCCGCCTGCATCGCCGAATGCCCGGTGGATTGCATCTACACGGGTGGCCGGATGCTGTACATCCATCCCGACGAGTGCATCGACTGCGGGGCCTGCGAGCCGGTCTGCCCGGTCGAGGCGATCTATCCCGAGGCGTTCCTTCCAGCCGAGTACCGAGCATTCGCGGAGGTGAACGCGTCCTTCTTCCAGATCAGCGGACTCCATTCGCCGGGTGGCGCGGCCCGCGTCGAGGCAGTCGAGGCAGATCACCCCGTCGTCACGGGGTGGTCTCGACCATCGCCTCCCTAGGGCATCCGCTGGAGGATGGGTGGCGTGCCTTGGCGCCGTGTGGACCGTCCGCTGCGGGCGCTCAGAGACTGACGCGCGGGCAGTGACGTAGTCCGCTGCCGCCGGTACCGTGGGGCCGCGAGTCGGCCGAAGGGAGTACACATGGCGGTGGATCGCGGGTGCTGGGCGGCCCCTGACGCGCTCAGCGGGGCCGATGCAGCAGCCTTCGCCAGGCGAGTCGAAGATCTCGGCTACTCCCAGCTCTGGGTGAACGAGACGTTCGGGCGCGACCCCTTCGCGCTGGCCGCCCATCTCGGAGCGGTCACCTCCACGCTTCCGCTGGCCGCCGGCATCGCCAACGTCTACAACCGGCATGCGGGGGTGATGAAGCAGGGCGCGTACACCGTCGCGGAGCAGACCGGCGGCCGGTTCACGCTGGGCCTCGGCGTGTCGAGCCCGGTGATCGTGAGCAAGATCCGCGGCATCCCCTACGACAAGCCGCTGTCGTTCATGCGGTCCTACCTCGACGCCATGGATCAGGCTCGCTACACCGCGGTGCCTCCCCCCGATGAGGTGCCGGTGGTGTTGGCCGCCCTCGGCCCCCGGATGCTCGAGCTCGCCGCCGAGCGCACCGCCGGCGCCCACCCGTACAACACGACACCGGAGCACACCGCCTTCGCCCGCTCGGTGATGGGTCCCGACCCCCAGCTCTGCGTGGAGCAGAAGGTGATGCTCACCACCGATGCCGAACAGGCACGCGCCACCGGCGGCAACGTGATGAAGTTCTACACCCGGGCCCCCGGATACCGGAACTGCTGGAAGAGCCTCGGCTTCGACGACGACGACATAGACGGCCTCTCGGACCGCTTCGTGGACGCCATGGTGGCCTGGGGCGATGTCGACGCCATCGAACGCCGGCTGGCCGAGCACGCCGACGCCGGGGCCACCCAGGTCTGCATCCAGGTGCTGCACCCCTCCGGCGGCGCGGCAGCCATCGACTACGACGCGCTGGCCGCCCTAGCCCCGTGAAGGATCTCGCCGGCCGTGTAGCGGTGGTCACCGGGGGTGCCAGCGGCATCGGCCGGGGCATGGCCGAGCGTTTCGCGGCCGAATCGATGAGGGTGGTGGTGGCCGACATCGAGGAGCCGCCCCTGAACGAGACGGTACAGTCGATCACCGACCGCGGGGGAGAGGCGATGGCGGTCACCTGCGACGTGTCGTCGTGGCCGTCGGTCGAGGCACTGCGCGACGCCTGCGTTGACGCCTACGGCCCCGCCGACGTGCTGTGCAACAACGCCGGCGTGGCCGCCACCGGGTCCATGACGGAACTGTCCCTCAAGTCGTGGGAGTGGTGCCTCGGGGTAAATCTCTGGGGTGTCATCCACGGGTGCCAGGCCTTCCTGGGGTCCATGATCGAGCGGGGCTCGGGCCACATCGTCAACACCGCGTCGATCCTGGGCCACCTGTCCTCGGCGGGGATCGGCCCCTACAACGTCTCCAAGCACGGCGTGGTCGCGCTGAGCGAGACCCTGCACGCCGAGATGCTGTCCGAGGGCACCGGGGTGGGCGTCACCTGCCTGTGCCCCGGTCTGGTCTCCACCAACATCCTGGACTCCGAGCGCAACCGGCCCGAACGCCTGCAGGACCATCCAGGAGTCGACGGGACGTGGGACTCCGACATGGTCGCCGGCGGGCCCGAATCCGAGACCAGGGCCGCGGTCCGCGATCTCTACGCCCAGGCGCTGCGCCCGTCGGCGGTGGCCGACATGGTGGTCGAGGCGATCCTGGCCGACCAGCTCTGGCTGTTCACCGACGGCGACTTCGACGCCGCCATCGCGGCCCGCCACCGCGACATCGAGGCCCGCCGCACCCCCGGGACGGCCGCCTCCCTGGCTTCGGCCCTGCTGGACGACCACGGATGATGTCAACACCCCGCCCGGGCCCGTCGGGGAGGGACCGGCCCTGAGGGTTCTGGTCACCGGCGCCACCGGCTTCGTGGGGTCCCACGCGGCCAAGGCGCTCCAGGACGCGGGCCACAGAGTGCGGGCCCTGGTGCGGACGCCGCCCAAGCTCGAGACGGTGACCGCCCGGGTGGGCGTCGACCTCGACTCCCTCGAGACGGCCGAGGGCGACATCCGCGACGCCGACGCCGTCACCGCGGCCGTCGACGGCTGCGACGCCGTGGTCCACGCCGCCGCGGTGGTGAGCATCGCTCCTGCCGCGGCGATCGAGGTGTCCGAGACCAACTTCCCGGGCGCGCAGAACGTGCTGGAGGCCGCCATCGAAGCGGGCTGCGACCCGGTGGTCCACGTCTCCACCGGGGAGGCCCTGTTCCCGTTCCGCACCGACCCGGTCACCGTCGACCACCCGGTCGGCACCGCCGGCGGGGCCTACCCCCGGTCCAAGGCCAAGTCCGAGCACCTGGCCCGGCGGTACCAGGCCCAGGGGCACGGCGTGGTCATCGTCTATCCCGCCCTGACCATCGGCCCCGGCGACTACGGCGAGTCGATCCAGCTCCAGCCGTTGAAGCTCTGGCTTACCAAGCCGATCCCGCGGTCCGGCTACACGGTGACCATGGTCGACGTGCGCGACGTGGCCGCGGTGATAGCCGCCTCCATGGAGGCGGGCAGGGGTCCGAGGCGCTACCTGATGTTCGGCCACCACCTCACCGCCGACGAGTTGCTGTCGGAGCTGCAGAGCGTGACCGGCCGGGACCTGAAGTCGGTGCCGGCGCCTAGGGCGCTGTTCTCGATCTGGGGTCGGGTCGGGGATATCGCACACCGGCTCGGCCGGGACCTGGTGCTGACCACCGAGGCCGTGGAGTACATGTTCAACTACTGCGCGGGCGACAACTCCGCCACCGAGCAGGACACCGGCATCGTGCTGCGGCCGACGGCCGAGTCACTGGCCGACGCCATCGCCTGGATGCGCGATGAGGGATACGTCACCGCGGCCGACGCCGGGGCCGTGCCCTAGTCTTCTCAGACCCCCTCCGGGAGGCAGAGCATGAGAGTCCTAGTCACCGGCGCAACCGGCTTCGTGGGATCCCACGTGGCCAAGGCCCTTCAGGACGCGGGCCACACCGTGCGGGCCCTGGTGCGCACGCCGGCCAAGCTCGAAACGGTCACCGCCCGGGTGGGGGTGGACCTCGCCTCGCTCGAGACAACCGAGGGTGACATCGCCGACGCGGTGGCGGTCACGGCCGCCATCGAAGGCTGCGACGCGGTGGCGCACGCGGCCGCGGTGGTGGGAACCGACCCGAGCTCCGAGGCCGACATCGAGGCCAGCAACTTCGCGGGTGCCCTCAACGTGCTGGGCTCCGCCGCGGATGCCGGCTGCGATCCCATCGTGCATGTGTCCAGCACCGCGGCGCTGTTCCCGTTCAGCACCGACCCCGTGACCGCCGACCATCCGGTGGGGAGCTCCCGCATGCCCTACGCGCGGTCCAAGGCCGACAGCGAGCGCCTGGCCCGGCGGCTCCAAGACTCGGGGCACGGCGTGGTCATCGTCTACCCCGGCGGCGTGTTCGGCCCGGGCGACTACGGCGAGTCAACCCAGTTCAAGCCGCTCAAGCTGTGGCTCACCAAACCCTTCATGCGCTCGTCGGGATACACGATGAACCTGGTCGACGTGCGGGACATAGCCGCGGTGGTAGCCGCGTCCATGCGGGTCGGCCGCGGTCCGAAGCGCTACGTGATGTTCGGCCACCACCTCAGCGCCGACGAGCTGCTGTCGGTGCTGTGCGAGGTGACGGGGCGGGACCTGAAGTCGGTGTCGATGCCCAAGGCGATGTTCTCGGCGTGGGGCCGGATGGGCGACCTCACCCGCCGCTTCGGCCTCGACCTGATCCTCACCTCCGAGGGCGTGGAGTACATGTACAACACCTGCGCCGGCGACAACTCCTTCACCGAGCAGGACACCGGCGTAACCCTTCGCTCCACCGGGGACTCCATGGCCGACTCCATCGCCTGGCTGCGCGACGAGGGGCACATCACCGCCGCCGATGCCGGCGCCGTGCCATGATGCATCCACAGCCACCCAATCTTCAATAAGTTTCCATATTTTTCAAGATTTTTCGATCTAGTAGGGCTATGCTTGCCCGGATGCAGGACGTGCGGATCGACGGCGTGGACGCCCTGTGGGCCGGCTGGTGCCACGAGGGCGCCGCGGCCGAGTTGGTGCGGGCTCTCAAGTACGGACGCAAGACCTCCGTGGTCACCCTGATCGCCGACCGGATGGCAGCGGTCGCGTCCGCCGGGCAGGCTCCGGACCTGGTCACCTGGGTTCCCTGCAGCCCGACGCGCCGCCGCGAGCGCGGCTTCGATCCGGCCGAGCTCCTGGCCCGGGCCTACGCCCGGCGCCTGGGGTTGCGGGCTCGCCGGCTGCTGCGCCGGCTGGACGACGAGCCCCAGACTTCCCGGTCCTTCCAGGGGCGCCTGGAGGGTCCCACGATGGCGGTCCGGCGCGGCCGGTTGGGCGGTCTGATCCTGGTCGTCGACGACGTGTGCACCACCGGCTCGACGCTGCGGGTCGCGGCCACTGCACTCAGGGCCGGCGGCGCGGCGGCGGTGGTGGCTGCGGTGGCCACGGTGGCGCCCGCGGCACCGCGGCAGCCCGTCGCGCTACCTCTACCATGAGGGCGCATCGGAAGCCACAGGAGGTTGGACGTGGAGATATCGATCAGCAGCCGCCACACAGACATCACCCCGGGCCTCGAGGAGGCCGTGAGGGCCAAGATCGGGCAGCTCGACCGGTACCTGGACGATCTGGACACCGCCGAGGTGCACTTCGACGAGGCCCGCAATCCTCGCATCGTCGACCACCAGACCTGCGAGGTGACCCTGACGGGGCACGGCCACCATCTGCGCTGCAAGGTGAACGCCCCCGACGCCTTCACCGCCGTGGACCTCGCCGAGGCCAAGCTGGAGCGCCAGATCCGCAAGCTGCGGACCAAGCTGCAGAACCGCCACCGCGGCCGCGGCGACACGATACGAACCAGCAGTGACGGCGAGGTTCAGCCGATCCCCGAGGCGGTCGAGGGCTCCGGCGCGGTCGACAGCGGCGACACCGAGCCGGAGTTGAGGATCGTCAAGACCAAGCGGTTCCACCTCGGCCCGCTCAGTCCCGAAGACGCCGCGCTGAAGATGGATCTGATGGGCCACGGCTTCTTCTTCTTCATCAACTCGGCCACGGGGCGCTCCGCGGTCGTGTACCGGCGCGACGACGGTGCTGTGGGCCTCATCGACGAGGCCGGCTGAACAGGCAGCGGGGCCGTACCGATGTCGCTGCTGAGGAGAGTCCTGCGCTCAGGCGAGGGCCGCAAGCTCAGGGATCTCCAGGCCCTCGTCCCCGACATCAACGCGCTCGAGAAGGAGACGCAGCGCCTCGACGACGACGGGCTGCGGGCCCGCACCGGCGAGTTCCGCGGCCGGCTGGAGAGGGGCGAGTCCACCGACGAGCTGCTGCTGGAGGCTTTCGCGGTGGTGCGGGAGGCATCGGTGAGGGTGCTCGGCCAGCGCCATTTCGACGTGCAGCTGGTGGGCGGCGCGGCGCTGCACTGGGGCGCGGTGGCGGAGATGCGCACCGGCGAGGGCAAGACCCTCACCTCCACGCTGCCGGTCTACCTCACCGGACTGACCGGCCGGGGCGTCCATGTCGTGACGGTCAACGACTATCTGGCCGGGCGGGACGCCGAGTGGATGGGCCGGCTCTACAAGTGGCTCGGCCTCAGCGTGGGGCTGATCGTCCCCGGCAACCGGGGATGGGAGCACAAGCGGAGCCAGTACGCCTGCGACGTGACCTACGGGACCAACAACGAACTCGGCTTCGACTACCTGCGGGACAACATGGCCATGTCGCGCGCCGAGCAGGTGCAGCGCGGCCACCACTACTGCATCGTGGACGAGATCGACTCGATCCTCATCGACGAGGCTCGCACCCCGCTGATCATCAGCGGCCAGGTGGCCGACGCGGCCAAGCTGTACACCCGCTTCGCGGGGATCGCACGCGGCCTTCAGCGCGACGTCCACTACGAGGTGGACGAGGAGAAGCGCTCGGTCGCGCCCCTCGAGGAGGGCGTGCACGCGGTCGAGCGGATGCTCGGCGTGGAGAACCTCTACGACATGGTGGCCCAGAACCTGGTGCACCAGTTGCAGGCCGCGCTGAGGGCCAAGGAGCTGTACCGGCGCGACCACGAGTACATCGTGCAGCACAACCAGGTGAAGATCGTCGACGAGTTCACCGGCCGGGTGCTGGAGGGGAGGCGCTGGTCCGACGGGCTGCACCAGGCGGTCGAGGCCAAGGAGGGGGTGGCCATCAAGGAGGAGAACCAGACGCTGGCCACCATCACGCTGCAGAACTACTACCGGATGTACGAGCGCCTGGCCGGCATGACCGGCACGGCCGAGACCGAGGCCAGCGAGTTCGCCTCCACCTACGGGCTGCACGTGGTGAGCGTTCCCACCCACCGGCCGATGATCCGCGGTGATCAGGCCGACCTGATCTACAAGACCGAGGACGCCAAGTTCGCGGCCTGCGCCGAGGACATTTTCGAGCGCAACGAGCGGGGCCAGCCTGTGCTGGTCGGCACCGTCTCGGTGGAGAAGTCCGAGAAGCTGTCCCGCCTGCTCGACAAGCAGGGCATCGCCCACGAGGTGCTCAACGCCAAGCAGCACCACCGCGAGGCCGAGATCGTGACCCAGGCAGGCCGGCTGGGCTCGGTCACGGTGGCCACCAACATGGCCGGGCGCGGCGTCGACATCCTTCTGGGCGGCAATCCCGAGGGTCTGGCCCGCCGCGACCTCAGGGCCGAGACTCTCGAGGAGGCCACGCCCGAGGGCGCCCAGCGCCTGGCCGAGCTGACGGCCAAGCACCAGGCCGCCACCGACGCCGAGCGTGAGGAGGTGCTCGAGCTCGGAGGTCTGTACGTGCTCGGCACCGAGCGCCATGAGAGCCGGCGGATCGACAATCAGCTCAGAGGCCGCTCAGGGCGCCAGGGCGACCCCGGCGAGAGCCGCTTCTACCTGTCGCTGGAGGACGATCTCATGAGCCGGTTCGCCACCGGCGCCATGAACTGGGTGATGGACAAGGCCCTGCCCGAGGACGTGCCGATCGAGGCGGGCATGGTGACAAAGGCCATCGAGCGGGCCCAGAACACCGTCGAGCAGCGCAACGCCGAGACCCGCAAGAACGTTCTCAAGTACGACGAGGTGATGAACGAGCAGCGCAAGGTCATCTACCAGCGCCGCTCCCAGATCCTCGACGGGACGGACCTTCGATCCGAGGCTCTGGAACACCTTGAGGCGGCGGTCGCCGCCGCTGTGGCCGCCCACTGCGAATCCGAGCACGCCGAGGAGTGGGACCGGGAGGGGTTGGGCACCGAGTTGGCCGGGCTGTGGCCCGGCGGCGTGGAGGCTGCTCGACTCGAGGCGGCCGTCACGCACGACGAGCTGTTCGAGGTCGTCAACCAGGCTGCCCTGGCTCACTACGGCGAGCGGGAGGAGCATCTCAGCGCCGACGTGATGCGCCAGGTGGAGCGCCAGGTGATGCTCCGCCTGATCGACCAGCGGTGGCGGTCGCACCTGCGCGAGATGGACCTGCTGCGGGAGGGCATCCATCTGCGGGCCATGGGGCAGAAGGACCCGGCCACCGAGTGGCAGCGTGAGGGCTTCGAGATGTTCGGGCAGATGATGGACGGCATCGCCCTGGACTTCGTGCGCTACGTGATGCACGTTCAGCTCGCCGAGCAGGCGCCTGAGGACGCCCCCCGCCTGGTGGGCGTGACCGCCAGCAAGAGCGAGGCAGCTTCGCCGGCGCTGGCGGGCGTCGGTGCCTCGGCTCCACAGCCGGCCGCGGCCGCGGCGGCCTCTTCGGACACAGCTAGAGCCGCGGTGCCGAACCAGCCGCGGAACCGGGTGCCCGTCGTCAAGAGCGAGCTGGAGAAGGTCGGGCGCAACCAGCCATGCCCCTGCGGAAGCGGCAAGAAGCACAAGATGTGTCACGGTCGCCCCGGCGCCGAGTGACCAGAGGCCGAGCGGATGGACAGCAGTTTCATGAGCACTATGGCGATGCGCCGAGCGAGGCCGTGGCCCGAGCGGCCCGTGAGCGCAGCGAACAAGAGCGGGTGACACGCGGTGCAGGACTTCAGCGACGATCTGCGCCGGCTGCGCGGTCGCCTCGAGGAGGCCGAGGCCTATCTTCGCATCGACGCATTGCGGCTCCGGCTCCCGCAGCTCGAGGCTGAGTCGTCACGCCCCGATCTGTGGGATCAGCCCGAACGGGCCCGGGCCGTGACCTCCGAGCTGGCTTCGATCAGCGACGACCTGGCGATGTTCGAACGGCTGGCTGACGGGATCTCCGACGCGGAGACCCTCAACCAACTCGCCGTGGAGGAGGGGGACGCCTCCGAGGAGGCCGAGATCGCGAGGCTGGTGGCCGACATCGCCGCTCTCTTCGACGAGCTCGAGCTGCGGTCGCTGTTCACCGGCGAGTTCGACGAGCGGGACGCCGTCTGCCAGATCAAGTCGGGCGAGGGCGGCACAGACTCGCAGGACTGGGCCGAGATGCTGCTGCGGATGTACCGCCGCTGGGCCGAGCGCCGCGGCTTCGAGCTGGAGGTGACCGCCCTCTCGGAGGGCACCGAGGCCGGGTACTCCAGCGTGGACTTCCTGGTGAAGGGCCGCTGTGCCTACGGCTGGATGCGCTCCGAGCACGGCGTGCACCGCCTGGTGCGCATCTCCCCGTTCAACAACGAGGGCAAGCGCCAGACGGCGTTCACCGCGGTCGACGTCGCCCCCTTCTTCGAGGAGGTCTCCGACGAGGTGAACATCGACGAGAAGGATCTGCGCGTCGACACCTACCGCTCCTCGGGGGCCGGGGGCCAGCACGTCAACGTCACCGACTCGGCGGTGCGGATAACGCACCTGCCCACCGGGATCGTCACCAGCTGCCAGAACGAGCGCAGCCAGCACCAGAACAAGGAACGGGCCATGCAGATGCTGGCCGCGAAGCTGCTCAACCTGGAGCGCAAGAGGCTCGCCGACGAGATAGCCGGCATCAAGGGCGAGCAGCGGAAGGTGGGTTTCGGAAGCCAGATACGCAGCTATGTGATGCAGCCCTACCAGATGGTGAAGGACCAGCGCACCCGCCATGAGACCCCCAACGTCGACGCGGTGCTTGGCGGGGATCTCGATCCGTTCATGGAGTCCTGGCTCCGATGGAGCCGGGCCACCGGTGCCGCGGGCTCAATCGAGGGGGCTGGTACTGTCGCCACGTCACCGAAGGCCGCTGGAGGCGACGCCTGATGATCAAGATGGAGAAGGTCACGAAAGTCTTCAAGGGCGACGTGGTGGCCCTGCGCGATGTGACCATCGACATCGGCAAGGGGGAGTTCGTCTTCCTGGTGGGTCCGTCCGGCTCCGGCAAGTCCACCTTCATCCGCCTGCTCAACCGCGAGGACGTGCCCGAGCACGGCCGGATCTTCGTGGCCGGCCGCGACATCGGCGGGCTCAGCGGCTGGAGGGTGCCCTACCTGCGGCGCAACATCGGCTATGTGTTCCAGGACTTCAAGCTCCTCCAGAAGAAGACGGTGGCCGAGAACGTGGCCTTCGCGCTGGAGGTGATCGGCAAGGGCCCCCAGGTCATCAACCGCCAGGTGCCCGCCATCCTGGAACTGGTCGGGTTGTCCCGCAAGATGGACCGCTTCCCCCGCGAGCTCTCAGGAGGCGAGCAGCAGCGGGTGTCGATCGCCCGGGCCTTCGTCAACCGGCCGCTGATCCTGCTGGCCGACGAGCCCACCGGGAACCTCGATCCGACGACGTCGGTGGGCATCATGCGCCTGCTGGAGCGGATCAACGAGATCGGCACGACCGTGGTGATGGCCACCCACGACAGCAGCGTCGTCGACAGCATGCGGCAGCGGGTGGTCGAGCTCGACCGGGGGATGGTCGTGCGCGACCAGGCCCGAGGCGTCTACGAGTAGCGAGAAGCGGTGTTCAGCTTCGTGCCCCGTCGCGGGTAGGCCCCGGTGTTCAGCTTCCGATACGTACTGCGCGAGACGGGTCAGAACCTGTGGCGCAACATCCTGCTGGCGGTGGCCACCGTGGTCACGGTGGGGGTGTCGCTGGCCATGTTCGGCGGCTTCATGCTGTTCCAGGTGGCCGTGGACAGCGCCACCGCCCGCTGGCAGGACGGCGTCGAGTTCATCGTGTGGATGAACACCGACGCCGGCACCGACGAGGACTCCAGCGTCCGGAACCAGCTCGATGAGAGCCCGGGCGTGGACAGATGGGAGTACATCGACCGCCAGCAGTCCTACGAGGAATTCAAGGAGTTCTTCGAGGACACGCCTGAGGTGCTGGAGATCTTCACCGCCGAGGGTGTTCCCCCGTACTACCGGGTGGTGCCGACCGACCCCGACCCCGACGTGGTGGAGGAGCTGGGCAGCCAGTTCAAGGGGAAGCCCGGGGTTCGCACGGTCACCTTCGCGGGTGACGTGATCCGCGATGTGCAGAACCTGTCGAACCGGGCCGGACGCGTTCTGTTCATCGGCTCGATCGTCCTGCTCGGCGCCTCGACGCTCCTGATACTCAACACGCTGGCGGTGGCCATCGGCAACCGGCGCCCCGAGATAGAGATCATGCGCCTGGTGGGGGCCACGAAGTGGTTCATCCGCGTGCCCTTCATGCTTGAGGGGCTGGTGCAGGGTCTGCTCGGCGCCATCGTGGCCATGATCAGCAACTCGCTGTTGCGGAACTACGTGATCGATCAGTTCAGCGACGCCGACGGCCTGCAGTTGCTGGCTGGCTTCAAGGTCGACGACGCCGCCATGCTGCAGGTCAACCTGCTCGTCGTGGCGATCGCAGTGGGGGTCGCGGTGATCGGGTCGAACCTGGCCGTGGCCATGCACCTGAACGAGTAGCCGGCCGGGCTGCGGCCCGTCCGGGCCGGTTCAGCCCAGGGTGTCGAGGGGCTCGGTGTATTCCAGGCCCAGGGCGTCGGCCACGGCGGGCTCGGTGATCCGGCCGTGGCGCACGCTGAGGCCGTCCTGCAGGCCCTTGTCGGCCGCGATGGCCTCGACGACTCCCTGGTCGGCCAGCTTCAGCACGTAGGGGAGCGTCGCGTTGTTGAGGGCCTGGGTGGAGGTGCGGGGGACCGCGCCGGGCATGTTGGCCACGCAGTAGTGGACCACGTCGTCGACCACGTAGGTGGGCTCGGCGTGGGTGGTGGGCCTGGACGTCTCGGCGCAGCCGCCCTGGTCGATGGCCACGTCCACGA
This sequence comes from Acidimicrobiia bacterium, assembly GCA_022828135.1. Classification (GTDB taxonomy): domain Bacteria; phylum Actinomycetota; class Acidimicrobiia; order Acidimicrobiales; family Aldehydirespiratoraceae; genus Aldehydirespirator. Next base: position 39,327 of record JAJEJB010000014.1, on the reverse strand, counting down.
TGACGGTGCCGGGCCGCATGACCCTCACCATCTGTCTGGTGATCAGCCGGGGCGCCCTGGCGCCGGGCAGCAGCACGGCCCCGATCACCAGATCGGCGGTGAACACGGCCTGGGCCAGCCGGCTGGGGCTGGAGTACAGGGTGCGCAGGGCCGGACCGAAGCGGGCGGCCAGCGATTCGAGCACGGCCATGTCGCGGTCCAGCACGGTCACGTCGGCCCCGAGCCCCAAAGCCATCTCCACCGCGTTGGTGCCGACCACCCCGCCGCCGATCACCGTGACCGGAGCCGCGGCCACACCGGGAACCCCGCCCAGCAGCACTCCCCGGCCGCCCGCGGATGCCTCCAGGCAGCGGGCGCCGGCCTGGATGGCCAGGCGGCCCGCCACCTGGGACATGGGGGCGAGCAGGGGGAGTCGGCCTTTGCGGTCGGTGACCGACTCGTAGGCGATGGCGGTGGCTCCGCTGCCGAGCAGGTCGTTGGCCTGATCGGGGTCGGGAGCGAGATGCAGGTAGGTGAACAGCGTGTGGTCGGCCCTCAGGAGGGCGCGCTCGGTCGCCTGGGGCTCCTTGACCTTCACTATCAGCTTGGCAGTCTCGAAGAGGTCGTCGGCGGTGGGCACCATGATGGCGCCGCGGTCCTTGTACTCGTCGTCGTCGAACCCGGCGCCCGTGCCCGCGCCCCGCTCGACGTATACCTCGTGACCGCGGTCGGTGACTTCGCGCACGCTGTCGGGAGTCAGCCCGACGCGGCGCTCCTCACTCTTGACCTCCCTGGGCACCCCAATGCGCATGTTGGACCCCTCCACCTGCGACTAGTGAAATATTACACGCGCAGATGAGACATATTTTGGGCAATCTTGCCCTGAACAGTGGTAGTGGCGCTCAATACTTGCATGTTCCAAGCAGTTCAACGCAAAATATTCCTATGCACGAAATCGATCTGACCGACCGGCTCATCCTCAACGAATTGCAGATCGACGGGCGGGTGTCACATGCCGAGTTGGCATCGCGCATAGGGCTGTCCACGTCGGCCTGCCATCGGCGGGTGCGCCGGCTGGAGGCCGACGGCGTCATCGCCGGCTATGTGATGATCCTCGACACCGAGGCCATCGGCAGGGATCTGGACGTGTTCGTGGAGGTCTCCCTGGTCAGCCAGAGCGAGGAGTCGCTGCGCCGCTTCGAGGAGGAGGTGCGCGACTGTCCGGAGGTCATGTCATGCCACCTGGTGGCGGGCGACGCCGACTACCTGGTGCACCTGGCTGTGCAGGACCACCGCGACTTCGAGCGCATCCACAACCAGCACCTGTCCCGGCTCGCCGGCGTGGCCCGGCTGCGCTCAAACTTCGCGATCCGCACCGTCTACCAGACCACCCGCCACCTGCTGTAGCGGCCCGGTCGGCGCCAGCCGGGCCCGCCGCCGCGGCGTTCTTGATGTAGTTGACCTCATCCAGTGAGGACAACTACATCGAGTTCGGCTGGGCCGGCGCTCAGCCGGTCTGGGTGCCGACTTTGAGTTCCTTGAAGGGCACGCCCCGGTCGACGCTTATGTCGCGGGGCAGGCCCAGCACCCGGTCGCCGATGATGTTGCGCTGGATCTCCGATGTCCCGCCGGCGATCCCGGCCTGGAGCGAGGTGAGGGCCTGGCGCTGCCAGTGGCCGTCGGCGTCGTCCTCCCAGGCCACGCCGGAGGCCCCGGCGATGGCCATGGACACCTCCGTATGAAGGTCCGCGATCTGCACGGTGGCCAGCTTGCCGACCGAGCCGCCCGGGCCGGGAGTGCGCCCGGCCTTGAGCTCGGCCCGCGTGCGCATGGCCACCAGCGAGAGACAGGTCTCCAGGATGCGCAGCCGCATCAGCTTCTGACGCAGGGCCGGGTCGCGCTCTAGGCCCCGCTTGCGGGCCGCGTCGATCAGCCGGTCGGTGCGGTCGGTGGTTATCCCGCCCGTGGTGCCCGAGCCGATGGCCACCCGCTCGTACATGAGCATGGCGGTGGCCATGCGCCACCCGTTGTTGAGGTCGCCGAGCAGGTTGCCGGCACCGATGCGCACGTCCGTGAAGAACACCTCGTTGAAGTGGGTGCCACCGTCGATCTGGTGGATGGGGCGGACTTCCACGCCGTCGGCGTCCATGGGGACGATGAACATCGAGATGCCAGCGTGCTTGGGGACGTCGGGGTCTGTGCGGGCGATGATGATCCCGTAGGAGCACAGGTGGGCCAGGGTGGTCCAGACCTTCTGGCCGTTGACGATCCACTCGTCGCCGTCGCGCTCGGCCCCGGTCTGGAGGCTGGCGACGTCGGAGCCGGCGCCGGGCTCGGAGAACATCTGGCACCACACGTCCTCCGCGGAGATGATGCGGGCCAGGTGGGCGGACTTCTGGGTGTGGGTGCCGTACTCGGCCATCATGGGCAGGCACATCCCGTGCGAAATGAGCAGGTCGTAGGTCATGTTGGGATAGCGGCTGTACTCGTCGCGCCAGACCTTCTCGTGGGCCTTGGTGAGCCCGGCACCACCGTACTCGGCGGGGTAGGTCAGCCCGGCCAGCCCGGCGGCGGCCAGCGCCTTCTGGAACTGCTGGGCCGCCCGCAGGCGCAGCTCGCCCCGAGGGTCGGGCCGGCCGCCTAGGTCGATGCCGGTGGCGTGCTCGTCGAGGAAGGCCCCGCAGCGAGCCCGGAACGCGTCCTCCTCTGCGGGGGCTAGGACGTCCTCGGCCACGACAGTCAGCGTAATCGTGGCTGGCCGTGCTCCTGCGTCCGCTTCTGCCGAGTCTGTGTGCAGTCTTCCGGTTCTAGGCCGGGCCTCACTAGGCACCCGGCCAGGGACGCCGCGCTAGAACTCGGTGACGACGGCCACGCCGCTGCCTCCGAAGCCCTCCATGGTCCGGAAGGCCTCGGGCAGGTCCTCCAGTGCCATCGTGCGGCTCACCAGCAGCCCGAGATCCATGCCGGTGGTTGCGATCAGGTCCATCAGCGCGGGGTACTGGCGGGCGGACATTCCCTTGGTGCCGAGCACCTCCAGTTCCTTCGTGATGACGGTGGCCATGGGCATCTCAGTGGCCCGTGCCGACAGCAGTCCGGCCTGGACATGGCGGCCCTGCTTTCGCAGGCAGCGCACCGAGTTGGCGGCTACGTCGGCGTTGCCCAGTGCGTCGACTGACACGTGGGCGCCTCCTCCGGTCGTCTCACGCACCGCGCCCACCGTGGCCCGGCCGTCGTCGGGATCAGCGACAACGGTGGCGTTCGCTCCCATGGCGGACGCCAGCCTCAGGGCGGGTTCCTCGATGTCCACGGCCACGACCCGAGCACCGACGGCTGCGCCGATCATCACCATGCACAGACCGAGCCCACCGCAGCCGTGCACCACCAGCCACTCGCCGGACCTGAGCCGGGCCCGCTCGATCAATGCCCGGTAGGCCGTGATCATCCGGCAGCCGAGGATCGAGCCGTGCTCGAAGGAGAGGTCGTCGGGCAGCACAGCCAGATTGGTGTCGGCATGGGAGATCGCGCAGTAGCGGGCGAAGGAGCCCCAGTGGGTGAAGCCGGGCTGGAAGTAGTTGTCGCAGATCTGCTCGTTGCCCGCGCTGCACTGCTCGCATCGGCCGCATCCGCAGCAGAACGGTGCGGTCACCCGGTCGCCCGCCGACCAGCGGTCGGTGTCCGGCCCGGCCTCGGCCACCACGCCCGCCAGTTCGTGTCCGGGCACATGCGGCAGCGCGATGCCAGGGTCGTGGCCATGCCAGGCGAATAGGTCGCTGCGGCACAGTCCAGACGCCCGAACCTCGATCACGACCCCGTCGCGGGGCACGGCCGGGTCGGGAAGATCCTCTACGGAGATCGGTCCGTTGAAGGCTCGGAACAGGGCGCCTCGCACTCCCGCCAACGGTACAGCTCCGGCGAGGCAGATGCCTCTGTTTGAACGTGGACCAGCCCTTTCGAATTCTCTGCAGAAACAGCCAAACATGCCATGTGATCGAACGAACGATCGGGCATCTGGAGCAATCAATAGTAGTAGGGTTCATATTGTCCGGGCGGCCAGGGCGAACGGCCGAGGATAGAGGAGACATGAACGCCAGCTCGCGCTCAGCGCATCACTTGATTGTTCCCGACGAGGTAACCACTGCTCAGGCGGCGCACGCGGTTCGGACTCTCAAGCAATTCCGGGAGCAGCATCCCGAGGCTTCAAGCGTGTCACTCTCGCTGTCCGGCGAGGAGGAGGCAACCGCAGAAGTGCCCGTCGAGGTCCTCGATCTCTTGATTCTGGTGTTGGCGCAGGCTGCTCGCGGCAACGCGGTCGCCGTATCGCCGGTCAAGAGGGAGCTCACGACTCAGCAGGCTGCGGACCTGCTCAACGTCTCGCGGCCCTATCTCGTCAAGCTCCTGGACCAGCGAAGGATTCCGTTTCGGCGTGTCGGCAACCGTCGCAGGCTCCTGCTGACTGATGTGATGGCGTTCAAGCACGTCGACGAGTCGGAACGGCGCGCCATCGCGGCTGAACTCACCGCCGACGGTCAACACTACGATCCGGAGAGCGACGCAACGGAACAACCCTGAGCCTGCGCCGCTCCTGGAGCTGCGTCGCGGTGATCGTGGTAGCAACAACCGAAGGCGAACTGGCCGGGATGTGCAACCGGCTCCGAGCCCTCGGCGTGCGCTCGGTGGACGTTGTGGCGCCCAGCGACACTCGTCGGGTGGTGCTGGCCTCGGTAGAGGACGCGGCAGGGGCGGCCGGCCTCGTCGTGTCGCTCCGGGCCGATGGCGTGATGGCGGTGACGAGACCGGACGGTGGTGCCGCGCTCGAGGCGTGGTATCGGGACACGCGCCCCGTCTCCTTCGGTGAACGACTCAGCGTGTGCCTGGCGTGGTCGGAGCACGATCGCAGGCACCTCCCGGGGTTGATCGAGCTCGGACCCGGTGGATTCGGCAGCGGCCACCATCCGACCACGAGTCAGATCATCGAAGAGCTCGCCGGTCGGATCGTCGGCGGGGAGCGGGTACTCGACGTCGGCTGCGGAAGCGGCATTCTCGGATTGTGTGCGCTTCAACTCGGCGCGGCGGGAGTCGTGGCTGCCGACATCGATCTCGATGCAGTCGAGGCAACTCGACGGAATGCACACGTCAACGGTATGGGTGGCCGCTTGGAGGCGACGCCCGATCCTCTGGGTCGAATCGACGGCCCTTTCGACATCGTCCTGGCCAACATCGCCAGGGCGGGAGTCGTCGAACTCGCCCCGGAATTGGTCTCGCATGTGTCGAAGCGCGGATGGCTCGTCGTGGGCGGGATCTCCCCGTCGCAGTGCTCGCAGGTCGTCGACTTCCTTCACCCTCTGACCGAAGTCCGTCGCCGGACATCCGGAGCGTGGTCCACTGTCGTTCTCGCCCGAGCTTGACCCAGCGGCGGCGATACCGGATGTCTAACGGCACTCATCGTGGGTTCTCATGTCAGTTAGGAGATCACGGGAGTCGGTGATCGTGTATTGTGAGCCGTATGTCGGCTCTAGAGGACCTTCCTTTGCTCGGTGCCGACACGCCGCGCCGCCGGAGCGGAACGGATCGAACGACTGAGCGGCTGCTGCAGGCCGCCGCCAGGGAGTTTGTGGAACACGGCTTCGACGCGGCCCGCGTCAGCGCCATTGCCCGTCGCGCCGGACTCACTTCGGGAGCGGTCTACGCGCGCTGGCCCACCAAGAGCGACGTGATGGCGGCCGCCCTCGACTACATCTTTCAAACGATCCTGCCGGCCAGCCGGATCAAGGAGTCGGGCGTCGACGGGATGAGGCCGCCGGACGTGATGGAGACGCTGGGAACACGCCTCCTGGAGGCAGACGAGTCGCGGGACGTACTGGTGCAGGTCTTCGGCAGCGCGCGCAACAACGAGAAGATCAGAGAGTGCCTGCTGGAGTTCCTGAACCAGGACCTTCAGCAGATCGCCGCCATAGTCGAGGAGGGCAAGCAGGCCGGCTTCGTGGACCCCGAGCTCAGCACGGCGGCCATGGCCTTGATGTGCCGGGCCACCGCGCTCGGTGTCCAACTGCTCGTGTCGGCTGGTCTGGACGATCGCCACCTCCCGACCCACGACGAGTGGAACCGGCTCATCTCGACCCTCATCGGCGCAACAGCTCCGTCCGACTCCTAAGCAGCGAGCGCGAATCTGCTCGGCTTCTAGCCGAAGGAGGGCATCACCTCGTCGTGGATCAGCTGCAGTTGGCCCTGCACGTCGGGCACCTCGATGTCCCGTCCGGTGAAGGCGTTGAGCAGGAACGAGTCGGTGATGCAGGCGATGAAGTGGTTGACGCCGCTCGGCTCGATGTCCGACCTGATCTTGTCGACTACTTCTTCGGGGGTGCCCGCCACCGAGAGCTTCTCGGCGATGTCGGGCGTCATGTTGTCGATGGCGCCCTGCACGTCGCCGTCGCCGAAGGCGTCGAGGATGGGCTGCACGTCTGACTGCGAGACGCCGTGGCGCTCCATCTGCTCCACCGCCATTGCCGGGATGTAGAACGCTCCGATGGTCTGGGCCGCCTGCTTGGCCTTGGCCGAGTCGGGTCCGATGGCGAACACGTTCCACACCGCGATGTCGAGATCCTGCCAGTTCTTTCCGGCCCGCTCGGCGCCGATCCGCAGGTTGTCCACCATGTAGCTGCAGGCCTCCTGGGAGTACTGGGCGAAGGCGTGGGTGCCGTCGGAGAGTTCGCCCGCAGCCTGGAAGGACTTCGGGCCCCGCAGCGCGCCGATCAGCAGAGGCAGATGCTCCTGCACCGGGCGCGCGAAGGTGAACAGCCCGGCGTAGTTGAAGAACTCGCCCTCGAAGGTCAGAGCGCCCTCGTCGAGGAAGGTGCGCATCACCTGGTGGGCCTCCTTCACCCGGGACAGCGGCTTGATGCCCGTCCAGTCCGTCGCGTACTGGGCGAGCAGGCTGAAGTTCCCGCTGGAGATGACGCATTCGGCCCGGCCGCCGGTGAGTTCGTCGAGGGTGGCCACCGCTTGGGCGACCAGGGTCGGCTCGCGCAACGCGATCGGCGCCAGGCTGGGGCCCATGCGAATCTGGCTGGTCTCCGACGCCGCGGCCGCGAACAGCACGTACAGGTCCTTGTGCCATGTCTCGTCGGCGGCGTAGCACCCGTAGAAGCCGAGTTCGTCGGCCGTCTTGATGTGCTCCAGGGATTCCTGTAGCGGGTAGTCGGGAAGGGTTACGAAGCTGAACCTCATTGTCTTCTCCTTGGCGAGCCGATGGCGGAACCGCGAACCTAGACCACAATGAGGCTGCGGTCGAGATCGGTGGACAGGGCCCGACGGCCCGGCCGGATGGGGGAGAGGATGGCGCCATGATGAGCCCGGAGTCGCTGGCTGCCGCCGACGGCAACATCGCCCGTTGGTTCGAGCAGGACTTCGGCGGCACGGTCATCGAACTCGCCCGCCAGACGCGCTGGCGGCCGGTCTGGTTCGCGACCGTCGACCGGGACGGCACCCGTCACGAGCTGGTGGTGCGGGGCGACCGCACGGACATGCCTCTCATCTTCCCTCTCGAGCACGAGATGACCTTCCAGCGGCTCCTCGGCGAGCACGGCATCCCCGTGGCGACCGTGCGGGGATGGATCGACGAGCCCATGGCGTTCGTGATCGACCGTGTCGGCGGCCAGGAGCACTTCGGCGACACCAGCGACACCGACCGCGCGTCGGCCGTGGACGACTACCTCGCCATCCTCGCCCGGCTCCACGCCCTGCCCACCGAGCCGTTCGTCGCGGCGGGCATCCGGCGGGCCGCCGACCGGTCGGAGGCCGGGCTGGTGGGACTGCGTCGCTACGAGGAGCACTACAGGGCGCTCAAGAGGCACCCGGATCCGTTCCTCGAGTTCTGCCTCGGCTGGCTGCGCCGCAACCCGATCGACGCCGCCGGCCGGGAAGCGCCCGTCGTCTGGGACTCGGGCCAGTTCCACCATGCCGGCGGAAAGATCCTGGCTGTACTGGATCTCGAGCTGGGACACCTCGGCGACCCGATGATGGATCTCGCCGCTTGGCGCATGCGCGACACCATCGTCGGCTACGGCGACATGAGGAAGCTCTACGCCCGCTACGAGGAACTCTCGGGCGCACCCGTCGACCTCGCCGCCATCCGCTGGCACCACATGGCCTTCACTCTGTCCAACCAGCTGGCCTACAGCCACGCCCTGCGCGACCCGTCAGCGGCCTCCGATCTGATGACGAATCTCCAGTGGTGCTGCGAGACCAACCTCTTCGCCACCGAGGCCTGGGCGGAGCATCTCGGCCTCGACCTGCCCACCGTGGAGTTGCCCGAACCGCGCTTCTCGACTGCCGATGTGGGCCATAGACATTTGGTGGGGGCCCTGCGGTCGGTGGGCACCGACGACCCGTTCGTGCGGCACGAGCTTCGCATCCTGTTCCGGTTGGCCCGCCATCTTCAGCGGCGCGACGAGATCGGCGATGCCGTCGAGAGGGCCGACCTCGACGACCTCGAGCAGCTGTTGGGGGCCCGCCCGCACGACTGGCGAGACGGCGAGGCCAAGCTCGAGGCCTTCGTGCTCGCCGACACGGCCGGAAGGCACGACACCGCGCTGGTGAGGCTCTTCCACAAGAGGAATCTCCGAGCCCACATGCTGCTGGGTCCGGCCAATTCAGCCATGACCCACCATCACACGATCCAGAAGTTCTGACCGGCCGATCACCCGCTGCGATCAACCGCTGCGTTCTCTACACGTCTCCCTCGGAGTTCCACGCTTGGGCGACCGCGGCGACGATGTTCTGGTATCCGGTGCAGCGGCAGAGGTTGCCCGAGAGCAGTTCGATGATGCGTTCGGGCTCGCTCCAATCGGTGGGGTCGACGCTCTCGAGGGTCATCAGGATCCCGGCCGTGCAGAAGCCGCACTGCAGGGCGTGGTTGTCGTGGAATGACTGCTGCATCGGTGACAGCGAACTCGCGCCTTCGGGAGCCAGGTCCTCGACGGTGCGGATCTCGGCTCCGTCGGCTTGGACGGTGAGCATCAGGCAGGATCGCACGGCGTCGCCGTCGACGATCACCGTGCAGGCGCCACAGTAGCCGTGCTCGCAGCCGAGGTGGGTGCCCGTCAGGCCCACGGTGTCGCGGATGTAGTCCGACAGCAGCAGCCGAGCGGCGACGCGGTGCCGGTGGGAGCGACCGTTGACCGTTACCTCGACATCGACCTCCGAGACTGGTTCGAGGATCGTCATGAGGTCTCCCCGTTCGCCAGAGCACGCCGCGCGGCCCGAACCAGCAGCGTCGCCACCGCCTCGCGGCGGTACCAGGCGGTGGCGTGGATGTCATCGAACGCGTCGGCGGTGTCCTCCACCGCGGCCTCCATGAGCCTGCGGTCGGGATGGTCGGGAGCCCAGCCCGCCATGGCGGCTTCGGCGGATGCCAGCCGGGCGGGTGCGCCTCCGACCCCGAAGCCGACGAGGCGGGCCGACCGCACGGCGCCGTCGCCGACTTCGATGACGGCCACCAGCCCGGCGACGGCGAAGTCTCCGGCCCGGCGGGAGATCTCATCCACCGAGGTCACAGAGCCGACCGGCGCCGCCGGGAAGTGAACCTCGGTCACGACCTCGGCGTCGGAGAGAGCCGTCCAGAACGGGCCGAGAAAGAAATCCGACGCCGCCACAGTGCGGTGCCCGTCCGGTCCCGTGATGCCGATCACCGCGCCGGCGGCGACAGCCAGGGCCGGCAGCTCTGCGGCGGGGTCGGCGTGGGCGATGCTGCCGCAGACCGTGCCCCGGTTGCGGATCTGGAGGTGCCCTACATGGCGCAGGGCGGCTCGCAGTCCGGGCACGACCCGGGCCGCGTCGTCGTCGTTGAGCACGCGACTCTGGGTGGCCGTCGCGCCGACGGTCACCCCGGCCACTTCAGTGTCCACGCCCGGTAGGTCGGTCACATGCCCGATGTCCACCAGCAGCGAGACGTCGGTGAGCCGGAAGTTCATGGCCGGGATCAGGCTCTGACCGCCCGCCAGCACCCGGCCGGATTCAGCGCTGCCGAGAGCCTCGACCGCCTCGACCACTGTGGCCGGCCGGCAGTAGTCGAACGGCGCGGGCTTCATGGGTTGCCCTCTGCCCTGCCGCGGGCAGCCCCCGCGGCCCGCAACGCGGCGCGGACCGCGACCGGCGTGACGGGGCACTCCGTCAGTTCGACACCCCACTCCGACAGGGCATCCGACACGGCGCCGAGCACCACGGCGGGCGGACCGATGGTGCCTCCCTCGCCGCAGCCCTTGACGCCCAGAGGCTGGTCCGGAGCCGGCGACTCGCGGTGATCGACGGAGAGTCTCGGCACCTCCGCGCACGTCGGCACCAGATAGTCCATGAACGACGCGAACCTCGGGTATGCGGTGTCGGAGTCGTATTGGAGGTGCTCGTACATCGCGCCCGCGATCCCTTGAGCCACTCCACCGTGGATCTGGCCCTCCACCAGGGCGGGATTGATGACCGTGCCGCAGTCATGGACCACGATGTAGTCCTCGATGCTCACCTCGCCGGTGCTGAGCCGAACGCTCACAATCCCGATGTGGGCGCCGTTGGACCAGCTCGCGGCCGAGTTGAACCGGCCGGTGTCGTCGGGCTGATGCTCCAAGTGCTCGGGGTGGTAGTAGCCCGACGTCTCAAGCCCCTCTTCCATGCCGTCGGGCAGATCCACCTTCCGGATCCAAGCGGCGGTGGCCACCTGGGCCCAGCTGATCGAGGGCTGGCTGCTGCCGGCCACGTGGAAGGCGCCGTCGGCCAGCACGATGTCGGACTCAGCTGCCTCCAGCATGTGGGCGGCGATGGCTCGTGCTTTGGCCGTCAGCCGCTCGGAGGCCAGCATCACCGATCCGGTGAGCATCATCGCTCCCCGGCTGCCCCAAGATCCCAGGCCGTAGGGCGCCCGCTCGGTGTCGCCCAGCACCACGGTCACCTCGGACGGTGAGACCCCGAGGGCATCGGCTGCCAGCTGTGCAGCCGTCGTCTCGGCACCCTGCCCGAAAGCGCTGAGCCCGACCGCGACCCGCACCGAGCCGTCGGGGTCCACCCGTACGGTGGCCGCGTCGCCTCCGCCCCAATGGCCGGTCGTGCGGAAGTAGCTCGGCGAGGTGGGCTCCACGTAGTTGGCGTAGCCCACTCCGACCCGCACATCGGGATCGTGGGCGTGGCGGGCCCGGACCCGCTTGAGCGCGGGGGCAGCCAGCTCCAGAGCCTGCTCGAAGGACTCGGCGTGACTGCCGGAGTCGATGCGCCCGCCGGCGTGCATGACATACGGCGTCTGCCCGGGTCGCAAGAGCAGCCTGCGCCGGAGTTCCGCCCGATCGGTTCCGGTCAGCCGGGCCACCCGGTCGATCACCCGCTCGATGACCAGCGTGCTCTCCGGGATCCCGAAGCCGCGATAGGCCCCCGACGGGGTCTTGTTGGTCACCACCGCGACGGCGCGGGTCTGCACCTTCGAGAGGTCGTAGGCGCCCGTGATGCAGGAGTTGGTGGCGAACACCGGCGCCGTGCCCGGGTAGAAGATCTCGCCGGAGCCGAGATCGAGGGTCGACGTGCAGCGCACGGCCCGGATCGTGCCGTCGCCGTCGTAGGCCACCTCGACGTCGTGACGCTGATCGCGGGCGTGCACCGACGCCAGCAGGCTCTCCATGCGGTCCTCGATCCAGCGCGCCGGCCGCCCCAGCCGGCGGGTGATCCAGGGCACCACGATGTCCTCGGGGTAGATGTGCGTCTTGACGCCGAAGCCTCCGCCTATGACGGGGTGGATGACTCGAACCTGAGGCTCGGGCACGCCCAGCATCAGGGCGATCGTGGTGCGGACCATGTGGGGGCTCTGCGTCGAGGTCCACACCGTGAGCGTCCCGCCGTCGATGTCTGAGACCACGCCCCTGGTCTCAATCGGCAGGCCCGTCTGACGCTGGCTGACGTAGGTCGCCGTGAACGTGTGGTCGGCCTCTGCGAAGGCCCGGTCGGCTTCAGGCCTGGGGTAGGCGATGTCGACCGAGCGGTTGTCGTCCCAATCGTCATACAACTTGGGCGCTCCGGGCGCGAGCGCCTGCTGAATATCGGCGACGGTCGGCAGGGGCTCGTACTCGGTGCCGGCCGCGACGAGCGCAGCCGCGTCCTCGGCCACGTAGCGGTCTGTTGCGACCACTGCCGCGTACGGGGAGCCGACGTAGCGGACCCTGTCGGTGGCCAGCGGACGTTGCCGCACCGGGCCGATTGAGTCGATGTGGTCTGGGAAGCTCTCGACTTCGGCCAAGTCGGTTGCGGTGAACACCGCCTCCACTCCGTCGACGGCTCGGGCCTCCGATGTGTCGACGGAGACGATCCGGGCGTGCGCTTCGGTGCTGCGCACGAATACGACCTCGAGCATCCCTGCGAGCTTCACGTCCGCGATGTAGCGGCTCCCGCCGGTGAGCGGGCCCCGGTCCTCACGCCGGGGCACCGAACGTCCGACGAAACGGGTGCCCGAACGGATGTGGGGACCGCTGCTGGGAATCACCGGAATGTGAACTCTCCCGACATCACGGTCGCATCCTCGACGGAAGCGAGGGCCCGCGCCGCGTCTTCGCCTGTGTCGACCGCGATCCGCAGCTCGCAGCCGGGATATACGGGATTGGAGAAGCGCACCCGAGCGGTGGACAGGTCGGCCGGATGGGCGCCCACCGCGGCTGCGACAACTCTGGCCGCTATGCCCATGGTGGCCAGACCGTGCAGGATCGGCCCGTCCAGTCCCATGACCGCCGCGACCGCCGGATCGATGTGGACGGGATGCTTGTCGCCGGTCAGCCGGTAGAGCGCCGCGGCGTCGGGTCCGATGTCCGCTGTGCCCGTCCAGTTCGGGACGAGCGGCGCGTGTTGCTCGGACGGCGGCGGCGGTTCCCCGCCCCAGCCTCCGATGCCGGGTAGGAGGATCGTGTAGGTGGCCTCGAAGCTGGGAGCAGCCACGTCTATCTCCACGATCGTGAGCCTGCCCTTGTCGAAGACGGAGCGGATACAGCCCTGCGTCTCGAACGGTTCAGGTCTCAGCGGCTCATGCACCGTCAGGCTCTGGCCGACGTGGAGCGATCGGGTGCGGTCGTAGGCACCGAGCTCGCCGGCTGCTTCGACCGCCCACAGACCCAGAGCGCAACCGTAGACAGGCAGGATCCGCAGGTTCTGCTCGTAGACCAGGTCGAGCTGTGCCGCGGAGGTCCCTACCGCCAGCGCGTAGAGGATGGCGTCGTCGGGGGAGAAGTCGACCCGGCGCGTGCCCAGGTCGCAGCCGGCCAGATCCTTCAGCTGCACTCGCTGTGATCCTTGCTGAACGAGGCGCGCCGGGCCTCCAGCGCGCGGCGGCGTGCCGGTGAGTCCAGCAGGGCGTTTCGCTGTGGCTGCCACTCCGCAGGATCGAACCCCTCGCCGCGGTCGAGCGACGCCAACAGTGCCTTGGTCGCGGCGGTTGCTTCCGGCTCGGCGGAATGGGCCCCGAGCAGGTTCCTGGCCGTCTCGACGGTGGTCCCCGCCCGCACGACTGTTGCTGTGCCGGGCGGCATCTCCCGACCCGCCAGCTCCTGCTGGAGCACCATGAGGCGGCGCACGGTGGGCGAGCCGAGGCGGGCGTGCAGCCGGGCCGTCGATGTCGGGTTGTACAGGATTCCCAGTCTGGTCGAGGGCAGGGCGAGAAGCGCCTCGTCGGAGACCACCACGGCGTCACAGGCCCAAGCCAAGTCGATGGCGGCGCCGTAGCAGGCACCCTCGACCGCGGCGACCACCGGCAGCGGGCTCAGGGTGAGGCGCCGGCAGAGCCGCTCGAGTTCGTCGTCGAATCCAAGATCGTCAGTCGTGCCGTTCAGCTCGGACAGGTCCGCTCCGGCGCTGAAGCGTTCGGGGCCACCGGTCAACAGCACACCGATCGCGCCGGTGTCCGCCTCGCCTGCCGCGCCGGATGTGGACGCTTCGGCCCGGTTCAGTACCGCTCCGATCTGGCGGATCGTCTCCCGTCGAAGGGCGTTGGCCCGCTCGGGCCGATTGATCTCGACCTGCCAGATCGAGTCGTCGACGCTGTGGATGATGTCGCTCACGGGGTTCCCAGGCGGGGCGACAGGCGGACGAAGGGACGCACATCCAGTTCGGCTTCGAGTTGCTCGGCAAGCGACAGCAGTGCGGTGTCGGCTCCGTACCGTCCCACCAACTGCACCGCGACAGGAAGGCCGTCCACGAATCCGACGGGCATCACCACCGCGGGATGTCCCGAGACGTTGAAGGGCACCGCGAACGGGAAGGCACCCCAGAGTCGGGCCACTCGCTCGCCGGCGATGATCTCCGGCCGGCATCCCAGCTCGAAGGCGGTGGTGGCTGTGGCGGGAGTGGCGATGACGTCATAGTCGCTGAAGTAGCGGTCCACCCGTTTCCGGTACGCCGCCAGGTCGGAACGAGCCCCGGCGAGAACAGCGGGGTCGAGTTGCTCGGCCGCTATCAAGGATCGCCTGTGATACCAGGTCAGCTCATGCGGACCACGGAGCAGGTGGCCGCGGCGCTCGCCCTCCTCGGCCAGCACGAGCGGCCCGAATATCTCCTCCCATCCCGAGAGGTCGAGTTCCACGGGCGTCACGTCGTGGCCACAGGCCGCGAGGTGCTTCACTGCGGTTGCCGCCAGATCGCCCACGTCGGCGTCGATCGGGCGGCCCTCCGGCTTGGCGCACCAGGCGACGCGGCGCGGCGCCGGGCGGGGTGGGGTGCCTGCGGTCCCGACCCCCTCGCCGGACAGCACCGACAGCAGGAGGCGGGCGTCGGCGACGCACCGGGCCAGCGGTCCCACCGAGATGAACGGGCTGAACGCACGGAACCCGCCGGCATCGTCGATGGCCCCGTGGGTGGGCTTGAGTCCCACCAGACCGCAGAACGACGCCGGGATGCGGATCGAGCCCCCGCCGTCGGAGCCGAGCCCCACCGTGCACGTCCCCGAGGCGACCGCGGCCGCCGCGCCGCCGCTGGACCCGCCCGCGGTGCGGTCGGGGTCGAATGGGTTGGCGGTGTCGGGACCGAGAAGGTTGTCGGTGGTGGCCGACTGGCAGAACTCAGGGACGTTGGTCTTGCCCACGATCACAGCTCCGGCCCGGCGCAGGCGCCGCACCGCACCGGAATCGTGGCTGGCCACATCGTCGGCGTGGGCCAGCGAGCCGAGGGTGGTGACGTGGCCCTCGACATGGAAGGCGTCCTTGATCGAGACGGGCACGCCGGCGAGGGGTCCGGCACTGCCGTTCCGGTAGGCGGCCTCGGCCTCGACGGCCTGGCGGTGGGCCAGCTCGGGCGTGGTCAGGACGAAGGCGTGCAGAGTCGGGTCGACCTGGTCGATGCGTTCCTGGGCCAGCGCCGCGACCTCTACCGGCGACATCGAGCCGCGGCGGTAGGCGTCGACGAGCCGCTGCACCGGCCACCACAGGGGACCGTCATCCACGGGCCGACACGCCTCCTGAGACGGTGAAGACCTCGCCGGTCACGTAGCTCGCCTCGTCCGAAGCCAGGAACGAGACCATGCCGGCGACGTCGTCGGGCTGCCCGATGCGGCCCAGGACCGCCTTGCGGGACAGGTAGTTGTCGAAGAACTCCTCCGGGTAGATCCTTCGCAGGAAGTCGTTGTAGATCAGGCCGGGGGCCACCGCGTTGACGCGCACGCCGTGGGCTCCGTTCTCGGCGGCGGCCACCCGGGTCAGGGCCAGCACTCCCGCTTTGGCGGCCGAGTAGGCCGCTCCGTGCTCGGTGGACATCTCCCACGCCGCGATCGAGGAGATGTTGATGATCGAGCCCCCGCCGCCGGCGATCATCGCGGGCAGCGCGTAGCGCATGCACACGAACGTGCCGGTCAAGTCGACGTCGAGGCAGCGCTGCCACGTCTCCAGCGACATCTCGGCCACCGGTTCGATCTTCGACCAGCCCGCGTTGTTGACCAGCACGTCGAGGCCGCCCTTGGCGTCGGCGACTTCCGCCATGACGGCGCGCACCTGGTCGTGGTCGGTGACATCGAGGTGGTAGCTGTTCACCTCGCGCCCGACCTCGTCGGCGAGCGCGCCGGCGAACTCGCGGCACCGGCGCTCGTGGGCGTCGGTGACGACGACATCCAGTCCGTCGCGGGCCAGCCGTCTCGCTACCGCGGCGCCGACGCCGGCGCCGGCCGCCGCGGTCACCAGCGCCACTCGCGGGTTTCCTGCCATCAGCTTCCTCCTGCCTCGACTGCACTGATCACGGTGTCGGCCAAGTGGACCAGCCGCTGCTCGCGGCCGCCCGACAACAGAGCGAAGGTGATCCGGTCGATGTCGAGCTGCCAGAGCTGGCGGAGCCGGTCTACGCAGGTGTCGAGGTCGCCGGCCAGGGCCACCGACTTGACGAAGTCGTCGGACACGGTGTGCTTGTGCTCGGCTTGCAGCGATAGGTGGTCGACGAGGCCGTAGGCGCCTGCGGCGCGCTCGAACTCTCCGCGGAACCGCTCCCACGCGGGCGGCATCCGCTTCCACGGGTGGAAGGTGGCCGCCTGGCTGGTGGCCCACGCCCTCACGTCGTCGATGGCGCTCGCCTCGTCGTCGCCCACCGACATGGTGATGAACAGATCGATGGTCAGCTGCCTGCGGTCGCGCCCGGCCGCCTCCAACCCGCGGTGTATGTAGTCGAGCTGCCACGAGCAGAACTCGGGGTCGGCGGCGCCCATGAGCACCGCGCCGTCGCAGGTCTCGCCGGCGAGCCGCAGCATGGCGGGCTGCGAGACCGCGAGATAGATGGGAATCTGGCGCTCGGCGGTGGCCAGGCGAACCTGGCTGCCGTAGAGGTCGCACGGATCGCCGCCGAAGAGTTGGCGGAACTCGTCGATTCCGGAGCGCAGATCGCTGATTCGGGACGGTGCGCCGCCTGCGCCCAGCACGGCCGACCAGCCCGCGCCGAGGCCGAGCACAGCCCGGCCGCCGGAGAGCTCGTCGAGGGCGGCGGTGGCGTTGGCGGTCACCGTGGGATGGCGGGTCACTAGGTTGGTGACCCCCGCGCCGATCAGCACGTTCTCAGTGGCCAGCGCGGCCAGGTTCATGGCGGCGTACACGTCCTTCATCCCGAGCTGGAAGTCGATGTACCAGAGCATCTCGAAGCCGTGCTCATCGACGGCCCGCGCCAGTTCGGACGTCCGGCTCAGCGGCTCCCGGGGACTGACCCCCAGGGAGATGCCGTACCTACGGGTCATGTGGCTGCCTCTCGCGCAGGAGCCGGGCGAGCAGCTCACCGTAGGCCCCGGGTTTGTCGACCGACAGCAGGTGACCGGCCCCGGCCACCTCGTGATAGCGGCTGTTGGGGACGGTCTCGGCGATGATGTCGGCCGCCCGGCGGGGGCAGAAGGCGTCGTGCTCCGCACCCACGATGTCCACCGGGACCGCGATCCGAGCCAGCAGCGGATTCAGGGGCTCGTCGCGGATCCCCATCATCGCTCGGGCCGCGTTCACATAGCCGCGGCCGTCACCGACGGCGTCCAGCCGCCTCCGGACCACGGAGTCGACATCGGCTCCGGTCACGATCTGCTTCCTGGTGTCATCGCGGAGCCCCTCCTCGAACCCGGCCCGGTCGCCGGCCTCCAGCTGCGCGATGCGGCCGGCGAAGAACTCGGCCGCCGCCCTCCCGACGATCGACGAGGTGGCGACCACGACGAGATGCCGGATCATCGTGGGGGCATCAACGGCAGCTCTGAGTCCGACGGCGCCGCCCAGGGAATAGCCCACGACGACGGCCGGACCAGGCAACGTCCACAGGAACTCCGCCAGATCCTCACCCAGCTGCGACAGAGCGCCCTCACCGTGCCCGCAGGTCGTACGGCCGTGCCCCCGGAGATCCACGGCGTAGACGGTGAACCCGCTGAGACGGGCCGAGACCGCGTCCCAGGAGCGATGGTCCTCGGCCAGTCCATGCAGCAGTACTACCGGCGGCCCCGAGCCTCGCCTCCGGTAGTTGACCACAATGTCGCTCACGCCGACGCGGCTCACCGGCCCGAACCTCGATGCGAGCATGCCCCGCCGGCGTCGGCCGGGGCGGGCGAGCCCGTGCCGACGAGCTCGTCGCGCAGTTGCTGCTTGCGGATCTTGCCGGCGGCTGTCCGCGGGAACTGTCCGACCCGCACGAGCCGCTCGGGCCAGTACCGCCGGGGCAGCCCCTGCTCCGCGCAGAAAGTGACGACATCGTCGAGATCGATGGCCGCGCTGGCCTGCACCACCGCGCAGATGCGCTCGCCGAGACGCTCGTCAGGCCAGCCGATGACAGCCACGCCGACCACGTGGGGATGGGCGGCGATCGTGTTCTCGGTGTCTACCGGCGAGATGTTCACGCCGGCGCGGATGATCAGGTCCTTGTGCCGTCCCGTGATCGTGACGTAGCCGTCGGCGCCGATGCGGGCCAGGTCGCCGGTGCGGAAGAACCCTTCCTCGACGACGTGCTGGGCGTACAGCTCGGGCTGGCCGTAGTAGCCGTTGAACACGCCCGGCCCCCGCATGACGAGTTCGCCCGATCCCTCGGCCTGCAGTTGCATGCCGGCATCGAGGGTTCGTAGCTCCAACCCCGGCAGCCCCACGCCGACCGTGTTCTCGACCTGCTCGTTTGTCGAGTCAGCTACACAGGTGGTGAGGCCGCCCTCGGTCATGCCCCACAGGGGCGTGACGAACGTGTTCGGGAACTCTGTCCGGCAGCGCCGGATGAGGGCCGGCGGCACCTGGGCGCCGCCGCACAGGAAGCTCCGCAACGGGGCCAGCTTGGGCTCACGACCACGCCACTCGGCCTTGACCAGGTCCAGCAGGAACGGGGTCGCCGCCGCTGTGAAACCGGCGCGGTGCTGGACCACCAGCTCAAGGGCGGCGTGAGCGTCCCAGCCGTCCTGGAGGATGAGCGGTGCGCCCAGCAGCAGCGACAGGCGGGCACCGTGGATGGCGCCGACGCTGTGGCCGAGCGGTGACGGCATGAACACGGGCGTGCGGTGGTCGAGCTCGAATCGCTCGGCGAACTGCAGGTTGAGGGCGGCCAGGGAATCCTCGCTGTGACTGACCGCCTTCGGGGGGCCGGTCGTGCTGGAGGTGAACATGAGGTGGGCGGTGGAGTCGGGCACGTCGACGGTCCGGTCCGGCGGGGCTGCCGGGCAATGCACCGCCAGCAGGGTTCCGTCCTTCGCCGCCACTGCGACCCCGGTGGAGGCCGCAGTGGCGGCTCGCTGGACCGCTTCATCTGGTGCCGGCCGCCGGTTCCTGTGAGCGCAGATGACCAGGCCCGGTTCAATCAGATCGAAAATGTGGCGCAGGTGAGCCTCGGGCATGGTGACCGGGGGCGTGGCCGGAACGTGGCCCGCCCTCAGCACAGCCAGGAACATGACGACCCAAGCCGTGCAGTTGGGCAGTTGGATCACGACAACCCGCCTGTTGCCGCCGACGACCGAACGGATCTCCTCGGCGACCGCGCCGGCCGCGAGCCAAAGCTCGGTGCGGGACAGGGTGTCGCCACCACTGACCAGCGCGAGTTCGCCCGGCCCCTCGGTGACATACGTTTCGAAGCGGTCGATCAGCCGCCGGCCGGTCCACCATCCAGCGAGCCGGTATCGCTCTGCGATGTCATCGGCCACTGCGCTCCTCCGATCCTGACGAGCTCTCTCGGTGCAGCATTGCAGACTCGTAGCCGTTTGCAAAAGACCGACATCGCTTTTGTCTAGCTGGGGGACGGGCAGACGGAGCGGCCGGTAGGATTGCCGTTACGGGCTTCCGAGCCCTAGACGACCCGCACAAGGGCCAGCAACATGGGAACCGGTCACGTGCCTCACACCGTTCAGATGCCTCCCGACGCCGCAAGCGCCCATGGCCACTGAGCCGACGACGCCGAAGGGTCAACGGACACGGCAGACGATACTCGCCGCGGCGTCGAAGGTGTTCACCCGGGACGGCTACGTGGATGCCCGCATGAGCGATGTCGCAGTTCAGGCCCGACTCTCCCTCGGCGGCCTGTACCGGTACTTCGACAACAAGGAGGACCTCTTCGCCAACGTCATCAGGGACCTCCACGAGGAACTCTTTCGGCGGAGCCGGTCGTCGACGCCGATAGCTGAGGATCCCGAGGCCGCCTTGTTCGAGGCCAACCTCGGCTATCTCCAGCACTACCGCGACAACAGCGGCGTGCTGCGGGCCTTCATCGAGGCGACGACGGTGGAGGATCGTTTCACAACGATCTGGTGGACAATGCGAGAGCGCCATGTCGCCCGGTTCGTGCATGCGGTGGAGAACGACCACCGCGTCCGGCTCGACGGGCTCGATCCGGCCGCGGTGGCACGGGCCATGGCCTCGCTGGTCGAGCAGACGGCCTATACGACTTTTGCCCACGCTGCCCTCAACACGGCACCGGTGGATGTGGAGACGGTGGCGCGCATCGTGACCAGGGCCTGGTACCTCAGCTTCTACGGCGATCCCGCCCCGGAACCCAGATAGGTGGCAGCCAGCGTCTCATCGGCCAGGAGCTCCTGATTCGTGGCCTCCAGGGCTACCTCTCCGGACTCGAGCACATAGGCCCGATCGCACACCTCGAGCGCCTCGTGGGCTCTTTGCTCGACAACGATCATCGCGGTCGTCTCGCTCTTGAGGAGCCGGGCGATTCCCTCGAAGATGTCGTCTGCGGCGCGGGGAGCCAACCCCATCGAGGGCTCGTCGAGCATGAGCAGCCGGGGGCAGGCCATCACCCCCCGTGCGACCGCCAGCATCTGCTGCTGGCCTCCCGACAAGGCGCCGCCGTCCCGGCCGAGCATGCCGGCCAGCGCAGGGAAGATCTCGAGCACGAGTTCGCGGCGCTCGTCGTGCCGGTCCCGAGCAACCCTGCGGTGGCTGCCGAGGCGAAGGTTGTCGGCCACCGTCATCGACGCGAAGATCATCCGCCCCTGGGGCACGTGCACGATTCCGGCCTCGACCCGCTTGTGGGGTGCCTGCGGGAGAAGGTCCTCGCCGTCGAAGCCGATCGAGCCCGAGTCGGCTTCCACGGTGCCGCTGATCGTCTTCAGCAGGGTGGTCTTGCCCGCGCCGTTGGGTCCGAGGATGGCTACGTGCTCCTGTGGCCCGACCCGGAAGTCGATCGAGCGCAGCGCGGGGACTCCGTCATAGCCGGCGCAGAGGTCACTGATCTCTAGCATGTTCCATCCATCTCGATCCGAGGTAGGCCTCGATGACTCGGGGGTCCGACACCACGTCCTCGGGCGGGCCTTGGGCGATGACGCGGCCCTCGTCGAGCGCGACGACCGACTCGACGTACTGGATCAGCGACCGGACCGAGTGCTCGATCACCACGATCGCGGTGTCCGGCGAGACGAGCTCGTCGACGGTCTCGAAGAAGCGGGCCCGCTCGGTCTCGTTCAAGCCGGCAAGGGGCTCGTCGAGCAGCAGCAGGTCCGGGTCGCTCACCATGGCGCGCGCCAACTCGAGGCTCTTGATCTCAGCGGTGGTGAGGGCGTTCAACTCGCCGATCGCCTTGCCGGCGAGGCCGACTCGCTCGAGCATGGCCATCGAGGCGGCCACCGGATCCGGCAGCGAGGCGCCGATGGCAGCCACGACGACATTGTCCAGCGGAGACATGAGGTGGAAGCCCTGGGGAACTTGGAACGTGCGCGACATGCCGAGTTCGTAGCGCCGCGGTGCGCGCATCCGATCCACCTGCACCCCCTTGAACAGGATCCGTCCGGCGTCGGCCCGCAGGTGGGCCGTCATGATGTTGAACAGCGTCGTCTTGCCCGCACCGTTGGGGCCGATGATGCCGACGCGCCGGCCCGCATCGACGCTGAAGACCACGTCGGACAGCACGCGGTTGGCGCCGAAGCTCTTGGCCACGCCGTCCACCTCCAGCACAGGCGTGTCGCTCGGTTGCGGCAGTCGCGACCGGCGAGGTCTTCGCGGCGTCCTCAGAAGCGGCGACGGCCGCGGCGGCGGCGCCGCGAGGCGCACAAGCAGGCTTGGGCCTGCCTGTTCGAGCGATGGACGGGGCCACGTCGCCAGCCGGCGGAAGCCCTTCTCGATGGCGGGGAGGATTCCCCGTGGTATCAGCAGCGCGACGAGCACGAGTGCGGCCGCATAGACGAGTTCTTGAGCGCCGGGGACGGACTCGCCGATCGAGTCGTCGAGGAACATCGCCAACGGGATGAGGAATGCCGCGCCGACGACTGGTCCCCAGGTCTGTCCCACCCCGCCGACGAACGCGACCGACAGCATCACGATCACCACGGTGATGCCGAAGACCTCCTCGGCGACGGTCACCCGCAGAACGGCCTTCACCCACAGCACGGCCATAGCGGCCGACAGCGCCGCCGAGATCATGAACGCGGCCGACTTCCATGCGACGGTGCGGATGCCCACGGCCCGGGCCAGGACCTCGTTGTCACGGATGGCGCGGAGGGCGAACCCGAAGGAGGTCACGTCGATCAACTCGCTGATGGCCAGGGCGACGACCAGCATCCCCAGGCCGACCCACACGTAGGTGTGGGAGTTGGAGAACTCCATGAACTTCCACTCGCTCTCGGGATGGAACGGAACTGTGAGTTCGGGGTCTCCGTAGTGGGAGACGAGCAGTTCCATGATGAGCGGGAAGGAGATGGTGGCCAAGGTGAAGTAGAACCCCCTGAGCCTGAAAGTGGGCAGACCGATGGCGAGGGCCACCGCCGCGGCTACGCCCATGCCGATGACCATGCCGGTCCACGGGGAGGTTCCGCCGCCGCGCAGCAGGAGGGTGAAGCCGTACGCGCCGATGCCGACGAACGCGCTGTGGCCCAGCGAGATCTGTCCGGCCTTGGCCATCAGGTTCCACGCCACTCCGGCGAGCGCCCAGACGACCGAGAGCGTCAGCACCCGCACATAGAACCGCTGGTCGAGCCAGCCGTTGAGGACGGCAACGACGGCGATGAGGACGACGAAGGGAACTACGCGCCGCATCAGATGGCCCGCTGGACCTTGCCGAACAGGCCGTTGGGCCGCACGTAGAGGATGAGCAGGAACAGGGCGAACACCCAGACGTTCTTCACGGCGGCCGAGGTCCACACCTGTGACACCGACTGGATGATCCCGATCAGGACGCCCCCCACGAACGCGCCGCTGACGCTGCCGAGGCCGCCGAGCACGACCGCGGCGAACATCACGACCACGAACCGGAATCCCACGAACGGGGTGATGCTCTGGAAGGTCACCAGGGCCGATCCCCCCACCGCGGTGAGGGCGACGCCGACCCCGAAGGCGATGCGGTTGGTGCGATCGATGTCGATGCCCATGTAGGTGGCCGCCTCCCAGTTCTCCGACGCGGCCCGGATGGCCCGACCGGTGCGGGACCTGTTGAGGAAGAGGAAGAGCAGCGCCGCCACCAGCACCGACAGCAGGAAGGCGTAGAGGCGCACCCGGCTGATGAAGATGTCGCCGATGAAGTCGCCCGCATTGGCGTAGGACGGCGCCACCACGCGCGGCTCCGACGAGTACCTGATGAGGATCAGGTTCTGGAAGATCAGTCCCAGCCCGATGGTGAGTATCACCTGGGCGTCGTGATTCTCGCGCCGGCCGATCACGAAACGGATGAACATCCAGTGCACCGCCATCCCCAGCAGCAGGAACACTACGAAGACGGCTGGCACGGCCAGGAACGGGTCCAGGCCGAAGCCTCCCGCGAACAGTGCCCACGAGAGGTACATGGCGAGCATCATGAAGTCGGCCTGCGCGAAGTTGACCACCCGCATCACGCCGAAGATGAGGCCGAGGCCCGACGCCAGCAGCGCGTAGACGCCGCCGATCAGGATCCCGGGTACTAGGAACTGAAGGAATTCGACCATCACGCCAACCAGCCCCGCCCCCAGCCAGTCGGGGACGGGGCCGGCCCCTGGGAAAAGGTATCTAGGACCGCGGGGAGACGAGCTCCCGTCAGTTCCAGACGGGCTGGCACACTGCGAACTCCACCGGATAGACGGTGCACGGGATCAGGCGCCCGTCCACCTCCTGCCACTGCGCCAGCACGCCGAAGTGCTGGTCGACGCGGCCGGTGGAGCTGAAGCTGATCGCCGAGGTCGGCATGAGGTCGACCGCGACGCCCTCGGTCAGCTTGACGGTGTTGAAGGCCTTGGTGACCGCGGCCGGGGAGGGGTCGCCGGACTGCTCCAGCGCGGCTGCGATGAGATGCACCACGAAGTAGCCGCCGATGTGGTCCTGGCGGGCGTAGGGCTGGTCGATGGCGGCCGCCAGCTCGTCGAACGCGTCGCTGCCGGCGAGCGGGTTGGCGTACACGAAGGTCGACAGCCCGGCCACCTCAGGACCGAGGTCGGCCCACGCCGGCAGCAGTCCCTGACCGCCATTCTGGACCACCGGAGCGGTGACGCCGCGGGCGATCAGCTCGTTCTGCAGCCCGCTCACATCGCTGAAGGCGAAGGCGATGTTGAAGATGACGTCGACGTCGGCGTTGGCGATCTTGGTGGCTACGCCCGAGGGGTCGTCGAGCCCTCCCGGCGCCCACGTGTCGGTGACCGCGACCTCGATCCCGCGCTGGTTGAACTCCGCGAGCAGGGCCTCCTGCAGAGGCACTGCCGCAGCCGACGTGGAGCCGACGACCGCGACTGTCTCCATCGTGATCCCTGCCTGGTCGAGGCCGGGCTGGATGGCGTCGAGGATCAGGCCCTTGATGGCCGACGCCGGCGGTGAGTAGCCGAACACGTGGCTGAAGCCCTCGCGGTCGGTGACGGAGTCCGCGAAGCTCTCGGTGACGAACGGGATCCCGGCCCGTTCGGACACCTCGGTGGCGGCCAGGCTGAACGACGACAGCCACGAACCGGCAATGGCGGAGACGCCGGGCTCGTCGTCCAGGAGCCGCTCGACCGCGGTGGCCGCGTCCTCCGCGGAGCCGCCCGCGTCGTAGATGGCGAGCCGCAGCGTGGCGCCGCACAGCGATTCGATGCCACCGGTCGCGTTGATGTCCTCCACAGCCTTGGTGGCGCCGGCGATCTCGGCGCTGCCGACGAAGCTGAACGTCCCCGACATGGGCCAGACGGTGCCGATGACCACCTCATCGACACAGTTGCGATCGTCGACGGCAGCCGCGGCAGCAGCTTCCTCGGCTGCGGCGGCAGCTTCGGCCTCGGCGGCAGCAGCTTCCTCGGCTGCGGTTGCGGCTTCGGCCTCGGCCGTGGCAGCAGCCTCCTGTGCCTCCTGCAGCTGCTGTTCGAGATCGGTTACGACTGACGGGTCAACGCCCTCAGCGGACTCGGCCGCGGCCATCGCCTCAGCCAGGGCGGCCTCAGCCTCCGCGGCCGCGGCGGCAGCCGCGTCAGCCTCTGCCCGGGCGTCGGCCGCGTCGGCCTGCGCTTGCTCCAGTGCAGCGGCGTCAGCAGAGTCGACCGCGGCGGGAGCGGGCTCGGTGACGGCGTCGCTGGACGAGTCGTCGCCGCATGCGGCCGCGGCGATGCTCAATATCGCGATCAGTGCGGCCGGCAGGCGCCAGCCGATCAATGTCCGTGCTGCGTTCCTGGGTCGGGTCATCTGCATGGCTACTCCTTGAACTGCCCGGGGCCGATTCCATCTGCCAGATCGACTGACGCCCGACGATAGATGTCTCCACTTCTACTGTCAAGAGAGTGACATCGCTTTTTTGAAATAGCCTGCCGGTGGCTGCTGATCGGCAAGACCATCCGGGGCTACCCGTCCAGATCCAACTCGTCGAGCGTGGCCTCGGCGACCAGGAACCCGGCGGCAGCTGCCTCGAGCCCGCTGAACAGGAGTCGGTCGACTTCGACGCCGAGACGGTGAGCGTCGCGACCGGTGCCGGCGACCAGCGCTCCTCCTGCGCCTTCGACTTCCTGGTCGACCGTGCGCATCTCGACAGCACTCACCGCCAGATCCCCGCGATCCCGGCCGTGGATCCCGATTGGTGCCACGCCCCGCTCCAGGCAGTGTCGGAGGGTGACCGCGATGGCGGCCAGTGGCACCGGTGAATCGAATGCGGCCGAGGCGCGGCCGCCTGTGCGGGCCGCAACTTCGGCTGCCAGCAATGCGTCGGGCGCGGTCGCCCACGCCGACGCGGGCAGATCAAGCGCTTCGATGGCCTCACAGAAGGCGCGCACCGCGGCGCCGTGATGGATCTCCGCGTACGTGACGTTCTCGGCGATCCGTTCGGCGGTTCCCGGATCGCATCCGGCGATGCGGGCGGCCCGGTAGACGAGATCGTGGATCTCTCGCGGCGCCACCCTGACGGTCGCGCCCATGTCAGCGGCGTGCTCCGCCATCCGTCATCCGAACACCACCGAGAAGAGGCGCAGCCAGTTGCCGCCGAGGATGGAGTCGCGCTCGGTGGGCGAGAACCCGGCCCCGTCGAGGCCCTCGGCCAGTGAGCCGAAGTCCCGGGGTCCCCGGAACCACGGGGGCCACTCAGGGAAGGCTGGGGCCTCGTCAGGACCCGCAGGGCGATCCCAGCGGCCGCTGCGCATCCAGCTCAGCGCAGCCGGGTCCCATCCGAGCACCGCGTCGGTGCCGATGGCCACATGCTCCACGCCGACCTGGTCGGCGAGCCGGGCGATCATGGCGCAGTAGTCGTGCCGGCTCACTCCGGCGCCGCCCATGAACAGCGGGTAGAGGGTGCAGCCGATCACCCCGCCGCGGCTTGCGACCGCCTCGAGCACATCATCGGGCTTGTTGCGGGGAGAGTCGCAGAACCACAGGGGGTTGCCGTGGGTTATGGCCGCGGGCTGGGACGATGCGTGCACTGCGTCGAGACTGGTGGAGTTTCCGACATGGGAGAGGTCGATCAGCACTCCGGCGTCGTTCAGGGCAGCCACCATCCGGTGCCCGGCGCGGGTGAGCCCGCCGTCGTTCGGCTCCCAGCAGCTGGCTCCCAGATGGTTGGCGATGTTGTAGGTGAGCTGCACTACCCGCACGCCGACGTCGGCGAAGATCTGGGCCATCTCCGGGTCGTCGCCGAGCATCGTGCTGTTCTGGAAGCCGAGGACTGCGCCGAGAACGTTGTCGGCCACGGCACGATGGATCTCCTCCACGTTGGTGACCACCCGGATCGCGTCGGCGTTGTGCCGGCACAGGTGGCGGAACGCTCCGATGCGCGTCATGGCGCCGGCGAGGTCCTCCCACGCGCCCACGGTGGCGTGGACGATGTCCACCCCGCCCGATCTGACCTCATCGACGACGGCGCGGGACCAGTCGTTGATCTGGAGGCCGTCGATGATCATCGGGAACTTCCGGGGCGGGCCGGCAGTACCCAGTCATCGCGTGCGTCGACCCCGAAGTCGCTCAGACGCGGCGCGCCCTGGAACAAGGTGACCCTCAGCCAGTCGGTGGACTTGGGCTTGAAGTTGTCCATGCCGTACATGGCTAGTTGGAACCGCTGCAGCAGTAGCGGCAAGTAGTGCGTAGAGCAAGCGTTGTCGCGCGGCTCGGCATAGGCGCGGTCGCTGAGCGCAAGTCGCTCGGCCGCCAGCCGGTGCTCGGGATGTTCGCTGAGCACACGATGGATCGGTGTGTCGTCGTCGTAGCCGTCGAGCGCGTCGCGCAGCCTCCAGAGGCGCAGCGCCACATCGATGGCGACGTCGCGGCATGCCGGGTCGAGCCGGTCGCGACGGGCGCGGCGCGGCTCCTCGGTGTTGTCGCTGATGACCCACCACCATGCATCGGCCGAATCGTCGTCGAGGTCGAGTCGCGAGATCCACTCGAACCTCGATGCCAGCAGGGTCCGCATACGCCCCACGGTCGACGCAGGGTCGAGCGGGCTGTGCTCATCGACGGTGAGCAGTTCGTCGATCAGCCGGTCGTCGCCGTCGTGCAGTTCCAGCAGCAGCGACACGACCAGCTCGGCGGTCTCGGGACCATGACTCTCCGACCAGCGGTACAGGGCGTCGAAGGGAAGTGGGTCGCGGCGGCAGCGCTCGAAGGCCTTTCGGACCCGCAGGACCACTGAGGCCACATCAACGGAGCTGAGAAATGGCCGGCAGTCGTGGTCGGTGCCGTGGACGAAATGCGAGTGGGCTCTGTCGATCCACTCGTCGAGCCGTTCGAGCCGGTCACGGTTGCCTGGCAGCGCCCGCACATCGGCCAGTGCCATCTCCCGGATTGCGACCCACGCGTGGATCACTCTCGGGTGCTTGAACGCGAACGGCACCAGCCCCAGCCCGGTCGCGTTGCCCAGCCCGAAGTACCGGCGCCAGCGCTGATCGAAGGGCACCGCGGCGTCTCCGCCGCCGGCGCGGGCGCAATGCTCGACCAAGTCGTAGCCGAGTTCCCGGAACAGCCACGCGCACACGAACTGGGCCCGGTAGGGGACCCGGAGGGGATGGTCCTCGGAGTATCCCTCGAATGACCGCATCCCGTACTTGCCGTTGGCGTAGAACGCGGTGCTTCGAAGGATGTAGCCAGCGTCGGCTACTAGATCAGGGTCGGGCTGTGCACCTGCGGAAAGGGCATCGACGAGGTAGTCGAAGAACCGCACGCTGCGATTGCCGCGTGTGAGCACCAGGACTCGCGGATCGAACCGTCCCGCCTCTTGGAGTGGCACCTGGCGCCGCAGCAGGCCAAGAAACTCGCCGGTGAGGTCACCCTCCACGAGGGCGCCGGCGACCTCCCACCGCTCGGCGATGACGCGGTCGGTGTGCTCGCTCTCGTCGATGGTCGTGGTGAACGCCACGAAGCTGAGCTTGTGGCCGCTGGCATCGATCTCGTACACCGCCTCGCCGTGACCGCGGTCGTCGATGTCGAAGCGGGCTCGACGGGCGAGCCACCGACTCTGGACCGCCCGGCGCAGCATGGTGCGGCTGAAGCTGTAGCGGGTCAGGCGGGCCGCGCCCATCATCGCCGGCTGCATCACCACCGCCGGGGGACGCAGGCGAGGCCGTCGCCGGTCGAGTTCAGCCTGCAGTCGATCCTGGGATGGGGCAGCAGCCGCCGTGGTCACCAAGGCGCGCCTCCTCAAATAATGGTAGGGCGGGGCTGGTGCCCCGCCCTACCATCTCAGTTGTCTTGTTGGCGGCCGGTCGGCCGATGGTTCAGCCCGCGGCGAGCGCAGCCGCGATCCATGGATCGATGACGTCGCGGTTGGCCGCGATCCATTCGGCGGCCGCGGCGGCCATGTCATCGTTGGGGTTGGCGCCCGCGTCGATGGCCACGGCCTGAACGGCGACCGCTAGCGGGTCGATCTCGAAGTCGGCGAGCAGGGACGCAGCCGCTGGATTGGCCGCCAGGAAGGCGTTGTTGGCGGTCACCACGATGTCTGAGGGCGTGAACATGGTCGTGCACGGGTCGTTGGTGCAGGCATCACCCACCGCGGAGACTCCGTCCTGCCCCTCGAGGGCCTGGCCCGGCTCGATAGCGAGCCACAGCACGTCTCGTCCCGGCACCAGCTTGCCCACGAAGGCGGTGGGCGTCCACACATATTGCAGAACGGGACCGCCCGTCTCGAAGCTCGCCTGCGACTCGGCGAACAGCGCCGAGTGGGTGGCCGATACCTGCGCGATGCGATCGTCCCAGCCGTTCATGGTGATCGTGTCGTTCATCACCTTCTGGCAGCCCCATCCGTCGTCACAGCCGTTGAGGTCGGCCTTGCCGTCGCCGTCGGTGTCGAAGTGGGCGACCGCGTCGGGGTTGTCGAGCATCTCCCCGAGAGTCGTGAAGCCGAACTGCTCCACGCTGGGAATGTCCACGAGGAGGCCTTGCAGGGCACCTGACGCCATCATCGTGCCGATGTACTGGACCTTGTCGCCGAAGGTGCCGCCGTCGGGACTCTCACCATCGAGCAGGGGAGTGTGGTTGAGGGGCCACGACGACGCCCACAGGTCGTAGTCGCCCTGAGCCAGGGCCGGGTAGAACGTCGCCGGCGCGATCTCTTCGGGGTCGGTGACCTCGTAGCCGAGCTCCTCGAGGAGCAACTGCACGACGTAGTTCTGGAAGTTGGTCTCCTTCCAGTTGCCCCGCGCCATGGTGACGGTCACGCCCTCGCCGGGCAGCGCCACCTCTTCTTCGGCAGCAGCTTCCAGCGCCGCTTGGGCTGCCTCGGCTTCGGCTTGGGCTGCCTCGGCTTCGGCCTGGGCTGCCTCGGCTTCGGCTTGCGCCGCTTCGACCGCGGCTTGGGCTGCTTCGGCGTCGGCTTGGGCAGCCTCCAGTGCCGCCTGGGCCTCGGCCTGCTGCTCGGCGCTCGCCTCGGCCGCGGCCGCCTCGGCTGCGGCCAACGCGGCTTGGGCCGCGTCGGCTTCCGCCTGCGCCGCCTCCGCCGCGGCCTGCGCGGCGTCGACCTCAGCCTGCGCCGCCGCGGCGGCACCGTCGTCGACCGGTGCCGGCGTGGACGCCGGCTCCTCGTCGTCACCGCAGGCTGCGGCCAGCAGCCCGAGCGTCAGAAGGACGGCGACGAGCGCTCGCCCGCGGAAAGTTCTCATTTGTGGGTCTCCCTCCTTGATGGACCCCTGGAGTCTGATGGACTCCGGGACCTTCGACCTTCTTCTTAGCTGCGAAGGAGCAGGAATGCAATAGCGATATCTCCTTATCTTTAAACCATCGACTGGCATGCTCCACTAGTGTTGGGAGGCGCAGCGACAGGTCTGGAAACAGAAGGCATGACGACCAAGGTCAAGATTGCGGACATAACAAAGATCTTCGGCGACGAGCCCGACGGCGAGGCTCTCGCATTGTTGCGAGCCGGCTGCTCGAAGGAGGAAATCAAGGAGCGCACAGGCCATGTAGTCGGCGTGAAGGACGCCAACATCGATGTCGAGGAGGGGGAGATATTCGTGGTGATGGGCTTGTCCGGCTCGGGCAAGTCCACACTCCTGCGTTGCGTGAACCGGCTCTACGAGCCGACCACGGGCACGATCATGGTCGACGGAATCGACGTGACGGCCCTCAACCCCAAGGAGCTCCAGGCTTTTCGCCGTGACAGCACCGGCATGGTGTTCCAGCACTTCGCCCTGTTTCCCCACCAGGACATACTCTCCAACGTCGCCTTCGGACTGAGGGTGAAGGGTGTCGACCCCGAGACCCGCGACGCGGCCGCGGAGGGAGCGCTCTCGCTCGTCGGGCTGGCCGGCTACGAGAACAGCTACCCGCGGCAGCTGAGCGGCGGCATGCAGCAGAGGGTCGGGCTGGCCCGCGCCCTGGCCACCGACCCGGACATCCTGCTGATGGACGAGGCCTTCAGCGCGCTGGATCCTCTCATCCGGCGCCAGATGCAGGACGAGCTGATGGAGATCCAGGGCAAGCTCCACAAGACGATCCTGTTCATCACCCACGATCTCAACGAGGCGCTCCGGGTCGGCTCGCGGGTGTGCATCATGAAGGACGGAGCCATCCACCAGATCGGGGCGCCCGAAGACATCCTCATGCGCCCCGAGACGGACTATGTGGCCGAGTTCGTCCAGGATGTCGACCAGGGCCGGGTGCTGGCCGTGGACACGGTGCGCGAGGACGCCGCGACTGTGCCGGCGAGCGGTTCCGTCGCAGACGTGCTCAACGCCATGGCCGGCCTCGGGTCGGATGCGGCCCACGTGGTCGATCCGGAGGGCCGACCACTCGGCGTCGTCACGCTCCAGTCCGCCGAGCGGGCCCGAGCCCGCGGCGACCAGCAATTGGAGCCTCTCGTCGAGGCAGTGCCGGCCGTCACCGTCGACACCACGCTGGCCAAGGTCTACCAACTGTTCGGATCGGGCCTTCCTCTGTCCGTGGTTGACGCAGACGGCAGGCTGATCGGGTCGGTTCGCCCTCTCGAGGTCCTGGCCGAGTTGGGGCGGGTCGAAGGAGTCTCCGAGCAGTTGCAGCAAGCCAAAGCCCAAGAGGCTCAACCATGAGTCAGCGGATGCTCGCCACCGGCTTCTGGGACAACGACAATCTCGATGCCTGGGAGATCCCGTTCGGTCTGTGGATAGAGGAGATCGTCTTCTGGCTGACCACCCACATCAAGGGATTCCTGGACGCCGTCAAGTGGCCCGTCGACAAGCTGCTGGAGCTCATCATCGACAACCTCCTGCAGGACTGGCTCCCGTGGCCGGTCGTGCTGCTGCTGTTCTTCCTGCTGGGGGTGGCCACTAGGAACTTCCTGGTGGGGCTGGGCAGCGCGGTCGGCCTGCTGATCTGCGGGCTGCTCGGCAACGAGTACTGGGATCTCACCATGGAGACGCTCGGGATGATCATCGTGGCCGTGCTGATCTGCACGGTGATCGGCATCCCCCTGGGGATACTGGCCGCCCGGGTCGACGCGTTCTGGAGCCGGCTGCGTCCCGTCCTCGACGGCATGCAGGTGATCCACCCCTTCGTGTACCTGCTGCCCATCATCTTCCTGTTCGGCGTGCGCCGGACCCCGGGAGTGCTGGCCACGCTGGTCTTCGCGCTCCCTCCCATCGTTCGGCTGACCAACCTGGGGATCCGCCAGGTCCCCTCCGACGTTGTCGAGGCGGCCCGGGCGTTCGGAGCGACCGAGACCCGGATCCTGCGCGAGGTGCAGATGCCGCTGGCCCGTCCCGCGATCATGGCCGGGCTCAACCAGACCCTGCTGCTGTCGCTGTCGATGGTGGGGATTGTGGCCATCATCGCCGGCGGCGGACTCGGCAAGCCGATCCTCACCGCGTTGAACACCGCCGACATTCCCATCGGCGCGTCGGCCGGCGCCGGCCTCTATTTCGTCGGGGTGCTCCTCGACCGGATCTCGCAGCCCGAGGAGAGCGATGACCAGCGCAGCCTGCTGGCGCGCATACGGAGCGCCTGGACCACCCGGACCGACCCACCGGTCCCCGCCGTGCCCGGCATGGAGGCCGACCCGGAGACTCCGGCTGCACCGGCTGCACCGGCAGCCCCCGAGCTGTCCATCTCGCATCGCATCGGGGCCGCAGCTGCTCTCATCGGCGGGTTGCTCGGTGCCTGCTCGGTCCTGTTGACCTGGGGGAACGACGCCGGTCTGCTCTCGGGATACGCCCGGTTCGACGACACCGACCTTCCCGGCGCCCACAGCGGGCTGGACGCCACCGGCGGCTCCTGGTTCGGGATCGTGTTCGGCCTCGTCGCCTTGGTTGCCGCCTTCGGCGGCGCGTCGGCGCTGTGGCGGCCGCGCAGCCGGGACAAGTTCATGGCCGGCGGCGCCGCCTTCCTCGCGGCCGGGCTGGTGCTGGCCTCGCTGGCGGCGGCCTACCTGACGGTGTCGCCGCGAGGCGAGAACTACAGTCACGGCCCGGGTGTGTGGCTGGGCCTCCTCGGCGCCCTGATCGTCCTCGGCGGGGGCGCCGTTGCGGCCCTGCGGATGCGGTCTGCCGACGAGCCGGTCCGTGCGAGTACCCGCGAGTTGGCGGGCATGGTCGTGCTGACCCTGTTCCTCGTGTTCGCAGGGGCATCGGGATCCTGGATCCTGGACCAGCGCAGCGACGCCGCTCAGATCGCGGCGGAGCTGGCGGCCGAGGCCGAGGGCGCCGATCAGGGCGGCCTGGCGGCCGAGGTGCTGGCCGAAGCCCTGGCCGAGACGCGACGCGTGGTGGTCCGCGGCCTCGACGCCGAGGGACCGGGGATCGGCTACATCGTCCTGGCCCTCACCGTGGCATCCATGGCAGCCACCCTCGGTCGGCTGGTGCGCAGCGATGCCGCCCAGCGCTACCTCGGCTTCGTGCTGTTCGGACTGGGATGCGCCATCGCGGCCATCGGGGTGGCCTGGATCGCCTCCTTCGTCCGCTTGGCCACCCCGGCGCTGTCGCCCGGGGCCAGCGCATTCCTAGTGGTGGTCGGCGGCCTGGTCGTCGCCGCGCGCGGCTGGCGGGCCAGCAGCCTGGCCTAGCCGCCGTGTTCCGCTAGCGGCGGAGGAGTTGCTTGAGCCGGCGGACCGCGGGCGTCCACAGCCACTCGGGCTCGGTGTACCGGCGGAAGTTCTCGCCGGGCAGCCCGGTGGGGTCGTAGAAGGTCTCGTCGGTGTTCTTGCGCATGTCGCTCGTCCGCTTGAGGATCTTGAAGGTGGCGTAGGCCGTGCCCTTGTGGGTCCAGCCCTGCCGCTGGTAGTTCCAGTTGTCGGGGGCCAAGTCCTGCGCGGCGGCGAAGTGCTTCAAGGCCCTCTCGCTGTCGCCCACCGCCTCGAAGTGCAGCGCCAGCTTGAAGGCCGCCTCGGCCAGCAGCCTGTCGTCGTCTACGGGCTTGAGCCGCTCGGCCAGCTCCCTGCTCGACAAGACGTGCTCGCTGTCGGCGCCCCGCTCGATCCAGTCCCGGATGGCCTCGGCGAACGAGTCGTCGCCCAGGCGGACCTTGCCCAGGCCGAACCCGATGGTGGTCTCAGCCGGGTACACCCCTTCGTTGCTGCGGACGATCTTCCCGTTCTCGTCGATCCAGGCGGCCGACGGCACGTTCACCCAGCCGAACATCGAGCTGATCTCGTGGGTCGGGTCGATGACGCACCGGTAGGTCGGCGAGGCCCGGTCGAACCACTTGTTGACTATGGGGGGACCGGCCGAGTCCTGGGCCACGCTGATCAGCTCGAACCGGTCCGGGCCGATCGACTCGTACAGTTCCTGCCAGACCGGCAGGCTGAAGCGGCAGCCTCACCAGGAGGCCCAGGTGAACAGCACCACCTTTCGGCCCCGCAGGTCCGAGAGCCTCAACGTGTCGCCGTTGCACTGGGTCACCTCGAAGTCGGGGGCGATGGCCGATTCGAGTCCCATCTGACGGACTGCGGGCACCGAGCCGAGGCTCCACACGTCGCCGTCGCGCACGTACTTCTGGCCGAGCATGTCGGCGAAGTCCGAGTAGTTGAACCACACCCAGTCGTCGGCGTCGGCGATCCACTCCGCGCGCTTGTGCTCCGGCAGCGGCACGCAGATCTCGCCCAGGCAGGCGCCCTCGGGCTTCATCTGCCAGCCGGTGGCGTCGGGGAGTTCGTTGAGCCGCACCCACAGGACCCCGTTGGCGTCGGTCCGCTGGGCGACCTCGTTCGTCTTGCCGTCTGAGAGGATGATCACGATTGCTCCGAGAGGGCTGATCCGCCCGGCTGGGCAAGCGCTTCGCCGTGCGTAGCGTCCCTAGAAGTGCCTGACCGTAGTACTCGCTACTGACAAAGGCCAGCACCCCGGCCGAGCGGGGTGTGACGTACGATCTGGCTCGCAATATGGAGCGCCGGATCATCGACCCGTGGACGTGGCAGGACGACTACGGGTTCCATCAGGGCCATGAGGTCGTCGGCCCGGCCCGCACGCTCTACCTGTCTGGCCAGACCTCCCTCGACGCCGACGGCAATCCGGTGCACGTGGGTGACATGGCCGGCCAGATCCGCCAGGTCATCGACAACATCGAGGCTGTTCTCGCCGAGGCCGACATGAGCCTCGCCGACATCGTGAGGATCAACATCTTCACCACTGACATGGACCTCTTCTTCGAGCACGCCGATGAGCTTGAGCGGCTCCGAGAAGCCGGGACCCGGTACGCGTCCACCCTCGTCGGAGTCACCAGGCTGGCATTCCCCGAGTTCCTCGTCGAGATCGAGGCAACCGCCGCGAAGTAGCGGTCGGCAATGCTTGCCGTTAGCAGCCCGTGGCGGCTTTGAGCGTCTGGCAGGCCTCTTCGAGCCGGGTGGGGCTGAGCGTTGCCACCGGGCGGCGGAACGCTTCGCGGGGCAGCGTGTGGATCGTGTCGAAGTTGACGACGCAGTCGGACGGAACGCCGTCGGAGGCCGCGGCCAGCGGCAGTTCTGAGGCAAGACCTCGGCGGGTTCTGGTGAGCGCGGCGACTACGACTGCGCCGATGCGGTCGGCGACCGGGTCGCGGGTGAGTACCAGCACCGGGCGGTCGCCGGCGGGCGTGGAGGCGAACCAGACCTCACCGCGTTGCATCGGCCCAGTCGGACCAGTCTTCAGCCGGTGCCCAGCGCTCGACGTCCATCAGCGAAAGTTCCTGCGGGCTGAGCGGGTTTGCCTCATAGGCGGCGACGTCTCGTTGCGAGGCCAGCGCGTTGAGATGGCGGCGCAACGCCTCGCGGATCATCTCTGACTGGGGGATGCCGAGGGCGTCGGCCATCTCCCGGGCCCGGGCTGCCTCTCCGGGCTCGACCCGGAAGCTCAACATCGTCATACATCAAGCATATCGCGTATGACGGAGGTTACTGGGTTCGGCGAGCCTGGTTGGCAGATCGAATAGCGCGTGTGAGGAATTCAGGCTCGATGTTGAGAGCTAGTCATTTGACGAAACAGCCCTAGCTGAGGTCGGCCAGGAACTCGCTCAGGGCGTGGCGGTAGGCGATGCCGGGCCGGTCGTGCCTGGTGTGGGTCTGGAGTCTCGGGTCTAGCGGGAAGGCCGCGGGCAGAGTCTCGAGGACGGCCTTGTCCTCGAGTTCCACCGCCAGCTCGAAGTCGATGATGGTCTGGCGGTCGGCCGTGCCGGCGAGGTCGTTGCGCAGCACCGCTAGGTGGACGTCGGTGACATCGTCGTCCACCGGGCAGCATCCCTTTACGAGGATGTGGGTGCTGCCGTCGGAGTAGTGCATCCGCCCCACCTGCACGAACGGCAGCCACATCTCGGTCACCGACCACCTAGTGCCCGGCTGCTGCGACGTGGGCGTGCGGGCGATCGGCATCTCGGGGTAGCTGATGGAGATGCCGAAGGAGGTTCGTTCCACCGAGCCGACCTCAACCTGCGGGTCCTGGTCCGCGCCGAAGGAGCCTGAGTGGACGAAGGCGATGTGGGTGGAGTCGGTGTTGTTGTCGATGATGGCCGCTGCGCTGGTGCGGTAGCGGATCACGCCGACCTCGATGCGATCGAAGCTGGTGTCCTCGAACTCGGCGATGGCCGGGACCGGAGCGAGCGGCTGCGGCTCCAGCGATATCCAGGCCATGCCCAACGCTTCGGTCGCCGGCAACAACTGCAAGCACGCCGGGGGCAGTGTCGCGCCCTCCTCCAGCTGCGGTATCTCCACCACCGCACCGTCGGGTCCGAACTGCCAGCCGTGGTACGGGCACACGAGCCGGCCGCCGGTGACGGTGCCCTTCGAGAGCTGAGCCCAGCGATGAGGGCATCGGTCCCGGGCCGCGAGCAGCCGCCCGTCGTCGGCGCGCCACAACACGACCGGTGTGCCCAGCAGTGTCCGGGCCACGGGCGCCGCCCCGATCTGTGCGCAGAAGGCAACGGGATGCCAGCACCGCCGCAACGCAGGGGCCTGGCCGACCAGCAGCACACCCGCGAGTGGTGCGTTCCCAGCATCTGCCGCAGCCGTCATGAAGCCGCATAGTGGCACGACCGCCGCACTCCGGGCGAGGCCAGGTGCACTGGTTGCCGATCAGGCGACGCTGGTGGTGGCGGCTTCGGCTTGGAGGTCCTCGAAGGTCTGGCCGGTCACGTCGAGGTAGAGACTGAGCGGGCAAACGTCGATCTCAGAGCCGTCCTCCCAGGCGACCGCGCCGGTGTCCGCGACGATGTGCGCTGAACGCCAGAAGCCCTCGTCGGACCACCGGGCGAATATGCCGCCCACAGAGGCGCTGTCGGACAGGTCGACGACGCCCGCGGCGCCGTCATCGAACCTGACCCACATCTCGAAGGGCTCGCATACCTCGAGTTCGACTACGTGCGGTGAAACCACGACTCGGACACTACTGCGCCGTCCTCACCAGTCGGGCTGGACGTTGGATCAGTCAAAGTTGAGAATCGCCTGAGCGGAGGCTGGGGATCGGTGGTGGTGGGCTGTTCAACACCTAGCGTTTGTGGAGGTCAGGCACCCCATTTTGGACACTGCGGAATCGTATTCCCAGAAAATGGGCGGTCGTTTTTCCAGACCGCGAAAGCTAACAGCATGAAATACAGCGACGTGCGCTGATTGCGGGCGCTCGCCACGGCGCAAAACCCATCGGCGCTGCCAACGACGGAACCCTTGCGAACAGCCAGGTCAGAAGGGGTGCGGCAGGAGCGCTAGAGAGCTGCGCCTTCTAGCCGTCCACAGGCCGGAACACCCGCCTCTGACGAACGCGTGTTTGTGTCCCAGGTAGACGGTACCCTCGGCATCGAATCACACCGCCGTGATTCACAGCCGAACACAAAGGAGCATCGACATGGCCGACAGGCGAGCAGGACGCATCCCCCACGTCCCCGACGAGGGCGGTGGGCAGCAGCCCAGATCACGCAACCAGGACGGACGGTGGCGCAAGAAGCGCTCCGACGCAGGCAAGAAGCGAAGCTGACCGTGGATTGGGCTGCCTGGGCTGGGGTGGCTGCTCTGGTGCTGATCCTCTGGGAGCGGCTGAGCCGCAGGTTCAGTTGGTGGGTCTTGTGCAGCTCGCTGCCGTGTATCTCAGAAGCGGCACACCGGCACGGGATGGTTCCAAGGCGGCGGCTCGTGGATTGGTGGATGACAGTCCTGATGCTCCTGTGGCCGCGTCCGTATCGAGTCTTCTTCAAGGAGGTGATTTGGAGTTATCTCGGCTTTGAACGGGAGTTCACGCCCATGCCGTTTGACCCAGAGCCAGCCCTCATGGAAGCCAAGCTCTACGCGGAGAAGCGCCGACACAACCGCATACGCCGACCCGCTGTTCGTGCCCACCGAGACGGGTACTTCAAGCAACGGATCAAGTGCTCCAACGGATGCGGGACACCATACGGGAAGGCTGCACAGGGCTACTCCAGTCCCGATCCGATGAATGGTTGGACGTGCTCGTCCCCCCAGTGCAGCCTGCGGGAGCCTCACTACTGCGGCAGGTGTGAGGCCGAGAGTCGTTGGGTGCTCGCAGACATGCCGGAGATCGGGGACGAGCAGGGGGTCCGCCAGTGAGCACCGTCTTCTACTCGTGGCAGTCCGACCTGCCTGAGACTCGGAGCGTGATCCAGTGGGCGCTCAACAGGGCGATCAAGAACCTGAACCGCGATCTCGACCTCGACGAACCGCTACGGGTCGATCAGGACACCGAGGGTGTAGCGGGCTGGCCCGATATCACGTCGGCCTTGTTCGACAAGATCGACAAGTGCGAAGTCTTCGTAGCGGACATCACCCCGATCAACGGGCCGAACTCGGACTTCCGCATCACGCCCAATCCGAACGTGCTCCTAGAACTCGGATACGCGCTTGCAACCGGATTCGGGCGAACCCGCATCATCTGCGTGATCAACACGCACTACCTCCCGGATGGCGACCTCAGGGAACTGCCCTTCGACCTTCGTGGGAGCAGACCAGTCCAGTTCACACTCGAAGACCCCACAAGACGTGGAGTCGAGTCAGGGCAGGAAGACCCGGTGCGGACCCGCGCCAGGGTGGCGTCCCAGATTGGGTGTAATAGCGGTTGGGGCGCAGGTTCCGGGGGTCATGTTAGGCGGCGATTGTGACGGTGCGGTCGGGCTGGTCGCTGACGGTGTGGGCGGGTTGGTGGAGCTGGTGGCGGAGCTCGGTGAG
>JAJEJB010000006.1 GCA_022828135.1 Acidimicrobiia bacterium | reverse complement strand
CCGGCATGCAGGCCCATTCGTCTGTGGGACTCACCGCGTAGCCGGGGCCCGACTCCACACGCATGGCGATCCAGCCGTTGCCGACGTTGCCGCCGGCCTCCGCGCGGTTCTTGACGTGGACGCGCAGGCTGAAGCTCCGCTGACCGGTCAAGATGGAATTCTCCAGCCAGGGACGCACGTAGACGCCGCGGTGACTCACCCCGGCGCTCCCGTCCGGCTTCCACAGGGGATTGACCTTGTAGCGGTCCCACGTCGTCGGGCGGTGGTCCGAGCGCGGGCTGAGCACGTCGCCCGACCATGCGAGCCGCGTCCGGATGCCGTTCAGATCACTCGTCTTGCGCGCCTTGGCGAGCGAGAAGGTGAAGTCCACGTTGGCGCCGGTCTGGGCAGGCCCGGCGCTGCCGTTGCCCAAACTCACGCTGGCGCTGATGGTGGGATTGGCCGGATCGTCGCTCTCGACTTCCACTTCGAAGATGCCGGACATGGCGATGTAGACGGTGTTGTTGCCCTTGGCGATGTTGTTGCCGCTGTTGATCGGGTTCCCGGTCGGGTTTCCGCCGCCCGCGCCCCAGCGGACGGTGTTTGCCCCCAGCGGATGGCTGGTGGCTGCGACGCCCGCCGTCGCGTGGGTCGCGCCGGTCAGGGTGCCGGTACTGGGTCCGCGAGTATTGGTGGCGCCCACACCGTCGGCGTGGCGCTGATTGGCGCTGGTGTTGGTGTCCCAGGTGCCGTCCCAGAAGTCGTTGTAGTCATCGGCGATCTTGGGTCCGTTGAGCCAGTAGACGGCATGCGAGAACGGCGTGTGGCTGGGCTCGCCCGAGACCATGATGCCGGTGCTGGTGTGCCAGGCGGCATCGACTGCTGCTGTGCTGCCCACAGTACGGAACGTGCTGCTGTACGGCTGCGCGTCGGCGTGCCACGGGTGCGCGGCGGGGCGATTGCGCAGCCAAGTGTCGTAGGTGGCGATGTCGGTGGGGGATCCGTTGCGCTCGTTTCCGCTCTTGAACAGCAGCCGGAACTGGTCGCCGGGGTTCATGCCGCTGGGCTTGAGGCTCCAGTCGTCAGGGACGACGCTGACGTTCACGATCTGCACTGTCGCGGTGGACGCCGAGCCCAGCGCGAAACCCGACGGCGGCGATGCCAGTGTGACAGTGAACGTCTCGTAGTCCTCGATCGAATTGTCGGCTGGGACGGGGATGTTGCAGACGTGAGAGGTTCGGCCCGAGGGAACCGTGCAGGCGTGAGGGCCGCCGCTGAAGTCTGCTCCGGCGGTGGCGGTTCCGGCCGTGGTGTTGATGGTGAACGTTGCCTGCGACGTGGTCGCTGAGCCGAAGGTCAGCTTGACGCGCGCCGAGCCGCCCTCGGCGGCGTTGTAGCCGACTTGACCCGATGTACCGGTATTTCCGCCGCTGA
The DNA here is from genome assembly GCA_022828135.1 of Acidimicrobiia bacterium. GTDB lineage: Bacteria > Actinomycetota > Acidimicrobiia > Acidimicrobiales > Aldehydirespiratoraceae > Aldehydirespirator. The sequence goes on along the minus strand of JAJEJB010000006.1, from coordinate 170,949 downwards.
ACTGGACGGTGATGTTGCTCTGGGCGCCGGCCTCAGGCGTCGGTGCGACCGCTAGCAGCGCGGCCAGCACCGCCAGCGCAATTGCAGGCCCGAACCGCGGCAGCCGTCGCTGCAGAACCCTCATTCGGGGGGGGGGGCGCAGTAGCAGTTCGGATCATCATGGTCGGAATCCTCTCATGCAATTCGCGGTCGGGTCGGGCCCAAGAGGGCGCGCAAATGGGTGAGAGCCAGTCGCGTCGCGGCGGGGTCTTCCCCGCTCTTGTTCGCTGCGCTCACGGGCCGCTCGGCCCACGGCCTCGCCCGTATGGGCCGATTCAGCCTCTAGGCACAGCACGCGAACGCAACGCTGACCCTTGGCCATTCGATCAGCATAGACGCGTCAGACTTGTGCGTGCATGATTCACGACACGGTCAGGCCGATGCGCAGAGGTCGGGCGACCAGGCGCTAGCCCGGTTCATTCGGGTGGGCCCCTGGCCTGGCTGCTCGACCTCTTGGCGGTCAGTGCCAGGTGCAGGCACGCGGTGCGTGTCAGCCGGTAGCCGCCTGCATCCAGTCGGCGGCGATGGCGCGATGGCGGGCGAGCATCTCGGTTACCCCGCTCGCGGTCAGCTCGCCGTCCTGCACCAGCGGTTTGCCGGCCACCACCGTGTGGCGGGCCGACACCGGGCCGCAGCGCAGCAGCGCCTCCACCGGATCCGACAGCGCCCCCGCGAACTGCACTCCCTCCATCGGCCACACCACCAGGTCGCCGGCGCGGCCGGGCTCCAGCGCGCCGATGTCGTCGCGGCCGAGGCAGGCCGCGCCGCCGAGGGTGGCCATCTCCAGCGCCTCGCGGGCCGCCATCGCGGGCGGGCCGCCGCGCAGGCGTGCCAGCAGCAGCGCGCCGCGGGTCTCGAGCCACAGCGACGCGCAGTCGGTGGACGCCGACCCGTCGCAGCCCAGACCCACCGACACTCCGGCGTCGCGCATCTCGCGGATCGGGGCCAGACCGGCGCCGATCAGTTGATTCGAGCTCGGACAGTGGGCCACGCCGGTGCCCCAGCGGGCCAGCCGTGCGATCTCGTCGGCGTTCGGGTACACGCAGTGCGCCACCCACGAGCGGTCGGTTCCCCACCCCACGCTCTCGAAGTGCTCGAGCGGGCGGCACCCGAAGGTGGCCTCGCAGAAGGTGTCCTCGTCGGCGTCTTCGGCCAGATGGGTGTGGAGCCGCACGTCGAGGCGCTCGGCCAGCTCGGCGGTGCGGGCCAGCAGCTGCGGCGTCACCGAGAACGGCGAGCACGGCGCCAGCGCGATGCGCACCATCGCTCCCGGCGACGGGTCGTGGTGCAGGCCGACCAGGCGCTCGCTGTCGGCGAGGATCTCGTCGTCGTCTTGCACCACCGAGTCGGGCGGCAGCCCCCCGTCCTTGGTGGACAGGCTCATCGATCCGCGGGTGGGATGGAAGCGGAATCCGAGCTCGCGAGCCGCAGTGATCTCTGCGGTGATCAGGTCGCCGCCGCCTCTGGGATGCACATACAGGTGGTCGGTGCTGGTGGTGCATCCGCCGAGGGCGAGCTCGGCCAGGCCGATCCAGGCCGACACGTAGGCGGCCTCCTCGTCGAGGCGGCTCCACACCGGATACAGGGTGCGGAGCCAATGGAACAGGCTCCCGCTCAGCGCGGGCAGAAAGGCGCGGGTGAGGTTCTGGTAGATGTGGTGGTGGGTGTTGACGAAGCCCGGCGTCACCAGGCAGCCGCTGGCGTCGATGCTGTGCTCAGCCGGCGGCTCGGTGCCCGGCTCGCCGACGCCGGTCACGAAGCCGCGGGTGATAGCAACCCATCCGCCGGGGATCTCGCGCCGCTGCGAGTCCATGGTCACAACCAGTTCCGCCCCCCGCACACAAAGGTCGACAGCCCCGCAGGCCGCAGGCGATGGCTCCGTCACACGCACCCCATCACCGTACTGCTACCTCCCGGTTGTCCAGTATTGCTGGGCTCGCTCGATGGCTGTCTGCCTGGTCATGGCCGCGAGCTGCTCGTCGGTCAGGCCGACGCGGTGCTTGAGCAGGTAGGCCAGGTCGGTCGGGATGGCGTCCTGGGGTGTCGGCGCCGCGCTTCGAGCGGGCGGGCCGCTCGTTCGCAGGCAGTGCCAGAACTCCTCGGGGCTGACCTGGAGTTGGTCTCGCAGGATGTGCGACCAGAGGGCGGCGCCGTAGCCGGTGCGGTCCGGTGGGCGCGATATCCGGGTTCGCAGGATGCGGCCGTCGAGAAGCTCGATCTCGTAGGTCTCGTGGTGGGTGGAGCGCCTGCCGGTGCTGGCCCGCACCACGCGCCAGCCCTCGATCTCGCAGAAGCGCAGGTGGTCTTGCCGGGTGGGCGCCGGGCGGCTCACGGCCCGACGCCGCGGACCCACTCGCAGAGTTCGGCGTCGGAGGCCAGCGACACGAACTGCACCAGCGGCCAATGGTTCCGGTGGTTGGGAGCAAACCGCAGCCGCGTCTGCCAGTCCTCCGCGTAGTCGCGCAGGGCGGCTACGAACTCGTCGACCGCCTCGTCGAGGTCGGCGCCATCGGCCGCCACCGGCGTTCCCGGCAGCAACACCGACCAGCCCCCCGCCTCGGCCACGGTTTCTGGCCGGTGCAGTCGCCGGGAGTCCATCAGGATCTGTTGCAGCCTGTTGCTATCGATCAGCGCGACGCGCCTGTTGTGGCGCTGGATGCCGATCGGCAGTCCCGCTTCGGCGGTGTCGAGCACCTCGCGCAGACGGCTGCGGGTGTCGGAGTAGGTGAGATATTGCATCGTTGGGCCCCCTGTCAGCGCTTAACGTACATCAAGTACGCAACGTACCCATGCTGGCGCTGGCGGGCAACGATGCGGCGAGCTGGATCTGGTAGGGGCGTGCGGGCGGGTGGTATTGTCCCCCGCCGCGGAGCCGGGCGAAGGAGTTGACACGGTCATGGACATGGACTCGTTCTTGAAGGCGATACCGAAGGTGAGCCTGCACCTGCATCTGATGGGCTCGGTGCAGGCTCGCACCGCGGTGGATCTGTGCAACAAGCACTCGGTGCCGCTGCCGGACCACGAGGAGCCTGAGGACCTCTACGACTACCCCGACATCTACAAGTTCCTGCACATGTACGACAACACTGCGCTGGGGGTGATCGACCGCGAGGACTTCGAGCGGATCTGCTACGAGACCCTCACCGAGGCGGCCGACCACAACGTGCGCTACCGGGAGATGTTCTTCAACCCGACCACCCACATGGCGGCCGGGGTGGACTACGACACCTGCGTCGACGGCCTCATCGACGGCATCAACGCGGCCCGCACCGACCACGGCATCGAGTGCCGCCTGATCGCGGCCATAAACCGCATGGAGACCCCCGAGCTGGGCGTCACCATGGTGGAGACCCTCCTCGACCATCCCCGCGACGAGGTGATCGGCATCGGGATGGACTACGCCGAGGCCGAGTTCCCGCCCGAGCGGTTCTGGAAGTCCTACCGGATGGCCGAGCAGGCCGGCCTGCACCTGACCGCGCACCAGTCCGAGGACGCCCCGCCCCGCAACATCGTGACCTGCCTCGACCTGCTCAACTGCGAGCGGGTCGACCACGGCTACCACGTGGTCGAGAGCGAGGCCATCATGCGCCGCTGCCGCGACGAGGGCGTGGTCTTCACCTGCACGCCGGTGTCGACGGCGTGGGTGTATTTCAACGACGACTTCGACAACCACCCGATCGGGCAGATGCGCGAGTTCGGCATCAAGATCAGCCTGGACTGCGACGATCCTCCCATGTTCAAGACCGACCCCACCAAGGACTACATCATGGCCCACAACCACATGGGCTTCGAGGTAGAGGACTTCCGCCAGTGCATGCTCAACGGAATCGACGGCTCCTGGCTCGGCGAGCCCGAGAAGCGCAAGATGCGCCGGCAGTGGGCCATCGAGTTCGATGAGCTCGTCGCCCAACTCGACTGATCCCCCTCACAACCAACCAGATCAAGGCTCCAACCCAGAAAGGCACCTGATATGCGAAGCAAGAAGAACCGAGGTCTCCTGCTGCCACCCAGCGAGACGATCTCCCGCCGCCAGGCCCTCAAGATGGGCGCGGTCGGCATCGGGGGTCTCGCCATTGGCGGCTCGGTGCTCGCCGCCTGCGGCGACGACGAGGAAGAGTCCGGCGCCAAGGAGTCGATCAAGGCCGCCTGGGTGTACATCGGCCCGCCCGACGACAACGGCTGGACCCAGGAGCACGACCGCGGCCGCCTCGCGGCACAGGCCGCCCTCGGCGACCGGCTGGAGACCTCGTTCGTGCCGAACATCGGCTTCGATGCCGGCACGACCGAGACGTTCCAGCAGCTGGTGGACGACGGCAACGACATCATCTTCGCCAACACCGAGTACGCCGGGCTGCTGACCGAGGTGTCGGACAACGCTCCCGACACCAAGTTCTGCGAGATCAACGGGCACTACTACAGCGACAACCTGTTCCCGTTCTACCTGGCCCACGAGAAGACCGCCTACCAGTTGGGCGTGGCCGCCGGGCACCTCGCCGGCAACGGCCGCATCGGCTACATCGGCGCCTTCCCCACCGCTACGGCGTTCAACGACGTGAACGGCCTGCTGCTCGGCGCCCGGTCGGTGAACCCCGACGCGACGGTGGAGACCGTGCTGGTCAGCACGTTCTTCGATCCCCAGAAGGCGGCCCAGGCGGCCAACGCGCTCCTCGATGCCGGCGTCGACTTCCTGTTCGGCGTGATGGACGAGCCCACCTTCCTGCAGCTCTCCGAGGAGGCCGGGGTGTGGACCGGGTACTGGAACCTCGACTTCCGCTCGGCCGCTCCCACCAAGTACGTGTCCCACTTCGACCTGTCGGAGTTCGGGCCGTTCTACACCGAGCAGTGCCAGCGGGTGCTGGACGGCACCTGGGTCTCCCAGGACGAGGTATGGCTGCTGGACACTCCCATCGGCGACTTCGGCCCCAACGTGCCCCAGGACGTGCAGGACGCGGTGGCCGACGCCGGGGCGGCGCTCGACAGCGGCGAGCTCCACGTCTACGCGGGCCCGCTGAACGACAACGAGGGCAACGAGAGGCTGGCCGCGGGCGAGACCCTCGACTCGCTGCAGGCCTACGCCATCGACTGGCCGGTCGACGGCGTCACCGGCATCTCGCCCGTCTGAGTCCTGATACCGGGCAGCAACTCTCGCAACTCTGACTGAGTTGACCGGCGACGGCAAGCGGCCCTCGGTAGAGGCGCGGGGCATATCCAAAGCCTTCGGGGGCGTGGCCGCCCTCGATGCCGTCGACTTCGAGGTGAGGTGGTCCGAGGTTCACGCCCTGGTGGGCGAGAACGGGGCGGGCAAGACCACGCTGTGCAACATCCTGGCCGGCATCTACCGCGCCGATGCCGGCCAGGTGATCGTTGACGGGACCGAGCGAGACTTCCGCAGCCCCGCCCACGCCATCGACGCCGGCGTCGGCATGGTCCACCAGCATTTCCGGCTGGTCGAGCCGATGACCGTGGCCGAGAACATCCACTTGGGCTGGCCCGAGACCCCGGGCGTCGTCAGCCAGCGGGCCCTGGTCGATCGGACCGAGCGGTTCATGAGCGAGACAGGGCTGCATGTCGACCCCACGGCCAAGATCTGGCAGCTGTCGGTAGGGGAGCAGCAGCGGGTGGAGATCCTGCGGGTGCTGGCCCGCGGCGCCCGCGTCCTGATCCTCGACGAGCCCACCGCAGTCCTCACCGCCAAGGAGGCCGAGGAGCTCTTCGCGGTGGTCCGGGAGCTGGCCGCCGGCGGCCTCAGCGTGATCTTCATCACCCACAAGCTGAGGGAGGTTCTGGCCGTCTCGGACCGCTTGACCGTGCTGCGCCACGGGATCAGGGAGATCACCCGGCCGACCGAGGGGGCCACCGCCAGCGAGATCGCCCGGCTCATGACCGGCGAGGAGCGGGTCCTCGACGTGGAGCACAGGGTGGTGACGGGCGACCCCGCCCTCGAACTGCGGGGCGTCTCGGCCCTCAACGACCGGGGGATCACCGCGCTGCACGACGTTGACCTGACCGTCCGGTCCGGGGAGATCCTCGGCATAGCCGGCGTGTCGGGCAACGGCCAGACCGAGCTGGCCGAAGTCATCTGCGCGCTGCGCGGCCTGGAGTCCGGCTCGATCACGGTCGACGGATCCGGCACCGCCTCCATGTCGGTGCGGGCCGTGACCGACCTGGGGGTAGGGCACATCCCCGAGGACCGCATCGGGACGGGCATGGTCCTGTCGGCATCGGTGAAGGACAACGCAGTGCTTCACAACTACTGGACCGAGCAGTTCGCCCAGGGTCTGACCCTCAACCGGCAGGGCGTGATCGATTTCGCCAGGCGGCTGGTGGAGGCGGCCCGGGTGCAGACCCGCTCGATCTTCGCCACCGCGGGGCAGCTCTCGGGCGGCAACCAGCAGCGCCTGGTAGCCCGGCGAGAAGCCCTGGCCGCCGACCGGCTGCTGGTGGCGGCCCATCCCACCAGGGGGCTCGACGTGAACGCGGCCCAGGAGGTCAGATCGACGATCCTCGGCAAGCGCGACAGTGGCTGCGCGGTGCTGTTGATCTCGGACGACCTCGACGAAGTGCTGTTGATGAGCGACCGGATCGCCGTGATCTACGAGGGTCGGATCATGGGCGTGTTCGAGGCGGCGGAAGCCGACCGAGAGCACATCGGCCTGTTGATGGGCGGCCACTCCATGAGCGAGGCCGGATGACTCCGCTGGCATCGATCGCGAGCGCGGTGCTGTCGGTGACGCCGTGGCGGCTGGAGCGGCGTCTGGAGGTCGACGCGAGGCGGGCCGCGCTCACCCGTATCGGCGGCGCGGTCGGTGCCATGATCGTGGTCGGGATCCTGCTGCTGCTCACCGGACGCAACGCCTTCTGGATCTTCTGGCAGGCCCTCGACGCCATATTCGGCCGCCAGCGCGGCATCGAGGGAGTTGCCCTCCGGGGTATCCCGATCCTGATGACCGCGCTGGGCGTGGCCCTGTCGCTGCGGATGAAGGTCTGGAACATCGGCTCCGACGGCCAGTTCCTCATGGGCGCTCTGGCCGCGGTGGGCGTGGGCATCCACATGGACGGCCCCGGTTGGCTGGTGCTGATCCTGATGGCCGTCGCCGCCACCGTGGCCGGCGCAGCCTGGATCCTGGTGCCCGCTCTGGCCCGGGCCTACTGGGACGTGAACGAGATCATCACCACGCTGCTGCTCAACTTCGTGGCCCTGCAGCTGGTGACCTGGTCGGCGCTGGGGTTCTGGCGGGACAAGGAGGCCGCGGTCATCCAGTCCACACGCGAGGTGCCGTTCACCCTGCCCGGCCTCCCCGGCGCCAACTCGGTGACCATCGCCCTGCTCGTTCCCCTGGTCATCGCCGCGGTGCTCTGGTGGGTGTTCCGCTCCACCACCATCGGCTACGAGATCGACATCATCGGCGGCAACCCGCGGGCCGCGGGCTTCGCCGGCATCGCGGTGCGCCGCCGGATACTCATCGTCATGCTGTTCACCGGGGCCATCGCCGGCCTCGGCGGGATGCTCCAGCTGAGCGCCCCGGGGGCGCAGGCCATGAACGCCGGGTTCTCGGCCCAGTTCGGGCTGTCGGGCTTCATCGTGGCTGCGCTGGCCGGTGCCTCGTTCTGGGGCGTGATCGGCGGCGGGCTGTTCATCGCGTCGATGTTCTACGCGGGGATCGTGCTCCAGACCAAGGGTCTGTCGGTGTACATCATCTTCGCCATCTACGGAGTGATCCTCACCGGCATCGCCCTCGGGGAGATCGCGGCCCGATACCGGGTGGTGCGCCGTGACGCCGCCGACGAGTCCGAGGCGACGGCCGGCGAGGCAGCAGCCGCTCGGAAGGGAGCGGACTCATGATTCTCGCCATCATCGAGAACGCCTTCTTGAGCCTGATCGGCTCCGCCATCCCGGCGAGTGCCGTGGTGATGCTGGCCGCCACCGGGGCCATGCTCGGCGAGCGGGTCGGGGTGCTCAACCTGGGCCAGGAGGGACTCATCGGCATCGGCGCGGTGTACTCGGTGATCGCAGTGCTCTCGTGGGGAGTGGAGAGCCCCTGGCTGGCCATGCTCATCGGCATGATCGCAGCCGCGGTGGCCGGTCTGATATTCGCCGTGTGCGTGGTGGCCTTCCGGGCCAGCCAGGTGCTGGTCGGCCTGGCGCTGGCGCTGGGAGGCATCGGCCTGTCCAACCAGCTCGGCGTCAACCGCAACGGCACGCCCATCCAGACCCTGTTCCGCGAGGTCAACCCGGGCGGAGTCCTCGACAACAACGATGCGGTATCGGCGTTCTTCTTCCACGATCCGGTGGTGTACATCGCCTACGTCGGGCTTCCGGTGGTGCTGTACTTCGTGCTGTTCCGCACCCGTCACGGCATGAACATGAAGGCCGTGGGCGAGAACCCGGCCGCGGCCGACGCGGTGGGCGTCAGCGTGACCGGCTGGCGGATCTTCTACTCGGTGCTGGGCGCGGCGCTGACGGGGGCCGGCGGCGCCTACATGGTGCTGTCGTTCACACCGACCTGGTCACCCGACATCGCCCGGGGCCGGGGCTGGGTCGCGCTGGCGGTGGTGATATTCGCCGGTTGGCGGCCGGGATGGGCCGTGGCCGGGGCCCTGCTGTACGGATCGATGATCTCGCTCGACACCACCGCCCAGGCCCGGGGCTGGGGCCTGCCGTTCATGGGGGCCAGCGACCTCAGCTTCTTCCTGTCGATGCTGCCCTACGTGGTCACACTGGTGGCCATCCTCATCCCAGCGGGGGCGGTGAAGCTTGGTAGACGGGTGCGATCCACGGCCGCGCCCGCCGCGCTGGCCATCCCGTACTCGCGCGAGGAGCGCTGAGCACGACGCGCCCGGAGCCCAGCCGCGGCCCGCGACCGATGACCGGGGAGCACCGTTGACCGAGACCGACCGGATTGGCGATGAGTGGTTCCCGGTGGCCCGAGCCGCCGACATCGCCGCAGGCCGATGGCTTCCGTTCGGGTTGCTGGACGAGCGCTGGGTGCTGGCCTGCGACAACTCCGGTCGGGTCGAGGCGTTCGTGGATACCTGCCCCCACCGGGGCGCCCAGATCACCCTGGGCGACTTCGACGGGGAGCGGCTGCGATGCGGCTACCACGGCTGGCAGTTCGACATCGACGGCCGCTGCGTGCATCAGCCCGCCCATCCCGGCCGGCGCCCTCCCGCGGGTGTGCAGTTGAAGCGGGCTCTGGTGCGGGCCGGGTACGGATTCTGGTGGATCTGCACCGGCGACCAGCCCCGGGATCTGCCCGTAGCCCCAGACCACGACGCCTATCCTGAGCGGACCGTCTGGCTCGATCCGGTGAGGGTGGCGTCGTCGGCCCCCCGGATCATCGAGAACTTCCTGGATCTCGCCCACTTCCCGTTCGTGCACACCGGGTACCTCGGTCAGGAGCCCCACACCGAGGTGGCCCGCTACGGGATCGAGACCAGCGAAGCCGAGCTTCGGCTGACCGACTGCGTGTTCTGGCAGCCCAATCCGGGACCGGCCGCGGCCGGCGGGGGACCGGTCCGCTACCGGTACTCGGTGTCGCACCCGTACGCGGCCACGCTGACCAAGGTGCCGTCAACAAGCGAGGGCGATCCCGCCGGGGGTTTCACCATCCTCATCGTGGCCAGCCCCGTCACCGAGACCGAGTGTGTGGTGTGGCGCTCCACCGTGGTCCACGACACCGGCGCCGACCTCGACGCCCAGCAAGCCTTCAACGACCTGATCTTCTCCCAGGACATCGACGTGGTCGAGTCGCAGCGACCCCGCCGCCTGCCGGTGGACCCCAGGATGGAATCGCATCAACCCGCCGACGCGGGCAGCCTCGCCTACCGCAAGTGGCTGGGCGCGCGCGGGATCCGGTATGGCACCATCTCGACAGAGCGAGGATGAGAGAGACATTGACGGGCGACACGGATCTGGCCGACTTCGTGCGGGGAATGCCGAAGGCCGAGCTGCACCTGCACATAGAGGGGACCCTGGAGCCGGAGATGCTCTTCGAGCTGGCCGGCCGCAACGGGGTCGAGCTGCCCTTCGAGGACGAGGCCGCGGTCCGGGCCGCATACTCGTTCACCGACCTCCAGTCGTTCCTGGACATCTACTACCAGGGCGCGGCCGTGCTGCAGACCACCCAGGACTTCTACGACCTGATGGCCGCGTACTTGCGCAGGGCCCACGCCGACGGCGTGCGTCGGGCGGAGATGTTCTTCGACCCCCAGACCCACACCGAGCGGGATGTGGGATTCGACGTGTTCATGGAGGGCTTCACCGCGGCGATGGCCGACGCCGAAGCCCAGTGCGGGATCTCCTCCGCGCTCATCATGTGCTTCCTGCGGCACCTTCCCGGCGAAGCCGCCTGCGAGACGTTCAGGGCGGCCGAGGGCTGGCTGGACGGCATCATCGGCGTGGGACTCGACAGCTCCGAGGTGGACCATCCGCCCGAGGACTTCGCCGAGGCCTACGCCATGGCCCGCGCCGCCGGTCTGCGGCCGGTGGCCCACGCCGGCGAGGAGGGTCCGCCCGCCTACATCACCGGAGCCCTCGACGCGCTCGGCGCCGAGCGGATCGACCACGGAGTGCGCTGCACGGAGGATCCCGACCTGGTGGCCCGGCTGGTGGCCGCGCAGACGCCGCTGACGGTGTGCCCGCTGTCGAACCTGGCCCTGTGCGTGGTCGACGACTTGGCCGATCACAACCTCAAGCGCCTGCTCGACGCCGGGCTCAAGGTCACCATCAACTCCGACGATCCCGCCTACTTCGGTGGCTACGTGGCCGACAACTACGTCGCCGTGGCGACCGCGTTGGGCCTCTCGCGAGAGGAGTTGGCCCGCTGCGCCCGCAACAGCCTGGAGGCCTGCTTCGCGCCCGCGGCCCAGAAGCAGGCCTGGGTGGCCGAACTGGACGCCTACGTCGGCTAAGGCCGAGCGGTCGCCATGGCCTACTGTGGAGGCCCTAGACGCGAGCGGAGGCTGTCATGACGATGGCAGAGACCAGCACCCGTAGCTGTACCGATCCGGTGATCCTCAATCAGTGGCACGCGGTGGCCGATCTGGACGAGATCCGCCGCGGCCCGCTGCACACGTTGCTGCTCGGCGAGCCGCTGACGTGCTGGATCGACGACGACGGCACGGCTCGGGCTGAGGCCCCACCCGGCGGCGAGCTGGAGGTCCGCACCGACTACGGCTTCCTTTGGACCACCCTGGGTGAGCCCGACGGCGACGTCTTCGGTGTTCCAGAGACCGAGGAGGACGACCGGCGGACCCTCAACGCCGTGACCGTCGGCATCGAGGTCTCCGCCCCCCGAGCGGTGGAGAACTTCCTTGACATGGCCCACTTCCCCTACGTGCATACGGGCATGCTCGGCGAGGAGCCCCACACCGAGGTGGCCGAGTACCGGGTCGAGGAGCGCGACGGGGAGCTCTGGGCGTTCGACTGCGCCTTCTACCAGCCGCGCGCCGCCGCCTCCTCCTCGCAGGCGGTGCTGGCCGACTACATCTACCGGGTGCCCCATCCCTACGCCGCCATGCTCTACAAGTCGTCGCCGTCGGACGCGGAGCGGCTGGACGCCATCGGCATCTTCATCCACCCCCTCACCGACACCCGGATCAGGGCTCATCTGTTCCTGAGCGTGCTCGACGACGTGAGCACCGATCAGGAGATCCGCTGGTTCCAGCAGAACATCATCGGCCAGGACAAGCCCATCCTCGAGAACCAGTATCCCAAGCTGCTGCCGCTGGATCCCCGGGCTGAGACCCCGATCCGGGCCGACCGCTCCGCCATCGCCTACCGGCGCTGGCTCAGCCGCCTCGGCGTCACCTACGGAGTGATCCCCGCCGGAGCCACTACCTAGAGGCCGAGCGGGTAGGCGAGCGGCCCCGTCCCATACGGGCGAGGCCGTGGCCCGAGCGGCCCGTGAGCGCAGCGAACAAGAGCGGGAGACACCCCCTGGCCACGCGACAGGCCTGTGCCTACCCGCGCGCATTCTTTGGTATGTCCCGCCAGGGGACGTCCCGGTCGAAGCCGGGCTCCCTGGGCAGGCCCAGAGCGCGCTCGGCCACGTTGTTGCGCATCACCTCGTTGGTGCCTCCGCCGATCGATACCGCGTAGCGCCCCATCAGCTCGTGGCGGGCCCATCGGGCCGGCTCGCCCGTGTCGGCCACCACGGCCAAGCCGCCGAGGGTCGTAGCCAGCTCACCGCTGCGCCGCTTGGACTCGGCGGCGAACAGCTTCATGATCCCGGGGTCGATCGGGGGCGGCTCGCCCCGGCGCACCGCGTTCTGGATGGTCTCGCCCATCCAGCGCTGCATCTGCTCGCGGGCCCAGGCGTCGACCAGCCGCTGGCGCACCAGTGGGTCGCCGATCTGGCCGTGGCGGCGGGCCAGCTCCGACAGCGGCGCCATGATGCTCGTGCCCTTGCGGTCGCCGATGAAGGCCGACTCGTTGAGCAGGACCGTGCGGGCCGGCGACCATCCGCCGTCGACCTCGCCCACAACATTGGCCGCGGGCACCCGCACATCGTCGAAGAAGACCTCGTTGAAGTGGGCCGAGCCGTTCATCTGCACCAGCGGTCGGGCCTCGATTCCCGGTGAGTCCATCTCGACGAGCAGGAACGTGATACCCCGGTGCTTGGGCGCGTCGGGGTCGGTCCGCACCAGCAGGAATCCCCAGTCGCAGAACTGGGCCTGCGAGTTCCAGACCTTCTGCCCGTTCACCACGAACTCATCGCCGTCGCGTTCGGCCCGCATGCCCAGCCCGGCCAGATCACTCCCCGCGCCCGGCTCGCTGAACAGCTGGCAGAAGGCCAGCTCCCCCGACAGCAACCCCGGCACGAAGCGGAGCTTCTGCTGTTCGGTGCCGTGCCGCAGCAGCGTGGGTCCGAGCATGGCGATGGTCGCGCCGATGAATCCGGGCCACTCCTCGTAGCCCGCCGCCACCTCGGAGAAGATGCGGGCCTGCCAGGGCTCGCCCCCGCCTCCGCCGTAGGCACGGGGCCACGTGAGACCGGCCCAACCGTGCTCGAACAGCGTGCGCTGCCACGTCCGCCCGTTCTGGAAGGACTCCTCGGCCCGGGCCTCGTCCACATACAGCGGGACTCTCCACAGGTCGTCGTAGGACCGGACGGTGGCGTGGCGGTCGTGCCAGTCCCGCACCCTGGCCCTGAACTCGGCCTGCTCCGCGGTGTCGTCGGAGCTCCCGGAGTACTGATCGGAGCGGTGTCGGACCACGGAACCCCTTCTCTTGCGTTCTCTAGCGCTCGGTTGTCGCCGTTACCCTCTGCACTCGTGGCTGAGGAGCACAGCGAACGCTACGGCGTGAGCGACGACGAGGCCGACATCGAGCGCGTCCGGCTGGCCATGCTGTCCGAGGCACGCGACCCGGTCACCTTCGCGCTGCTCGACCGGGTGGGCGTGGCTGACGGGATGCACGCGCTCGAGGTGGGAGCGGGCACCGGCAGCGTGTCGGCCTGGCTGGCCGAGCGGGTGGGGTCCCGCGGCCGGGTGATGTCCACCGACATCGACCTCCGATTCCACGCCGAGATGCCGTCGAACGTGATCGTGCGGCAACACGACGTGACCTCCGAGAAGCTGCCCTCGGAGCACTTCGACCTGGTGCACGCCCGAGCCGTGATCCAGCACCTTCCCGAGCGGGAGGACGTGCTCGCCCGCCTGCTCGAGGCCCTCAAGCCGGGCGGTGCGATGGTCGTCGAGGACGGCGCCATGCTCGAGTTCGCCGAGCAGTCGCTGCCCGAGCCCTACCGATCCGTCCACCGGCTCATCGCGGGCGCGTCCCACGAGGAATGGCGGGATCCGAACGCCGGCGTGCGCGTGCTGGGATGGATGCGCGACCTCGGCATGGAGGGCCTGGAAGTCATCGGGGACGTCTGGACGATGCGGCCCGGTGAGCCGGCGGGGGAGTGGTGGTTCCTCGCCCTGGAGCGGGCCGTGCCCCGGCTCGTCGAGTTCGGGGTGGTGTCCGAGGCGGACGGCTCCACCCTGCTGGCGCAGGTGCGCGAGCCGGGTTTCGCCATGTTGAGCCCCACGTCCATCGCCACCGTGGGACGCAAGCCAGCCGACGGATAGGGAGCCCGCCATGAAGTTCGCCATGTTCTACGAGATCCCGGTGGCCCGGCCGTGGTCGCGCCAGAGCGAGCATCAGGCGTACCAGGAGGTGGTGGAGCAGGTCCGCCTGGGAGACCGGGTCGGGTTCCACTCGGTGTGGACGGTGGAGCACCACTTCCTCGAGGAATTCTCGCACTGCTCCAATCCCGAGGTGCTCTACGGCCACCTCGCCGCAGTCACCGAGAACCTGCGGCTCGGCTACGGCGTGCGGCTCATGCCCAAGCCCTACAACCACCCGGTGCGCACGGCCGAGTCGGTGGCCGTGCTCGACCTTCTCTCGAACGGCCGGGTGGAGCTGGGCACCGGCCGCTCGGCCACCCGGGCCGAGCTGGAGGGTTTCGGCATCCACCCGAGCGAGACCCGGGCCATGTGGCGCGAGGCCCTAGAGATGACCGTGGCCGCCATGACCACCGACGAGCTGGAATGGGACGGCCACTACTGGCAGATGCCGCCTCGCCGGGTGTTGCCCAAGCCGCGGCAGTCGCCGCACCCCCCGCTGTGGGCCGCCACCAGCTCCGACGGCGGGCACCGCATGATCGGCGAGGCCGGCCTGGGGCTGCTGTCGTTCTCGGTGGGCACGCCCCCCGAGGAGCTGGCCCGGCGCATCGCCATCTACCGGGAGGGCATCGCCGCATGCACCGACCCGATCGGGCGGTTCGTGAACGACCAGGCCGCCACCTTCACCATGGTCAATGTGGCGCCGACGGTGGCCGAGGCGGTCGAGGTGGCCGCCGAATCGTTCGAGTGGTACCCCAAGACGGGAGCCCCGGCTCATCGGGTCGGTGGCCCAGTGGCTGCGGGAGATGGAGGACGAGCTGGGCACCTACGACTATCTGGGCCGGACCGCGGACCACGTCGAGGACGGCTCCATCGAGCACCTCACCATGGACTACCTGATGGACACCAACGCCTGCGTGTGCGGCGACCCCGAGCGGGCCATCGAGATGTTCCGGGCCTACCAGGCCACAGGTTGCGACATGGTGTTCTGCCTGTTCAATCCGTACAAGGTGCCCCACGACAAGGTCATGCAGACCATCGAGCTGATCGGCACGAAGGTGATCCCGGAGTTCGGGTGACCGGCGTCGAAGGCATAATCAATAGAGGCACGAGCGCTTGGAGGAGAGTCGAATGGGTGAGGCATACATAGTCGACGCCGTCCGAACCCCGACCGGACGGCGCGGCGGCGGGCTGTCGGACGTGCATCCCGCCGACCTCGGGGCGGCCGCCATCAAGGCGCTGCTGCGCCGCACCGGCGTCGACCCCATGGCCGTGGAGGACGTGATCTTCGGCAATCTCGACAACGTGGGCCCCAACGCGGGGGACATCGCCCGAACCTCCTGGTTGGCCGCGGGCCTGCCCGATGCGGTTCCGGGCGTCACCGTGGACCGCCAGTGCGGCTCGGGCCAGCAAGCGGTCAGCTTCGCGGCCATGGGCGTCATGGCCGGCGTGAACGACCTCGTCGTGGCGGGCGGTGTGCAGAACATGTCCATGGTGCCCATCGGGACCGCGCTGATTGCGGCCGAGGCGCTGGGCCACGCCGATCCGTTCACCGGCTCGCAGGGATGGGTTCAGCGCTACGGCACCCAGGAGGTGTCGCAGTTCCGGGGCGCCGAGATGATCGCCGAGAAGTGGGACTTCAGCCGGGCCGACATGGAGGCCTACGCGCTGGAGAGCCACCGCCGGGCTGTCCAGGCCATCGACGAGGGACGGTTCACGGCCGAGATCGAGCCGGTTGCCGGCGTGACCACCGACGAGGGCCCCCGCCGCGACACGTCCCTGGAGAGGATGCAGTCGCTGCCGCCGCTCACCGAGGGCGGGCGGCTCACCGCGGCGGTCTCCAGCCAGATCAGCGACGGGGCGGCCGCTCTGCTGGTGGCCTCCGAGAGGGCCGTGGAGC
Source organism: Acidimicrobiia bacterium (assembly GCA_022828135.1). Taxonomy (GTDB): domain Bacteria; phylum Actinomycetota; class Acidimicrobiia; order Acidimicrobiales; family Aldehydirespiratoraceae; genus Aldehydirespirator. The sequence continues at coordinate 154,901 of JAJEJB010000006.1, read as the reverse complement.
AGCACGAACTGAAGCCCAGAGCCCGCATCCATCACATGTCGGTGCGGGGTGACGACCCGATCTACATGCTGACCGGCCCCATCCCGGCCACCGCCTACGCGCTGGAGCGCACCGGCATGGCCATCGACGACTTCGACCTGTTCGAGTGCAACGAGGCGTTCGCGCCGGTGCCGATGGCCTGGATGCACGAGCACGCCATCCCCCACTCCAAGGTCAACGTCAACGGCGGCGCCATCGCGCTCGGACATCCGCTGGGCTGCACCGGAGCCAAGCTGATGACCACCCTGCTGCACGAGCTGGAGCGCACCGGCGGACGCTGGGGCCTGCAGACGATGTGCGAGGGCGGCGGCCAAGCCAACGTCACCATCATCGAGCGCCTGTGAGCGACCTGGATCCCGGGACGCCGGGCCGCTCCGATGTGAGGGGCCTGGCGCAGAACAAGGTGGTGCTGGTCACCGGTGCGGCCGGCGGCATCGGCCGGGCCGCGGCGCAACAATTCGCCGCGCAGGGCGCGGCCCACGTCGTTGTGGCCGACATCGACGCCGAGGGCGTTCGGGCCACGGCCGCCGCTATCGACGAGGCCTCGCAGGAACCCGCAGCCTCGGCTGTGTCCGTCGACGTGACCGACGAGGCCGCCGTCATCTCGATGGTGGACGGGATCGTCGCCGATCACGGCCGTCTCGACATCGCCTTCAACAATGCCGGGATCGCGGACCAGATGTCGGAGTTCCACAATCTCGACAAGGCCCGCTGGGACCGCATGATCGCAGTCAACTTGACCAGCGTGTTCCTGTGCATGAAGCACGAGCTGCGCCACATGGCCGAACAGGGCGGCGGCGCCATCGTCAACACGTCGTCGGGAGCGGGGGTCGTGGCCGCTCCGGGCCAGCCCCACTACACGGCGGCCAAGCACGGCGTGGTCGGGCTGACCAAGGCGGCCGCACAGGAGTACGCCCGCCGGGGGATCAGGGTCAACGCCGTGCTCCCGGGCTCGACCGACACTCCCATGATCCGGCGCTTCATCGGCGACAACACCGAGATCGCCAAGATGATCGCGGCCACCAACATCGGCGGCCGGATGCTCACTTCCGACGAGGTGGCCGAGGCGGCTGTATGGCTGGCCTCCGACGCGGCCAGCATGGTCAACGGCCAGTCGCTGATCGTCGACGGAGGCGGCCTGGTCCGCTGAGAGAGGCCGAGCGAATAGGCAGGACAACTCGGCTCATACGGCGCGAGGCCGTGGCCCGAGCGGCCCGTGGGCGCAGCGAACAAGAGCGGGAAACGAGGCCTTCGCCCGCAGCGGGCGTCAGGGCAAAGTCAGGTCAGGGCGACATCAACGCGGCGCGACGCCTCGTCCTCGGTCACATTGAGCGCGAACGACAGCTCCGAGACCAGCACGCTGCGGGCCGTGTTGTAGAGGGTCTTCTCGCCGGCCGAGAGCCCTTTGGCCCGCTCCCGCAGGGCCAGGTTTCGCACTACCTCGGCCACCTGGTACACGTCGCCCGACTTGAGCTTCTCCTGGTGGTTCTTGTAGCGCCGCGACCAGTTGGCGGGCTCTCGCACGTCACGGCGGGCCAGTACCTCGAAGAGGTCGTCCACGTCCTCGGTGCTGATGGGCCAGCGCATCCCGACGTCCTCGGCCCTGTCGGCGGGCACGGCCACGGTCATCTCGCCGTGGGTCATGCGCAGCACGAGATAGTCCTGCTCCTCGCCGAAGGCGGTGCGCTTCTCTAGCCTCACAATCTCAGCGGCGCCGTGATGCGGGTACACAACCCGATCACCGACCTTGAAGCTCACTCTGTGAATTCTACCGCGAAGCGACCGGCGTTCCCAGCAGTTGGAGGGCGGCCGCGGTCCTCTGAGCGGAGTCCTGGAGCAGCCCCGGATCGCGGCCGGTGTCGCGCAGAACATCGACGATCTCGAAGTCGGAGCGATCCACCCAGGTGGGGGTGTGGGCGATCTCGGTGACCGACCACCGGCCGGTGGCTTCGTCCTCGGTCACCGTGAGATGGACGATCACGCCGTCCTCGGTGGGCAGCGGGCATTCGGCGCAGGTCTCTGGGGACTGGTTCGACAGGAAGTTCCCCAACCCGTACACGATGAACTCCCCGCCGATCTCGACTACCGGCTGCACCATGTGGGCGTGGTGGCCGAGGATCAGGTCGATGTCGGGGGAGGCCAGCAGTCGAGGTCCGAGACCAACCTGCAGCTCGTCGAGCTCGCTGGAGTAGTTGGTGCCCCAGTGCAGCGACAGCACCACGAAGTTCGCGCCCGAGGACCGTGCCCGCCGGGCCTCGTCGAGGATGGTCGTCTCGTCGATGACGTTGGACAAGTACGGCTCATCGGGATCGAGTCTTCTGTTGGTGAAGCCGTAGGTGTAGGAGAGGTGCGCGACGGTGGCCTCGCCCGCGGTGAGCAGAGTGACCTCGTCGCGGGCCTCTGGCGAGAGCGCCATGCCGGCGTGGGCGACCTGAACCTGATCAAGCGCGCCGATGGTGCCCACGATTCCCTCGCGTCCGGCGTCGGTGGCGTGGTTGGAGGCGAGAGAGCAGGTGTCGTAGCCGGCGTAGGCGATCGCTTCGGCCAACTCCCTGGGCACGAGGAACGCGGGGAAGTAGGAGAGGCGGGCGTTGTTGGGCGACATCGGGCTCTCCACATGGCACACGGCCAGGTCTGCTTGGCCGAGAATCGGCGCGACGCTGTCGAACATCGACGTGAAGTCCCAGCCGTCGCCGGTGCGGGCCGCGTCGGCAACCGACTCGTGGATGAGCAGGTCGCCGGTGGCCGCGATCGTGAAGGAGGACGGACCGTCGTCCGCCGCCGCGGTGACGGTGGGTCCCTCGGCGGCTACCGGGGGGCTTGCGGACGGGGTGGTTGCCGTCTCGGCTGCTTCGGGTTCTGGCCGGGCAGCCGTGTCGGAGTCGCCGGAGTCCAGCGCGATCGATGCCGCCGCGCCGGCCACGAGCAGGACGAACAGCATCCAGGCCACCGCCCGCTCCAACGGCGATCGCGGCTCCATCACTGTTCGGACCGCCTCAGGCCGCGCCGATGTCGGACCGCAGGCCCCGGCCTACGGGCTGAACCGCGGTGAAGCCGTCGGGCGATCGGGCCACCGTGCCCTCGACCACCACCCATTGGATGCCTGCGGACTCCTGCGCGGGGTCGCCGATCGTGGACCGGTCGGTGACGGTGGCCGGATCGAACACGGTGATGTCGGCGTCGGCGCCGATGCCGAGCCGGCCCTTGCGCAGCAGAGCCGGGCAGCGACCCTCCAACAGGCGGGCCGGCTGGATCGTCATCTTGGCGAGTGCGGTGGGGAGGTCTAGAACCTGCCGCTCGCGCACGTAGTGCCCGAGCACCCGGCTGAAGCATCCGGTCGATCGGGGGTGGTTGTTGTGGGACCGGTCGAGGATGGCGTCGCTGCCGACCATCACGAAGTCGGCCTGCAGAGGCAAGTCGATGTCCTCCGGCGACATGGCGAACGCGGCAGTGAGAGCGTTGTTCGCGTAGGCGTCGGCGAAGGTCTGCTCGGTCAGCCGCTCCGACGTTCCCGCCACCTGCAGATCGCCGTAGCCGATGCCGTACTTCTCCTGCCAGTCCTGGTAGCGAGCCGACTTGAGGTACGTGGCCCAGAAGGTGTACGGGTAGGTGCAGGCCGTCATGGACAGCCCCTCGCCGATGGCGTCGCCGATGCGTCCCAGCGCCTCGGCCATCACCCCGGTGCCGCCCGTCGAGTTGATGTGTTCGACATGGACATGGGCCCCGGTCTCGCGGGCCGCGGAGACGAGCTCGCTGATGGCCTGGAGGTTGGTGCCGGGCGGGAGGTTGTCCGAGTAGCGGGCGTGCACGCACAGGGGAACGCCGTGCTCCGCGGCGACCGCAGCGTGGGCCAGCAGCGCGTCGGCGCTGGTGCCGGGCGTGTACTCGGGCTGCATGTGCAGCCCGATGAACCCGTTGCGCAGATCGGACCGGGCGTCGGTGAGCATGGCCTCAAGCGTGCTGCCCGACGCCGTGTCGTAGGGCTCGAGGCCGTGCACCTGCCGGACGAAGGCGTGGTCGGAGGCGCCGCCGAAGTGGATCGGCGAGCTGCCGTCGGGATGGGCCGAGAACCATCTGTCGGCGCGGTTGTCGAGGCCGTGCATCCCGAGGTTGGTGGTCACGCCGTCAGCCAGCTTGAACCACTCGCCGTAGCCGTTGGGGCTGTACGACAAGATGTCGATGAAGCCGGGCGACACCACCAGACCGGTTGCGTCGATGGTGGTGGCTGCCTGCAGGGGCGGAGCCTCCGGGTCTGTCGAGATGGCCGCCACGGTCGAGCCGCTGACGCCGATGCTCGCCACGAAGTCGAATCCCGAGGCGGGGTCGATGACACGGCCGCCGACGATGGCCAGGTCGAACGGCTGATCAGTCCCCTGTGCCGCCGACTCGTCCAGCACCGGCACAGGCGGCGGCTCAGTCGGCGCCGCCGGCTCGGAGACGACCGTTGCCGGTGCCGAGGTGGCCGGGGCACCCGCCGGTTCGACCGGGGCGGCCGTCTGCTGCTGCTCGGGAGCGGGAGCTTCGCCGGATCCCAGCCGGCGGAGCACGGCAACGTTGGTTACCCCGAAGCCCAGCGCTATCAGCAGGCGGCGGCGGGCGATGGATCCGCCGCTCGGTTTCGGCCCACTCACGACGAGCCAGCATAACGGCGCGCCCTAGGCCCGAATGTGCCCCCGGCGCCTGCGCTGAAGCGGACCGTTCACCTCACCCAGCGCGAGGTGGAGATCGCCCGCCAAGCCTCGGTCGAGGCGTCCGCACAGCCAATCCAGGGTGCTGGGGGGATCCGAGACCCGGCTGAGCACCCAGCGGGCGAATGATCCGTCGTCGAGCCACTCAGCGATATCTGGAGTGAGGCCGGGGAGGATCGCCGGCGCGGCGGCAGGTTGATCGACGACCCGGAGGCGCAGAGACGACCAGGTGTTCCGCTCGTGGAAGTCCTGCCTCAGATGGAGCGTCATGCCGGGCGTCAGCGGCTCGGCCGAGCCGTTGAGCGGATAGAGCCGCGAAAGGCTCTCCCAGCTCAGCCGGCGCCGGGTGCAGATCCCGCCGCGCCGGTCGAGCAGTCTCGACAGCCGGTGCAGGAACACGCCGTCCGGAAACCACACCGCAGGGGAGGGGCACGGCGGCGTGTCGTGGCCCAGGGCGCGCAGGCCTGCGTCGAGCAGGGTCCCCGCCACCGCGTCGAGCCTCTCCGCGCCGTGGCCGGGCTGCTCGCGGAACAGCGCCGAGGAGTTGTGGTGCCGATCGAGCGACCACGCCAGCACGCCGCTGCGGCGGCAGCCGTCGGGCCACAGCGTCTCGCACTGCGTGGTGGCCGCCACCGCCGCGGTCTCCGGCGGGCATCTCAGACCGATCAGGGCCATCACACCGCTGGAAGGAGGATCGACTGTGGTGGTCGCTCCGGTGGCCGCGGCCATCACCGCGCCTCCGGCCGGCAGGTCCAGGGCATGGGATGCGAGATCCAGCAGTCGCGGATCTTGGTGCGTTCCGCGCGCCTGGGCGCTGCCTGCCGCCAGCGTCGCGCCTGGGGGGTGCTTGCGCTCCACCACGAGGCCGTCGTCGAGCCTGGAGAAGTAGGGGAGGAACCGATGACTGGGATGCATGGGACAGGGGCCTTTCGCCTTGCGGAGTGCAGGCGACCCGTTGTCCCGGGCTGCGAGGAGAGCGTTCAGCGCTCGGCGCGATTATGGGGCGCGGCTGTGACACCGCTGGAGGATGGGCGTCCGCGGTGCCGGATCAAGGTGTCGGTACCAGTGTGCGGCAACGCCGCCGTCCGGTCGGCGGGCCCGCTTGCGGTGCTGCAGTGGCGCCGAGCCGTTGGCCGGCGTCAGGCGGAGTGCGTCGCGATCAGATCGTCGACCGAGCTCCAGCCGTCGAACAGCACATGCACGCCCGGATGCTGCACCACCGAGCGGTTCCACGGCTGCGGCAGCACCCACACCGGCTTCTCGGCCTCCACCAGGCGCTGCACGCGCCGCGGTGCGTCGTCCACCCATACATCGGCGTCGAGCCCGACCGGGTCCTCGGTGAACACAATGTCGTCGTCGCCTATGCCCAGTAGCGGCTGACCGGCGAACCACTGGCGGGCGATGTGACGGGTCGTGTCCTGGTCGTCGGGATTGTTGCCGACCATGTGGTCGCGCCGGGTCACGGCCAAGACCCTGAAGCCCGCCGATTGCAGCCTGGCTATCCCGGCTTCCGCACCTTCGACGAGCTTGAGCCGGCCCGACATCGGAGACAGCAGGAAGTCGCGGATCGTGCCGGCCGGGTCGTCAACGCCCCATTCGGAGAGATCCCAGGAGACGTTCAGTGCCAGCTGCCGATCGGCGACCGCGTGCCGGGCGGCTACATGGGCTCTCAGGCCCTTCACCCAGTTTGCGATGACTCCGTCCATGGTGAGGGCCACGGTCGGGGAGCTTGAGTTAGAGGATGCAGATGATGGCGGCGTCATGTGGTGGCAGTGTAACGATCCAAGTGCTGGCTCCATGCCCGCATTCCTGTCTCAAGAAGCTCCGCGTCCAATGAGTTCCTGTATTTGATCGACTATATGATGCTGCTGCCGTTGTCGGGATGGAGATCCAATGCCTGAAGCCTCGGGCGACCTGCTAGGACGCCGCCTCATCGCGGAAGCGATCAATGCCGCGGGCGTCAGTGCCGTATTCACGGTTGCGGGTGGGCACTTCCTGCCCACGTATCACGAACTGGGCCGTTCCAGCGGGCCCAGGGTGATTCCGGCCCGCCACGAGCAGGGTGCGGGGTACATGGCATCGGGCTACGCGCTGGCCAAGGGCGAGCCCGGCGTCGTCCTGTCCGGTGCTCCGGGACCCGGTGCCACGAACCTGGTCACTGCGGTCGCCAATGCCCAGGCCGATTCCATCCCGCTGCTGGTGCTCACGGCACAGGTCGACCGGCGGTACGTCCACCGCAACATCCTCCAGCACTGCGACAACGTCGGGCTGTTCGCGCCGTTCTGCAAGAGGTCCGTGCAGGCGGCGTCGCTCGACGAAGTTCCCAACCTGATCGCCACCGGCCTTCAACTCGCCGCGTCCGAGCGGCCCGGCCCGGTGCACATCGCCCTGCCCCAGAACCTCCAAGCCGACACCGCGGGGCGAGTCGAACCGCTGCCGCCAGCGGCCGACTCGGCGGCTGCTCCGGCCGCATCGACCGTCGATGAACTGGTCGTGCGCCTCGAGCGCGCTCAGCGTCCGGCCGTCCTGGCGGGTCACGGCGTGCTCCGCAGTTCCGGCAGCGCCTCACTCGTAGCGCTGGCAGAGCGGCTCGAGGCGCCCGTCGCGACGAGCCGCTCCGGCATAGGGAGCATCCCGACCGACCATGCGCGCAGCGTCGGCATGCTCGGCTTCTACGGGACGGACACAGCCCGCGAGGCCATCGGCTCGGCCGACCTAGTGCTGATCGCCGGCTGCGCGCTCGGGGAGCAGACGACGTTCGGCTGGCGCCCCGACCTGTTCGCCGACGGTGCGCAGCTGGTTCAGATCGACGCAGACGCCTCGCAGATCAACCGGGTCTACCGGGTCGACCAGGGGATCGTGGGCAGCGTGGGGACGGTCCTGGCCGCCGCCTCCCCTCGCGTCGCTCGGCGTGAGCCGTGGTTCACCGGCAAGCCGCCTCGCACGCCGCCGCAGAACGATCCTGCCCGGGGCCTGAGCGCAGCCTCGGTGATCGCCTCGCTGAACGAGTCCGCGCCGGACGGCACGGTCGTGTCGGCCGACATCGGGAACCACCGGCTGTGGGTGTGCGAGCAGCTCGACGTCACCAGGCCCGAGGGCCTGCTCCAGTCCTGCGAGTTCGACGCCATGGGATTCAGCCTTCCCGCCGCCATCGGAGCCGCGGTGGCCCTGCCCGGCACGACGGCAGTGGCCATCGCCGGCGACGGGGGCTTCGTACACACAATGGGAGAGCTCGTAGTGGCCCAGGACCTGGGGCTGCCGCTGGTGGCGGTGGTGTTCGTCGACGGCGCCCTCGGCATTCTGCGCCACCAGGCCGAGGCGATGTATGGAGAGGACCATTTCGTGCGTCTGGGGTCCATCGATTTTGCCGCGGTCGCGCAAGCCTTCGGCGTCGCCGCTCGTACCGTCAGCGACGAGGCCGACCTCGGCGGCGCGTTCGCTTGGGCCTTCTCTCTGGGAGGACCCGCTCTCCTGGCGATCACCATCGATCCCGAAGAGGTCTTCCCGCCGCTGCGCAGCAAGATCGAGCAGCGCAAGATCGACCTGATGGGCCGGTAGGACCTATGAACCAGATCCGCAAGATTCATGTTGTGACTGAGGAGATCCGCCTGGAGGGCGGGCGTGCAGTCGAGCCGCCCCTGACGACGGCGATCGTCGCCGCGGTGATGCCCAATCCATGGGCCGGGCGCCCCTTCGTCGAGGATCTGCATCCGGACATCGTGGGGTTCGCCAACGACCTCGGTGCGCTCCTGGCCGATCGCCTCGTGGACGCCCTGGGCGCGCCCGACGCGGTCGAGGCCTACGGCAAGTCCTCAGTAGTGGGAGTCGACGGCGAGATCGAGCACGCCAACGCCATGGTCCACACGCTCATGTTCGGCGATCCGATCCGTGCACGCGTCGATGCCTCCAGCACGCTGGTGTTCACCAACACCCGAGGAGGCCCCGGCGCGCCGATCGTCGTGCCCATGGTCCACAAGGACGAGATGCTGAGGCGGTCCCATTACCACACCGCCCAGACTGCGATCGCCGACGCTCCCCGCGCCGACGAAGTGGTCGTGGCGATCGCCGGCGCCAGCCGCGGCCGGCCCTTCGCGCGGATAGGGGACCGGGACCTCGACCGGGCCCCGACCTGAGCCGGACGGCTCAGGCGGACTTCTGCTCGACCTCGACCTCGGCTACTGCGAACACCTCGGCGAGTGCCCCGATGGCGTGGGCCCGATGTTTCTGGCTCTCGTCGATGAACGTCTCGACATCCCGGTCGGAAACGGCCTGCATCATCCTCTGGTGCTGGTCGTGCACGAGTCGGCGGTTCTCGGGCGACATCAGGTAGCGCAGGCGGTAGCGATCCGAGGAGTCCCACAGGATCCGCAGGACCCGAACGAGCTGGGGCATCTCGGCCGCCTCGAACAGGGTGAAGTGGAACCGCCGGTTCACCGCGGTCAGCGAGATGACGTCGTCCTGCACCTCGTCCATCTCGTGGACGATCTCGCGCAGGCGGGCCACCGTGTCGCCCCGCAGCTGAGGGATGGCTCGGCGCACGGCCTCGGTCTCGAGGAGCTCCCGGATCCGGTATATCTCGATCAGGTCGTCCACATCGAGGGTCGCCACCACGTAGCCCCGGTGGGGTCGGTAGTGAACATGGCCCTCGCCTTCGAGGATCCGCAGCGCCTCCCGCACGGGCACCGCCGAGACGCCCAGCTCGTCGCCCAACGCGTCGGGGCGGACGGATACGCCCGGCGCGAGCCGACCGTCGAGCAGTTGCTCGCGGATCTCCGCGAGCACTGCCTCCTGGGCGGTCTTGGGCCGCTCGAACGAACTCACAGTTCTCCATCATGCCACGCACCGGCGAACTTGACATCCGATTGATGATTTCCTATAGGGTTTGGCAGTCTCAAGACGGGAGGGAGACCATCATGACCCAGACCACGAATCGGACGAGATGGCTGCGCTGGCTGGCGGTGCCAGTGGCCGCGGCCCTGCTGTTCACAGCATGCGGCGACGACGACGAAGCCGAGCCTGCAGCCCCGGCCCCCGCGGCGGAGCCTGAGCCGGCCGCCGATCCGGAGCCCGAGCCTGAGCCCGCCGCTGAGCCCGAGCCCGAGCCCGCCGCGGAGCCTGAGCCCGAGCCCGAGCCTGAGCCCGAGCCCGCTGCTCCGCCCGAGCCGATCGACATCCGGCTGGTCACCTGGGGTGGCGGCAAGTTCATCGACTTCATCGACCTGTATGTGGCCGAGGAGAACGGCTACTTCGCCGAGGCCGGCGTCACCCTCGAGCAGCTCCCCGGCGCGGGTGCGGGCGACGCCGTCCGCCAGCTGGTGGCCGGCAACGCCGACATCGCCATGGCCGACGCACTGTCGGGCTTCTTCGCCACCATCGCGGGCGCGGATCTCGAGGGCATCTACTGCCCGTACACGCAGAACTGGATGACCATGCTGGTCAATACCGGAGCCGGCATCGAGAGCCCGGAGGACCTCCGGGGCAAGACGGTCGCAGTGACATCCCAGGCCTCCACCAGCAAGTGGTACGCAGCCCTGCTGCTCGCCGACAACGGCATCACCGAAGAGGACGTGACCTTCGCGGCCACCGGGATCGCCTTCGGAGAGGCTCTGCTCGGTGGCCAGGCCCAGGCCGCTTCGACATGGGGCTCGATCAACTGGGCCCTCCTCGAGGCCGGCGGCATCCCCGACGACCAGGTCGGCGACTACGAGATCTGGCAGTACACCCAGGTGCCCGGCCCCAACGACGTGTACTTCGCCAACCGGAGCTGGGTGGACGAGAACACCGACGGCGTAGGACGGTTCATCGACGCTCTGGAGAAGGCCAAGGTATGGATCCAGGAGAACCCCGAGGCTGCGGCTGAGATCGGCTCCCGCTACGCGGTCGGTGCCGACAACATGGATCGCAACCTCGCGGTGATCGACTACCGCATCCAGATGCAGAGCGAGGGCCCCGGCGTCGCCGAGAACGGCATGGGCTGGTGCGATGTGACCACCATCCAGGACGTCGCCGACCAGGCCACCGAGCTCGGGATCCTGCCCGACGCAGCCGACGCCTCGGCGGTGATCTCCAACCGGTTCATCAACTAGATCGACAACTAGCCTGAACCCGGCGGGCACTGGTGTCCGCCGGGTTCAGGGGCACACCGTGAACGACCAGACCGGAGAACTCCCGGGGCGCGGCCATATTGAGATCGACGGCCTCACCAAGACCTTCGCGTCCGACGCAGGCGACATCACGGCCATCGAGGGCATCGACTTCGACATAGCGCCCCGCGAGTTCGTCGGCATCGTCGGGCCCAGCGGCTGCGGCAAGAGCACGCTGCTGCGATGCGTGGGAGGCCTCATCGCGCCCTCCACCGGCGAGGTGCGCATCGGCGGCGAGGTCGTCACCGCCCCCGACCGGCGCATCGGCTACGTCTTCCAGAAGGCGGTGCTGCTGCCGTGGCGCAGGGTCCTCGACAACGTGATGCTGCCGTTCGAGGTGATGCGCCGGCCCACCGACACCGACAGGCGCAAGGCGCACGAAGTACTGGAGATGGTGGGTCTCGCGGAGTACCTGCAGCACCGGCCGGGCGAGCTGTCGGGAGGCATGCAGCAACGGGTGTCGGTGGCCCGGGCCCTGGCGGTGGAGCCTTCCATCCTGCTGATGGACGAGCCCTTCGGAGCGCTCGACGCCCAGACCCGGGATCTCATGAACCTGGAGCTTCTCCGCATCTGGCAGGAGTCCCAGACCACGGTGGTGTTCGTGACCCACGACATCGGCGAGGCGCTGTTCCTGTCCGACCGGGTGATGGTCATGTCGGCCCGCCCCGGGGGCGTGCAGGACGTGATCGACGTGGACCTGGCGCGGCCCCGCACCTTCGAGCAGGTCGAGGCGGACGAGAGGTTCTGGTCGCTGCGCCAGCGGATCCGGGAGCAGCTCGTATGAGCCCGGAGGGCGCATCGTGAGGCGCTTCTGGCGGGCGGCCCGCTCGGAGAAGTGGCTCGGTCGCGTGCTCGTGCTGGTGTCGGCCGTCGTGCTGGTCGTGGTGTGGCACCTGTGGGCAAGGACCAATTCCCCGCTGATCCTCCCAGAGCCGGGGCCGGTGCTCGACCGCCTGATCGACTATGTGACCTCGGGCCGGGCCAACCCGCACATCTGGATCACCGTCCAGGAGATCGTTCTCGGGTTCGCGCTGGGCGGTGTCGCCGGGATCGGGCTGGGCACTCTGGCCTCGGAGTTCGGGATCGCCCGGCGAGTCATCATGCCCTACGTCATCGTCACCCAGGCCCTGCCCAAGTTCGCGCTCGCTCCGATCCTGGTGATCTGGTTCGGGTTCGGGATGACTCCCAAAGTGATCATCGCGGCCCTCATCGCCTTCTTCCCGCTGCTCGAGAACACCTATCTCGGCCTCACCACCGCGCCGGCAGAGATGCTGGAGCTGTTCCGTGCCCTGAGGGCCTCCCGCTGGACGACGCTCACCAAGTGCAAGGCCCTCCACGCCGTTCCCGCCGTGTTCAGCGGTCTGCGAGTGGCGCTCATGCTGGCGCTGGTGGGCGCCGTGGTGGCCGAGTATGTCGGGGCCAACAAGGGTCTCGGCGCTCTGATCATCGTGTCGCAGGGCACTCTCGACACCGAGTTGATGTTCGTGGCCTTCGTGCAGCTGACCGTGCTCGGCCTGGTCCTCGACAAGATTCACGGCCTCGTGTACCAGCTGGTGATGCGCCGGCTGTACGGCTCGGTGGGCGCCGAGATGCGGGCCGCGGGGGTCTCGGTGTGATGCCCGTGGGCAGACCTGCCGGAGCTGGTACCTGATGGAGTTCGGCTGGCGCGTGCCCTCCTACGCAGGGCCTCTGACCACGGCCGCGGAGGCCCGGTCGCTCGTTCCCTACTTCGCCCGAGTCGAAGAGGCCGGCTTCAGCGGGCTCTGGGTGATCGATCACCTGCTGGTAGCCCCCAACGTGTACTCGGTGGCCTGGCAGGACCCGATGATCACGCTGGCCGTGGCCGCAGGCGCCACCGAGCGAATCCGCCTGGGCACGGCCATCCTGTGCGCGCCGTTCCGCCATCCCACCATCATCGCCAAGGAGGTTGCCAGCCTCGACAGTCTCTCCGGCGGAGGTCGGGTGATCCTGGGGATCGGCACCGGCCACGACGACATGGAGTTCGCGTCGGTGGGGGTGCCGAGGCGCGAGCGTGGCCGGCGCACCGACGAGGCGTTGGAGCTCATCCGGCTGCTGCTCAGCAGCGACGAGGTGAGCTACCGCGGCGACTACTACAGCGTCGCCGACGGCACCACCCTCTACCCCCGACCCGGCGGTCCAGTGCCCATCTGGATCGGCGGCGGCTCGCAGGTTCACGTCGTCGACAACGTCGACACGCCGAACATGGCCCCGGCCGTGCTGGCCCGCATCGGCCGCCACGACGGCTGGATCTGCCGCTCGAGCGGCACCAGTCCCGAGATCGTCGCGGACGACATCGCCTCGGTGCACGGCTACCTCGGCGCCCGGCGGGACATGAGCACCTTCACCATGTCGCACGCCCAGTGGCTGCACATCGTCGACTCCGCCGACCGCCAAAAGGTGATCGCCGAGCAGCTCGCCGCCTACCGGACGGTGATGGACGTCAAGCGCTCCGACGAAGACCTCCAGAACGCCTACCTGTTCGGCACCATCGACGAGATGACCGCCCGCATCCGGGCCCTGGCCGCGGCCGGGATCGACCACCTGATCATCAACCCGCTGACCGACGATCCAGCCCAGATCGACCTGTTCGCCAACAAGATCATGGCCAACGTCTGACACCCCCGAGTCCCCGCAGCCCCTCGGCCGCGGCGCGACACTCCCCGGAGATCATCCAATGCAACTTGTACTGCACAACATCGGCGAGGTTCTCACCGGCGTGCTCGACGAGCCCACGCTGGAGGCGGACACCATCGTCGTCGACGACGGCCGCATAGTGTCGTTCGACTCCGGCGCGGCCACCACCGCCGACACCGTGATCGACTGCAAGGGCATGACGGTCGCCCCGGGCCTCGTCGACACCCATATGCACCCCACGCTCGGCGACTACGCGCCCAAGCAGCAGTCGACCGGATACCTCGAGCGGATGATGCACGGGGCGGTCACCCGGGCCATCTCGGCGGGTGAAGTCCATGCCCCGGGCCGGTCCGGGGCCGAGTCGGCGCTCGGCATCGCCCTCGGGGCGTTCCACTCCTTCGAGCACCACCGTCCCGCGGGCATCAAGGTGCACGGGGGAGCGATGCTGCTGGAGAAGGACACCGACTTCTCCCACATCGACCGGGCATACGAGGCGGGTATGAGGATCATCGGCGAGATCGGCGTCGGCTCGCTCAAGGACCCGGTGCGCGCCGGTGAATTGTCGACGCACGCCCGCCGGCTCGGGATGACGGTCCACATGCACTGCGGCTGCACCTCCGACCGGGGTCCCGGAGGCGACGAGCATCCCTATTTCTCAGCCGAGGACGTCCTCACGGCGGTTCCGTCCATCGCGTCGCACGCCAACACGTTCGCCTCCCTGTCCGACGACGACATCGACATGCTCTGCGGCGACGGGGGCCCGCCGTTCGTGGAGGTGGTGCAGGCCGGCGGCACCAAGCCGATGCTGCGAGTGGTGGAGGGACTCGCCGACCGGGGTGAACTCGATCGGCTGCTGATCGGCACGGACACGCCCACCGGCTACGGCGTCACTTCGCTGGGCATCCTCAAGACCATCGGCGATGTCTGCTCGATGGCCGGAGTCGCGCCGGCGACGGCGTGGGCCGTCGCGTCGGGCCAGGCTGCCAAGGCCTTCGGCTCCGACGGCAACGTGATCGCTCCGGGGGCCGTGGCCGACATTGTCGTGATGGACACATCCCTGGGCTCGGTGTGCGACACGGCCGTGGAGGCCATCGGGGCTGGGGAATTCCCCGGCGTGGCCGTGGTGATCACCGACGGCGTTGTGCGAGTGCGGGGTTCGCTGTGCACCCTGCGGTCTCGCCGGGTGGCCGACATCGAGAACTGATCCGGCGTTCCCTCAGATGGAGCGGTCGCCGCCGACCGCTCCGGTGGCGAGCAGGGCTTCGACTTCGGCCTGGCTGCGGCCCAGCGAGCGCAGGATCTCGTCGCTGTGCTCCCCGAGGCGGGGCGCCATGCCCTGCGGGGCCCAGGCCGTCGTAGAGAAATCGACCGGGGTGGCGACCATCGTGGATGTGCCGGCACCATCGGGCACGTCGACCAGTCCCCCGGATGCGGCGAACTGGGGGTCGGCCAGCAGGTCGTCGGGCGACTGGATGGGCGCCCAGAACAGCTCGGGCTCGGCGTCGAATATCTCGCCCCATTCGTCGAGCGACCTGGTGGCGAAGATCTCGTCGAGCTCGACGACAAGGCCGGCTGCGTTGTGGCGGCGGCCGCGGGCTGTCGCGTAGCGCTCGTCCTGGAGCCAGTCGGGCCGCCCGACCGCTCGAGTGAGCGGCGCCCAGTGACGGTCCGGCTCGAGACCCACGAGCCAGAAGCGCCGCCCGTCGCCGGCGGTGTAGTTGTTCATGGCCGGGTTGCCCATGTTGTCGCGGCGGCCGATCTGCAACGTCAGGCCCCACCCCAACGTCACCGACAAGTCGAAGCTGATCGTGTAGGCGCCCTGCCGCAACAGCGACGTGCTGACCACCTGGCCCTCGCCGGTGCGCTCCCTGGCCAGCAGGGCCGCGCAGACTCCGGCCGCGGTGGCCAGCCCGGTGCTGTGGTCGCCCATGCCGCCCCGCTGGAACGGCGGATCCCCGCCCTCGACGGTGAGCAGGTGGGCGATGCCCGAGCGGGCCCAGAAGCCGGCCACGTCGAAGGCGCCGCTGCCGGCCTCGGCGCCCTCCATCCCGTAGCCGGTGATGGCGGCGTAGACGAGCCGGCGATGGCGGGCGGTCACCGACGCATGGTCCAGGCCGAGACGGTCCAGCCCGCCGAGGCGGACATTGGTGACGAACACGTCGGCCCCCGCCAGCAGATCCTCCATCACGGCCCGTCCGTCGTCGGTGGTGAGGTCTAGAGCGATGCTGCGCTTGCCCCGGTTGTCCATCTCGAACACCGGGTTGGAGGGCATGTCCCCGCCGAGCATGTACTGGAACATCCGTCCCGGGTCGCCGCCGATGGGCTCCACCTTGACCACGTCGGCGCCCCAGTCGGCCAGAATGCCCCCCGCCGCCGGCCCGGCCACCCACACACCGAGCTCGACGACCCGGAACCCTTCCAGCGGACCTGCCATCGCAGCAGAACGGTAGCGTGCGGAGGTTATGGAACTGCGAGCAGGAGCGTCCCGAGGGCCGCTGGACGGCGTGGTGGTGGCCGACTTCTCGCGGGTGTTGGCCGGACCGCTGGCCGCCATGATGCTGGGTGATCTGGGCGCCGACGTGATCAAGATCGAGCGGCCCGGCCTGGGCGATGACACCCGCTCATGGGGTCCGCCATTCTCAGAGGACGGCTCGGCCACCTACTACCTGTCGGTGAACCGCAACAAGCGAAGCGTCGTACTGGACCTGGCCGACCCCGAACAGCGGGCCCAAGCCCGCGACCTTGCGCTCTCGGCCGACGTCGTGGTCGAGAACTTCCGGGCCGGCACCATGGAACGCTTCGGCCTCGACTACGAGTCACTGCGAGCTGACAGCCCCGGACTCGTCTACTGCCGGGTGAGCGCCTTCGGACCCTCAGGCGGTCGGGACCTTCCGGGCTACGACTTCATCGTGCAGGCCGCCAGCGGCTTCATGAGCATCACCGGTGAAGCCGAAGGCACGCCCACCAAGACCGGCGTGGCCATTGTCGACGTGGTCACCGGCCTGTACGCCACGGTGGGGATCATCGCCGCTCTGGCCGAGCGAGAGACCAGCGGCCTGGGCCAGTTCATCGAGGTGAACCTGCTGTCGTCGGCGCTGGCCGCGTTGATCAACCAGTCGTCGGCGTTCGTGAGCGGTGGGGTCGTGCCGGGCCGGATGGGGAACCTCCATCCGAGCATCACCCCCTACGAGACGTTCCCCACGGCCACAGACCCGATCGCCATTGCGGCCACCAACGAGCGCCAGTTCTCGGGCCTGTGCAAGTCGCTGGACGCACTCCATCTCCTTGCCGATGAGCGCTGGGCCACCAACACCACCCGGGTCGAGCACCGTGAGGCCCTGGCCGCTGAACTGGAGGCCATCCTGCGGCGCGAGCCCTGCGAGCACTGGGTCGAGCGCCTGACCGAGTACGGCATCCCCTGCAGCCCGGTGAACTCGATTGACGCCGCCTTCGCGCTGGCCGACGAGCTGGGCCTTGACCCGATGCGACATCTGCCGCGCCACGACGGCAGGTCCGGTACCACGGTCGCCAACCCCATCACATTCTCAAGAACCCCGGCATCGCATCGCCTGCCGCCTCCTGCGCTGGGTGCTCACACCGCCGAGGTGCTCAAGAGACTCAGATCCCAGGAGGACTCGCCATGACCGGAGTTGACGCCGCAATGCGAGGCGCAGTTTTCGACCAGATCGAAGCCGACCGGGAGCTGCTGGCCGACACCTGCCTGGAGCTGGGCAACACCTTCGGGCCCTGCGGCCACGAGCAGCCTGTGGCCGACGCCGTCAGCGCCTGGTACGACCGTCACGGCATCGCCGCTCGCCAGCAGCAGATCCTGCCCGACCGGTCGAACGTGGTGGCTGTGCTGCCGGGGTCGAAGCCCCGCGCTACCAGCCTCATCTTCAACGCGCATCTCGACACCGAGATCAGCGGCCCGGACCACGCCAACCTCATGGAGTCGAGCGACCCCAACCTGGTGGGCGCCTGGCGGGAGGGCGATCGCATCTTCGGCCACACCGTTCTCAACGACCGGGGCTGCATGTCGGTGTTCATGGTGATGGCCAAGGCGCTGACGGACGCCGGGGCCGGCCTGGGCGGCGACGTGATCCTGACGTCGGTGGCGGGCGAGACCGGCATGGCGCCCGTCGACGAGTACCAGGGCCTCAGCTACGAGGGCAAGGGGTTCGGCAGCCGCCACCTGGTCGACCACGGCGTACGGGCCGACTACGCCCTGGTGGCCGAGACCACCGCCTGGTCGAAGTCGTGGATCGAGTGCGGCGCGGTGTACCTCAAGATCACGCTGCGGGGCCGCAACATGTACACGCCCCGGCTCATCCGAGAGCCGGACCTGCCCGACCATCCCAACGCCATCGTCAAGGGAGCGGTGGTTGCCAGCGTCCTGGAGGCGTGGGGCATCGACTACGAGGAACGCAACTCGTATGTCTCGGAGCTGGGGGAGGTGCGTCCCAAGGCCCAGGTGGGCGCCATCAGGGGCGGCGTGCCGTACCGGCCCAACCGGTCCTCTCCCGTGTGCAAGCTCTACATGGACGTGCGCACGCCTCCGGGGACCGACCAGGACGCGGTGGTCGAGGAGGTTCGGGCCGTGGCCAGGTCGGTGGACCCGGCGGCCGAGGTCGAGTGCTACATGGCCAAGGCGGGCCGGGTCGGCACCGGCGTGGAGCCGTTGAGCAGCGCGGTCGAGAAGGCCTACGGCGAGATCGTCGGTGGCGCCACGCCGCCTCCCCAGGTGGCCCACACATCCATGTGGCGCGACACCAACATCTTCAACGCGGTCGGGATCCCGTCGCTTACCTTCGGCCCGCCCCGGGGATCGGCCGCGGTCCAGGGCACCGGCCACTTCGAGCTCGACGATCTGGTGGCCGCGGCCAAGGTCTACGCCGCGGTGGCCATGGACCTCTGCGCCTGACGGTGTCCTCAAATCCGCCGAGCGGTGGCGGCGTCGAACCCGACTGAGTACTCCACCGGCGAGTC
This sequence comes from Acidimicrobiia bacterium, assembly GCA_022828135.1. GTDB lineage: Bacteria > Actinomycetota > Acidimicrobiia > Acidimicrobiales > Aldehydirespiratoraceae > Aldehydirespirator. Next base: position 136,390 of record JAJEJB010000006.1, on the reverse strand, counting down.
CTCCTGGACCCAGGTGCCGTCGATACGCAGTTCGAGCTGCGACCGGTCCACGGGTATCCGTACGTCGGTGCTCTCCCCGGTGTCGAGGCGAACCTTGGCGAAGCCGACCAGGCGCTTGGGCGGGCGCTCGTAGGTCGAGCCGGGCACGCTTCCGTAGACCTGCACGACCGTGGAGCCGGCACGGTCGCCGGTGTTGGCGACCGCCACCACCACTACGTCGTCGCCTGCCGTCTCGGCTTCGCCCAGATCGAAGCTGGTGTAGCCCAGGCCGTGGCCGAACGGCAGATGGGCGTCCGTGCCGTTGGCGTCCAGGTGCCACTGCCCGTGGAGCAGGCCGTAGACGGCCGTCTCTGCGTCACGGTCGAAGTCGACGAGGTCGGACTCCTCGTGCGGGATAGCGAAGGGGAGCCGGCCGCCGGGCTCGGCCCGGCCGAACAGCACGTCGGCCAGGGCGTGGCCGCCCTCCGAGCCCGGGTACCACACCATGAGCGCGGCGTCGACCGTGCCCAGCCATGGCATGACGACCGCGCTGCCGGCCATCACCGCCACCACCACCCGGTCGCAGACCTCGGCCGCAGCCGCGATCAACTGCTCGTCCTCGGGGTGCAGGCGCAGCGAGGCCCGGTCGCCGCCCTTGGAAGTCCCGGCAACCGCCCCGCCGTCACCGAAGCCGGCCAGCATCGCCTCGATCTGGGACGGGTCGGTGCAGCCGAGCTCGGGATGGTCGATGGGCGGGGCCAGCGTCAAGAACACCTCGCCGCCGTCATCCATGTACTCGCCCTCGTCGTGGCGGGTGTAGCCCACGACGACCACCGCGAGGTCGGCGTCGGCCGCGATCGACGCGTCGCGGTCGCTGTGGACGACCTGCACGCCGGTGTCGCCGAGGACAGCTTCGATGCCGGCGAGCAGCGTGACCGGGTCGGGGGTGTGGAGCACGTCGCTGGAGCCGCCGTCGCCGAGGTTGGGCACCGCGGCCAGCGGGCCGAGCACGACCAGCTTCGATAGCCCGGCCGTGTCGACCGGCAGGCAGCCGTCGTTGCGGAGCAGCACCATGGACTCCACCGCGGCCCGGCGGGCCAGCGTCCGGTGCGCGGCGCAGCCCACCACCGAGCGCTCCGGGGCGTTGGCGAACACCCGGGCGAAGCGCAGGAAGGTGGCGATCGTCTCCGACACCCTTGCGTCCACGTCGGCGACATCGAGTTCGCCGGAGGCCACGGCATCTGGAAGCACCGGGTCCCGCTGCTGGCGGAAGGGCATCTCGATGTTGCAGCCGGCCCGGACCGACTCCACCGGGTCGCGCAGTCCCATGATGAAGTCGGTGATGACCAGGCCGTCCCAGCCCCAGTCCTCGCGCAGGATCCCAGTCAGCAGCGGCCGGCTGTCGCCGCACCAGTGGCCGTTGAGGGAGTTGTAGGCGCTCATCACCGCGGCCACGCCCTCTGAGGCCACCCGCTTGAAGTGGGGCAGGTACACCTCGTGCAGGGCCCTCTCGTCGGCGACGACGTCCACCTTGAAGCGGGCGTTCTCCATGGAGTTGCAGGCGAAGTGCTTCATGCACGCCATCACGTGGCGCTGCAGGCCCCGGGTCAGCGCGGCGGCCATCTCGCCCAGGTGGCAGGGGTCTTCGCCGTAGGTCTCCTGGGCCCGGCCCCAGGCGGGGTGGCGAAGCAGGTTCATGCACACCGCGCCGGTGAAGGTGGCGCCCGAGGCCCTCAGCTCGGCCCCGATGGCCTCGCCGATGCGCTCCTCCAGGGTCGGATCGAACGACGCTCCCCGGGCCATCGAGACCGGGAACGTGGTGGCCGGTCCGATCACGCACCCGCGGGGCCCGTCCGCGAAGTTGAGCCCGGGTATGCCGAGCCGATCGACGCGGGCCGCCGGCCATCCGTGGGCGTGGTAGCCGCCGGTGGTCAGGTCGATGATTCCCGGCCAGAAGGGCTGCTCGCCGTCGAGGCAGCCCAGCTTCTCCTCCAGGGTCATCGTCGCCACCAGGGCATCGGCCTCAGCCTCGGCGTCAGCCCCCTGGCCGACCCGCCGGGCGGCATCGTCGAACGCGGTCATGCGGTGAGGCTAGGTGCGCTGATCGGAGGCGACTTCGTCAGAGTTCTTGATGTGGCTAGCGGAAGTCGCGGCTGGGGAGGGTGGCTGGCAGCGACAGGGGGGCCAGGTGCTCGGCTATGACATTGACCGCGCCTTCGTGGCGCTCCAGGCGGCCTCGCACCATCAGCGCACGCGACATCAGGACGGTCTTGCGGAATCGGGCCTGGCAGCCCTTCGACACGATCACGTTCACGAAGCCGGTCTCGTCCTCGAGGTTGATGAACATGGTGCCCCCGGCGGTCATAGGACGCTGGCGGTGCGACACCGTGCCGGCCACCTTCACCCGCCCGACCGGGCAGGTCAGCAGGTCCGCGGCGGCCACCACGCCGGCGGCGTCCAACTCGGACCGGTGGAAGCGGGTGGGATGGCCGTCGGGGGCCACGCCGGTGGTCCACAGGTCGGCCGCCGACTGCTCCTGGGGAGCCATGGGCCGCAGCTCCGGCACCCTCGTTCCGGTGACCGCGCCGGGCAGACGGCTGGCACCCGACTGCGCCGCGGCGCCGGCCGCCCACAGGGCCTCGCGCCGGTCCAAACCCAGCGAGTCGAACGCCCCGGCCGCGGCCAGCGCCTCCAGCACCGGCAGGTCCAGCGGCCGCTCCTCCGACATGGCCCGGACCAGATGCTCCATCGAGTCATACGGGGCGCCGGCGGCTATGGCATCAGCCAGCTCCGGGCCCATGCCCCGAACCGACGACAGGCCCAGGCGTACCGCCACCCCGCCCGTGGAGGTCTCGCAAGGCTCCAGCACGGCCGCGCCGGCCGACCGGTTCACGTCTGGGCCGAGCACAGTCACACCGTGGCGGCGGGCGTCCTGGCACAGCGAATGGGGCGAGTAGAAGCCCATCGGCTGGGCGTTGAGCAGCGCCGCGCAGAACGCGGCCGGATAGTGCAGCTTGATCCACGCCGAGGCGTACACCAGGTAGGAGAACGACACCGAGTGGCTCTCGGGGAACCCGTACGTGGCGAAGGCCACCATCTTGTGCCAGATCTGCTCGCCTGCCTCTGCGCCGATGCCGCGCTCGGCCATCCCCGCGAAGAACCGGCCCTTCAGCCGCTCCATACGCTCGACCGACCGTTTGGCCCCCATGGCCCGGCGCAACTCGTCGGACTCCGCCGGCGTGAACCCGGCCACATCGATGGCCATCTGCATGAGCTGCTCCTGGAACAGCGGCACCCCCAGCGTCTTGGCCAGCGAACGCTCCAGAAGGGGATGCAGGTAGGTGACGGGCTCAACTCCGTTGCGGCGCCGTATGTAGGGATGCACCGAGCCGCCCTGGATCGGCCCGGGCCGGATCAGCGCCACCTCCACCACCAGGTCGTAGAAGCATCGGGGCCGCAGCCGGGGCAGCGTGGCCATCTGCGCCCTCGACTCCACCTGGAACACGCCCACCGAGTCGGCCTCGCACAGCATGTCGTACACGGCGGAGTCCTGGGGCAGTGCGGCCAAGTCGATGCGCTCGCCGTGGGCTGAGGCCACCAGGTCCACCGCGAAGTGCAGCGCGGAGAGCATCCCCAGCCCCAGCAGGTCGAACTTCACCAGACCCGCCGCCGCGCAGTCGTCCTTGTCCCACTGCAGCACCGACCGGTCGGCCATCGACGCCCACTCCACCGGGCACACCTCGGCGATGGGCCGGTCGCAGATCACCATCCCGCCCGGGTGGATGCCCAGATGCCGTGGCCCTCCCTCGGCCTCTGCGGCCAGCGCCAGCACGTCGGCGGGTATGCCGGCGCCCTCGGCGGGGTCGCCCTCGCCGTCGCCCGTGCCCAGCCCTCCCCGACGGTCCAGCGACTTGGCCCAGCTGTCCTGTCGGGCGGGCGGATGGCCCAGCGCCCGGGCCATGTCCCGCACCGCCGAGCGGGCCCGGTAGGCGATCACGTTGGCCACCAGCGCGGTGCGGTCCCGGCCGTAGCGCCCGTACACGTACTGGATCACCTCCTCGCGCCGGCCGCTCTCGATGTCGATGTCGATGTCGGGCGGGCCGTCCCGCTCGGGCGACAGGAACCGCTCGAACAGCAGGCCCAGCGCCACCGAGTCCACGTTGGTGATGCCCAGCACGTAGCAGACCGCTGAATTGGCGGCCGACCCCCGGCCCTGGCAGTAGATGTCGCGGCTGCGGCAGAACGACGCGATGTCCCACACCACCAGGAAGTAGCCCGGGAATCCGAGCTGCTCGATCATGTCGAGCTCGTGCTCGACCTGGCGCCAGGCGCCCGGCACCCGCTCGGCCTCTGGCGGGCCGTAGCGGGCCACGGCGCCTTCGGTGGCGAGCCGGCGCAGGAAGGCGGCCTCGTCGAGGCCGTCGGGGCACGGGTAGGGCGGCAGTTCCGGCGCCACCAGCGACAGGCTGAAGGCGCACTCAGATCCCAGCCGGGCCGTGGCCTCCACCGCGCCGGGGTAGCGGATGAAGCGGCGGGCCTGCTCGACCCCGGAGCGCAGGTGGGCCCCGCCCCAGGCGCCGAGCCAGCCGTCGTGGTCGTCGAGGCCGCGCCGGTCGCCGGCTGCGGCCAGGGCGTCGGCCAGGCGCCGGCCGCCGGGCGTGGCGTAGCGCACCGCGTTGGCGCACACCGGCTGAACCCCGCGGCGCACGCCGAGCTCGGCCAGGGCGTCGTTGCGGTGGGAGTCCAGCGGGTCGCCGTGGTCCCACAGCTCCACGTACACGTTGCCGGCTCCGGCCGCGTCGGTCAGCCGGTCGAGTTCGGCGGCCGCGGCCCGGGGACCGTGCTCGACCAGCGCCGAGGGCACCGCGCCGCCGTGCGCGCCGGTGAGGATCGCCCACCGGTCGCGGTGGGCCGCGGCCGCTTCCAGGAATGTCTCGGTCGGCAGCCGGGGCTCGCCCTTGCTGCCGGCCATGTGAGCCTTGCTGATCAGCGTGCCCAGCGCTGCGTATCCGACCGGGTCACGGGCCAGCACCACCACCGAGCGGCCCCGCCTGCGCCGCTCAGACGCACGGGCCGGGGAGGACCGTCGGGACGAGCCGGGCAGACCGAGGGTGAGTTCGGCGCCGAACACGGTGGGCAGGCCGGCCTCCTCGGCGGCCTCAGCGAACCGCACCACCCCGTAGAAGCCGTCCCGGTCGGTGATCGCCAGAGAGTCGAGCTCGAGCCGGACGGCCTCGGCCACCAGCTCCTCCGGGTTCGACGAGCCGTCCATGAAGCTGAACCGTGAGCGGGCATGCAGCTCCGCATACGGCACTCGGGGCAGCCCGGAGCCTCTGCCGGCTTGGCCGCGGGGGAGACTGCGGACCACGCCGGCTCCATTGGAGGAAGCGCGGCCGCTCCTGCGGTTCCCGTTCGACCACTGCGGCGCGCCCGCCCGGTCCGACAGGCGGCGCTCCAGCTCCCGCCAGGGGATGATCGGGTTGTCGAACCCCATCGTGAGGAAGCTCAGTCGTAGGTGGCCTCGCGCCACCAGCGGCCGTTCTCCAGCACACAGAGGTGGGCCGAGCCGTCGTCGAGGATTACCTGGAAGCGAGCCTGGCGGCGGCGAGCGGACGGACGCCACCAGCGCTCGTCCAGCGGCCACGGCCCGGCCCAGGCAAGAACCGCTCGGCAGTGACCTGCAGAGTCCGTCATATGCCACGGCGGCGCACTCACCTCGCCCCGGCCGCCGACGGTAACCGGCGCGCCCCCGCAGTCGGTGACCGTGATCGGCTCAGGCTGGGCCAGCACGACGGCAGGCGACGGTGCCGGCAGCCGCCCCGACCAGGGAGCCTCGGCGGCCTTGGCTTTCTTCTTGGCCCTCTTGGGGTGGGCTTGGGCTTCAGTTGCGGCATCGAAGAGCGGCATCCGGCGGCCGGTATCGGTGGGGCGGCGTCCGCCGGCCAGGCGAGGCACGGTCACCGACTCGGCGCCCAGCAGCCCCTGCACCCGGGCCAACGTCCTGGCCGCCCGCTCGTCGGCCTCGCTCCTCGCGCCCCACATGCCGAGCTGGCGGCCGTCGGCGAGAGCCGTCACGCAGGGCGTGATCCGGATGAGCGTGACCGGGCCCGTCGGGCGCTCGGGCGACCGGTACCAGCCCTCCAGCTGCCAGCGCACCCGATCAACGATGTCCGCCGCGCCGAAGCGGAGTTCGTGGCGCCAGCGGCGGCGGCTGGCATGGCCGCTGTCGGATTCCGCCTCGATGCCGATGCTCACGCAGTCCAGGCCGTCGCGGGCCAGCCGGCCCACCATGTCGTCGGCCAGCGCTCGGGCCATGAACGCCACCGTCTCGATCCGGTCGGCGGGCGGATCGATCTCGGCCTCCACGGCGGAGTTGCCCGGAGCGGGCTGGACCTGCAGCGAGCGGTCGTCGAGCCCACAGGCCAGGCGGTGGGCCAGCAGTCCCGGCCAGCCGAAGCGCCCCAGAACATCGGCCTCGCTCAGCGCGGCCAGATTGCCCAGCGTCCGCACCCCCAGCCGCCACAGCACGTCGAGCAGCGCCTCCGTGCCGTCCTCGGAGAATAGAGGCGAGATCGGATCGGCCAGAAAAGTCAGGGGCAAGCTGTCCAGGAAGTGCTGGCCCTGCTGTGGCGGCACCACTAAGACGGCTGTGGAGGTGCAGCAACTGCCGCGCTCTTCGACAGCAGGCGCCTGCGGGGTGGAGGTTGCCGGCGCCTGTGGTGCTACGCGGGCGGCGAGACCGGCCGCGAAGAGCCCGTCGGCCACGCCCACCCCGATCCTCGATGCTGATGGCACTGCGTCGGCGGCAGCACTGACGACGAGTGCGGACAGGGCCTGTTCGCCGCCGAAGTAGCGTGACGGCCCCCTCACTCCGAACACATGCAATCCGGGCCGCAGCGCCTCGGACAGGGGAGTGAACCGCTCCAGCGCGGCGGCCACCGGCTCGCAGTGGTGAGCGTCGATGTCGCCCAGGTCCACCGCGACCATCCGCTCGGGCTGTGCTTGGGGTTGCAGAAGCGAGGGTTCGAGGGACATCGGTCGTGTCGGGCCGGGCGGCTAGCCCGCTCGGCGTGCCCTGACGTCTTCGAAGTCGCGGCCAAGACCGAAGTCGGAGGCCTGGGTGGGATCGGCACAGACCACCCGGCCATCTTCCGAGGGCAGCCAGACAAGCATCCGGCGTGGCCGGGACGCCGCGCCCCGGCCTCCGACAGTCACCTCGGCTTTGCGGGCCAGCAGCCGCCCGTGCCCACCGTCGATGCCGGTCCACCGTGCCTGCTCGATCATCAACCGGACTTCCGGCTGCAGGCCGGACACGATGTCTGTCGAGGCGCTGCCGAGAGCGCAGACCAGCGAGGCGCCGTGCTCGCGCATCCGGGCCAGCAGCCGCCGCGCCGTCGTACCCGCCATCCGGATCGAGGGTCCCAGCAGCACGAGATCGAAACCGCCCACCACCGCGCCCAGCACGTCCGCGGCCAGGCTCCCGCCCCTGGTCGCTGCAGGCAGATCGATCAGGGCCCAGCGGCCCAAGTCGACACCTCTCTCGGCCAGAGCGGCCACGCCCAAGTCGGCCATCCCCACCACGGCCACCCAACCGCCCTGCCGGGAGGCCTCGGCCGCCAGCGCCACCGCCAGCGTTATCGAACCGTGGCCACCGACCGCTACCGCGGTGCCCCGCCGGATGCTGCCCTCCGGCAGCAGCGGCGACAGGGCCTCCTCCACGAGGAGTCGCCGCTCATGGGCTGTCCCGCCGGGCGCGTCGAGCCGGGTGGATAGTGCCCGCGCCGTGGAGGGGTCCGCCATCAGCCCAATATACAAACATATGTTCGCTTTAGCCAGTTGAGCTGACGCTGTCACGCTGGCTCTCAGTGATCAGGCCCCGCCTCTCACGCCTGTCAGCCAGTCGAGGATGGTCAGGACCAGCTCGTCGGAATGGCGGCGATCGGTGAAGAGATGGTCGGCGCCGGCGATGGTGTGCAGGGTCGCCGAGCCGGCCCGGGCCAGTGCCTCGGTCTGCTCGCGGTCCACCACGGTGTCGGCTCCGGCCTGGACCACCAGCATGGGCCGACCCAACGAGGCCGCAGCGGCAGCCACATCGTGCTGGTGCAAGTCGTCGAGGAAGTCCCGACCGATCCTCACCGGATTGGGTCCGATCCTCACCTCGCCCGAGCCCTGGGAGCGGATCTGCTCCAGGGCATCGTCGGAGAAGAGATGCTCCACGTGGGCGACCGAGGCCGGGGATGCCACCGCCACCACCTGGGCCACCGTGTGCAGGCGGGATGCGGCCAGCACCGCGGCCGCCCCGCCCAGGCTGTGCCCGACCAGCACGCACGGTCCGGCCCCGCGGCGGATCAGCGCCACCGCGGCTGCGGTGATGTCGCTGACGTTGGTGGCCACCGTCGTCTCGGCCAGCTCGCCTCCGCTCTCGCCCAGGCCGGTGAAGTCGAAGGCCAGGGTCAGGTACCCGCCTCCGGCCAGGCCCTTGGCGATGCGGGTGGTGGTGAACAGGTCCTTGGAGCAGGTGAAGCAGTGGCACAGCAGGGCCGCCCCGACCACGGCAGTGCCGTCGCCAGGATGGTGAAGCACAGCCGCCAGCTTCGCCCCGGCACTGCCCGCGAACTCGAATCGCTCGGTAGTGGGTGCGGCGGTCATCGGCGTGCTCCCCGGGAGGTAGCGTTCTGCTGCATGAGACTCATTCCCAGGCTTGTTCTTCTCGCTTCTCTGGCTGTGGCTGTGCTTCTGGTTGTTGCATGCTCGGGCGGTCAGAGTACCGACGCTCCGGTGACTGGCGATCTTGCGCCCGCCGAGGAGCCTGAGCCGGTTGAGGATGCTGAGCCGGTTGAGGATGCTGAGCCGGTTGAGGATGCTGAGCCGGTCGAGGATGCTGAGCCGGTCGAGGATGCTGAGCCGGTCGAGGATGCTGAGCCGGTCGAGGATGCCGTGGAGCCGGTCGACGAGGCTGCCACACCCGAGGACATGTCGACCGTGGACCGCCTCAAGAACAACGCCGAGCAGTTCGAGTACTCGATCGGCACTCCGGGGGGAGCGCTCACCATCACAACCATCTCCGAGCCGCTCACCTTCAACCTGGCCATCTCCAACGACGCTTCATCGTCGGGAGTGCTGGGGTACCTCTTCGAGGGCCTCACCTTGACCTCATGGCTGACCGATTCAGTGGAGCCCGAACTGGCCGAGTCCTGGGAGCGCTCTGAAGACGGTCTGACATGGACTTTCTACCTGCGGCAAGACGTCACCTGGCACGACGGTGAGCCCTTCACGGCCCACGACGTGGACTTCACCTTCAACCGCATCATCTTCAACCACGACATTCCCGCCAGCAGCCGCTCCACCTTCGAGTTCCTCTACCTGGACAACGACGGCGAATGGCAGGAGGGCCACATGGACGTGGAGGCGATCGACGACCACACCGTCGAGTTCTCCCTGCCGGTGCCGTTCGCCCCGTTCCTGCGTTCGATGGGCACGGCGATATACCCCAAGCACATCCTCGAGACCCATGTAGACGACGGCACCTTCGTCGAGACGTGGGACATCGACACCGACCCCGCAGAGATCATCGGCACCGGCCCATTCACCATCGAGAGCTACGAGCCCGGCGAGAGAGTGGTCCTGGCCCGCAACCCCGACTACTGGCTGACCGACGACGAGGGCCACCGCCTTCCGTATCTCGACCGGGTCGTCCACAACATCGTCGAAGACCTGGACGCGGAGTTGGCCGGGTTCATGGCGGGCGACTCCGATGTCCACGGCGTTCTCGGCGAGGAGTACGCCCAACTCGAGCCCCTCCAGGAAGAGGGAAACTTCACGATCCACCGGCGGGGGCCCAACTTCGGCACGACGTTCCTCACGTTCAACGTCAATCCGGGCGTCAGTCCCGACACCGGAGAGCCCTACGTCGCCGACCACAAGCTGGACTGGTTCGGCAACGTCCAGTTCCGCCAGGCCGTGGCCCACAGCATCGACAAGGACGCCATCATCGAAGACGTCCAGCACGGCCTCGGCTATCCGCAGTGGTCCTCCGTGAGCCCCTCGGCCGGCGACTTCCACAACCCGGACGTCAGGCGCTACCCCTACGACCTTGACAAGGCCAACGCGATCCTCGACAACCTCGGCTGGACCGACACCGACGGCGACGGGATCCGCGAGGACTCCGACGGCAACGAGATCGAGTTCAAGCTGGTGACCAACACCGGCAACAGCGTGCGACAGGAGGTCACCCGGATCATCCACGAGGGAATGGGGGCCATCGGGCTCGCGGTGGACTACGAGGCGATCGACTTCGGCGAGCTCGTCGGCCAGCTGGTCAGTACCTACGACTGGGAGGCCGTCGTCATCGGCTTCACCGGAGGGTCCGACCCCTACGGCGGGATCACCCTGTGGCACAGCACCGGGGACCTGCACCTGTGGTACCCCAACCAGCCCGAGCCGGCCACCGACTGGGAAGCCGAGATCGACGCGATGTACGTGTTGGGAAGCCAAGAGCTCGACCACGCTCGGCGGGTGCGGTACTACCTGAACGCCCAGGAGATAGCGGCCTCCAACGTGCCCCTCATCTACACGACTCTGTCCGAGCGGCTCACAGCCACCCGAAACGTCTTCGGCAACACCACGCCCACCCTGTACGCGCTGTGGGACATCCGCTACCTCTACCGGACCGACCAGTAGTCCGCGAGGACTGGCCGCTCACCGGCCTCTAGAGTCCAAGCCATGTACGACCTAAAGATCAGCGGTGGCCTGCTTGTCGACGGCACCGGCGAACCGCCTCGCCACGCCGATGTAGGGGTGGTTGGCGACAAGATCGTGGCTGTCGACCCCGAGCTGCCCGGCGACGCGGCCCGCACCATCGACGCCTCTGACCAGATCGTCACTCCCGGCTTCGTGGACGTGCACACCCACTACGACGGCCAGGCCACCTGGGACGACCTGCTCGAGCCCAGTTCGGGCCATGGCGTGACCACTGTCGTCATGGGCAACTGCGGAGTGGGCTTCGCGCCGGTCCGACCCGGCACCGAGGAGTGGCTGATCCAGCTGATGGAGGGCGTGGAGGACATCCCCGGAGCCGCGCTGTCCGAGGGGATCACATGGGGTTGGGAGTCCTTCGGCGACTACCTCGATGCCCTCGACGGCCACAGCTGGGCCATCGATGTGGGAACCCAGGTCCCTCACGGGGCGGTGCGGGCCTACGTGATGGGCGAGCGCGGCGCCCGCAACGAGCCGGCCGACACCGATGAGATTGCCCGCATGGAGCACATCGTGGCCGACGCGGTGGCCGCCGGAGCGCTGGGTGTGTCGACGTCGCGCACGCTGGCCCACAAGGCCATGGACGGCGAGCCCGTGCCGGGAACGTTCGCGGCGGAGGACGAGCTGTTCGGCCTGGGCCGCGGGCTGCGCGACGGCGGGGGAGGAGTCTTCGAGCTGGCTCCGGTGGGATCGGCGGGCGAGGACATCGTCAAGCCTCGCTCCGAAGTCGAGTGGATGAGGCGGCTGTCGGCCAAGATCGACCAGCCGGTCAGCTTCGCCCTGCTGCAGGTGCCTGCTGCGCCCGACCTGTGGCGCGAGCTGATGGACGTGTCCCTGCAGGCGGCGGAGGAGGGCGCGCAGCTGTATCCGCAGGTGGCCGGGCGCCCGTTCGGCCTGCTGGCGGGCTGGCAGACGAGCCATCCCTTCATCCTGCGTCCCAGCTACCGCGCCATCGAGCACCTCGAGATCGACGAGCGCATCGAGCGATTGCGCGACCCGGCGGTACGGGCCGCCATCCTCTCCGAAGCCGACGGCGAGCGCCGGGGCGGCATGCAGGAGGGCGTGAGTGTGCTCGTGTCCAAGATGCTCGACAAGCTCTACGTGCTCGGCAACCCTCCCGACTATGAGCCGACCCCGGACCGCTCGATCCCTGCGATAGCCGCCGCGGCCGGCATCGATCCCGTCGAGGCCGCCTACGACGCCTTCTGCGCCGAGGACGGCCGGGCCCTGCTGATGGTTCCGCTGTTCAACTATGTGGACGGCACCCACGACGTGATCCGCGAGCAGCTGACCCATCCCCGCGCCGTTGTCGGCCTCTCCGACGGCGGCGCCCACTGCGGTCTGATCTGCGACGCCTCGATGCCGACCACGATGATCAGCCACTGGACCCGGGACCGCAGCCGGGGCGAGCAGTTGCCGCTCGAATGGGTGGTGCGCAAGCAGACCCAGGACACCGCCGCCCTGTTCGGGCTCAATGATCGGGGTGTGGTGGCGCCCGGCAAGCGGGCCGACCTGAATGTCATCGACCATGCCAGGATCAGCCTGCGAACCCCCCGGCTGGTGCACGACCTGCCCGCCGGGGGTCGGCGCCTGCTGCAGCACGCCGACGGCTACACCGCCACCATCGTGGCCGGCGAGCAGACACGCGCCGACGGCGTCGACACCGGGGCCCGGCCCGGCCGCCTGGTCCGGGGTCGCCGCGCCGCCTGAGCCAGCGTCATGGGAGTCTGCGACGAACGGGTGGTGATCATCACCGGCGCGGGAAGGGGGCTGGGCCGGGCCCACGCCCTGGCCTTCGCCGCTGCGGGCGCCCATGTGCTGGTCAACGACCTGGGAGCTTCCAGCGACGGCTCGCAGCCCGGCTCGGACGACGCCGCAACCGCAGTGGTGGACGAGATCGTCGCCGCGGGCGGCTCGGCTGCCGTCAACCATGCCGATGTGGCCGACTGGGACCAGGCGGGCGCTCTGGTGGGGCAGGCCATCGACACTTGGGGCCGCTTGGACACGCTGGTCTGCAACGCCGGGTTCCTGCGCGACCGGATGCTGGTCAACATGAGCGAGCAGGAGTGGGACGCGGTGGTGCGGGTGCACCTCAAGGGCCATTTCGCGCCGGCGCGCCATGCGGTGGCCCACTGGCGGGAGCGCCAGAAGGCCTCCGGCGGCGAGCCGCCGGCCGCCCGGATCGTCAACACATCGTCGGGAGCGGGCCTGATGGGATCCATCGGCCAGGGCAACTATGTCGCGGCGAAGGCCGCCATCGCGGCGCTGACGATCCAGCAGGCGGCGGAGTGGGGCCGCTACGGCGTGCTTGCCAATGCCATCGCGCCCGACGCCCGCACCCGGATGACCGCTGTCATCGCCGGCTACCCAGAGCAGCCCACCGAGGGCTGGGATCCCAAGGATCCCGCCAATGTCTCGCCCCTGGTCGTGTGGCTCGGAAGCGCGGACTGCGATGTCTCCGGGAGGGTCTTCGAGTGCACGGGAGGTCAGCTCAATGTGTGCGACGGGTGGCAGCACGGGCCGATGATCTCAGTGGGGGACCGGGCTATGACGGTGGCTGAGGCGGCCCAGTTGGCTCGCCTCTCCGTGGAGGCCGAAGAACAGCCTGCTCCCGTGTACGGCACCCGTTGAGAGCCGGAGGGAGCGGAGTTCTCCGAGAGTTAACCCGGCTTTCAAAAAAATCTGTGACAAGAATGTGACAAACCCGTGACGATGGTGTAACCTCATCAATAGGACTCGGGTCTGAACGACAGGATCGGCCAGAACCGGATCCACATTCCCCCCCTCCAGGGACCGTGCGGAGCCCGCCAGTATGGCGCTGGCGGGCTCCGGCGCGTCTCGCCGGGCGGGCTCCGCGGCGCGTTACGATCCATCCCTGTTCTAGCTACCGGAGCGACCTGCATGACCGAGCCGATCTACGACGCCCGGACCTTCTGGGATCTGCTCAACAGACGGGTGGCGGCCACGCCCGACCGGATGATGCTTGTCGACGAGGCGGGACGCTCGCTGACCTTCGCCGAGTTCAGGGACCAGGCCGAGCGTGTGGCCGCGGGACTGCTGGCCATGGGCGTCACCGAGGGCACGCCGGTCACTTGGGTGCTGCCCACCCGCATCGAGACCGTGCTGACGAGCTTCGCGCTCAGCCGGCTGGGCGCGGTGCAGAACCCGATCATCCACATCTACCGCCGCCGCGAAGTCGAGTTCTGCATCCGGCAGACGCGAGCGGCACTGGTCCTGCATCCAGGAGTGTGGTCGGGATACGACTACGGAACAATGGTTGACGAGATCGTCGCGGGGCTCGACCACGACGCCCGGACGCTCACCGGCTACGACGACCTTCCCGAAGCCGATCCGGCCGCTTTGCCGCCGGTGCCGGAATCCGGTGGCGGCGACCCCGTGCGCTGGCTGTACTACACCTCGGGAACCACCTCTGATCCCAAGGGCGTGAAGCACACCGACGCGTCGTTGATCGCCGGCGGCATCGGGCTGGCCCGGGCGCTCAACATGAGCCGCGACGACGTGGGATCCATCGCCTTCCCCTACGCCCATATCGGCGGACCCGACTACATGGTGACGATGCTGGCGGCCGGATTCGGCGCCGTTCTTGTCGAGCGCTTCGATCCGGCGTCGGCGGTCGTGACCTACGCCCGCCACGGCGTGACCATGGCCGGCGGCTCCACGGTCTTCTACCAGATGTTCCTGGAGGAGGACCGCAAGTCGCGGGAGTCGACCGGCAGCCCGGCCATGCCCGCTCTGCGAGTGCTGTCGGGCGGGGGCGCTCCCAAGCCGCCCGAGATCTACTTCCGGGTGAAGGAGCAGATGGGGGTGCCCGTGGCCCACGGGTACGGCATGACCGAGTGCCCGATGATCTCGCAGGGATCTCCCCGTGACAGCGACCACCAGCTCGCGTACACCGACGGTCGCCCGGTATACGGCTGCGAGGTGTCCATCGTGGCCATGGCGGCCGACGGCGGAGAGGCTCGCGCCCCCGCCGGTGTCCAGGGCGAAGTGAGGGTGAGTGGCCCGATGCTGTTCTCGGGTTACACCGACCCCGCCCTCGATCGACGGGCCTTCGACGCCCGCGGCCGCTTCCGAACCGGCGATCTGGGCGTGCTGGGCCCCGACGGGCACCTGACGCTGACCGGACGGGTGAAGGACATCATCATCCGCAAGGGCGAGAACATCTCCGCCAAGGAGATCGAGGACGTGCTGTACGCCCACGACAAGGTGGGGTCGGTGGCTGTCATCGGACTGACGGACCGCAATCGTGGCGAGAGGGTCTGCGCGGTGGTCGAGACCGCGCCCGACTCGGACGATCTGACCTTCGAGGAGATGGTCGAGACCTGCCTGGCAGCCGGCCTGGCCCGCCAGAAGGTTCCCGAGCAACTCGAGATCCATCCCGGCCCCTTGCCCCGCAATGCCACCTTCAAGATTCTCAAGCACAAACTGCGGGAGGTCTACGAGACCAGGCGCCCGGTGTTCTTGGAGAGGCGAGAGGTCTACGTAGCCCGACAGGAAGAGGATTGAGACACCCCTATGGCCGACATTACCATCTATCACAACAAGCATTGAAACTCCTCCAAGAATGCCGTGGCGGTCGCCACGGATGCCGGAGCCGACTTCGACGTGGTGCTCTACATGTCTGATCGTCCCGACCGCGACACGCTCCAGGGCATCGTCGACCGGCTGGAGGATCCGGTGGAGAATCTGGTCCGCAAGGACTCGCAGTTCTCCAAGCTCGAGTTGAACGCCGACGACTACGTCGGCAACCCGGACGCGGTGGTGGAGGTGCTGCTCAAGTACCCGAGGCTCCTGCAGCGCCCGGTCCTGGTGCGGGGCGATCGTGCCATCATCGGACGGCCCCTCGGTGACATGAAGGCCAAGGATCGACTGGCCGAGTTCCTGGGCCCGAGCGGCCCGTGAGCGCAGCGAACATGAGCGGGCATCAAGGCTGATCTCACACCACCTCGGCGCGGTTCGCTACCGTGGTCCGCGGCCGAGCCGACCACATCGCCAAACGACCACAAGGGAGAGCCGATGCGCATCGTCGTTGACTTTGACCTGTGCGAGAGCAATGCCGTCTGCATGCAGATCGCGCCCGACATCTTCGAGGTGCGAGACGACGACTTCCTCTACATCCTCAACGAGACGCCCGGCGAGGCCGACCGGGCCAGGGTGGAGGAGTGCGTGCAGCGCTGCCCCAAGCAGGCCATCTCGATCGCCGAAGACTGAGGCAGCCTCGGGAGCCGGCTGAACATGACCCGAACCCCGCGCGCCGTCACCATCGTCGGGGCCTCCCTGGCGGGGTTGAACGCGGCCGAGGCTCTGCGCCGTGAGGGCTTCGACGGTCCGGTCACGCTGATCGGTGCAGAGACTCACCTGCCCTATGATCGGCCGCCCCTGTCCAAGCAGGTTCTCGCAGGCGATTGGGAGCCCGAGCGGGCTGCGCTGACCGACCCTGAGGAGTTGGAGGAGGACGGCATCGAGGCCCGTCTGGGCGTGCGGGCCACCGCTCTGGACCTGGACGCTCGCCAATTGGCACTTCACACCGGCGAGACCGTGGAATTCGACGGGCTCGTCATCGCCACCGGGGCCCGCTGCCGGACCATGCCGGGCACCGAAGGGATCGGCGGAGTCCACGTGCTGCGGTCGCTGGACGACTGCCTGGCGCTGCGAGCCGACTTCGAGGCGATGCCGCAGCGGGTGGTGGTGGTGGGCGCCGGCTTCATCGGAGCCGAGGTGGCCGCAACCGCGCGGGGCCGCGGTCTCGATGTCACGATGGTGGAGGCGCTGCCCACCCCTCTCAGCCGGGTGCTCGGTGATGAGATGGGCGAGGTGTGCGCCGAGGTCCACCGCGACCACGGCGTCGACCTGCGCACCGCCGTCGGCGTGGAGAGCATCTCCGGCGACGGCCGGGTGGAGCGAGTGACCCTGTCGGACGGCTCGACGATCGACGCCGACGTGGTGGTGGTCGGCATCGGCGTGATCCCCAACACCGAATGGTTGGACGGGTCGGGCCTAGAGGTGGACGACGGCGTGGTGTGCGACGCCTCGTGCCTGGCCGCCGACAGGGTGACGGCCGCGGGTGACGTGGCCCGCTGGCCCAACGAGCTCTTCGGCGAGACGATGCGGGTGGAGCACTGGGACAACGCAGCCCAGCAGGGAGCCCACGCGGCCCGTCGTCTGCTCGACGCAGCGGCGGGTCCGTTCACTCCGGTGCCGTGGTTCTGGAGCGACCAGTACGACCGCAAGATCCAGCTCGCCGGCCGCGTTCACGGCGACGACGAAGTCCGCGTGGTGACCGGCTCGGTCGACGAGCGGCGCTTCGCCGCGATCTACGGTCGGGCAGGACGCATCGTCGGGGTGCTCGGCTTCAACCGTCCCCGCCATGTGATGCGCTACCGGGCCCTGATCGAGCAGGGAGCCAGCTTCGACGAGGCCCTCGCCGCTGAGTACTGAATTCTCCGGCCCGCCGGTAGCCTGTTGCGGTTCCGCCCACGGCGGGACACGCCGTGCGCAGCACGCAGGCTGCAGGCCTCGCACTGCGGGTCATGCAGCAGGGTCCGATACCCAACGGAGAATCCATGCCAACCAGCCTCCCTCCCAAGGCCGACACCATCACGTCGATGGTGGAGACCTTCGGACTCCAAGAGAACGACACCGGTTCTCCCGAAGTCCAAGTCGCTCTGCTCTCCGATCGCATCAACCACCTCACCGAGCACCTGAGGGTCCACAAGAAGGACCACCACAGCCGGAGGGGTCTGCTGATGCTGGTGGGCAGACGCAGGAGGCTGCTCGACTACGTGAAGGAGAACGACGTCGAGCGGTACCGGGCGTTAATCGCCCATCTCGGTCTGCGACGCTGAGCACGACGGGGCGGCTCCAGGGCCGCCCCACTGGCCTAGGCGCCGAGGTCGGTGTCGACGAGCCAGCGACGATCCCAGTGACAACCGACATCAGGCGCGACCGCTCCGGTGCTAGTCGCATCGGCCCCGCCCCCTCGCCGGGTGGGACCGATACGACTGGGAACTGGCGGGGTCGTGCCCAGATCGGGCCCCTACCGGGGTCCTCAAGGAGTATTCCCATGGCCGATGCCATTTCTGTCACTGGTGCGTTCACGCGCGCCGAAGACAAGGACGCCACCTTCGAGACGGGCCTGCTGGCCCCGCTCGCGGGTGGCGCCGTCACCGCCCGCATGGGCGACACGGTGGTGCTCGTCACCGCCACCTGCGCCAAGTCGCCCCGGGAGGGTGCCGACTTCTTCCCCCTCACCGTAGATGTCGAGGAGCGGATGTACGCCGCGGGCCGCATCCCCGGCTCGTTCTTCCGGCGCGAGGCCCGCGCCGGCGAGCAGGCCATCCTGACCTGCAGGCTTATCGACCGCCCGCTGCGGCCCAGCTTCCCTGACGGATTCCGCAACGAAGTGCACGTCGTCGCCACCGTGCTGGGCGCCGACCAGTCCCATCCCTACGACATCGCCGCGCTCAACGCGGCCTCACTGGCGCTGAGCATCTCGCCGATCCCATTCGACGGACCGATCGGCGCAGTGCGCGTGGCCTGGTCGTCGTCGGGCGAGTGGGTCCCGTTCCCGACATACGCCGAGGGCGAGGACTCTGCGTTCGAGATGGTCGTGGCCGGCCGGCTCGCCGACGACGACGTTGCCGTGATGATGGTCGAGGCCGGGGGCACTTCCGCCACCTGGGAGCTGTACCAGGACGGTACGCCCAAGGTGGATGAGGACGTGCTCGCGGGCGGCCTGGAAGCGGCCAAGGCGTGGATCCGGGAGATGATCGAACTCCAGCAGCAGATGATCGACGCGGTCGGCCCCGTGACCAAGATAGAGGTGCCGCTGGCTGTCGACTACACCGACGAGATCCTCGACGCTGTTCGTGACGGGGCGCTCGACCGCATCGCCGCCGTGCAGACGATCGCCGACAAGACCGACCGCCAGGCGGCGGAATCCACGCTGGCCGCGGAGATTGCGGCCGAGATGGAGGCCCGCTTCGGCGACGATCCCGCGGTGGCCAGGCAGGTCAAGGGCGCCGTACGCTCCGTCACCAAGGAGGTCGTGCGCAAGCGCATTGTCACCGAGGGCATCCGCATAGACGGCCGGTCCACCGACCAGTTGCGCCCGCTCATGAGCCGGGTCGGGGTAATCCCCACGGCCCACGGCTCCGGACTCTTCCAGCGCGGCGACACCCAGGTGCTGAACTTCACCACGCTGGGGATCGGCCGCAGCGACATGCTGATCGACGACCTGTCGCCGACCGAGAAGAAGCGTTACTTCCATCACTACAACTTCCCGCCGTTCTGCACCGGCGAGACCGGCTTCATGCGCGGACCCAAGCGGCGCGAGATCGGCCACGGCGCGCTGGCTGAGCGAGCGGTGTTTCCCGTCGTGCCCGGGTTCGAGGACTGGCCCTACACGGTGCGCACCGTGTCGGAGGTGATGGCATCGAACGGGTCGAGCTCGATGGCGTCGGTGTGCGGGTCCACGCTGTCGCTGATGGACGCCGGCGTTCCGATCAAGGCGCCGGTGGCCGGGGTGGCCATGGGCCTGGTCCACGCCGACGGGGCCTGGGTGACCCTCACCGACATCCTCGGTGCCGAAGACGCCTTCGGGGACATGGACTTCAAGGTGGCCGGTACCACCGACTTCATCACCGCGCTGCAGCTCGACACCAAGATTGCGGGCATCCCGGCGTCGGTGCTGGCCGACGCTCTCCGCCAGGCGCGGACGGCTCGGTTGGACATCCTCGATGTGATGGCCGAGACCATCATCGAGCCGAGGCCCGAGGTGCGCGAAACCGCTCCGAAGGTCACCTCCTTCGAGATCCCCGTAGAGAAGATCGGCGAGTTGATCGGACCCAAGGGCAAGGTGATCAACGCCATCCAGTCCGAGACCGGCGCCGACATCAGCGTGGACGACGACGGCGCGGTCGGCATCGTGGCCATCGCCTCCACCGACCGGGGCGCGGTGCTGGAGGCAGAGCGGCAGATAAAGCTCATCCTGGATCCGCCCACAGCCGACGTAGGCGCCACCTATCGGGGGCGGGTGGTGAACATCACCAAGTTCGGGGCGTTCGTGAACATCCTGCCCGGTCGCGACGGCCTGGTGCACATCTCCAAGCTGGGCGGCGGCAGGCGCATCGACAAGGTCGAGGATGTGCTCGAGCTCGGCGAGGAGATCGAAGTGGTCGTCGAGGACGTCGACCCCAACGGGAAGATCTCGCTCATTCCCAAGTCGGATGACTCCGACGGAGGCGAAGCGCCTTCCGCTCGGCGCCGGGAGATGTCCAGGGCCGGCACCGACGGCGGAGCGAACCGAGGCGAGTCCCGTGGTCCTGCGGGCGACGGATCGGGGCGGGATGCAGGTCGGACCGACCGCGATGGGGGCTTCGGTCGCCACCGCGACGGCGGCCGGCCCGAGCCGAGGCGATCGGAGACAGGGCGAGCCGACCGCGACGGCGGCGAGCAGCGCCGCGAGGATCGGTCCGGCTCCCGGTCGAGGCCGCCCGCACCGGTGTCCAGTGCCAAGGGCGTCTCGTTCGAGGATTCCTTCGACCTGGAGCTCGAGCGCGAGTTCGGCGAGCTGGGCCCGGATCCGCGGGTCCGGCGTGGAGGACGCCGCGGTGGCCGCGGCCCGCGCTAGACCGAACCCATGATCAAGCTCGGTGTCTGCGGCGCCACCGGACGCATGGGCGCCGAGGCCTGCAGGGCCATCGACGCCGACCCCGACACCGAGCTGCTCGCCGCGATCGGCTCCGCCGGCTCGGTCGAGGAGTTCGTCGAGGCGGGCGTCGACGTGGTGGTGGACTTCACCGTCGCGGAGGCGGTCCGGGCCAACATGGGCGTGCTGGCCGCGGCCGGGATCAACGCCGTGATCGGAACCTCCGGCCTGGGTGCCGACGACCTGGAGGCCTTGCGGGCCGGCTTCGTGCGAAGCCACTGCGTCGTGGCGCCGAACTTCGCGGTGGGCGCAGTGCTCATGACCCGGTTCGCAGCTCTGGCCGCCCCGTACTTCGACACCGCCGAGGTGATCGAACTGCACCACGACCGCAAGGTGGACGCACCCTCGGGCACGGCCATGGTGACGGTCGAGGCCATGGCGGAGGCATCCGACGACTGGGCGCCGGACCCCACGGCCAGCGAGACCCTGCCCGGAGTGCGCGGCGGGCGCGGCCCGGCCGGGATCCCGGTCCACTCGGTACGCCTCATGGGACTGGTCGCGCACCAGGAGGTGCTGCTCGGCGGGCCCGGCGAGACCCTTACGATCCGCCACGACACCATCGACCGGTCGGCGTTCATGCCGGGCATGCTCCTGGCGGCCAAGCGCGTGGTGACGCTCGGGCCGGGCTTGACCGTCGGCCTCGGCGAGGTTCTGGGCATCTAAGAGGCCGAGCGGGCAGGGTGCGCCGGCTGAGTTCCCCGGGGTGGATCGCCTCGCACGTCTTCGCGCTGGCGATGGTCGTGCTGATGGTCAACCTGGGGTTCTGGCAGCTCCGCCGACTCGATGAGCGCCGCACCGACAACGCCGAGATCGCGGCGGCCATGTCTCATGACCCGTTCGACATCGCAGCCCACCTCGACCGGCGCGGGCTCCCACCCGCGTACACCTCGGTGGCGGCAACCGGTACCTACCTAGCGGACGCGGAAGTGCGCATCGGCAACCGGAGCAGCGGCGGGCAGCCGGGCTTCTGGCTGGCGACGCCCCTGGAGCTCGACGACGGCAGGGCCGTGGCGGTGGTCAGGGGCTGGATCCCCCGGCGGAGCGTGACCGGACTCGACGAACGCAGCACGGCCCCGCCGGCCGGAGAGGTGGTCGTGGCCGGGCTCGCCTTCGACAGTGTCGGGGGCGGCAGGGTCGCGGAGACTGCCCCGGAGGACGTGCCAGAGATCTCCCGTATGGACCTGGATCGGTTCGCCGAGGTCTCGGGCATCGACGTGGAAGGGGTGTGGATCAGGCTGCGGGCCCAGTCGCCGCCCCAGCTCGAAGGCCTGCCGGAGCCGGTGCCCGATCCCGATCTGGGCGAGGGACCCCACCTGTCGTACGCGTTCCAGTGGTTCTTCTTCTCGGCCGGCGCGATCGTGGTGTACGGCCTCATCCTGCGCCGTGTCGTCGCTGGGCGCGAAGAAGCCCCCGGTACCGAACTACAGTTGTAGGCGATGGGCCGGTTCGGACGCGTACTGACGGCGATGGTCACGCCCTTCACTGAGGACGGGGCGCTCGACCTAGATGGTGCGGCTCGCCTTGCCCGGTGGCTCGTCGCCAACGGCAACGAGGGTCTGCTGGTGGCCGGGACTACCGGGGAGAGTCCGACTCTCACCCATCAGGAGCAGGCCGAGCTGGTGGCCGCGGTCGTGGCCGCAGTCGACGTTCCCGTGGTGGCGGGAGCCGGGAGCAACGACACCCGCGCCGCCATCGACCTCACCGAGCGCTGCACAAGCGCCGGGGCGGACGGCATCCTGCACGTGGCCGGCTACTACAACCGGCCGTCGCAGGCGGGGCTGGACACGCACTTCCGGCACTGCGCGGCGGCGACGGACCTGCCGACCATGATTTACGACATACCCGGGCGCACCGGCCGCAAGGTTGCCACCGAGACCATGGCCCGTCTGGCTCACGAGGTACCCAACATCGTCGGGCTGAAGGACGCGGCCGGTTCTCCAGCAGAGACAGCCCGACTGCTGGAGATGGCACCGGACGGCTTCGAGGTGTACTCGGGCGACGACGCGCTCACCTTGCCGCTGATGTCGGTCGGCGCGGTGGGCGTCATCGGTGTGGCCACCCACTGGGCGGGGATGGAGATGGCGGCCATGTTCGACGCGTTCGAGAGCGGTCGAGTCGCCGAGGCGACCGCCATCAACCGGCGGCTGCTCGATTCCTACGACTTCGAGACCGGCGACGCGGCTCCCAATCCTGTGCCCACCAAGTGCATGATGCGGGTGCTGGGACTGCCGGCAGGGCCATGCCGCCTGCCCATGGGACCGGAGCCCCCCGGACTGGAGGACCAGGCCAGGGAGGTCCTCGCCGCACTGCGCGGCTCCGAGCCGGAACCCGAGCAGCAGGTGGACGCGGCCGCTGAAGTGCTCGCCGAGCCCGCTCCGGTCGGCACGGGCTGACCGCCGACACGGACAGTGGCTGCACCCGTCGCCGTCACCTTCCTGGGCGGCCTGGGTGAGATCGGACGGAACTGCGCAGTCCTCGAGACCGCGGGCCGCCGGGTGCTGCTCGACTGCGGCCGCATGTTCGCGGGGGACGACCTGCCCGGCGTCGACTCCGTACTCCCCGACTTCGAATGGCTGCTGGACAGCGGGGGAGTCGAGGCGTGCGTGGCCACCCACGCCCACGAGGATCACATCGGAGCGCTCCCGCACCTGCTCGAGCACATGTCGTTCCCGGTCTACGGGTCGGCGTTCACGCTGGGCCTGGTGAGGCACAAGCTCGCCGAGGCGGGCCTGCTCGACCGGGCTGAGCTGCGCGAGGTCCGCGACGGGGACTCCTTCCGCGCCGGGCCGTTCCAATGCGAGGCGATGCCCGTCACCCATTCGGTGCCGGGAGGGCTCATCACGGCCTTCTCCACACCGCAGGGAGTGATCCTGCACTCCAGCGACTTCAAGCTCGACCTCACGCCGGTGGACGGCCGCCGAACCGCGCTCTCCCGCATCGGGGCGCTGGCTGACGATCCGGGGGTCAGGCTGCTGCTGGCCGACTCGACCAACGCCGACGCGCCGGGATCGTCGCGCTCGGAGAGAGACGTTGGCGACGTCCTGCACGATGTGATCGCCCACCAGGAGGGTCGCCGGGTGGTCGTCGGGGCATTCGCCAGCCACATCCACCGGATCCAGCAGGTGATGGACGCAGCCATCGCCGCGGGTCGCACGGTGGCGACGCTGGGTCTGTCCATGCAGCGCAATGTCGGGCTGGCCCGCGAGCTGAACCTGCTGAGGGTTCCCGATCATGCCGTGCGCGACATCACCGACCTCGAGGGGCTCGAGCCTGCAGAGGTGCTGATTGTGTGCACCGGGTCGCAGGGCGAGCCCCGGGCCGCTCTCACCCAGATGGCCGAGGGCACCAGCAAGTGGATCGAGATCGGCGCCGAAGACACAGTGATCTTCAGCTCGCACCCGATCCCCGGCAACGAGGCCGCGGTAGGCGCGGTGCGCAACGGGCTGGCCCGCCGGGGCGCGCTCGTGCTCCACACCGGCAACCTCGACGTGCACACCTCCGGTCACGGCAAGCAGCAGGAACTCAGGGTCCTGCACTCAGTGGCATCGCCGGAGTGGTTCGTGCCCGTTCACGGCGAGTACGAGCATCTGGTCGCGCACGCCCGTCTCGCCCGCGAGATGGGCATGCCCTCCGAGCGGGTGGTGCTGTGCTGCGACGGCGACCGGATCGAGTTGACCGACGAGGGCCTGCTCCAGGCCGGATCGGTGGGCGGCGACCACATCTACGTCGACGGGACGGTCGGGGACTTGGGCTCGACCGTTCTCGGTGAGCGCCGCAAACTCGGCGGCGACGGCTTCGTGGCCGTGGTGGTGAGCGTCGACCTGGAGCTGGGCTCGCTGGCCTCCAGTCCCGAGATCGTGTCGCGGGGATGGGTGGAGCATCCGGCCCTCGTGGGCCACGAGGCCGCGGTGGCCGACGGCGTCGAGACGGAGGTAAGGGCCGCTTTGGCCGCCGGCGACCGCGACCGGGAAGCGCTGGCGGATCTGGTGCTGCGAACCGCCCGGCGCATCTCTCGGGAGCGCACCCGCCGCCGCCCCGTGATCGTCCCGGTGATCACCTCCTGAGAGCGCCAGAGGCCGAGCGAGCAGGCGAGCGAATCCGCTGCATACGGGCGAGGCTGTGGCCCGAGCGGCCCGTGAGCGCAGCGAACAAGAGCGGGAGACACCCGGCGCCGCCGTGACAGGTTTGCACCTACCAGCGCACGTGCTCAGAACGGTTCACGGGGCGGTCGGGCGTCACTGGTAGCGTCACCATTCATGGCGACCAAGGGAGCCGACTCCAGTTCTCGCGGGCCGAAGAGGCCATCAGCGGGCAGGCGAGCCTCTCGCCGGGGCTCGGCTGCGGTTGGTTCGGTGGTGAGCCGCCATCGCCGAGACATCTGGGGTCTGGCCGCGGTCGTGGCCGGTCTGCTGGTGGCCGGGAGCGTCTGGTTCTCGGCGGCCGGACGGCTCGGCGAGGGCGTGGACAGCGCCCTCGCCGCCTGCTTCGGCCTGGTGCGCATGGCCCTCCCCGTGGGGCTGGCCGCGATGGGGGCCGCGGCACTCTGGGGTGGGCGTCGCGGCGGCGGCGCGGCACACCGTGCAGGCGACGGTGGCGACCCCGCCGGGAGCGACCCGGCTGACGGCCGCACCCATGTCGAGCGGTCCGACTCGGCGGTCAGGATGGTGCTGGGCGGCGTACTGCTGCTGGTGTCCTCCACCGGTCTGCTGCATCTGTCCAGGGGCCGTCCCGGCCTGGGCGACGGGGTGGACGAGCTGGGGGCCGCAGGCGGTGCTCTGGGAGTCGGCATCGGTGGCTTCCTGCATGCCTGGACGGCTGCATGGGGCTCGGTGCTGCTGCTTGTGTTCGTGGGACTGGTCGGCGTCATCGTCGTCACCGGGCTCACAGTGAGATCGGCGCTGGCTGCTCTGGCCGGTGCGCTGAGCCCGCTGTGGCGGCTGCTGCGAACCGCGGTCGTGAACCTGTTCAGCGATATCAAGGAGGGCCCGGCCGGTCCCGCACCTCCGGACTCTCACCCCTACGGGCAGCCCTATGCCGGATCGCCCGGCGCTGATGAGCCTTCGAGCGAGGCGGAGGCGGAATCGGAGCCCTCTACCGATCTTCCCGGTCCGGCTCCGTTCCAGGAGATCTCATCTCCCGGCCCCAGCGCCGCTTCGTCGTCCAGAACCAGGGGCCCAGCCGCGGGGTCCAAGCGCCGCGGCGAAGGGTCCAAGTGGAAGCTCCCGAAGATGGACCTTCTGGCTGCGACCCCGTCGCGGGAGATCGACAAGGCCGAGGTGGCCGAGCGGGGCCAGCTCTTGCAGGCCACGCTGGCTCGCTTCGATGTGCCCACCCTTCTGCTGGAGCCCGTGGTGGGTCCGACCGTCACCCGCTTCGTGCTGGAACTGGACGAGGGAGTGCGGGTGTCGAAGCTCGAGAGCCTGCGCAAGGACATCGCCCTGGCCATGGCCTCGCCCGATGTGCGCATCCTGTCGCCCATACCCGGCCGCCGCGCCATCGGTGTGGAGGTCCCCAACCTGGACCGCCAGATCGTGCGCCTCGGCGACGTGCTCCGCTCACGGGAGGCGGCCAGCGCCGATCACCCCCTGGAGGTGGCCATCGGCCGGGACATCAACGGGCACGCCATCATGATGAACCTGGCGACCACTCCCCACCTGCTGATCGCGGGGGCCACCGGTGCCGGGAAGTCGTCGTGCCTCAACTCCTTGATCACGTCGGTGCTGATGCGCTCCACCCCCGAGGACGTGCGCATGATCCTCGTCGACCCCAAGCGTGTCGAGATGGGACAGTACGACCGCGTCCCCCACCTGCTGACCGCACCGGTCACCGATCCCCGCAAGGCGGCCAATGCGCTGAGCTGGGCCGTGAGCGAGATGGAGCGCCGCTACGACCTGCTCCACGAGACCAGCTTCCGCGACGTCGCCGGCTACAACGCGGCCGTCGAGGCCGACACGCTCGAGCCCCCGCCCGGGGCCCGGGACGACGACGGCGAGCCTCTGCGGTACCAGCGCCTGCCGTTCGTGCTGGTGGTGGTGGACGAGCTTGCCGATCTGATGATGGTGGCCGCGCGTGATGTCGAGGAGTCGATCGCCCGCATTGCCCAGATGGCCCGCGCGGTGGGCATCCACCTGGTGATCGCCACTCAGCGGCCGTCGGTGAACATCATCACCGGCGTGATCAAGGCCAACATCCCGGCCCGGCTCGCGTTCGCGGTGTCGAGCCTGACCGACTCGCGGGTCATCCTCGACCAGCCCGGCGCCGAGCGGCTCGTCGGCCAGGGCGACATGCTCTATCTCGGACCGGCTTCGTCGACACCCCACCGGATCCAGGGATGCTGGGTCACCGAGGACGAGGTCCGCTCGGTGGTGACCCACTGGGTGGACCAGGCCCCCGACTCCGAGGACGATCCGTCCGTCACCACGGACGATCCGCATCAGGTCGATTCGGGCGGCCCGCCCCAGCCGGCACCAGACATGGGCGGAGCGCCGATCATGCCGTCGAGCATCACGGATGCTCCTCCGCCCACCACCACCGACGACGGCGATGAGTTGCTGGACACCGCGATGGCACTGGTGGTCGAGACGCAGCTCGGTTCCACATCCATGCTCCAGCGCCGGCTGCGAGTGGGGTTCGCCAGGGCGGGGCGGATCATGGACCTGCTCGAGCAGCGAGGCGTTGTCGGCCCGTCCACCGGCTCGAAGGCCCGCGAGGTTCTCATCACTCCCGAAGAACTCGAGAGCAGGCAAACCAGCTGACATGACCAGGCGCCGGGCTCCACGATAGATCTCATGCTGCTCGGCCTAGGTCTTTCTGTGGTCGGGCTGGTCGTGCTGTCGCTGGCGGCCGACCAGTTCGTGAGGGGAGCCGCTCGCCTGGCGGTCGTGTTGAGGATGGCTCCGATCGTGGTGGGAGCCATCGTGGTGGGGTTCGGCACCAGCGCGCCGGAGATGCTGGTATCGACACTGGCCGCGGCCAACGGCCGGTTGGACATAGGTGTCGGCAACATCGTCGGCTCCAACGTGGCCAACATCTCCCTCGTGCTGGGCGCGGCGTCGTTCGTGGCCGTTGTCCCGGTGAGTTCAAGCGTGGTGCGCCGGGACGCGGCCGTGTCGGTCGCTGCGGTCATCCTGTTCGCCCTGCTCGTACAGGGCGACATCAGTCGTCTCGAGGGGCTGGTGCTGGTGGCTGCACTGGTGGCCTGGTTCGTGCTGGTGCTGACCGGGTCGCGCACCGGTGATGCCGACATGGAGGACCTCTCCGAACTAGTGGGCGAGCATCCTCCTGCTCTCGGCGTTGAGACCCTGCGCACGGTGGTGTCGCTCGCCCTGGTTGCCGGCTCGGCCTACATCCTGGTCGAGGGCGCCGAGCGGGTGGCCGAGGCGCTCAACCTGTCGGGCGGCTTCGTCGGGTACACGATGGTCGCGGTGGGCACATCGGCGCCCGAGCTGGTCACCGCGGTGGCCGCGGCCCGCCAGCGCGAGACCGAGCTGCTGGTCGGCAACCTTCTGGGCAGCAACGTGTTCAATTCGCTGGCGGTGGGCGGCGCCATCGGCTTGGTGGGGCCGGGACCGGTCGGTGATGTCACCGTGCAGACCCTGGGTTCGTTGATGATGGTGGTGATCTGCGTGGTGAGCTGGGTGGCGATGGTTATCGGCCACAAGGTCAGCCGCATCGACGGCGTTGTGCTGCTGGGCCTGTGGGTGGTGAGCATCGCGCTGCTGGCCGGTTGACGGTGACGCGGCCCGGTTCCCTGCTGTGCGCTCTTGTGGGCGCGGGCGTTCTGGTTGCCGGCTGCGCGGGGGGTTCACAGTCGCCTCCTACAGCGGCACCGGTTTCCTCTACGACGGCACCGGCTCCCTCTACGACGGCACGGGCTCCCTCTACGACGTCACCTGCTCCCGCCACAACTGCGCCGGCTCCCCCTACAACGGATCAGCTCAACCAGCGAGCCGAGGCGCCGGTGTTCCCGCCGATTGGCGATGGAGTGGCTCGTTGGACCGTCGAGATCATCGAATGGATCCCGCACGACCCGGAAGCCTTCACCCAGGGGCTCGAGATCGCCGACGGCACCATGTACGAGAGCACCGGACTGTGGGGACAGTCGTCGCTGCGGGCCGTGAACCCGTCCACCGGTGACGTCACCGCCCGGGTCGACCTGCCGGAGGAGTTCTTCGGCGAGGGCCTCACCGTGTTCGGCGACGAGATCTTCCAGCTCACCTGGCAGAGCGGCACGGCTCTCGTGTACGACCGCGCCACCCTCGAACCCCTGCGGGAGCACAGCTACGAAGGGGAGGGCTGGGGCCTATGCGAGATGGATGGCGAGTTGATCATGACGGACGGCTCCGACCGGCTGGCCCGACGCGACCTGGATACCTTTGAACTTCTGCACACAGTGGTCGCCGCTGCCCCCGGCTACGACGGTCGGCTCGACAACCTGAACGAACTGGAGTGCGTCGAGGGCATGGTCATAGCCAACGTGTGGCAGACCGACCACCTGCTGGTGATCCATCCGGACACGGGACGGGTGGTGGCCGCCATCGACGCCGCCCCCCTCGTTGACGATGTGTCCCAGGCCTCGGCGGGGAGCCAGATTGATGTGCTCAACGGGGTTGCGGTGGACGAGAAAACCGCCACCCTGTGGATGACCGGCAAGCTCTGGCCCCGGCTGTACAGGGTTCGAGTAGTGGAGGCTCAGTAGGTGCTATCGAGGAAGGTCGCGTTGCGGGGATGCACGGTGCTTCTGGCCGCGGTGTTGGCGTCGGCATGCGCCGAGAGCCCGAGGGTGCGCTCGTCGACGGGGGCGTCGCCGACGCTGCCCCCTGAGACCACTGCGTCGTTGCCGACGACGGCACCGATCACCACCGTCCAGAGCACCACCACCACCGAGTCCACGCGAGCCTGGACGCTGCTGGCCGGTGGCGATGTCCTGATGGAACGGTCCGAGCGGCTGGGCTTGGACCCCTTCGAGTCCATCGAGCCCTCCCTGGGATCGGTGGACCTCTCGGTAGTGAACGTGGAGATGGCGATCAGTGACCGGGGCACACCCCATGACAAGACGTACGTGTTTCGCGCTCCGCCATCCGCGGCCAGGCGGATAGCGGCCGGAGGCGTGCGGGTCGCCAACCTGGCCAACAACCACGCCATGGACTACGGCGGCGACGCCCTTTCCGACACCATCGACCTGCTGGAGGGTGCCGGAGTGGCCACCATCGGCGCAGGCCGCAATATCGACGAGGCCTACCGCTACCGGATCCTGACAACCCGCGGCGGCGTGAGCGTGGCCTTCGTCGGAGCCTCCCTCATCGTTCCCTCCAATTTCGCGGCCGGTTCCTCCACACCTGGCGTCGCGTCGGCGCATCCGCCAGATCTGGCGCGCGTGCTCGACACCGTTCGGGCCGCGGTGGCCGCAACCGATGCAGTGGTCGTCATAGTCCACTGGGGCATCGAGCGCGACCCCTGCCCGGACGATGCCCAGCGGTTGCTCGCTCAGAAGCTCCTCGACGCGGGCGCCGACGCGGTCATCGGCCACCATCCCCACGTGCTGCAGCCCGTGGTGTACACCGGTGAGAAGCTGGTGGCCTTCTCGCTGGGGAATTTCATCTGGGAGCCCCGCCAGCACATGAGCGGGGAGACGGGCGTCCTGCAAGTTGACTTCGAAGGCGACAGGGTTGTCGGCTGGGCGTTCCATCCCCACCTGCTCGACGGCGACGGCGTACCCGTTCCGGCCGACTCCGGCCCCCGGGTCGAGCGCATCCGCGACATCATCGACGAGGGCGATTGCGTTCCCCACAGGCCTCCGACGACCACAACGACCTCGCTGCCCCCGCCCACCGCCACCGCCGGGTCCTAGGTTGGTGGCACCTTCTATGTCCGGCACGCCCAGATCCTTCGTCGTGCACACCTTGGGGTGCCCCAAGAACCAGGTCGATTCCGACAAGCTCACCGGACTGCTGGTCGCCGACGGCCTGTCGCCGGCTCACGACACGTCAGAGGCCGACATGGTGGTCGTCAACACCTGTGCCTTCGTGGAGGAGGCCCGCCAGGAATCGATCGACACGATCCTGGCCCTCTCAGAGACCAAGGCGCCCGGCGCCTCGCTGGTGGTCACCGGCTGCCTCGCGGAGCGTTACGGAGACGAGTTGGCCGAGGCGCTGCCGGAGGCCGACCGCATAGCCGGATTCGGGATGGAGCTGGCGTCCGGGTCCTCGGCGCCGCCCGAGCCCGCCGGCGTGCCGGTGGAGCTGGGCCGGCGGACCGCTCGCCCGATCCCGGCGTTCGATCTGTTGAACCTGCCCCGGCCGCCGTCGCCCCGCCCGTGGGCGTATGTGAAGATCGCGGAGGGATGCGACCGCGCCTGCGGTTTCTGCGCCATCCCCAGTTTCCGCGGTCCCCAGCGAAGCCGCACTCTCGAGCAGATCCTCGCCGAGGTCGAGCAGCTCGACGCGGTCGAGATCGTGCTGGTGGCCCAGGACCTCGCCTCCTACGGCCGGGACCAGGGTCGGGGCGAGCGTCGCATCGTGCCGCTGGTTGAGGCCGTGTCGGCGCGCGCCGCCCGTACCCGCCTGCTGTACCTGTACCCGTCGGACCTCAACGACACCCTGATAGACGCGATCTGCGCCACCGGCGTCCCCTACTTCGACCTGTCGCTCCAGCACGTCTCGGCGTCTTTGCTGCGCCGCATGCGCCGATGGGGCGACGGTGAGCGGTTCCTGGCCAGAATCGAAGCGATCCGCCGGCGCGAGCCGGAGGCGGCCTTCCGGTCGAACTTCATTGTCGGCTACCCGACCGAGACCGAGGAGGACCACGACCTGCTGTTGCGCTTCGTGGAGGAGGCCCAACTCGACTGGTGCGGGTTCTTCGCCTACTCCGAGGAGGACGGCACCTACTCGACCGGCCTGGAGGGCAAGGTGGACGGGGGCCTGCGCTCCGAGCGGCTGGCCGAGCTCGGCGAGCTTCAGGACGCCATCACCGCCCGGCGCCGCGACCTGCTGGTCGGCCGGCGGGTGGAGGTGCTCGTGGACGAGCCCGGTGCCGGCCGGACTCACCGTGAGGCCCCGGAGATCGACGGTGTCGTCCACGTGCCCGCGGGCCTGGCCGCGGGTACCTTCGCGAAGGTGACCGTCATCGCCGCAACCGGCTGCGACCTGGAGGCGGCGTGAGCGCTCCGGGCGGCGCGGAGGCGCCCGCGCAGGCCAGCCTGCTTCATCCCGCCAACCTGCTGACGCTCGCCCGCCTGCTGTTCGCGCCGGTGCTGTTCCTGCTGATCCTCCAGGCCGAGCAGAGCCGGGGGGCGTCGTGGGCCGCCTTCGGCCTGGGTGTCGCCATGGCGGGCACCGACTTCTTCGACGGGCGGGTGGCCCGCCGGGCCAACGTCACCAGCCGCAGCGGCGCCTTCTTCGACCCGCTGGCCGACAAGGTCGTGGCGCTCGGAGCGGCCTTCTGCCTGGTGGCCGTGGAGCGCTACTGGTGGGTGCCGGTGACGATCATGGCCTTCCGCGAGCTCGGCATAACCGCGTGGAGGGCCCGGTGGGCCGGCGAGGGCGTGTCGATCCCGGCCCGCCGGTCCGCCAAGTACAAGACTTCCGTGCAGGCGTTGGCCCTCGCCATGGCGATCATGCCGACCCTGGAGGATTCGGACCTGGTGCTGGCTATCGCGCTGTGGGTGGCGGTGGCGTTCACAGTGGTCACCGGGATGCAGTACATGCTCGACAGCCGCTCGGCGCGGGCGAGGTCCCGCTCCCAGAACTCTTCGTAGGCCGGCCATGAGATGCGAGGTGGTGGCGGTAGGAACCGAGCTGCTGCTCGGACAGATCGTCGACACCAACTCGTCGTGGATCGGCGAGCAACTCGCGCTGGCGGGCATCGACAGCCACTTCCAGACCAAGGTCGGCGACAACCTCGGCCGGATGACCGCCGCGCTCGAGCAGGCGCTGGACCGCAGCGACGCGGTGATCGTGTGCGGGGGCCTCGGCCCCACGCCCGACGACATCACGCGCGACGCGATCGCGGCCGTGATGGGAGTCGAGTTGCACCGGGACGACGCCGTGGCCGAGCGGATCAGATCGATGTTCTACCGACGCGACCGGCAGATGCCCGCCAACAACCTCCAGCAGGCCGACGTACCCGCCGGCGCCCAGGTGATGGACGTGCAGCCCGGCACCGCGCCCGGCCTGATCTGCCCGGTGAGGCGAACTCGCGGGTCCGTGAGTCCGGCGGGCGACGGTGCGCCCGGAGGCGGCGAGAAGGTGATATACGCCGTTCCCGGCGTGCCCTGGGAGATGCAGAAGATGGTCAGCGAGTGCGTGCTGCCCGACCTGCAGGCCCGGGCGGGCGAGCGGAGCGTGATCCGCAGCCGGACGCTGCGCACCTGGGGCTACTCGGAATCGGGTCTGGCCGAGCTGCTCGAGCCGGAGATGAGCCGCCTCGACGCCACCGGCGAGGCCACCATCGCCTTCCTCGCCAGCGGCATGGAGGGGCTCAAGGTCCGCATCACCGCCAAGGCGTCCGATGACGAGACTGCTCAGAGGGTGCTGTCGGGAGTCGAGTCGAGGGCGCGGGCCGTCATCGGTGAGGCGGTGTTCGGGGCTGACGACGACACCATGGAGTCGGTGGTGCTGGCCCTGATGCGCGCGCAAGGTCTCACCCTGGGGCTGGCGGAGTCGGTGACCGGAGGGCTGATCGCCGCTCGCCTGACCGAGGTGCCCGGCGCCAGCGACGTGCTGAAGGGCGCGGTCGTGCCCTACGACCGCGCCCTCAAGACAGGCGTGCTGGGTGCGCCCGACGTGAACGCGGTCAGCGAGGAGATGGCGCTGGCCATGGCCGCGGGAGCCTGCCGGGTGCTGGGCGCCGACGTGGGCTTGGCCACAACCGGTGCGGCCGGTCCGGACGTCCACGAGGGCGCCGAGCCGGGCACGGTCTGGATCGGCCTGCATCTCGACGGTGGTGGTGAGGCGGTCAGGGTGCGCTTCAACATGGCCCGGACCATGGTCCGTCAGCTCTCGACCATCACCGCTCTCAACCTGCTGCGAACCCGGCTGCTCACCCGCGACGGCTGAGCCCGGCCTCAAGGGTGTCGAGGTCGCCCTGCCAGCAGCCCATCAGGTGGGTCGGTTTGAAGCCCATCTCGTTGTTGATGGCCAGCATGTGGGCGTTGCTGGCCGCGTTGCCGGTCTGGAGGCTGGTTACCTGGGGTTCGGTGTCCCGCAGTCTCTGCCACATCGCAGCCTTGAGCCAGCGCCCGATGCGGCGGCCCCGATGGGCGGGCAGCACCACGGTGGACCACTGCCACGAGGCCGCGGGCCGGTGGCGGTTGACGAAGACCTCGGTGGTGCCGGCCGCCTCGCCGCCGGCGGTGACCGCCAGCACGCCCTGAAACTCCAGTCCTCGGGCGTTGCGGGCCTCGATCTCGGCCTTCACCATGGCGCTGTCAACGATGGTGTCGGCGATGTCCAGGTCGTCGGTGGGGGCGTCGTTCATCGCGTTGGCCGTGGCCACCAGCGCGTCGATCCACTGGTCCGGGCAGCGGCGGGCCCAATGAACCAGTTCCAGATCAGCGGGACCGGCCCCGACCCACTGGGCCATGAGCTGGGGGTCCACCGCGGCCATGTCGAGACGGGACTCCTGCTCCGTGTAGCGCAGCTCGGCGCCCAGGGCGGTCCAGAACCTGTCAGCGTCGGGGGTGTGGTCCCCCCAGGCGATGACCGACGTGCGCCCGTCGGCGCGAGCCGTCCGCAGGAGTTCGGCCAGCACGGCGGCCGACACCTCCTCGCGTGCGGGCGTGATCTCCACCCCGGCCATCGCCGCGTTGGCGGGGTCGACCGTCAGCTCCACGTGCCCGATGGCGGCGGCCCGGCCGGCTTCGAGGGCGACCCTCCGCTCGTGGCGGCAATGGTCGGTGGCGTTGTCGCTGAAGACGGCCCGCAGTTCGGCGGCCGGCGTGACGGGCAGGTCGGGGTCGCGCTCGCGGTCCACCGCCTGCTGGAGCTCGAGCGCGGCCGCGAACTCCGTGTCGTCCAGTGATCGGGCGTCGATGATCCGCACGGCCCGAGCGTATGGCCGACATCATGGATGGGGAACCGGCGACGGTTTCGCAGCGTCGTAGGTTTGAGCGTGTCAAGGCGACACGCCACGCCGGTCGCAGGGAGTTCCGATCATGGGCCACAGTCGCAGGGCGGTGATGCTTCTCGGCGCCGTGCTCCTGATGTTCGTCGGAGGCTGCGGCCTCGGCGACGCCGCGGTCACCGGGACGGTGACCTACCGGGAGCGGATCGCGCTGACCCCGGGCGCCACGCTGATCGTGCAGATACGGGACACGTCGTACGCGGACGCCGCCGCGCCGCTGATCGCGGAGCAGGTCATCTCCGATCCGGGCCAGGTCCCGATCGAGTTCAAGGTTCCCTACGACCCCGACGACATCGACTCCGGGAACGTCTACTCGGTGTCGGCCCGGATCGAGGAGTCAGACGGTCGCCTGGCCTTCATCAACGACACCGCCTACGACGTGATCACCAGGGGCAGCCCCAAGAGGGTGGACATGGTGCTGGTGCTGGTCGAGCCGCCCCCCGAGATGGTCGACGGCGAGTGGAGCGCCGAGGACCGCAGGCCGGTGGAGGCGCCGGTCCACGTCACCGATATGGAGGTGGTCTGGGAGGGTGAGCAGGCCTTTGCCCACGTGCTGTTCGCGATATCCGAAGTCGACGGCTGCTACCGGATCGGACGCGAGGAGGCCAGGATCGACGGCAGCCGAATCGTCGTCGACGTGACGGCGTGGGTACCGCCCCCGACCCCGTGGGCCATCGACTGCTCCGATCGGACCCTGGAGCTGGACGCGTACGCGTATCTGGGCAGCGTGGGCGAGGAACTGGCGGCCGGCGACACCTACACCGTCGAAGTCAACGGCGTGGAGTCGCTGACCCTCGCAGTGCCCTAGAGGCCGAGCGAACAGGCGAGCAAGTCCGCTGCATACGGGCGAGGCCGTGGCCCGAGCGGCCCGTGAGCGCAGCGAACAAGAGCGGGGAACACCCGGACCCGGCGCTGCTTGTCAGTCGGCGCTGCGCTCCAGGCGCAGCGAGGCTGAGTTCATGCAGTAGCGATCGCCGGTGGGCTGGGGGCCGTCCGGGAACCGGTGGCCCAGGTGGGCGCCGCAGTTGGCGCACACGGCCTCCTCGCGGACCATTCCGAAGCTGCGGTCGGTGTGGATCTCCACCTTGTCGGGGTCGAGCGCCTCCCAGAAGCTGGGCCATCCCGTGCCGGACTCGAACTTGGTGTCGCTGGAGAAGAGGGGAGCGTCGCAGACGATGCAGTGGTAGGTGCCGTCGTCGTGGCAGTTCCAGTACTCGCCGGTGAAGGCCCGCTCGGTGCCGGCCTGCTGGGTGACGTGATACTGCTCGGGGGTGAGCCGGTTTCGCAGGTCGGTGTCGTCGAAGGTCTGACGGGCGGGGGAGGCTGCTGAGGTCATGGGGGCTGCCTTTCTGTGGTTCTGATCTGCAGGCGGGTGTGTTCGGCGCCTTGATCCGAGGATTCGCCGGAGCATCGTGTTGCCTTTCTCCTGTACTGCTCTACGGTAGGCAACGCACGCGGGCTTCGTATGGTTCCCGGCCGGCGAATCGAATCCCGCAGTGCCTTGATGCGAGCGCTGCCGGCCCGCTCGATCCCTGCTCGCAGGTGCTTGACTGAACACATGTTCGCAACTACATTGTTGTAAGCTGTGCGAGGAACGACGGTGCCCGACCGGGCCCGTCACACCCCCCGCGTAGGTTCGTCAAGCATCCCCGACTCGCCGTGAGGCCATCAGACATCCACCCGCCCAAGTGGGCACAGACACAGGAGAAGAAAGTGGACGATCGACACAAGGCACTCGACATGGCCATGAGCCAGATCGACAAGCAATTCGGCCAGGGCTCGGTCATGAAGATGGGCGAGAAGGCCGCCATGAACATCGAGGCGATCCCGACGGGGGCGCTGTCGCTGGACCTGGCCCTCGGCATCGGAGGCCTGCCCCGGGGCCGGGTCACCGAGATATACGGTCCGGAGTCCTCGGGCAAGACCACCCTGGCCACCCACGTGGTGGCCGAGGCTCAGCGCAACGGCGGCATCTGCGCCTACGTGGACGCCGAGCACGCCATGGACCCGACCTACGCCAAAGCCATCGGCGTGGACATCGACGAGCTGCTCATATCTCAGCCCGACACCGGAGAGCAGGCCCTGGAGATCACCGACATGCTGATCCGCTCCGGGGCGCTCGATGTGGTGGTGATCGACTCAGTGGCCGCGCTCACCCCGCGGGCCGAGCTCGAGGGTGACATGGGCGACACCCACGTCGGCCTGCAGGCCCGGCTCATGTCGCAGGCCCTGCGCAAGCTCACCTCCAACCTCAACAAGTCCAACACCATCTGCATCTTCATCAACCAGCTGCGCGAGAAGATCGGGGTGATGTTCGGCTCGCCGGAGACCACGCCCGGCGGCCGGGCGCTCAAGTTCTACTCGTCGGTGCGACTCGACATCCGCCGGATCGAGGCGATCAAGAACGGCATGGAGGTGGTGGGCAACCGCACCCGGGTGAAGGTAGTGAAGAACAAGTGCGCCCCGCCGTTCAAGCAGGCCGAGTTCGACATCATGTACGGCCAGGGCATCTCCCGGGAGGGCTCAGTGCTGGACCTGGCCGTCACCGAGTCCATCGTGAAGAAGTCCGGGGCCTGGTACACCTACGACGGCGAGCAGCTCGGCCAGGGGCGCGAGAACGCCAAGGCGTTCCTGCAGGACAACCCCGAGTTGATGGTCGAGATCTCCGACCTGGTCTGGCGGGCCGTCATGCCCGAACCCGAACCCGAGCAGCCCGACTGGGATCAGCCCGCAGCGTCGGAGCCCCCAGCCACCGCAGCCGCCTGACCCCGCCCGAGGCCGTAGCCTGGGGGCGTGGGCCGGACCTACGCCATCCGCACCTTCGGGTGCCAGATGAACGAGCACGACTCCGAGAGGATCGCGGGCCTGCTCGAGGATGACGGGTACCAGCGCGCCTCCGCCTTGGAGGAGGCCGACGTGATGGTGCTCAACACCTGCTGCATCCGGGAGAACGCCGACAACAAGCTGTACGGCGCCCTGGGCCGGCTCAAGGCTGTGAAGACGAAGCGGCCCGGCGCGCTCATCGCGGTGGCCGGCTGCCTCGCCCAGAAGGACCGAGAACTGGTCCGTGAGCGGGCCGGCCATGTCGATGTGGTGTTCGGCACCCACAACGTGCACCGGGCGGCCGAGCTGATCGACCATGCCCGCCGCCACGGGCCGGTGGTCGAGATCCTCACCGAGACGGTCCGAGAGGACGCCGAGGCCTTCCCCTCGGCGCTGCCGGCGCGGCGTGAGGCGGATCACTCCGCCTGGGTGACGATCCAGATCGGGTGCGACAACAGCTGCACCTTCTGCATCGTGCCCGCGGTGCGAGGTCCCGAGATCAGCCGCCCCTTCGGTGAACTGGTCGACGAGGTGCGGGACCTGGCCGCTAGCGGCGTCAGCGAGATCACCCTCCTGGGCCAGAATGTCAACAGCTACGGCCGGGATCTGGCCCTGTCGCGGCGGGGGAGCGCCAACGGCAACGGAACGGCTCCGGCCGGCGAAGACTCGTGGTGGTGCGGTGAGGCCTGGACTTCCGACCGGCGGGCGCGGCCCCTGTTCGCCGACCTGTTGCGGGCGGCGGGGGAGATCGACGGCATCCGGCGGGTGCGCTTCACCAGCCCGCACCCCAAGGACCTGCGCCCCGAGACGATCGCGGCCATGGCCGAGGTCCCGGCGGTGTGCGAGCACCTGCACCTGCCGCTGCAGTCGGGCAGCGACAGCGTGCTTCGGGCGATGCAGCGGGGATACACAGCCGAGCGCTACCTGGAACGGCTCCGGGCCGCACGGGAGGCGGTCGACGACCTGGCTGTATCCACCGACATCATCGTCGGATTCCCCGGCGAGACCGAGAGCGATTTCGAGCAGACCCTGGAAGTGGCGGCCGAGGTCCGCTACGAGAGCGCCTTCACGTTCATCTTCTCGCCCCGGCCGGGAACGGCCGCGGCCGGCATGGGCGACCGGTTCGTGCCCCACGAGGTGTCCGTGGCCCGCTACGAGCGGCTGCGGCGCGTCATCGAACGTTCCAGCCGGCTCGCCAACGAGGCCCGGATCGGCAGGATCGAAGAGGTCGTCGTCGAGGGGCCCAGCAAGAAGGACCCGGCCGTCACCACCGGGCGCACCCGTCGTAACACCCTTGTGCACTTCCCGTCACCGGCCGGCCCTGCGCCCCAGCCCGGCACCTACGCCCGAGTCGAGGTCACCGCAGCCGCGGCGAACTTCCTGCAGGGTGAACTGGTCAGCATCGAGGACCCGCCGCCCACTGCAGCTCAGAGCGCTCTGCCGGACCGACGCCTCATACCGGTCGCGACTGTCTGAGAAGGCGGTGACGTCAGCGCGGGGGGAGCGGTCGCTGGTGATCGTGGGCCCGACCGCCTCCGGCAAGTCTGAGGTCGCCATGGGCGTGGCCCGGCTGATCGGCGGGGCCGAGATCGTGACCCTCGACTCCATGCAGGTCTACCGGGGCATGGACATCGGCACGGCCACGCCCACCCCGGCGGAGCAGTCCGAAGTGCCCCATCATCTGATCGATCTGGTGGATCCGTCCGAGGAGTTCGCGGTGGCCGAACTCCAAGACCGGGCCCACGCGGTGATCGACGAGATCCGCGACCGGGGTGCCGTCCCGGTGCTGGTGGGCGGCACCGGCCTGTACGTGCGGGCCGTGATCGACGATCTGAGGATCCCCGGGCGCTACCCGGAGGTTCGGGCCGAGCTGGAGACCGGGCCCGACACCGCGGCCCTGCACCGGCGCCTCGTAGACCTCGATCCGGTGGCCGCCGGGCGCATGGAGCCGACCAACCGGCGCAGGATCGTGCGTGCCCTCGAAGTCACCATCGGCAGCGGCGAGCCCTTCTCGTCCTACGGGCCCGGACTGGGCCACTACGCGGTCACGCCATTCGTGCAGGTCGGGCTGTGCTGGGACCGCGGCCAGCTCGACGAGCGCATCGCAGCCCGGTACGAGCGGCAACTCGCCGATGGCTTCCTAGACGAAGTGCGGTCCCTCGCCGAACGCCCGATCTCGCGCACTGCGTCCCAGGCTCTCGGCTACAAGGAGCTGCTACGTCATGTGCAGGGCGAGATGACCCTCGATGAGGCTCTTGATCTCGCCGTCGTGCGCACTCGCCGTTTCGCCCGCCGCCAGGAGCGCTGGTTCCGCCGCGATCCGCGCGTCCATTGGCTCGACGCCCCCGCAACCCCCGCCGACGCTCTGTCCGTCTGGAAGCGAGCCGCCGGGGCTCTCCCGACTCAGCCGAGGAGCGGGTAAGGCACATTCCTGATGTAGTTGGGCCGTTCTGGTGACGACAACTACATCGAGAATGACGGACGGGCCGTGGGCGCCGCGTTTGGGATGCTCCCCCCACCCGAGAGAATGCAGCCATGACCGGCGGGTTGCGACTCCACAAGCTCCACGGACTCGGTAACGACTTCCTCGTCGCGCTCGTCGACGATCTGCCCGATGAGGCCGATGCCGCCCGGACGGCCGTCGCGCTGTGCCATCGGGGCGACGGCATCGGCGCAGACGGGCTGATCTATGCCGTGGTCGACCCGCCGAGCAGCGGCTCGGGCCGCACCGCGACCATGCGACTGTGGAATTCCGACGGCTCGCCGGCCGAGGTGTCCGGCAACGGCCTCAGGTGCCTCACCCACGCCATCGCCCGCACGCTGGGAGAGGCCGAACTTGACATCGTCCTGAACACCGTCGCCGGTCCTCGCCGATGCTCGATACAGCCGACGCGCCTGTCGGACACCGTCGTCGGGACCACGGAGATGGGCACTCCTGGCACCGGTCCCCGCCCTGACCGGCTCAGCCGCGACCCCGAGGCCGCCACCGAGGGCATCCTCGGGCCGGGCGCGATCGCACGATGGGCCACGCTGGATGTGGGCAATCCCCATGTGGTGCTTGCCGTGGCCGATCCTGCCGCCGTGCCCGTCCATGAGGCCGGCCCGGCAGTGGAGGACATCTTCACGGGCGGCATCAATGTCCACTTCGGTGCGGTCACCGGGTCCGACGAGCTGACCTTGGGCGTCTGGGAGCGGGGCGCGGGGGCGACCGCGGCATGCGGGACGGGAGCGGTGGCCGCAGCCGCCGTCTTCCATCGCTGGGGCGAGGTGGGCCAGAATGTCACTGTGCGAATGGCGGGTGGGCAGGCTCAGGTCGATCTCTCCGAGCCGGTGACCCTCACCGGAGAATCCACCCACATGGCCGAGTTGGATGTCGCCGGTGTCTGACGTCGGCGAGCCGCTACCGGATCACGGCGTGCCGGGGAGCGACTTCGACGGCAGCGAGGCAGACACGACCGGCGACGACACCCACCGGGGCGGGTTCGGCGAGTTCGGCGGCGATGGGCCCGGGCTCATCGATCGGGCCTTCCGGGAGCGCATCGTGCTGGTCGGGATGGTCCGCTCTGGT
The DNA here is from genome assembly GCA_022828135.1 of Acidimicrobiia bacterium. Classification (GTDB taxonomy): domain Bacteria; phylum Actinomycetota; class Acidimicrobiia; order Acidimicrobiales; family Aldehydirespiratoraceae; genus Aldehydirespirator. The sequence goes on along the minus strand of JAJEJB010000006.1, from coordinate 95,414 downwards.
GGTGACGCCTCCGTCACGGATGCCTCCCTGGACGAGTTGAGCCTGCTGGTGGACACCGCGGGAGCCGATGCCGTCGAGCGGGTCTGCCAGCGGCGGGCCGCGCCCGATCCCGCCACCTTCGTGGGCGCGGGCAAGGCCCGCGAGATCAGGGCGATCGCCGAGGAGGTCGACTGCGACACGGTGGTGTTCGACGACGACCTCAGCCCCGCGCAGCAGTTCAACCTGGAGAGGCTGCTGGGTCGCACCGCCTTGGACCGCACCGCAGTCATCCTCGACATCTTCGCCCAGAACGCCAGCACACCGGAGGGCAAGGCCCAGGTCGAGCTGGCCCAGCTCCGCTACCGGCTGCCCCGCCTGCGGGGCGCGGGGCGGCGCCTGTCGCAGCAGGCGGGCGGGATCGGCACCCGCGGCCCCGGCGAGACCCAGCTAGAGGTGGACCGTCGTCGCCTGGAGCGACGCATACACAAGCTCGAAGGCGACCTTCGCCGCATCGCCGGCCATCGCCGCACCCAGTCCAAGGCCCGCAGCCGCACCCGCAACCGGTCCGCGGCGATCGTCGGCTACACCAACGCGGGCAAGTCGTCGCTGCTCAACCGGCTCACGTCGGCCACCGTCGCGGTGGAGGACCGCCTCTTCGCCACCCTCGACCCCACCACCCGGCGACTGGGGCTGCCCGGCGGCGAGACGGTCTTCGTCACCGACACGGTGGGTTTCGTGCGCAAGCTGCCCCACCAGCTGGTGGAGGCGTTCAAGACCACGCTCGACGTTGTCCGGGACGCCGACCTGCTGGTCCACGTGGTGGACGGTTCCGACAGCGACCCTGACGGCTCCATGGCCGCGGTACGCCGGGTGCTCGCCGAGATCGACGCCGACCAGGTCCCAGAGTTGGTGGTGTTCAACAAGAGCGACCTGGGTCCGGGCGCGGCCCGGCTGGCCGAGCGGATAGAGGGAGCGGTGGCGGTGTCGGCCGCCACCGGCGAAGGGGTGGAGGGACTCCTGGGCGCTATCGGCGACCGGATGCGCCGGGTTGCCAGCGAGGTGGAGTTGGTGGTGCCCTGGGACCGCGGCGACGTGCTCGCGGGCGTGCACCGGGAGGGACAGGTGCTCGAGTCCACCGCCACCGAGGAGGGCATGAAGGTGCGGGCCCGCATGGAGCCCGGCTCGGTCGGGGCCCTGCGTCGCTACGTGGTCAACGGATGGGACGGCTCGTGACGAAGGGCTTCGTGCCGCCCGTCTATCCCTACGAACGGCTTGACCCCTTCCGGGCGGTGGCTGCGGCACTGCCGGGGGGAGCGGTGGACTGTTCGTCCGGAACGCCGTGCGATCCGCCGCCGGATGCCGTGGTGGAGGCGCTGGCAAGCTCGGGCGCAGAGCGCGGCTACCCCCCGTCGATCGGGTCTGACGCCTATCGCCGGGCCGCCGCGGCCTGGCTTCAACGCCGCTTCAGGGTGGAGATCGACCCCGACACCCAGATCGCGGCGTGTATCGGCACCAAGGAGTTCGTAGTCTCGCTGGCCCACTACCTGCGGTTGCGCCATCCCGATCGCGACACCGTGCTGTACCCGGCGGTGTCGTACCCGTCCTACGCCATGGGCGCAACCCTGGCCGGATGCCGGCCCGTCGCGGTGGCGATGGACGAGCGCTTCCGGATCGATCTCTCGTCAGTGGACCCCGGCGACGCTGAACGGGCCTTGTGCCTATGGGTGAACACTCCCGGCAACCCGGCCGGCGGCCTCGATGACCTGCGTGCCGTGGCGGCCTGGGGCCGTGACAACGGGGTGCTGGTGGCCAGCGACGAGTGCTATGCCGAGTTCACCTGGGACGGGTCGCCGGGTTCGGTCTTGGAGCACGGCACTGCCGGTGTGCTGGCCGTGCACTCGCTGTCGAAGCGCTCGAACATGGCCGGTGTGCGAGCCGGGTTCTACGCCGGAGATGCCGAACTGGTCCACTACCTGCGTGAATGCCGCAAACACGCCGGCTGCATGGTGCCCGGTCCGGTCCAGGCTGCGGCTGCGGCTGCCTGGAGCGATCAGGACCATGTCGCGGCCCAGGCCGCCCGCTACCGGCGGCGCCTGGATCTCCTGGCCGAGATCGCGGCGGCGGCCGGCTCGGGCGCGGAGTTGCCGGGCGGGGCCTTCTACCTGTGGGCCCCGGCGCCGGGCGGCGACGCCTGGGCCTTCGCGGAGATGCTGGCCCGACGGGCCGGCCTCATCGTTAGCCCGGGCGAGTTCTACTGCGTGGATCCCGATGCCGCCGGCCCCCTCGATCCCCACGGGTTCGTGCGCATCGCGGCGGTTCAGCCGGATGACCGCTTGGAGCTGGCCCTGAAGCGGCTCCGTGCCGCCAACCACCACTAGCCTCACCTGCATGTCAACGCTTGAGTCCCGCATCAGCGAGCTCTGGGCCGCCCGCCCCGACCTGGATGCCGACGATCCGGATGTAGTCGCCACCGTCCATGAGGCCATAGACGCCCTCGACGCCGGCCGGGCCCGGGTGGCCGAGGTCCTCGACGACGGCACGGTGCGGGTCAACCAGTGGTGCAAGCAGGCCATCCTGCTGCTGTTCTCGACGGCCAAGATGAGCACCATCGAACTCGGCCCCTTCGAGTTCGCCGACAAGATCCCGCTCAAGACCGACTACGCGGCCCGGGGTGTCAGGGTGGTGCCGGGAGCTTCGGCCCGCTGGGGCAGCTACCAGGCGCCGGGCGTGATCATGATGCCCAGCTACACCAACATCGGCGCCCATGTGGGGGCCAACACGATGGTCGACACCTGGGCCACGGTGGGGTCATGCGCCCAGATCGGCGCCAACGTGCACCTCTCCGGCGGGGTCGGCATCGGCGGCGTGCTCGAGCCCCCCGTCGCCCAGCCGGTGATCGTGGAGGACGACTGCCTCATCGGCAGCCGCTGCATCGTGGCCGACGGCGCCCGCGTCGGGCGGGGGACGGTTCTGGGGGCAGGGGCGATCCTCACCGGTTCCATCCCGGTGATCGACGCCTCCACCGGCGAGGAGCTGGGACGGGGAGAGGTGCCGCCCTGGTCGGTGGCTGTGCTGGGCACCCGGGCCCGCCAGTTCGACGGCGGCGAGTTCGGACTGCCGGCGGTGCTGGTGATCAAGCGCCTGTCCGAGGGTGAGCGCCATGACAAGTCGGCCCTCAACCAGGTCCTGCGCGACCACGGCGCCACCACCTGACATGTTGCACGGGCCGCTGCCCGCAAGCGATCTGTTCGCCTTGACGGCCGCGCTGGTCGACGTGCCCTCCGAGAGCTACTCCGAGGAGCTGATCACCGACCTGATCGAGGCCGACCTGCACCGGGCCGAGCACCTCAGCGTGGAGCGCGTCGGCGACAACCTCGTCGCCCGCACCCGACTCGGGCACAGCCGGCGCATCCTGCTGGCCGGCCACACCGACACCGTGCTGGCCAACGACAACGCCGGCGCCCGGGTCGACGGCGATGTGCTGTCGGGTCTGGGAGCGGCCGACATGAAGGGCGGCGTGGCTGTGATGCTCACCCTGGCCCGGACCCTGACGGAACCGGCCGTCGACGTCACCTACGTGTTCTACGCCCGCGAGGAGGTCGACGCGGCCGACAACGGCCTGCTGGAGGTGGCCGCGGCCCGTCCCGAGCTTCTCCAGGCCGACGTGGCCCTGCTGGGGGAGCCGACCGCAGGCGCGGTGGAGGCCGGCTGCCAGGGCACCATGCGGCTCAAGGTGACGCTGGCGGGGGAGCGGGCTCACACCGCCCGCGGATGGATGGGCCGCAACGCCATCCACCGGCTGGCGGAGGTGCTGGCCGCAGTGTCGACCTACGAGGCCCGGCGCCCTGTGGTGGAGGGTTGCGAGTACCGCGAGGGATTGCAGGCGGTTGCTGTGAGCGGCGGGGTGGCGGGCAACGTCGTGCCCGACTCCGCGACCTTGACGCTGAACCACCGGTTCGCGCCCGACCGGACCCCTGAGCAGGCGGAGGAGCACGTGCGGTCGCTCCTCGAGAGCGTGCTCGATGACGGCGACACGGTGGAGTTGACCGATATGGCCCCGGCGGCTGCCCCCGGCCTCGACGACCCGTTGCTGGCCGGATTGGTTCGGCGCACCGGCGCGCCGGTGAGGGCCAAGCTGGGATGGACCGACGCGGCCTTCTTCGCGGCGCGCGGCGTGCCTGCGTCGAACTTCGGCCCGGGAGATCCCCGGCTGGCTCACACGGCGGGGGAGCATGTGCACCGCGACCAACTCATAGCGGTGCACGCCGCGCTCGAGGGTCTGCTGATCGACGGCGCCTGAACGCCGCGGACGGTACGCCCGAAGGTGGTGCCTAGTACCGCCGCATCATGGTGACGACCTTGCCGTAGACGGTCACCTCGTCCGGCGCGAATTCCATGGGCTCCAGGAATTGGTTGGCCGGCTCCAGCACGATCCGCCCGTTGCCCCGCCGCAGCGTCTTCACGGTGGCCTCGTCGCCGGGGATGCCGGCCACGACGACCTCGCCGTTCTCGGCGGTGCTCTGAGCCCGGCAGACCACGTAGTCGCCGTCGAGGATGCCCGCGTCGATCATCGAGTCGCCCCGCACCCGCAGCATGAACAGCTCCCCCTCGCCGGTGAGGTCGGCGGGCACCGGCATCAGCTCCTCGACGTTCTCCGCGGCGAGCACGCCGGAGCCCGCGGCCACGTCGCCCACCAGGGGCACATGACGCACCGGGCGGCGCTCGAGCGCGGCCCCCGAGTTCTCGTCGTAGCGCACCTCGATGGCCCGGGGCCGGGTGGGGTCGACCCGCAGGTAGCCGGCCGAGTCGAGCACATCGATGTGGGCCTTGACCGAGGCGGGGGACTTGAGTCCGACCTCCGCGGCGATCTCGCGGATCGACGGCGGGTAGCCGTGGGCCCTCTGGTGCTCCACGATCGCGTCGAGGATCTGGCGGCGGCGGGCGGAGAGCGGCTTCCGGTTGGCCGGGGGCGTCATGGCGGGTCTCCGATCTTGGGGGAGTCTCGGGTTGCGGGTCCGAACAGATGTTCGCTATAGTGTAACCGAACACATGTTCAGATGGGGAGTTTATCCGTACACATGTTTGCGGAACACGCGTTCGATGTCAAGCATCTCGGGCGTCTCGGAGGGATCGGTCCCGATGTCACACCCCTGCGGGAGGATCGTGGCATGGAAGCTGCTTGCCCGCCCACGCTCACGCTGGTCCGCGCCGATGTCTCGGCTGCTCCGGCATCCCCGCCGCCCCGGTCCCTGCGGCTGCCGGAGTCGGTGTACCGCCGCCGCCGGGCCGTCGCGGCCATGATCGCGGCCGCGGCCCTGACGCTGGCGGTGGTCGCGGCCCGGCCGGATCGCGTGCCGCCGGGTGAGGCCAACCCCTGGCCTTCCACGGGGGAGGTCTCTATTCCGGCGGAGCTGCCCGGCGTCTACATCGTTCAGCCCGGCGACACGCTGTGGGACATTGCCGTGGCCATCGCGCCGGGCACCGATCCCAGGGGTCTAGTCCACGAACTGGCCGATGCCGCCGGCGGCAGCACGCTGGAGCCGGGCCAGCAGATCGTCATCGGTGCCGTCGGGCCCCTGGCCCCCGGGAGCGACTCGGAGCGGCATCCCGCTCGACCTGCCAGCGCGGCCGGCGTGGCTCCTTACCCGACGTAGCGCACGAACAGCGTGTCGGAGGCTTCCAGAAGATGGTCGACGGTCAGGTTCAGGGGAACGGTCCGCCGCGATCCGTGCACGATCCGGGGGCTGGCTCCGCCCGCCACCAGCGGCGCGATCGACAGGCACAACTCGTCGATCAACCCGGCATCGGCGAGTTGGGCGTTGAAGGACGGGCCGCCCTCGGACAGCACCACTCCGGCGCCGCGGCGGTCGAGCTCGGCCAGGATCTCCTCCGGCTGGGGCCGGACGGAGGCCAGTCGCACGACCTCGGCGACAGGCTCAAGCCGGTCTGCCGCCTCGGCCGCGGCGTCCCTGCCGGTGAGGATCACCGGCAGGTCGTCGCCGGCGCGCTGGTCGGCGAACAGCGGCAGGTCCAGATCGAGGTCCAGGCTTGCGCTGACAACGGCCAGCCGGGGCCGGTCGGAGCGTCCTGCGGCGCGCCGCGCTCGGCGGGACTTCGCTCCGGGTCGGGGCAGGCCGTAGCGCTCGGCCCGTACCGTGCCGGCCGCGGCCACGATCCAGTCGGCGCAGGCCCGCACGGCCGAGAACACGGCCTCGTCGGCCGGGTTGCCGAGCGCCTCGCTGGTGCCGTCGACCGCGACGGCCCCGTCGGCGGAGGCGATCATGTTGAGCATCAGCCACGGCCGTCCCGCCGGCTTGGGTCGGGGCAGGGCCGGGTAGAGCTCCATCGGGTCGATGTCGGCTACCGGGCCGGGCAGGAGTCTCCGCACGCCGCGACCGTAGCGCCGCATGGCAGCAGCAAGGCCGCGAGAACTATCTACAGGCGACAGAGAGCGTCTCTGGACAACTCGGCTGGTCCTCCCCAAGGGACTTGGAGTCTCTCCACAGCGCGGCAGAGCTATCCCCAGATTGATCAGCTAGTCGCTATCGCCGACCTCGGCCGTACGTAGGGTCCGCGGCGTCAGCCGCGAGGCTTGCTTCGGTAGAATCTCAAGGGGGTAACACGATGACTTTGGCCTCCGAGCAGAACAGCCTTCTCGCCGGCACCGACCTTCAACCGGACGCGGCGGACGACCCGGCGGACAGCGTCGCCTGGGAGCTGCGCGACGCGCGCCTGCTCGACCACAGCGACGGGTCGGTCGCATTCGAGCAGCGGGGCGTGGAGGTGCCGGCCGCCTGGTCGCAGAACGCCACCAACATCCTGGCCCAGAAGTACTTCCGCGGCGCGCTGGGCACCCCCTCCCGGGAATGGTCGCTGAGGCAGGTGGTGGACCGCATCGTCGGCACGATCACACGCTGGGGGGACGGTGACGGCTACTTCACCGACGAGTCCGAGGCGTCGCTGTTCCGCGCCGAGCTCTCACATCTGCTGTACACGCAGAGGGCTGCCTTCAACTCCCCGGTCTGGTTCAACATCGGGGTGGCCGGGGTGCCCCAGCAGGCGTCGGCCTGCTTCATCCTTTCGGTCGACGACACCATGGAGTCGATCCTGGAGTGGTACGCCGAGGAGGGCCGGATATTCAAGGGGGGCTCCGGCGCCGGCGTGAACCTGTCGCGCATCCGGGCCAGTTCCGAGGCCCTCAGCGGCGGGGGCACCGCGTCGGGCCCGGTGAGCTTCATGCGGGGCGCCGACGCGTCGGCCGGCACCATCAAGTCGGGCGGCAAGACGCGGCGGGCCGCCAAGATGGTGGTGCTCGACGCCGACCATCCCGACATCGAGGACTTCATCTGGTGCAAGGCCCGCGAGGAGCGCAAGTCGCGTGCGCTGGCCGCGGCCGGCTTCGACATGAGTGTCGACGGCACCGACTCCGACTCCGTGCAGTACCAGAACGCCAACAACTCGGTCCGGGTCACCGACGAGTTCATGCAGGCCGCGCTCGAGGGCGGCGACTGGGATCTCACCGCCCGTACCGACGGCTCGGTGCTAGAGCGAGTGCCGGCCCGCTCGATCCTGAGCCAGATGGCCGAGGCCGCCTGGCAGTGCGCCGACCCGGGCGTGCAGTTCGCGACCACCATCAACCGCTGGCACACCGCCGCGTCCACCGGTCCCATTACGGCCAGCAACCCGTGCTCGGAGTACGTCCACCTCGACAACAGCGCCTGCAACCTGGCCTCGATCAACCTGCTGAGCTTCCTCGACGGCGAAGGGACCTTCGACGTAGCCGGGTTCCGGCGGGCGGTGCAGGTGGTGTTCGCGGCCCAGGAGATCCTCGTCGGTCACGCCGACTATCCGACGCCGGCCATCGCCGACACCACCAGGGCCTTCCGCCAGATCGGCCTGGGCTACGCCAACCTGGGCGCGCTGCTCATGGCGCTGGGCCTTCCCTACGACTCCGACGAGGGCCGGGCCGTGGCCGCGGCCATCACCGCGCTCATGACCGGCGAGGCCTATCTCACCTCCACCCGCCTGGCCGAACGCATGGGGCCCTTCGCCGGCTTCCACGACAATCGCGAGCACATGCTGGGCGTGCTCGACCAGCACCGGAGCGCGACCGCCTCCATAGATGAGGAGCTGGTGCCCGCCGATCTGCTCGAGGCCGCGCAACTGGCCTGGGACGAAGCCTGCGAGCGGGCCGACCGCCACGGCGTGCGCAACAGCCAGGCCACGGTGCTGGCGCCCACGGGCACGATCGGGCTGCTCATGGACTGCGACACCACCGGCATCGAGCCCGACCTGGGGCTGGTCAAGTCCAAGCGCCTGGTCGGGGGCGGGACCATGGAGATCGTCAACACAACGATCCCCAGGGCGTTGCGGCGGCTCGGCTACGACACCGAGCAGGCCGATGAGATCAGGGACCACATCGCCGCGCACCACACCGTGGAGGGCTCGTCGCTCAAGCCCGAGCACCGGGAGGTGTTCGCCTGCTCGCTGGGCGACGACGCCATCAGCGCCTCCGGGCACGTCAAGATGATGGCCGCGGTTCAGCCGTTCCTGTCCGGTGCCATCTCGAAGACCGTGAACATGCCCGCGTCGTCGACCGCCGACGATGTCGAGCAGCTGTTCATCGATGCCTGGCGGCTCGGCCTGAAGTCGGTGGCCATCTACCGCGACAGCTCCAAGGTGGCCCAACCGCTCACCCTCGGCGAAGCCGAGCGGTCCACGGACGCCGCGGCGGCCTCGGGCCCGGACACAGGCGTGGCCCCGCAGGTCGGGTCGGTGCCCGAGCCGGTGCGCCGGCGGCTGCCGAGATCACGCCGGTCGCGCACCTTTGAGTTTCGTGTGGCTGACTGCAAGGGGTTCGTCACGGTGGGGGAGTACCCCGACGGCCGTCCCGGCGAGATCTTCGTGAAGGTCTCCAAGCAGGGCTCCACCCTGGCCGGGATCATGGACGCGTTCGCCATCTCGCTGAGCCACGGCCTGCAGTACGGGGTTCCGCTGGCGGCTTTCGTGGAGACGTTCGTGGGCGTCCGGTTCGAGCCGGCCGGCATCACTGACGATCCCGACATCCGGATCGCCACCAGCCTCATGGACTACCTGTTCCGCAAGCTGGCCGTGATGTACCTGACGCCCGAAGAGCGGGCCGCGCTCGGCGTCTTCACCACCGGCGAGCGCACCCAGCCCACGCTGCCGGGCGTCGAGGAGCAGGTCACCGAGACCGAGCAGGGGCACGACCTGCCGCCTGATCCGCCCTCGATACCGTCGCCCTCGCAGTTGATGGCCCAGCTCGACTTCTCCGCGGCCGCGGCTCCAGCCGAGCCACCCGCGTTGGATCGTTCGGGCCCGCTGGATGCGCCGTTCTGCATGACCTGCGGCGTTCCCATGCGCCGGGCCGGCTCGTGCTACGTGTGCGCCGACTGCGGCGCCACCAGCGGCTGCAGCTGATCTCAGCCTGCCTCAGCCGTTCTCAGCCTCGGCGGCGAGGGTCTTCTTGTGGCGCAGGTAGTTCTTGACCATCTCGCCGAAGCGGGCCGGGTTGTAGACGTCCTCCTCGTAGCTCCACAGGCCGTTGCCCGCGTACTTGAGCAGGGTGAAGTTGTACTCCTGGTGCAGCGAGCCGTCGCCCGGGTCGGCCATCCGGTTCCACACCTGGCACACCAGCCAGCCCCGCTCCTCGTCGATGATGTACCACTCGATGGGGAAGTGGATCATCTCGTTGTTGGGCCATTGGCTCATGGTGGACTGGATCCAGTCGTAGATGGCCTCCCGCCCGCCCATGGTGCCGAAGTGGTGCTCGATGTAGGTGGCGTCCTCGGTGAAGAGGTTTGCCCACTCGCGCCAGTCCCCGGTGGTGCCGGCCCGCAATGCCGCTTCCTGGAAGCGGACGAACGCCTCCTCGATCTCGGCTCGACTCCATCGGCTCATGGCTGGCGCTCCTCGCTCTCGGGTGTCTGCTCCTGCGGCAACAGTTCGAATCGTAGATGACGGCTCAGGTCGCCTGTGAGGTCGACCAGGAAGCGGCGCTCGGTGAAGCGCCACCGTCCGTCGATGCGCCTCAGGGTGTCGTGGTAGCGGCCGCTGATGATGGTCTGCATCGCCGAGCCCGGAGCCTGCTGCATCACGGTGTAGGTGGAGCGCACCGTGGCCGCGTCGCCGTCGACGTCGATGATCGGGTTGGTGGTCAGATGGCGGGTACGGGGGGTGCCGTCGTCGTAGGTGACCACCATGTCCCGGTAGCTCGCCGCGATGGCGGCCGCGCCCGACGGTCCCGGATCGCCGTGGGGGCCGTAGCTGAAGGTGCAGTGCTCCATGAGTTCGCCCAACTCCGTGAACCGCCCCGCGTCGATCAGTTCCGCGTAGCGGTACAACTCGTTGGCGATGGCGGTGGCGTCGTGGGGGTCCATTGTCTGTGGACCGTAGTATCGGTCGGGCATGGCGCGCCTCCCGCTGCCCTCCCTGCCCACGCTCTGGCGTGAGGCACTGCGGTTCGTCGAGGACCTTCGCCGCGAGTGGTCGCGGGCTCGCATAGGGGGGCTCTCGGCCGAGATCGCCTTCTTCGGACTGCTCGGGCTGTTCCCGGCGGTGATCGTGTTCGCGGCCGCTCTCGGGTCCCTGGATGTCGTGATAGGCGCGGGCGCGGCGGCCGACACCGAGCAATGGCTCCTGGACCGGGTGGTCGAGACCTTCGGCAGCGACAACACGCTGCGGGCCACGGTCGAGGAGCTGTTCGACCGCTCCAACGCCGGGCTGATAACCGCCGGCGTCGTCCTGACCGTGTACGCCTCGTCGCGAGGCTTCACCGCCGTGGTCGGCGCCCTGGACGTCACCTACGGCCACGAGCACCGCCGGAACTGGGTCTCCACCCGGGTCATGGGCTTCGTGCTGACCCTGTTCACCGTGATAGCGGCGGCGCTGGTGGCCGTCATGGTCGTCGTCGGGCCCCTCTTCGGTGGCGGCGAGGAGATCGCCGATCGTGTGGGGGCGGGCAGCGCGTTCACCACGGCGTGGGACTGGTTCCGCTGGCCGGTGGTGTTCGTGGTGGTGGTCTGCTGGGCGGCCTCCATCTACCACTTCGCGCCCCGCCGCCGCACGCCGTGGCGCAGCGACCTGCCCGGGGCGGTCGTCGGCACCGTGTGGTGGCTGGCGGTGTCGTTCGGCTTCCGGGTGTATCTCGACGCCGCAGTCGGCGGGATGAACGCCGTGTTCGGGCTGCTCGGGGGGGCTCTCATCCTGCTGGTCTGGCTCTACCTGCTGGCCATGGGCTTGCTCGTCGGCGCCGAGATCAACAGCGTGCTCAACGGCCGCCGGGGCTTGAACAGGCCGACAGAATCCGCCGCCTGAGGCCGAGCGGGTAGGCGCAGACTCAGCCTGTACGGGCGAGGCCGTGGCCCGAGCGGCCCGTGAGCGGAGCGAACAAGAGCGGGAGACACACGACCGCAGCGTGATGGACCGCTACCCACCAGCGCATGTTCTTGGCGATACTCTCGCTGGCGTGAGTGATTTCCGGGTCGACCTCGACGAGATCTCCTTCAACCTGCGCCATGTCGCCGATCTTGACGGCCTGGCCAAGCTGGAGGCCTTCGAGCACGTGGAGGCCGACGTGGTCGACCAGGTCCTCGCGGAGGCGGCCCGGTTCGCCGAGGAGGTGATCGCCCCCCTCAACCGGGTCGGCGACACCGAGGGCTCCCGCCGCCTCGAAGACGGCTCGGTGGCGACGCCCACCGGCTTCCGGGAGGCCTACCGCTCCTATGTGGAGGCCGGCTGGGGGTCGCTGTCGATCGATCCCGAGTACGGCGGCGGCGGCTTCCCCCACCTCGTCGGGCTGGCGGTGGAGGAGATGTTCACCTCGGCCTGCATGTCCTGGTCGCTGTGCCCGTTGCTGACCCAGGGCGCCATCAACATGCTGAGCGCGCACGGCACCGACGAGCAGAAGGCGCTGTACCTGCCGCAGATGGCGTCGGGGGACTGGACCGGCACCATGAACCTGACCGAGCCGCAGGCCGGCTCGGACCTGGGCGCCGTCGCGGCCCGGGCGCTGCCGCAGCCCGACGGCTCGTACCGCGTGCACGGCACGAAGATCTTCATCACCTACGGCGAGCACGACCTCGCCGACAACATCGTGCACCTGGTGCTGGCCCGCACCCCCGGCGCGCCGTCCGGCACGAGGGGCATCAGCTGCTTCCTGGTGCCCAAGCACCTGCCCGCGGCCGACGGCTCGCCCGGCGCCCGCAACGACCTGCTCTGCGTCTCGATCGAGCACAAGCTGGGCATCCACGCCAGCCCCACCTGCGTGATGTCCTACGGCGACGGCGAGGGCGCGGTGGGCTTCCTGGTAGGTGAGGAGAACGGCGGCATGCGGGCCATGTTCACGATGATGAACCACGCCCGCCTGAGCGTGGGCCTGGAGGGCGTGGCCATCGCGGAGCGGTCCTACCAGCAGGCTCTCGCCCATGCCCATGAGCGCCGCCAGGGCCGGGCGCCGGGCGCGCCGGCAGGCGAGTCCTCGGCGATCATCGACCATGCTGACGTGCGCCGCATGCTGCTGGACATGCGCTCCAGCATCAGCGCGATGAGGGGCCTCGCCTATCGCAACGCCGAGGCGATCGACCGCGCCTCGCACGAATCCGACGCTTCACAGCGCCAGTCCGCCGACGAGCAGGCCGCGCTGCTGACGCCGCTGAGCAAGGCGTGGGCCACCGACGTGGGCTGCGAACTGGTCAGCGTGGGTCTCCAGGTGCACGGCGGCATGGGCTTCATCGAGGAGACCGGCTCGGCCCAGCATTATCGCGACGCCCGGATCGCCCCCATCTACGAGGGAACCAACGGCATCCAGGCTGCGGACCTGGTCGGCCGCAAGCTGTCGATGCGAGACGGTGGCGTGGTGGGAGACCACCTGGCGCAGATCCAGACCACCGCCGAGGCGCTCGACGGGTGCGGTGACCTGGCTCCGGTGCAGCGGCACCTCGAGGCCGCCGTCGAGGCGACCGGTGCAGCCACAGAGTTCCTGCTCAAGGCCGGGCCCGAGGCCCGGCTGGCGGGCGCCGACGCCTTCTTGAGGATGCTCGCGGTCACAACCGGGGCTGCGGCTCTGGCCGATGGCGCGATGGCGGCAACGCGGCTGGGCGATCCCGACGAGGCTGCCGACCGAGCCGTTCTCGCCCGGTTCTTCGCCGCGAACCGGCTCTCTGCTGTGCCCGGGATGATCGCGGCGGTAGTCGAGCCCGCCGACGATCTCGCTGCCGCCCGGCAGCGGATCCTGGCCGGGTGAGCGAGAGGTCGCGGGCTTCATGGGTGCCGTAGCGGCCGGCGCGATCGCGTCGATACCGAGCCCGCCCAGGAACGGCTTGAGCCTGGGGCCGCTGGAGTTGCGCGCCTACGGGGTGATGATCGCGCTGGGCGTGCTGGCCGCCGTGTGGCTGTCGCGGCGTCGCTGGGAGGCCCGGGGAGGCGATCCCGACCAGATCAGCCGGATCGCGCTGTGGGCGGTTCCCGCCGGCCTGGTCGGCGCCCGCCTCTATCACGTGATCACCGACTGGAAGAAATTCCAGTCCGCCGGCTGGCTGGAAGTCTTCGCCATCTGGAACGGAGGCCTGGGAATACCAGGCGGCATGGCGGCTGGAATCGTGGTCGGTGTGTGGATGGCGAGGCGCCAGCACATGAACCAGGGCGAGGTGATCGCGGCAGTGGTCCCCGGCCTGCCGCTGGCTCAGGCCATCGGCCGCCTCGGAAACTGGTTCAACCAGGAACTGTTCGGCTCGCCCACCGACCTGCCGTGGGGACTGGAGATCGATGAGGCGCACCGTCCGGTCCAGTACCTGGATGTGGAGACCTTCCATCCGACGTTCCTGTACGAGGCGGTGTGGAACCTCCTGCTGTGCGGGCTGCTGGTGGTCATCGACCGCCGCCGGGTGCGCCGCGCCGTCCCGGCGCTGGTGACCGACCCGCGCCGGGTGAGCCGTCCCGGCTCGCTGCTGGCCGTGTACACCCTGGGTTACGGACTGGGCCGCTTGTGGATCGAGGCGGTGCGCATCGACCCTGCCAGCCTGCTGTTGGGCGTCCGGGTCAACATCTGGATGAGCCTGGTGCTGATCGTGGCCTCGGCGCTGTACCTGCTGTGGCTCCGGGGGCGCGCCGGCCCCGGGCCCAGACGTACTGTCCTGCCGTAGAGGCGGCTCCGCGGGTTCAATTGAAGCCGCGCAGGGGGAAGTCAGGCCCGCGCTGAAGCCAGTTGTCGGCCAGATAGTCGGCGGTGCCGTCGATCAGGTGCATGGTGTAGGCGTGCCGGCTGCGGTCCGAGGTGTTGGCCGCGCTCCAGTGCGGCAGGGTGCCGTGCAGGGCGATCAGCGTCCCCGCGGCAGCCTCCAGAGGCACGAGGTCGTCTACGGGATACGGGGTGTCGTCGAGGATGTCGGTGACGGTGCCGCGGCTGCGCTCGGCGGGATCGACGAGGCGGAAGCGGGTCTTCACCGGGATCCGGTGTCCTCCCGGCACCGCCCACATGCAGCCGTTGGCCATCGTTGCGTCCTCGATGGCGAACCACAGCCCGACCACGCTCTGAGGCTCGGTCCAGAGGAACGAATGATCGCAATGGCAGATCACCTCGCCGCCGATGCCGGGCTGCTTGAAGATGTACATCGACTGCAGCAGGCGGGGGTCCGCGAACCCCAGATCGGCCGCCACCGCCGCCAACTCCGGGGTGCGGGAGAAGGAGTCGAAAGCGGGATCGAGGTCGTGCATGGCGTGGCCGATCTTGTTGACGGCCAGCGGCATCGGCCTCGTGAGGCGCCCATTCGAGATGGCGCCGTCCTCGAAGAACCAGCGGACCGTGTCGCCCGAGCCGAGGAACCATTCGTCTTGCGCGTGGCTCTGCTCGGTGGTGGAGAACACGGTGAGGCCGCCGTCGCGCTCGGGGTCGACGCCGGCCAGCATCGCCTCCACATGGGTCTTGAGCGCTTCGCAGCGCTCGCTCTCCACGAAGCCGGGCAGCACCAGGAAGCCGTCGCGCTCCCAGTCCCGAAGCTGTCGTTCGTCGAGCATTCCGCTCAGTCGCCTACGCTTCGCCGCGCCGGTAGGGCAGGCCGTCGGCTCTGGGCATCCGCAGCCTCTGCGAGAAGAACACCAGCACCACCAGCACGATCACGAACGGCAGGATCGAGATCCACCAGTCGGGCACCGTCGTCGACAGGACGTACCACAGGGCCGCGCCCAGCCCGAGCCCGGCTGCGATGGCGGCGTCGATGCGCCGGTGCCGGCTCAGAGCCCATGCCAGCACCGCGGCCAGCGCGATGGTGTTGACCAGCAGGAGCGCGTGGGACGCCGAGCCGTCCAGGTCCCGCAGGCCCACCCCGAACGGGTAGCCGAACAGCAGAGCTCCGGCCATGATCCCGCCGGGGCGCCAGTTGCCGAATATGAGGGCGGCCAGACCGATGAACCCCCGCCCGTTGGTCTGGCCCTCGAGGTAGATGCCGGACAGCTCCGGGCTGGCGATGAAGGCTCCGCCCAGCCCGGCCAGCGCTCCGCTGATCACCACTCCGAAGTACTTGTAGAGGTAGATGTTGATGCCCTGCGTCTCGCCGCCGACCGGGTGCTCGCCGCAGATGCGCAGCCTCAGCCCGAACCGGGTCCGCCAGATCAGCCAGGCGCTCAACGGGACTAGGGCGAAGGCGATCATGGTGGCCAGCGAGACATGGGCTACCAGCCCCCGGGCCAGCCCGGTGAAGTCCGACACGAAGAACCAGTCCTTGTTGGTGAACCATCCGAGGATGTCGGGCGTCTTCCAGCCGAACAGGTCCCCTCCGGCCAGGAACGGGAACGTGAACCTGCCCACCCCCGGGGTCCGGGGCGACTGGGTGATCGAGCCGCCCTCGTGGTTGGTGAGGATCTCCGACGACAGGAACCGGGCCAGTCCCGGGGCGGTCACGTTGATGGCCACACCCGAGATGATGTGGTCCACACCGAACGACACGGTGGCGATGGCGTGAACCAACCCCCCGAGGGCGCCGCCGATCATGCCGATGAGCAGGCCGGCCCAGCCCCCGTAGTTGATGGCGCCCCAGGCACCGAACCAGGTTCCCAGGATCAGCATCCCCTCGAGGCCGATGTTGACGATCCCGGCTCGCTCCGAGAACAGGCCGCCGAGGCCGGCCAGCATGATGGGCACGGCCCAGCGCAGCATGGCCTGCGAAGAGGTCACCGCAGTTAGCCGCTCGGTGTCGTCGAAGCCCTGCACCACGGTCAGCACCAGGACCCCGACGGCCGCGTAGAGCATCCATCGGGCCCACACCGGCAGCCGCCCCAACCACGCGGTCATGACGCGGCTGCCGGGCTTGCGGCCATGGCGGCGGCCGCGGCGGCGGCTTCCTCGCGCTCGCGGATGCGCCGCACGACCTCGTAGGCGATGACCGCGGTCAGGATGATGACGCCCTTCATGATCTCGACGATCTCCCGGGACGCGGCTCCCGAGATCTGGAGGATCCCCGAGGACACGTCGAGGAAGGCGAAGATCAGCGCGGCCACGGCCACTCCCGCCGGATTGTTGCGACCGAGCAGGGCCACCGCGATGCCGGTGAAGCCGAGCAGGCTGATCGGGTTGGACGGGTAGTAGCCGGTGTTCATGAGCTCGGTCATCCCGACCAGCCCGGCCACCGCACCCGACAGAGCCATGGCGATTACCACCATGCGCTTGGGTGACACGCCCCCGACATGGGAGGCGGTCGGGTTGGCGCCGCTGGCCCTGAGGTCGAAGCCGAACACCGTCCGGTTCAGCATCACGTGGTAGACGATCCCGACAACGACGGCGATGACCAGCATGCCGGTGAGCTTCTTGCCCAGGCCGATCTCCCGGGTGAACAGCTCCAGCCAGGCGTTGATGTTGGGAAGGATGCCGCTGTCCGCGATGGGCTCGGTTCCGACCCGGCCGCCGGTGGCCGATATCTCGCCGCCCGCCTGCCATTCCACGATCCACCAGGCGGAGAGGCCCGAGATGACCACCGCGTTCAGCATGATGGTGGAGATCACCTCATTGACGCCGCGGGTCACTTTCAGCACGCCGGCCGCACCGGAGAACGCCCCGCCGACGGCCATGGCCACTACCAGGATGAAGGCGATGTGGAGCACGGCAGGCAGTTCGACTTGAGCACCGACGTGGGCCGAGACGATGAAGGCTAGCAGGTACTGGCCTTCCACGCCGATGTTGAACAGGTTCATCCGGAAGCCGATGGCCGCGGCCACCCCGGACAGGTACAGGGGGGTGGCCCGGTTGAGGATGTCGACCTGGGTCTCGAGCTTGCTGGCGTGCTCGACCATGTCCGCGTAGGCCGCCAAGGGGTTGCTGCCCGATATCAGCAGCACGATGGAGGAGAGCACGACTGCTATCACCACTGCCGCCACCGGAGCGGCCGAGGCCAGCATCAGCCTGTGAGCCAGCCGCCCGGTCATGAAGCCTCTAGCGCGGCGCCGGTCATGTAGGCGCCCAGGTCTCGTGGGGTGATCTCGTTGGGGTCCAGGCTGGCCACTAGACGGCCTCGCAGCATCACCACGATGGTGTCGGAGAGCCCTATGAGCTCTTCCAGGTCGGCGGACACGAGAAGGGTGGCCAGGCCCTGGGCCCGAGCCTCGCGGATGTCGTCCCACACTGCGGCCTGGGCCCCGACGTCGATGCCGCGGGTGGGGTGGTTGGCGATGAGCACGGCCGGTCCGGCAACCATCTCGCGGCCCACGATCAGCTTCTGCTGATTGCCACCCGACAGCGCGTGGGCCGATACCTCGATGTTGGGGGTGCGGACGTCGAAGTCGGTCTTGATCCGGCTCGCCCGGTCCTTCATGCCGGCGCGGCTCAGCCACGGGCCCCGCGAGTACGGTGCCTCGGTCTGGTGGCCGAGAGCGGAGTTCTCCCAGAGGGTGAAGCCCAGGAGCAGGCCGTCGCGGTGGCGGTCCTGGGGTACGTAGCCCAGGCCCATCTCGCGCCGGCTGCGCACCGAGAAATGGGTGATCTCGCGCCCGAGCAGGGTGATGGTGCCCTCGTCGGGGTCGTCGAGGCCGATGAGGGCGTTCACCAACTCGGCCTGCCCGTTGCCCTCCACCCCGGCGATGCCGACGATCTCGCCCCGGTGGACGCTCAGGCTCACATCGTCGACCACCGCCCGGTCGCCTTCTCCGATGACCCGCAGGCCGTCGATGGCGAGGGCCACCTCCTCGGTCACGGTGGAGGCGCCCGCGTCGGGGACCGGCAGCTCCGAGCCGATCATCATCTCAGCCAAGTCGTGGGCGGTCACGTCGGTGGGCTTGACCGTGCCCACGGTCCGGCCCTGGCGCAGCACGGTGATGGTGTCTGCGATCTCAAGGACCTCGTCGAGCTTGTGGTCGATGAACAGGATGGTGGCGCCGCTGGCCTTGAGCTCACGGATGTTGCGGAACAGCTCGTCCACCTCCTGGGGGACCAGGACCGCGGTCGGCTCGTCGAGGATGAGGATCTTGGCCCCCCGGTACAGGACCTTGATGATCTCGACCCGCTGCCGCTCGCCGATCTCCAGCGTCTCCACCAGGTCGTCGGCGTTGATGTCGAGGCCGTAGGCCCGGCCGACCTCGTCCAGGTGCTCTCGGCCGGCGTCGAAATCGATCCGGCCGAACGAGCGCATCGGCTCGGCTCCGAGGATCACGTTCTCGAGCACGGTGAGCTGGTCGGCCAGCATGAAGTGCTGGTGGACCATCCCGATGCCCAGGTCGATGGCCTGGGCCGGCGATTGCAGCTCCACGACCTCGCCACCGATCTTGATCGTTCCGGAGTCGGGCGGCTGCATCCCGTAGAGGATCTTCATCAGGGTCGACTTGCCGGCCCCGTTCTCTCCGCAGATGGCGTGGATCTCGCCCTCGGCCACCGCCAGGTTGATGTCGTCGTTGGCCACGACGCCGGGGAACCGCTTGGTGATCCCTGTCAGCTCAATGGCCAGCGCCACGCGTTACCTCCCTCAAACGGCGACCGGGCCGGACATTAGTCCGGCCCGGTCACAACGTCGGTATCTGGTCGCCTCCGAGCGGTCCGGGCAACCCGGTCGCTCGGGAATCGGCTACTAGGGCTCGGCCGGAACCGTGATCTCACCCGACACGATCTGGCCCTTGAGGGCTTCGAGCTGGTCGGCGATGTCGTCCACGAAGCCTCCGGAGGTGCTGTAGCCCACGCCGTCGACAGACAGGTCGTAGGCGGTCGGCCCGGGCTGCATGGTGCCGTCGAGGACGGACCTGATCATCTCGAAGATCGATACGTCCACCCGCTTGAGCATCGAGGTCAGGATGTAGTCGCGCACCCCGGCGTCGGCGGTGTGGTACTGGTCGGAGTCGACGCCGATGGCCCACACCTTGGACCCGGTGGCCTCGCTCTGCTCCAGCGCGGCCTGGAACAGGCCCGCTCCTGAACCGCCGGCCGCGTGGTACACGATGTCGGCGCCGCCCTCGTACATGGCCAGCGCGATCTCCTTGGCCCGGTCGGGGGCGTTGAAGCCGTCGAAGTCGGGCGCCTCGGTGATGTAGTCGCCGATGATCTCGATGTCGGGGTTCACGGCCCGGGCACCGGCATTGAATCCGGCCTCGAAGCGCTCGATCAGGCCGCCGACATTGGCTACCCCGCCTATGAAGCCGATGGTGCCCGTCTGGCTCTTGAGAGCGGCGGCTGCGCCGACCAGGAAGGAACCCTCGTGTTCGGCGAACACCAGGCCGGCGATGTTGTCGCCGTAGGGGGCGGGGGGATCGGCGCCCCAGTTCATCATGGCCGAGTCGACCACGCCGAACATGGTGTCGGGGTTCTCGGCGCCCACCGCGGCGGCGTCGCCCTCGAACAGGAACCCGACGCCGATGACGATGTCGTGCTCGCTGGCGGCCAGCTGCAGCAGCTCGCCCCGGTTCGAGCCGTCGGGCTCGGGGGACGCTTCGGTGAAGGTGATGCCGAGCTCGGCGGCGGCCCGCTCGATACCGGCGGCCGCGGAGTCGTTGAAGGACTGGTCGCCCCGGCCGCCGATGTCGAACACCAGGCCGACGGAGATGTCGGTCATCTCGGGCTCGGCCATCTCTTCTTCGGGCTCAGCCATTTCCTCTTCAGGCTCGGCCATCTCCTCTTCGGGCTCGGCCATTTCCTCTTCAGGTTCGGCCATCTCCTCGGGCTCAGCCTCGGGCTCGGCGGGTGCGGGTTCTGGTGTGCTGACCGTTTCCGCGTCGTCATCGTCGCCGCACGCCGCTGCAAGCAGGGCGAACGACAACAGGATCGCGGTCAGGGCAAGCAAACGCTTTCTCATTGGCCTTCCTCCAGGATCGATCAGGCGGTGTAGGCCGCAAATGTTAATGGACGGATACTCAGTTCCGCGAGCAGAAAGAGTGATTCGCGGTCCACTCCAAGAAAGTCTCAACCGGCCAGGTGTTGGCGATGTCGTCGACAGGCACGTCGCAGCGCACCGCCTTGTCGGCCCCGTAAGCCTGCCACTCGAGCTGCCCGGTTGCGTGGGCGTCGGTGTCGACCGTCACCTTGCATCCCCATTCCACCGCCAGACGCAGCAATTCCTCGGGCGGGTCCTGGCGCTCGGGCCGGCAGTTGATCTCGACGGCCTTGTCGAACTGGGCGCAGGCCGCGAACACGATGTCGGCGTCGAACGACGACTGGGGGCGCCCGCCCCCGACGAGCTTGCGGTTGGTGCAGTGGCCGAGGATGTCGGTGTGGGGGTTGGCGATGGCGGCCACCATCCGTGGCGTCATCTCCTCCGAGGGCATTCTCAACTTCGAGTGGACCGAGGCGACGACCACATCCAACTCTGCGAGAAGCTCGTCGGACAGGTCCAGCGATCCGTCGGCGAGGATGTCCACCTCCATCCCGGTCAGGATCCTGAACGGAGCCATCTCGACGTTGAGCTGGGCGATCTCGTTCATCTGGCGTCGCAAGCGGTCCTCGTTGAGGCCGTGGGCGACGGTGAGGCGGGCCGAGTGGTCGGTGATGGCCACCCACTCGTGGCCGAGTGCGGCCGCGGTGGTGGCCATGGCCCGAAGCGAGGCCCCACCGTCCGACCAGGTGGTGTGGCAGTGGCAGTCGCCCCGCAGGCGCTCGATCACCGGGCCGCCCGCGCCGATGGGCACCCGGCTGCGTTGCTCCAACTCGGCGAGGTACCCGTCGTCGACGCCCGCAAAGGCCTCCGCTATCACCCGCGCCGTACTGGGGCCGAGACCGTCGACCTCGGTGAGCGTGCCGGCTGCGGCCCGCGCCGCGAGTTCGGATTCGCCGAGAGTCTCGGAGATCTGCAGCGCCCGCTGGAACGCCCGCACCTTTGCGCTGGGAGCAAGCTCGCGGTCGAGGTAGTGCACGGCGAGCGCAAGGGCCGCTGAGGGCTGCACGGCTCCGACGCTACCGGTCGCCGGCGCGCTGCGTCTCCCGCTCCTGTTCGCTGCGCTCACGGGCCGCTCGGGCCCAGGCGATGACGGTTGGCCGCGACAAGGGCGTACACCGGGCGGGCCAGCCAGCACAGGGGAGGGTGGATGATCAGCCGTCCGGCGGCTGCCCAGACGCCGCCGGACGCGACCAGGGATCGGCCGATGGCCTCGGCGCCTCGTGACCGCATCGCGCCGGGGCCGCGGTCGTCGATCCACCAGACCGCAGCCTCCACGTCCCGTCGGGTCAGGCCCAGCTCGCCCAGCTCCAGTGACTGCCACGGCTCGACCCGGGCACCGGTGGGCAGGCGAGCCTCGATCCAGCGAGCCGATCGGATGCAGAACCCGCACTGCCCGTCGTAGACCAGTAGCACCCGGCCAGTGTGCCACTGTCACGCGCATGGGCCGGATACGACCGTCCATTTGCTCGGCTTCTGGGCGGGTTCGTCGAGGTCCGGCGGTAGCGTGATTGGCCATGTCCAAGCGCACGAGCAAGCGCCGCACCAAGGCTCGCCGATCCAAGGCGAACCACGGTCGCAAGCCCAACGCCGGTCGGAACAGCTGACGCGCTGGCCGGCTGGATGGGCCGGCAGGACGCGGAGTCTTGAATGGAGCGATTCGGATTCGTCGGCTTACCCAATTCGGGCAAGACCTCGCTGCACAACGCCCTGGCCGGTGGCGACGCGGTTGCCGCCCGGCATGCGTTCTCCACCAAGTCGGCCAATGTGGGGGTGGCCAGGGTTCCCGACGCCCGCCTGCCGAGGCTGGCGGCCATGAGCAGCAGCCGCCGCACGGTGCATGCCTCAGTGCAGTTCACCGACATCGGCGGCCTGGTGGCGGGCTCGAACCGGGGCGAGGGATTGGGCAACGCCTTCCTGGGTCATGTCCGCGACACGGACGCGATCGTCTACGTATTGCGAGCCTTCACCGATCCCGACGTTGGAGGAGACGACGATCCGCTCAACAGCCTCCGGGTCCTCGAGACCGAACTGGCCCTAGCTGATCTCGACAGCGCCACCCGCCAGCTCGACAAGCTCGCTCGAGCCGCCAAGGGCGATCCGTCGCTGCGGGCCGACCACGACCTGCTGGCTCAGGCGATCGGGGTTCTCGAGGACGGCGTACCGCTGTACCGGGCGGGTTGGGACGGCGATGCCAGGGCCGGACTCCGCCCGTTCTTCCTCCTCACCAACAAGCCGGTGCTGGCCGTGGTGAACATCGGAGAGGACCAGATCGACGCCGCAGAGGACTTTGCGGAGCCGGTGCGGGCCGAATTGGGCGAGGCCGAGGTGATGGCGGTCTGCGTGCAGCTCGAAGCAGAGGCCGCCCAGCTAGACGAGTCGGAGCGGCCCGACATGCTGGCTGCGCTGGGCCTCGGCAGCGGCGCTCTGGACCGGTTCCTGACCAAGGCCTACCACCTGCTGGGGCTGCGGACCTTCCTGACCACCGCCCCCAAGGAGAGCCGGGCCTGGACCTTCAGGGCCGGGGCGTCGGCGGGGGAGTGCGCCGGCGCGGTCCATTCCGACTTCCGGCGCGGCTTCATCCGGGCCGACACGATCCCATGCGACAAGCTGCTGGAGGCCGGTTCCTGGGTTGCAGCACGGGATCAGGGCTTGGTGCGGTCGGAGGGCAAGGACTACCGGGTGGCCGACGGCGACGTGATGGAGTTCAAGTTCAACGTCTGAGGCCGCAAAGTCAGAGGCCGAGCCGTCCTGCGACGCACCGGGGGCCGTTGCGTTAGCCTGCCTCATGCCCGTCGACACGGATCATTCGCTGCTGGCCGAACTCGAGCCCAGCGTCGAGAGGCTCTACGAGCGGCACCTGCGACAGACCAAGGAGTGGCATCCCCACGCGCTCGTGCCCTGGAGCAGGGGCGAGGACTTTCCTGCCGACTACGAATGGGACCCCGAGGAGGCCGGACTGAGCGCTGAGGCCCGTAGCGCGCTGTTCGTCAACGTCCTGACCGAGGACAACCTGCCCTACTACTTCCGGGACGTCGAGCGCATGTTCGGCCGCGACGGTGCTTGGGGCCACTGGGTGCGGCGCTGGACGGCCGAGGAGGGCCGGCACGGGCAGGTGATCCACGACTACCTCGCCGTCACCCGGTCGGTGGATCCCGTCAATCTCGAGAGGGCGCGCATGGCCCAGGTGCAGTGCGGGCGGGTTCCCGAACCGCCCAATGCCCTGGAGGGCCTCGCCTACGTGGCCCTCCAGGAGTTGGCGACCCGCATCTCGCACTTCAACACGGGACGACACATCGACGATCCGGCCGGCAAGGCCATCATGCGCCGGGTGTCCTTCGACGAGAACCTTCATTTCCTCTTCTATCGCGATGCGATGGCCGCCGCGCTGAAGGTCGAGCCGTCCCGAGCGGTCGTGGCCATCGCCAACCAGGTGAAGAGCTTCGCGATGCCGGGTGTGGGCATCACCGATTTTGATGCTCACGCCCGCACGATCGCTGAGGCCGGCATCTACGACCTGGCCATCCATCATGACCAGATCCTGCAGCCGGTCGTGATGCGCGACTGGAACCTCCCGAGCCTCGCCGGCCTCTCGGGGGTGGCCGAGGCGGCCCGGGAGAGGCTCATGAAGTTGATCGACCGGATCGGCCGGGTCGGTCGGATCATGCTGGAGCGCCGCGCCGAGCGCCGGTCGCGCCACCAGGATTGAGCCGGCGGGGAGGGTCCCCGGAACTAGATTCTCAAGCCATGGCCTGGCTGATGGTCGAAGACCGGGTGGTGGCGTCGCTGGAGATCGCCGCAAGCCGGCGCGACCGGCGCCGAGGTCTTCTCGGAAGGGACGGGATCGACGGAGCCCTGCTGCTGGAACGGACCCGATCGGTGCACTCGGTCGGCCTGCGCTTCCCCATCGATGTAGCCCACTGTGACGGCGACATGCGGGTGTTGAGGGTGACCACGATGCGGGCCAACCGAATCGGGCGCCCAGTGTGGCGGGCCAGTTCGGTCATCGAGGCCGAGGCGGACAGCTTCCGGCGCTGGGGTGTGGCTCCCGGCGTGGAGCTCGAGATCCGGCGGTGAGCGGTCCTCGGCCTGAAGCTGCGCCTCCGGCACCGGGCGGCTCGCTGGTGTTGGTCGGCACGCCGATCGGCAACCTCAGCGATCTCAGCCCGAGGGCGGTGGAGGCTCTGGAGGCTGCCGATCTGGTGTGCTGCGAGGACACGCGGCGCACCGGTCGGCTGCTCGAGCACGTGGGGGTGAGCGGGGCCCGGCTCCGGCGCGTTGACGAGCACACCGAGACCGAGGCGACAGCGGACGTGTGCGAGCTGCTGGCCGCGGGAGCGACCGTGGCCGTGGTGACCGATGCGGGCATGCCCGCGGTGACCGATCCCGGGAGCCGGCTCGTGGCCGCGTGCGCGGCGGCCGGTCACACTGTGACCGTCGTGCCCGGCCCTACGGCCGGGGTGGCTGCCCTGGCGGTGAGCGGGCTTCCTGCGGGCCGGTTCTGCTTCGAGGGATTCCTGCCCCGCAAGGGCAAGGCCCGGGCCGAGCGCCTGGAGCAGATCGCGCGGGAGCGGCGTACCACCGTGGTCTACGAGTCGCCGCACCGCCTGCGGTCCTGCCTGGAGGATCTGGCCGGGGCGTGCGGACCGTCGCGGTCGGGCGTTGTGGCCCGTGAGCTCACAAAACTCCACGAGGAGGTTGTGAGGGGCAGCCTCGCCGAGTTGTGCGAATGGGCTTCCGGCCCCGTGAAGGGAGAGGTGGTGATCGTGGTCGCGGGAGCCGCCGAGGAGCATCCAGCGACTACGGACGAGGAGTTGCTGGCCGCCGCGCAGGCCCTCGTCGCCGGGGGGATGAGCCGTCGAGACGCCGCGGCTGCGGCTGCGGCCGCCCATGGAGTCTCGCGCCGCCGCGTCTACAACCTGATGATCTGATCCCCCTGGAGCCCGTGCTGCTCCGGCTGGGGAAGACTTGGCCATCCGGGGATAATGTGGCCCCCCATGGCGGTGCCGGTACTGGTCGCGGTGGCGTGGCCCTACGCGTCTGGGAGTCGGCACCTCGGCCACCTCGCTGGGGCCTACCTGCCGGCGGACATCTACGCCCGCTACCAGCGGCTGGCCGGCAACGACGTTCTCATGGTCAGCGGGTCCGACGTGCACGGCACGCCGATCACTGTGCGGGCCGACGCCGAGGGTGTGACGCCGTCGGAGATCGTCGAGCGCTACCACTCCGAGTTCTGTGACCAGTGGGAGATGCTCGGTATCTCGTGGGACCTGTACACCACTACCGGCACGCAGAACCATGCCGAGGTCACCCAGGACATGTTCCTGGTCCAGCTGAAGAACGGCCATATCGACAAGCGGGTGTCCGAGCAGTTCTACGACCCCGTCGGCGAGCGCTTCCTGCCCGACCGCTACATCGAGGGCACCTGCCCGCGCTGCGACTATGGGGCGGCCCGCGGCGACCAGTGCGAGCACTGCGGCACCACCCTGGACGCCACCGATCTGATCGAGCCCCGTTCCAAGATCAGCGGGGCCGTGCCCGAACTGCGACCCACCGAGCACTTCTACTATCGCTACTCGGACTTCACTGAGCGGGTCGCCGACTGGCTCAAGACCCGCCGGGGATGGAGGCCCCACGTTCTCAACTCGTCCTTCGGCTGGACCAACGAGGGATTGCATGACCGGGCCATCACCCGGGACCTGGACTGGGGGGTCGAACTCCCCGTCGACGACCTGGGCGAGGGGAAGCGCATCTACGTCTGGTACGACGCGGTGATCGGCTACCTGTCGGCGTCCAAGGAATGGGCGGCCCGCAGCGGCGATCCCGATGCCTGGAAGCGCTGGTGGCACAACGACGAGTCCCGCCACCTCTACTTCGTCGGGAAGGACAACATCCCGTTCCACGCCATGCTTTGGCCCGCGCAGCTGATGGGCTACGGCGGCCTGCACCTGCCCGACAACGTGCCCGCCAACCAGTACGTCACCTTCTCCGGGGCGAAGATGGCCGCCGGCCGGGGCGTCGGCCTGGCCATCGGCGAGGGTCTCCGCCTCTTCGAGCCCGACGCCCTGCGCTACGCCCTCGCCGCGGCCCTGCCCGAGCACGCCGACACCGAGGTCTCCATCGAGGAGATCGCCCGAAGAATCAACGACGAGTTGGTCGCCACTTGGGGCAACCTCGTGAACCGGGTGCTGTCATTGGCCCAGTCGGCGCTGGGGGGCGTGGTCCCCGAAGCCGGAGATCGGCATTCCTCCGACACCGCCCTTCTGTCGGCCACCGATGACGCCCTGAGCGAGGAGGCCGATTGCATCGAGCGGGTGGAGCTGCGGGCCGGCCTCCGCAGCGCCATGGAGGCGGCCTCAAGGGTGAACGCCTACCTCAACTCGAATGAGCCGTGGAAGCTGGCCTCCGTGGATCCGGACCGCGCCGCCGCGGTGCTGGTGACCGCGCTGGAGGCGATGGCCGGAGTGCGCACGGGACTGGCCCCGTACCTGCCGTTCTCGACGGCCGCTCTCGACGACCTGTTCGGCCCGGTCGAGCGCTGGGAGCGCCCGGCCGTGCCGCACGGCACGCGTTTGCCCAAGCCCGAGCCCCTGTTCTCCAAGGTGGATCTGGACACCATCGATCTTGCCGGTGACGGCGCGAACCCGGCCTAGGGGGCGTGGTTGATGTGGCCTGGGCCGATCACCATTGCCATCTCCCGGCCGGGGATGCGGCGGGCCCGGTGATCGCCGATGCGCGCGCCGCGGGCGTCGGCGTGTTGGTCACTGTGGGCACAGATGTGCAAGACTCCTGCCGAGCGATCTCGGTTGCCGAGGCCCACGAGGGGGTGTGGGCCACTGCTGGCGTGCATCCCCACGAGGCCTCCGGCGGTATGGGCGGATTGGAGGCTCTAATGGCGCGGCCTGAAGTGGTGGCTGTGGGCGAGGCCGGACTCGACTACCACTACGACCACTCGCCGCGCCCCGTTCAGCGCCGGGTCTTCGCAGCCCAGGTGGAGTTGGCCAACCGCAGGGACTTGCCGCTGGTGGTCCACTCCCGGTCGGCCTGGGACGACACGCTCGCCGTGCTCGACCGCGAGGGAACCCCGTCGCGAACAGTGATGCACTGCTTCACCGGGGGACGCGAGGAGGCAGAGGAGTGCCTGCGACGGGGCGCGGTCCTGTCGTTCTCGGGGATCGTCACCTTCCCCAAGGCCGCCGAGGTGCGCGACGCGGCCCGGATCTGCCCGCTAGACCGCCTGATGGTCGAGACCGACAGCCCGTACCTGGCGCCGGTGCCTCACCGCGGCAAAACGAACCGGCCTGCGCTGGTGGGCGTTGTGGGGGCGGCGGTGGCCGAGGCGAAGGGCCTCGACGTCGCCGATGTGGAGCGGGCCACCTGGGCGACAACCCGCTTGTTCTACGGACTCGATCAGGAGGCCGGCTGAGATGGGCGCGCCCGGCCGGGCCGCTCGGGTGGGGCTGGTCGGCACGATCCTCCTCGCCATGCTGGCCCTGGCAGGCGCGCCCGCGGCGGCCCAGACGGAGCCGGTCGAAGCTGTTGACGTGGAGGACTTCGAGGATCGGGCCCAGAAGTGGGCCGAGGCTCGCCGGCGGGCCCGCGAGGAGGCCCTTCGGAAGGCCGAGGAGTTGGCCAACGCGAACAGGAGCACAACGACCACCACGACCACGACTACGACAACGACCACGACCACAACGACTGGACCACCGACCACAACCACCGCAGCCGGCGCCGTCAAGCATCCGATACCGGCCGGTACCACCGAGGCGCAGTGGCACGCCCTGCGGCAGTGCGAATCGACCCAGAATTACCGGGCGGTGAGCAAGAGCGGCCGGTACCGCGGCGCCTACCAGTTCTCGATCCGTACCTGGAACTGGGTGGCAGGGATGCACTACCCGGACCTGGTCGGGGTTGATCCCATAGACGCCTCGCCCTCGGATCAGGACAAGATGGCCTACCAGCTCTACGAGATCAACGGCTGGGACCCCTGGCCGACCTGCAGGAAGAGGCTGCCCTCCTGACCCATACCGAGTCGGAGCTGAGGGCGCTCATCGAACGTTTCGGCGTGGCGCCGCGGCGGTCCCTCGGCCAGAACTTCGTGGCCGATCCCAACACGGTGCGGCGCATTGCCCGGCTCAGCGGAGCGGGCCCGGCAGACCGGGTGCTGGAGATCGGTGCCGGGCTCGGCTCGCTCACCCTGGCGCTGGCGGAGACGGGTGCCGCGGTGCGGGCCGTGGAGGTCGACTCCGGCCTCGCGGCGGCACTGCGCGAGGTGGTGGCCGAGGCGGGCGCACACCGCGTCGAGGTGGTCGAGGGCGACGCGGCGACGCTGGACCTCGACGACGTTCTGGAGGGATCGGACCGTTGGATGCTGGTGGCCAACCTGCCGTACAACATCGCCACCGGGCTGGTCGTCGACCTGCTGCACGACGCGGCCGCCATTCTGGTGATGGTGGTGATGGTGCAGCGCGAGGTGGGGGAGCGGCTCGTCGCTCCTCCCGGATCGCGGGCCCGGGGCATCCCCAGCGTTCTCGTGGAGCGGCAGGGCACGGCCCGGCTGGTGGCCAAGGTCCCGGCCTCGGTCTTCCGGCCCCGGCCCAGAGTCGAGTCTGTGGTGGTCAAGATCGAGCGCCGTCAGGGCCCGCCGGCTGTGCCGTTGCCGCCGAAGTCCGAGGCTCGCTTCGGACGGCTGGTGCGGGCCGGGTTCGGCCAGAGGCGCAAGATGCTGCGCCGCTCGCTGGCCGGGCTGGTCACCTCCGACGGGTTTGCGGCCGCGGGAGTGGACCCTGCCAGCCGTCCCGAGGTGCTGACCCTGGATCAGTGGATCAACCTGGCCCGGACCGAGCCATAGCAGTCCCTACCCGCTCGGGTGTTTCCCGCTCTTGTTCGCTTCGCTCACGGGCCGCTCGGGCCACGGCCTCGCAAGCTCGGCCTCTCGGCTGCGGCGATGGCCCGCCAGACCCGCTGGGGCGTGAACGGCATGTCCAGATGGTCGATGCCCAGCGGTGCCAGTGCGTCGAGCACGGCGGACTGCACCGCCGGGGTGGATCCGATCGTGCCCGACTCGCCGATGCCTTTGGCGCCGAGCGGATTGAGCGGCGTCGGCGTCTCGGTGTGGGCCATCTCGAACCGGGGCAGCTCCGAGGCGGCCGGGATGGCGTAGTCGGCGAAGTTGGTGTTGCGGGGATTGCCGTCGGAGTCGTACGTCGTCTCCTCGTACAGGGCCTGCGAGATCCCGGTGGCGACCCCTCCGTGGACCTGTCCCTGCACCAGCAGCGGGTTGAGGATCCGGCCGCAGTCGTCGACCGCGATGTGGCGCAGCACCCTCGTGTCGCCGGTGTCGGCATCGATCTCCACCACCGACACATGAGCGCCGAACGGGTAGCTCGACTCGCCCTGGTTGAAGTCGGTCTCGGCGGCCAGTCCCCCGGGCTCGTCGCCGGCCGGCCGGTCGTCGGAAGCCGCGGCCGCGGCCAGATCGGCCCACGACACCGTCCTGGCGGGCACTCCGGCCACGGCCAGGCCCCCGGGAGCCACCACTATGTCGCCGCGGTCGGCCTCCAGCAGGCCGGCCGCGAGGCGCCGGGCCGCCTCGAGGACCTCGTTGGCGGCGGTGAACACCGCGCTGCCGCCGATCTGCAGCGAGCGTGACGCCACCGTGCCGGTGCCCCGCGGTACCTCGCCGGTGTCGCTGTGGATCACCCTGACCTGCTCGGCGGGCACGCCCAGGACCTCTCCCAGGATCTGGGAGAAGGCGGTGGCGTGCCCCTGGCCGTGGGAGGCGGTGCCCACCCGGGCGGTGATGGTGCCGTCCAGCTCGACGGTGACCGATCCGAACTCGTTGAACAGCCCGACTGCGGTTATCTCCACATAGGAGGACACACCGATGCCGAGCAGCTTCCGGCTGCCGTCGGCGCGCCGGCGAGCCTGCTCAGCCCTCAGGTCGTCGTATCCGGCCGTCTCCAGGGCCAGCGCGAGGGCGCGGGCATACTCGCCGCAGTCCATGTTGGCGCCGGTGGGCGTGGTGAGGGGGAAGTCGGTGGGCGCGAGCAGGTTGCGCCGTCGCAGCTCGGCGGGGTCGATCCCCAGCTTGCTCGCCGCCATGTCGACTATCTGCTCCAGCGTCACGGTCGCTTCGGGCCGTCCCGCCCCCCGGAAGGCCGCCACCGGCGTGGTGTTGGTGATGGCGGCGACCGCTTCGTAGTGGACCGCGGGGATGCGGTAGGGCCCCGACGCCATCAACATGGTGAAGAAGGGCAGGAACGCGCCGATAGCCGGATAGGCGCCCACATTGGCGGTGACGTTGATCCTGATCCAGCGGAACGTGCCGTCCGCGCTGAGGCCGAGTTCGACATCGTGCACGTGGTCTCGGCCCTGGCTCATGTTGACGAGGTTCTCGCTGCGAGTCTCGACCCATTTGACGGGCCGCCCCAGCTGCCGGGCCAGCCACGTCACCATGATGAACTCCGGGTACACGACGGCCTTGGAGCCGAAGCCGCCGCCCACCGCCGGGGCGATCACCCTCACCTCGTGCGGGGGCGCTTCGAGGGCCGCGGCCACCATGTCGCGCACCTCATGGGGCCGCTGGGTCGTGCACCACAGCGTCACTCCGTCGCCGCGGTCGCCGTCGCCGGGGGCCGCCAGCGCGGCGGACGGCTCGATGGGCGCCCCCGACATCCGATGGTTGACGAAGCGGGCCGTCACCACCTCATCGTGGCCCGACATGGCGTCGGGGTCGGCCGTGCTGGCGAAAACGATGGCCTGGTTGGACCCGTGGGCCTCGACCACCACCGGGGCGTCGGGTTCCAGGGCCTCGAACGGGTCGGTCACCGCGGGAAGGGGGTCGTAGTCGACCTCCACCAGCTCGGCCGCATCCACCGCGGCGGCGCGAGACTCGGCCACCACGGCCGCGATCGGGTCGCCCACATAGCGGGCCTTGTCCGTCAGCGGCAGCCGGGTCAGCTCCGGCGGCAGCATGATGAACAATTGCTGGGGGGCGATCGGCACGTCCGAGGCCGTGTACACGCCGACAACTCCGGGAGCCGACCGGGCGGCTTCGGTGTCGACGGCCGCGATTCGAGCGTGGGCCATCACCGAGCGCACGAAGACGACATGCACCGTGCCGGGCGGCGTCATGTCGCCCACATAGCGGGCCTCGCCGGTGAGCAGGTCGGGGTCCTCTCTCCTCAGCACGGCGTTGCCCATGAACGAGCCTGAAGGCAAGGTTCTCTCCCTCTCCTCGCGGCGCAACCCGTGGACTGTAGCTTCGCGGTGTGATCGAGGCATCCGCGCCGGCCAAGCTGACGCTCAGTCTGCGGATCACTGGCGTGCGGCCGGACGGCTATCACACCGTCGACGCCGAGATGGTGACGCTCGACTTCTCCGACCGGCTCGAGATCGTGGCGGGCAAGTCCGGCTTGCGGATGCTCGATGAGACGGGCAACGAGTTGCACGGCGTGGCCCGTCCCGGTCAGAACCTCGTCGAGCGTGCACTGGCGCTGTGCGGCCAACTGGCGCAGGTCACCGTGTACAAGCGGATCCCGGTCGGGGCCGGTCTGGGGGGCGGCTCGGCCGATGCGGCCGCAGTGCTGCGCTGGGCCCGGTTCGGCGACACCTCAGCGGCGGCATCGATCGGCGCGGACGTGGCGTTCTGTCTTGCCGGTGGCCGGGCCCGGGTGCGGGGCATCGGCGAGATCGTCGATCCGCTGCCTTACGTCTGCGAGCAGTACACCCTGCAGCTGTCACCGGTGGGATGCGACACCGCAGCCGTGTACGCGGCGTGGGACGATCTGGGCGGCCCGGCCGGCGAGCACGGCAACGACCTGGAGGCCGCTGCGCTGCGGGTCGTGCCGGAGTTGGCGGTGTGGCGAGACCGGCTGGGCGATTCCACCGGGATGACGCCACATCTGGCCGGGAGCGGCAGCACCTGGTTCGTCGCCGGCGCCCACCCGGGGCAGGGCCGCATCGTGGCCACCACTACCGAAGCGGCCGCTGCGACCCTCTGAGGGGACTGGTGGGAGTGCCGGTGGCTACTTGCGCCGTTGATGCCGGGTGCGCCGAAGCATCTTCTTGTGCTTCTTCTTGCGCATGCGCTTGCGGCGCTTCTTGATGAGCGATCCCACGGGGCGTGAACCCTACCGGGGCATGCGGCCGAACACGCATCCCCTCTGCGTTCGCTAGTGTGGATCGGGCCGTCCGCCTCCCAGGCAGGCGCCGATGGCCGGTAGTTCAAGTGGTAGAACGTCGGACTTTGGCTCCGGATGTTGCAGGTTCGAGTCCTGCCCGGCCAGCATCCCTCCCGCGGTGACGGCTGTTCCGCACACCCCCTGAAGTGGTGCTTCCGTCGAATCGGGCTTTGCCCCACCCGCCATCGCGTTGCCGTCCTACAATGCCGGTCGCCATGAAGCAGCAGACCCACAAAGAGCTCCGTGTCGTGGCCGGGCGGTCGAGTCTGGCCTTTGCTTCCAGTGTGTGCTCCGAACTGGGGGTGCCGCTCGGCACGACCCACATCGAGGACTTCGCCAACGGGGAGATCCACGTCCGTTACGGCGAATCGATCCGCGGCTGCGACGCCTTCATCGTCGGCACCCACGCCGAATGGGAGGGCGGCTCCATCAACGATGCGATCCTGGAGCAGCTCGTCATGGTGGACGCGGCCAAGCGGGCATCCGCCAAGCGCATTACCGTCGTGGCGCCGTTCTACGGGTACGCCCGCCAGGACCGGAAGGCCTCGGGGCGCGAGCCCATCTCCGCTCGGCTGCTGGCCGACCTGTTCCTGGCTGCGGGCGCGAAGCGGCTGCTGTCGGTGGACCTGCACTCCGGGCAGATCCAGGGGTTCTTCGACGGCCCGGTCGACCACCTGACGGCCATGCCGGTGCTGCTCGAGTACCTGCAAACGCTGCGGGGCGAGGACCTGGTGATCGTGTCACCCGACGCCGGACGGGTGAAGGTGGCGGAGCGTTACACCAATCTGCTGCACGCGGATCTGGCCATCGTCCACAAGCGCCGCCAGAACGCCAAGCACGAGGTCTCGGCCAAGGAGATCGTCGGCGAGGTGGACGGCCGGACCTGCGTCATCGTCGACGACATGATCGACACCGGCGGCACCATCGTGGCTGCGGCCGAGCTGCTGGCCGCCAACGGGGCCCGACGGGTGATCGCGGCCACTACCCATCCGGTGTTCTCCGGACCGGCTGTGGAGCGCCTGAAGGACTCGGTCATCGACTTGGTGGTGTGCACCGACACGCTGCCCATTCCGGCCCACAAGCAGTTCTCGAAGATCCATGTGGTGTCGGTGGCGCCGATCGTGGCCAGGGCCGTCTCAGCCGTGTTCGAGGACACCTC
Organism: Acidimicrobiia bacterium; assembly: GCA_022828135.1. GTDB lineage: Bacteria > Actinomycetota > Acidimicrobiia > Acidimicrobiales > Aldehydirespiratoraceae > Aldehydirespirator. The sequence goes on along the minus strand of JAJEJB010000006.1, from coordinate 61,737 downwards.
GGTGAGCGAGATTTTCGGCGGCAACAACCTGGTCTAACCAACCTGGTCTGGCGGTAGCCTCAGTCGAATGGCAATGAACCTGGTGAAGGCCGAGACCGGCCGCGAGCTCGGCACCCGTCCCAGCCGCCGGCTGCGCCGCTCCGGCCGTGTTCCCGCGGTGGTCTACGGCATGGGCTCGGAGCCGCTGACGGTGTCGGTGGACAAGACCGACCTGCGGGTCGCGCTGAACACTGAGGCCGGGCTCAACGCCCTGATCACGCTCGACGTCGAAGGCGGCCGCCAGCTGTCGATAATCAAGGATCTCCAGCGTCACCCGGTCCGCCGCGACGTGCTCCACGTGGACTTCCTGCGGATAGATCCCGACCAGGAAGTGGAGGTGGACATTCCTCTGGTCCTGACCGGCGAGGCCAAGAAGGTCACCCAGGCCAGCGGGATGGTCGACCAGGTGATGCACCACCTGCGTGTGCTGGCCAAGCCGGCCGACATCCCCGTCGAGGTCACCGCCGACGTCAGCGACCTGGAGGTCGGATCGTCGCTGCGGGTGAGCGACATCGATCTGCCTGCGGGGGTGACCCCGGCCGGCGAGGCCGACACCACCTTCGCGGTGGGCCTCATCACCCGCTCCACCAAGGAGTACTTGCGCCAGTTGAAGGCCGAGGAGGAGGCAGCGGAGGCGCTCATCGTCATGGGTGAAGCCGCCGAAGACGAAGAGGCGGCCGAGGACGAAGAAGAGTCCTGAGGCCGGCCGGCGAGCCTTCTCGTAGTGGCCATAGGCTCGCGCTCCGGATCCTCGGCCGACTTGCTGGTGGTGGGTCTGGGCAACCCGGGCGACCAGTACGCCCTCACCCGCCACAACGCGGGCCGCTGGGTGGTGGAGGAGTTCGTGCGGCGCCACGACGGGCGGCTGCGCCGGGCCCGGCGCCAGCAGGCTCTGGTATGCGAGCTGCGCCTGGGGGAGCGGCGCGTCGCCGCGGCTGCCCCGGTGACTTGGATGAACGAGTCGGGGCGGGCGGTCGCGCCGCTGGTGCGCCGGTACCGGATCCGGGACTTGAGCAGCCTCGTGGTGGTGCACGACGAGTTGGATCTGCCGGTGGGGCGCCTCAAGATCAAGACCGGCGGCGGGATCGCCGGGCACAAGGGACTGCAGTCGATCCGCGCCCACCTGCGCAGTGACGCCTTCACCCGGGTGCGTATCGGTGTCGGCCGTCCGGACATCACTCCCAGGGGCGGCGACTATGTGCTCAAACGTCCGGGCCGGGCCGAGAGGGGCGAGCTGGAGGCAATCGTGGAGCGGGCCGCCGATGCGATCGAGCACTTTCTCGACCACGGCCTCGAACCCACCATGAACCGCTTCAACGCGCCCTGAGGGCGTCCGTGGCTGAACCGTCTGATGGCCGCGGCCTGAGCCGCCTGCTGCCGCGGCTGGCCACCCATCCCGGGCTGCTGTCGCTGCTGGGACGGCGCACCGCGACGGTGGCCGTGCCTACCGCGGCCCGGTCCATGGCGGTGGCCGGGCTGAGCGCGGCGTCCGAGCGACGTCCGCTGCTGGTGGCGGTGCCGACCCGCACCGAAGCCGAGACTCTGGCTTCCGACATCGCCGCCTTCCTGGGTCCCGGAGAGGTCGAGGAACTGCCCGCCTGGGAGACGCTGCCCTTCGAGAGGGTAAGCCCCTCGATCGAGACCATGGGCCGCCGCTGCCGGGTGCTGCACCGCATGGCCGATCCCGCGTCCGCGCCGGCGGTGGTGGTGGTATCAGCTCGGGCCCTGGCCCAGTTCGTGGACCCGTCCGCGGCGACTCCGCCGGTTGCCGTGCGTCTCGGCGACACTGTCGACCAGGTCGAGCTGGTGAAGCGCCTCTCGGCGTTCGGATACCGGAGCGAGCACCAGGTGGAGCATCGCGGGGAGACGGCGGTGCGCGGCTCGATCGTCGACATCTACCCCTCGACCGGCGCAGCGCCGGTGCGCATCGACTTCTGGGGCGACGATGTGGACCGGATCGCGGAGTTCTCGGTGGGCGACCAGCGATCAGTGTCGTCGTTGGAGCAGGTCGAGGTGTACCCGGCCCGGGAGCTGCGTCCCGACGCGGCCATGCGCGGGCGGGCCGCGTCGCTGGTGGCGACCCAGCCGTGGGGCCGTGAGCAGTGGGACCGCCTGGCCGACGGGACTCTCTTCGAGGGCATGGAGTCGTGGTGGCCGTGGCTGGTCGAGCGGCCCTCGCTGCTGCCCGATCTGGTGCCCGGCGACGGGGCGGTGGTCCTCGTCGAGCCCCGCCGCCTGTCAGACAGAGCCGACGAGATCCTCGCCGAGGAGGAGGACCTCGCGGCCGGACTGGCCAAGACTTGGAGCACCGACGCGGCCGGGATGCCGCGGCTGCACGGCGGCTTCGACGGCCTGCTCGACGGTGTCTCTGCGCCGGTCTGGATGCTGCCCACCGCTCCCGACTCTCCGGGCACTCAGATCCTGACCGCTTCGGGCTGGGACCGCAGCCAGGGAAGCGTCGAGCCGCTGGCGGCCCGCCTGCGCGAGCTGGTGGCCGGCGGCTACCAGGTTGTGCTGGGCGCTCCCGGTGCAACCGCCGACCGGCTGAGCACTCTGCTGGCCGATCATGGCGCCCGTGTGGAGCCGCTGGATGCGAACCTCGACCGGGGCGCGGTCCTGGCCGACATCAAGCTGGCCGTGCTGGCCGAGACCGACATCACCGGCCGGCGCCGCACGCACCGGCCGCCCAGGGTCCGGTCCCGGGACCAGCGCCGCTTCCTCGCCGACCTCGTGCCCGGCGCGTTCGTGGTTCATCACCATCACGGAGTGGCCCGGTTCGAGGGCATGGTTCGCCGGGCCATCGGTGGCCACGAACGCGAGTACCTGCTGCTGGCGTACCGGGGCGGCGACCGGCTGTACGTGCCCTCGGACCAGATCGACGCGATCCGCCACTACACCGGCGGGGAGGCGCCGACCCTGTCGCGCATGGGGGGCTCGGACTGGACGGCCGCCAAGAACCGGGTTCGGCGGGCCGTGGAGGAGGTGGCCCAGGAGCTGGTCGTGCTCTACCAGAAGCGGATGACCACCGTCGGTCATGCCTTCTCCTCGGACACCGTCTGGCAGGGCGAACTCGAGGACGCCTTCGAATACCAGGAGACCCGCGACCAGCTGCAGGCCCTGGTCGAGGTGAAGAACGACATGGAGCGGTCCGTGCCCATGGACCGCCTGATCGTGGGCGACGTGGGCTTCGGCAAGACCGAGATAGCGGTGCGGGCCGCGTTCAAGGCGGTGCAGGACGGGCTCCAGGCCGCGGTTCTGGTGCCCACCACGCTGCTGGCCCAGCAGCACACGCAGACGTTCCTCCACCGCTACGCGTCGTTCCCGTTGAGGGTGGAGACCCTGAGCCGCTTCCTGACTCCTCCCCAGACCCGGGAGGTGCTGCGGGGACTGGAGTCCGGCGAGGTGGACGTGGTCGTGGGCACCCACCGGATGCTGTCCGCCGACGTGCGCTTCAAGCGCCTCGGGCTGCTGGTCATCGACGAGGAGCAGCGGTTCGGGGTCCGGCACAAGGAGGCGATCAAGTCGATGCGGGCCGACGTCGACGTCCTCACGCTCACCGCCACGCCGGTGCCGCGGACCCTGGAGATGAGCCTGACCGGCATCCGCGACATGTCGCTGCTGGACACCCCGCCCGCCGACCGGCAACCCATCCTCACCTATGTCGGGGAGCATGCCGACCGACCCGTGGCCGAGGCCATCCGGCGCGAGCTGCTGCGGGAGGGCCAGGTCTTCTACGTCCACAACCGGGTGGCCGACATCGAGCACGCCGCCGAGCGGGTGCGCACGCTGGTGCCCGAGGCCCGGGTGGCGGTGGCCCACGGCCAGATGGACGAGGGCACCCTCGAGCAGGTGGTGCTCGACTTCGCCGACTACCGCTACGACGTGCTGGTGTGCACCACCATCATCGAGTCGGGCATCGACATGCCGACGGTGAACACCCTGGTGGTGGACCGGGCCGACCGGCTGGGCCTGGGGCAGCTTCACCAGATACGGGGCCGGGTGGGCCGATCCGGGCGCAGGGCCTACGCCTACCTGTTCCACCCGGTGGACAGCGTGCTCAGCGAGGACGCCTACGAGCGGCTCAAGACCATCGGCGAAGCCACCCAGCTGGGGTCCGGCTACCGGATCGCCATGCGCGACCTCGAGATCCGCGGCGCCGGCAACCTGCTCGGCGAGGCCCAGTCGGGCCACATCGCCGCGGTCGGATACGACCTGTACTGCCGCCTGGTGAACGAGGCGGTCGCGGAGTTGCGGGGCGAGCCGATCCCGGAGCCGCCCGTGGTGAACATCGAGGTTCCCGTGGACGCTCACATTCCGGCCGTCTACATCAGCAGGGAAGCGGCCCGCCTCGAGGCGTACCGGCGGCTGGGCGCGGTGACCGAGCATGCACTCCTGGACGACATCCGGTCGGAGTGGATCGACCGGTTCGGGCCCGTCCCCGAGCCGGCCGAGTCGCTGCTGTCCATCGGCCGCTTGCGGGTGGAGTGCCTGCGCGCCGGCGTGTCGGAGGTGGTGGTCACCCGCCGCGGCGGCGGGGCGCTGTCGGCGGGGAGCTTCGCGGCCCGTCTCACGCCGGTGGACCTCCCCTCGAGCCGGCGGGTGCGGCTGCGCCGCCTCTACGGCGACCGGGCCATCTTGAAGGAGGACTCCCGGGAGCTGCATGTTCCGCTTCGGGCCGATGCCGGTCCGGTGATCGATCAGATCGTGACGCTGCTGACTGACGTCGTGGCAGCCGAGAGGCCGAGCTTGTGAGGCCGTGGCCCGAGCGGCCCGTGAGCGCAGCGAACAGGAGCGGAAGCAACGTGCTGGATAGCGGTAGGGTTCAGAACTCGTGAGCCTCATTCGTCCCGTTGCAGCGGTCGGCGCCGCCGCGGCAGCGGTGTTGATACTGGCGACCGGCTGCGGGTCTTCAACAGATGTGGCCGCCGAGGTGGGTGGGGTGGAGTACACGGTCGACGACCTGAACGACTACCTGGCCACCACCGACCCCGGCAACGAGGCCCGGGCACCGCGCGAGCAGGCCGCCGTCTGGCTGTCCGAGTGGGTGTTCTTCGCAGCCATAGAACTAGAACTGGCCGAGCGGGGCGTGGTGGTGTCCAACGCCCATGAGGCTCAGGCCGTCACCGACATCACCCAGGCCGACCCCAACTTCGTTCCCGGCGCCGGGGGCTCGGATGTCGCCATCCACCAGCGGGCGGTGGTGCTCGCCGCGCTCGAATGGGTCGAAGCCGAGGTGCCCGCCACTCCGGTCTCCGGGCCGCTGCGCCATCTGTGCTCCCGCCACATCCTCGTCGCCTCGCAAGCGGAGGCCGACGCCGTTCTGACCTTCCTCGACGCGGGAGAGGACTTCGGGTTCCTGGCCGTCGAGCTGTCGCAGGATCCCGGCAGCGGGTCTTTGGGCGGGGATCTCGGCTGCGTGGTCGAGGGCTCCTTCGTGGAACCCTTCGAGACGGCCGCCTTCGCCGCAGAGCCCGGCGAGGTCGTGGTGGCCGAGTCGCAGTTCGGCTTCCATGTGATCGAGGTGATCAGCTCGGGCCCGGCCACCGCCGAGAACCACCCCCAGGTCGACGCCGAGCGGCTGGCCTTCATGGCCGAGGACGCCGAGCTGGCGGCAGTCGAACGGGCCCAGATCGCGGTGCAGGACCAGCGTCAGCAGACGCTGTTCGAGCTGCAGGAAACCGTCCTGGAGCAGTACGCACCCCTGGTGCGGATCGACGATCGCTACGGGTACTGGGACCCCGGGCAGTTCCGGGTGGTCCTGGAGCCGGTGTCCTGACGGGTCGGTGGGCGTGTCCGCGGACGCTGACGGTGAGGTCGGGCCCGACCAGCTTGACGACGATTTGAGCTTCGCCATCCTGCGTCTCGACGAGCTGGTGCGGACCCTGCGCGAGCAGTGCCCGTGGGACCGCGAGCAGACCCACACGAGCCTGCGGCGGTATCTCCTCGAGGAGACCTACGAGACGCTGGAGGCTCTCGACGCCCGGGCCGTCGCCGAAGCCGGCGGAGGCGTCGATGTCGAGGATCTCGACCGGCACCTGTGCGAGGAGCTCGGCGATCTGCTGTACCAGGTGTGGTTCCAAGCCCATCTGGCCTCCGAGCGGGGCGCGTTCGACATCGCGGACGTGGCCCAACAGGTACGCAGCAAGCTGGTGGCCCGCCACCCCCACGTCTTCGGGGACGTGGAGGCCTCCGACGCCGACGCGGTGCGGGCCAACTGGGACGCCATCAAGCTTCAGGAGAAGGGGTGGGACTCGGTGATGGACGGCATCCCCCGCACCCTGCCCGCCCTTCTATCGGCCGTGAAAGTGCAGAAGCGGGCCGCCACGGCCGGGCTCCTTGCCGGTGACGGTGCCCAGGGCGAGTTCGGCGAGACCGAGCGGGCCCTGGCCGAACTTCGAGCCGACCGCAGCGAGCACAGCTTCGGCGAATTGCTGCTGGCTGCGGTGGAGCTGGGCCGGCGTCTGAAGGTCGATCCCGAGGATGCTCTCAGGTCGGCCACCGAGCGCGCCCAGCGCCACTATCGCGCACTAGAGCAGGACCACGGCTAAAATCTCTGTTCGCACCGACGGACGCCGAGGGATTGGACGGAGCGGCGCCCGAAGTTGATGTCGAGCCGGGCGCGGCGCGGCGTCGCTAACGACCGGAGGTTCGCCGGTGAGTCCCATTACGGCAGTGCGTGCTCGCGAGGTGTTCGACTCGCGCGGCAACCCCACAGTGGAGGTCGACGTCGCGCTGGACTCGGGGGCGAGCGGCCGGGCCATGGTGCCGTCGGGTGCGTCGACGGGCGCGTTCGAGGCGGTAGAGCTTCGCGACGGCGGCAGCCGCCTGCGCGGCAAGGGCGTCCTCAAGGCGGTGGCCAACGCCGCCGGCGAGCTGGCCGACGCCGTGCGGGGTCTCGACGCGGCCGATCAGCGGGCCGTGGACGGGGCGCTCATCGACGCCGACGGCACCGACGGCAAGGGCCGGCTGGGTGCCAACGCCATACTCGGCGTGTCGCTGGCCGCGGCCCGGGCTGCGGCCGCCGAGCTCGAGGTTCCGCTGTGGCGCCACGTCGGAGGGGCCCAGGCCCACGTGTTGCCTGTGCCGATGCTGAACGTGCTCAACGGGGGCGCGCACGCCGACAACAACGTCGACTTCCAGGAGTTCATGGTGGTCCCGCTCGGTGCGGCGTCGTTCTCGGAGGCGCTCTGCTGGGGCGTGGACATCTATCACGAGTTGGCGGCGGTGCTGAAGGGCCGGGGCCTGTCCACCGGTCTCGGCGACGAGGGAGGGTTCGCGCCCGATCTGGGGTCCAACGCCGAGGCGCTGGCCCTGCTGGCCGAGGCGACCGAGCGCACCGGCCTGGTGCCGGGCGACGAGATCGGGTTCGCGCTGGATGTGGCGTCGACCGAGTTCTTCGCAGACGGCCGGTACGTGCTGGCCGGCGAGGGCCGGACGCTGGACCCCAACGAGATGGTCGCCGCGCTGGAAGGCCTGTGCGACCAGTTCCCGATCGTGTCCGTCGAGGACGGCATGGCCGAGGAGGACTGGGACGGCTGGGCAGAGCTCACCGCCGCGGTGGGGGAGCGCGTCCAGCTGGTGGGCGACGACCTGTTCGTCACCAACGCCGAGCGGCTGTCCCGGGGGATGCGGGACGGGGTGGCCAACGCCATCCTGGTGAAGGTCAACCAGATCGGCTCGCTCACCGAGACCCTCGATTGCGTGGAGCTGGCCGTGCGGCGAGGGTACGGAGCGGTGATGTCGCACCGCAGCGGGGAGACCGAGGACACCGCCATCGCCGACCTGGCGGTGGCTACCAACTGCGGCCAGATCAAGACCGGCGCTCCGGCTAGGAGCGACCGGGTGGCCAAGTACAACCAGCTGCTGCGCATCGAGGAGCAGCTGGGCGATGCGGCCGAGTTCCGCGGCCGGGCTGCTCTGGCCCTCGGATCCAGCCGATGAAGGTCGCGGTGAAATCGGCCTGGTGGCACCGCTTGCTGCTGGTGGGTCTGGTGGTGGCCATGGTGGCTGCGGCCCTGCTGCTGGGGGCGTCGTCGATGCGAACCTGGATGGACCAGAACGCCCAGCAACGGGAGGCTGAGAGCCTCGCGACCGAGCTGGACGCCCGCATCGCCGAGCTCGAGGGCGAGGTCGACAGGCGGACCAGCGATGACGGGGTGCGGCGCGAGGCGCTGTGTTTCGGCCCCTATGTCGAGCCCGGCACCGAGGTCTACGCAGTGATGGGCCTCGAAGGCTGCGTGTCGCAGCCGGAAGGTCCGTAGCCTCGGGATCCCATGCCGGCGCATCGCTTCGACGTCAAGGTCCGCTTCTACGAACTCGATCCGTACGGGCATCTCAACCACTCCGCCTACATCCAGTTCTTCGAGACGGGTCGGATCGAGCTCCTGGAGCACGTCGGGATGGACCTGGAGTCGTTCGCAGCCCGGGGGTACCGGTTCGTGGTCAACCGCATCAACACCTCGTTCGACCGCCCCGTGCACGCCGGCGACACGGTGACGGTGGAGACGGAGATCGTGGAGCTGCGGAGGGCCTCGTCGATGTGGCGCCAGCGCCTGGTGCGCGACGGCGAGGTGGTGGCTCGCCAGGAGCTGCGGGCCGCCATCACCGACAACGACGGCAAGCCGGTGAGGGCTCCGGCGGACTTGGCCGAGGCCCTGGCCCCGTACTCCGTCCAATAGCGCCGCCGCGAGCGGCGACCGATTCGGCCCCTACTTCGTGATATGGGGGCCACGGGAATATGCTCACCTCCGATGGCAGCCGCCGATCTGCGCTCCGTGTCGTGCGTGGAAGACGTATGGCAGGGACTCCGCGACAACGCCTACCTGCCCGACGAGGCGCTGGCCACGGCTGTGTACCTGGCTCTGCGCCTGCGCCGCCCGCTGCTTCTGGAGGGCGAGCCCGGCGTGGGCAAGACCGAGGTGGCCAAGGTGATCGCCGACTGGGGCGGCGGACGCCTCATCCGGCTGCAGTGCTACGAGGGCATCGACGCCGCCCAGGCCGTCTACGAGTGGGACTACGCCCGCCAGCTGATGCACCTCCGGACGATGGAGGCCACCGGGCGGGCCCGCGGCGCCGACGAGGCCAGCCTGGCCGACGAGCTTTACAGCGAGCGCTTCCTCGTGCGCCGGCCCCTGCTGGAGGCGATCGAGGCCGGTGACGGACCGCCCCCGGTGCTGCTCGTCGACGAGGTTGACCGCTCCGACGACGAGTTCGAGGCCTTCCTGCTTGAGGTGCTGTCGGACTATTCGATAACCATCCCCGAGGTCGGCACGTTCGCGGCCGTCGATCCGCCGGTGGTGGTTATCACCTCCAACCGCACCCGCGACGTGCACGACGCCCTCAAGCGGCGGTGCCTGTACCACTGGGTGTCGCATCCCGGCGCGCAGCGTGAGGCGGAGATCATCCGGCTGCGGGCCCCGGAGGTGGCCGACACTCTGGCGCGGGAGGTGGCCCACGCCGCGGCCGCCATCCGCGACGTCGGCCTCTACAAGCCTCCCGGAGTGGCTGAGACCATCGACTGGGCCCGTGCCCTGAGCCTCCTCGGCGGGGCCAAGCTCGATCTGGCCAACGCGTCCGCCACCCTGGGCGCCCTGCTGAAGTACCGCGAGGACCGCGACCGGGTCATCGAGCACGACCTGGCTGGCATCGTGACCGAGGCCGCCGCTCAGAGCGCCTGAGGCCGAGCGGATCGGAAGCGGGCGATGAGAACCTTCGCGATGAGTCCAGCGAGGCCGTGGCCCGAGCGGCCCGTGAGCGGAGCGAACAAGAGCGGGCATCACCCCGCTACGACGCGACGAGCTCTCAATCGCCCGCGAGCTATCACATGACCGGGCCACAAGCCGGCTCCGATCCGATCGATGTGGCCGTCGGATTCGCCGGCGCGCTGCGCCGGGCCGGTCTCGAGGTCTCGCTCACCTCCGCGCTGCTCTACTCGGAAGCGCTTTCGGTTTGCGACGTCGCCAGCCGCGAGTCGCTGTACTGGGCCGGCCGGTGCGCGCTGGTCCATCGCTTCGAGGACGTCGGCGTGTACGACGCCGTCTTCGGGGCCTACTGGCTGGGCAAGCCCCTGGGCACTGTCTCTCCCACAACCGCGGTGAGCGTGCCGGTGGTCCTGCAGGTCGACGACGCCGGCGAGGCCGCCACCGATGAGGAGGAGCCCGGCCGCGACTCCGATGTGATCACCGTTCGGTACAGCGCCACCGAGACCCTCGCCACCAAGGACTTCGCCGACTACACCGACGACGAGTTGGAGGAGGCCCGCCGGCTGATGGAGCGGTTGAGGTTCCGCGGCCCGACGCGGCCCAGCCGCCGTCTGGAGACGACACGGTCGTGCCGGGGCCGTCTGGACGTGCGGCGCACGGTCCGGGCCGCCATGCGCTCGGGGGGAGAACCCATGCGCATGCACCGTCGCATGAGCGGGCGCCGGCCGCGGCGCCTGGTGCTGCTGCTCGACGTGTCCGGGTCGATGGAGCGCTACGCCCGGGCTCTGCTGCGCCTGGTCCACGCCGCGGTGGCGGGCCGCAGCCGGGTTGAGGCCTTCGCGCTCGGCACGCGGCTCACCCGGCTCACCCGGGAGTTGTCGTCGCGTGACCCGGACCGGGCCATGCGGGCCGCGTCGGCCGCGGTGCCCGACTGGAGCGGCGGGACCCGTCTCGGATCGGGCCTGCGGGACTTCAACGACGAATGGGGATGCCGGGGGATGGCTCGCGGCGCGGTGGTGGTGATCCTCTCCGACGGCTGGGACCGGGGCGATCCGGCCGAGATGTCCGAGCAGATGCAGCGCCTGCGCAGGGTCGCCAACCGCCTGGTGTGGGTCAATCCCCTCAAGGCGTCGCCAGGGTACGCCCCGCTGGCCCGGGGGATGGCGGCCGCCCTGCCGTACGTCGACGACTTCGTGGAGGGGCACAACCTGGAGTCGTTGGAGCGGCTGGCTGATCTCGTCTTGACCGAGACCGGCCGGGGGTCGAGGCTCCGGACCGATGCCGGTGCGGCGGCCCGGGTCTCGGGCCCAGTGCTCGCCGGAGCGGGGCAGTTCGGAGTAGAGAAGTGAAGGAGATCCTGGCCGACCTGGACCGCTGGCGGTCGGCCTCCGAGAGCGCCGCGGTCGCCCGCGTCGTCGACCTCGAAGGCTCCGGGCCCAGGGCTCCGGGGGCGGCGATGGCGGTGACCGCTGACGCCGAGGTGGTCGGCTCGGTGTCGGGCGGCTGCGTCGAGGGTGCGGTGGTCACCGAATCCCTGGACGTGATCGCCACCGGGGACCGGCGCATCGTCACCTTCGGCTACAGCGACGACGAGGCTTTCGCCGTGGGGCTCACCTGCGGCGGGACCATCCACCTGTTCGTGGAGCCGCTGGAGTGGGGCCCGGTCTTCGACGAGCTCGGCACAGACTTAGCGGCAGAGTCGCCCGCCGCGCTGGCCACCGTGGTCGAGGGTCCCGGGACGGGCGCCAAGATGCTGGTGCGCCCGGAGGGAGCCAGGACTGTCGGCTCGCTGGGCTCTGCGGGCCTCGACCGGGCCGTGCAGCGCGACGCCCGCGGCGAGCTGGTTGCGGGCCGCTCCGGCCTGCGCCGCTACTCCGAGCGGGGCGAGTACTCCGAGCAGGGCGAGATCCGCGGCCAGGAGGTGGCGGTGTTCGTGGAGTCGTTCGCGCCGCCGCCCCGGATGCTGATCTTCGGCGCGGTCGACTTCACCGCGGCGCTGGCACGGGTGGCCAAGGTGCTCGGCTACCGCGTCACGGTGTGCGACGCCCGGTCGGTGTTCGCCACCGACAAGCGGTTCCCGATGGCCGACGAGGTGGTGGTCTCGTGGCCCGACCGGCTGCTGGACGACGTCGGGGCGGGCCTCGGCCCCCGGGACGCAGTGTGCGTGCTCACCCACGACGCCAAGTTCGACGTGCCCGCCATCACCTCGGCGCTGGCCACCGACGTCGGCTACATCGGGGTGATGGGCAGCCGCCGCACCCACGACGACCGCACCCGCCGCCTGAGCGAGGCCGGCGTGACGGACGAGCAGCTGGCTCGCTTGCGCTCACCCATCGGGCTCGACATCGGGGCGGCTACTCCCGAGGAGACCGCGGTGTCCATAGTCTCGGAGATCATCTCGCTGCGCACGGGACGCAAGGCCGAAGGCCTCTCCACCACCACCGGCCCCATCCACGACTGATCCTGTGACCGACGAGCACGGCGAGGACCGCCGCCTGGGGGTGGCTGCCGTTGTGCTGGCCGCCGGTGCCGGGGAGCGCTTCGCGGGGGAGCGCCACAAGCTGCTGTGCGAGGTGGGCGGCGTGCCGCTCGTGCGCCGGGCAGTGGACTCGGCCCTGGCCGCCGACCTCGACGAGACCATCGTGGTCATGGGGGCCGTCGACCTGCTGGAGGTGCTGCCCGAAGAGGTGACGGTGCTGCACAACGAGGCCTGGGAGCAGGGCCAGGCCACGTCGCTGGCCGCGGCGGTGAGCTACGCGGGGTCGCGGGGGCACCGGGCGGTGGTGTTCGGGTGCGGTGACCAGCCCGGCGTGCCCGCAGAGGCGTGGGCGGCGGTGGGAAATGCCGACTGCGATCTAGCGGTGGCCGATTTCGACGGCGCCCGCCGGCCCCCGGTCCGGATCGGCGCCGCCCTGTGGAGCTACCTGCCCCTGACCGGCGACGAGGGCGGGCGGGTGCTGATGCGCCGCAGACCGGAGCTGGTGCGGGCGATACCCTGCGAGGGGAATCCCGACGACATCGACACCCTGGAGGACCTGCAGAAATGGAACTGAACGATTCGTTCGAGGTAGCCCATCCCGTCGACGCTGTGTGGGAGGTCCTCACCGACGTGGAACGGATCGCGCCGTGCCTGCCGGGAGCCCAGCTCACCGGCAGCGACGGCGATGTCCACGAGGGTTTGGTCAAGGTCAAGGTCGGACCGATCACCTCCCAGTACAAGGGCAAGGCCTCGTTCACCGAACGCGACGACGCCGCCCACCGGCTGCTGATGTCGGCCAGCGGGCGCGACACCCGCGGCGCGGGGAACGCGTCGGCGGAGATCACGGTCTCACTCGAGGCGGTGACTGAGGCGTCCACGAGGGTGAGCGTCCACACCGACCTGACGATCACGGGCAAGGTCGCGCAGTTCGGCCGGGGCGTGCTGGCCGACGTGAGCCGCAAGCTGATGGGGCAGTTCGCCGACAATCTCGCTGAGCTGGTGGCCGCTGATGTGGCCTCCGACGAGGCTCCGGCTGCGCCGGACGCGGAAGTCGGGGCCGATGATTCCGGCCAGGACGCCGGGGCTCCGGCTGCCGTGCCGGAGCCCGCCGCTGAGGTTGAGGCCGTGGATCTGCTGGACGTGGCCGGGGCTCCGGTGCTCAAGCGCCTCGTGCCGGTCATCCTCGCGGTCATCCTGATCGTGATCGTGGTCGTCATCGTTCTGGCTTCCTGACAACGGTGACCGCGCGCCAGCCGTGACAGCCGGGGCCGACCACGCCGCTCGGACGTCGGCGCCCGCCGGCGCGGTGCCGGGCTGCAGCCAGGACGATGTCACTCGGGTCGCCCAGCTTCTGGGCCGCGAGCCTGCGGGGGACTTCGAGGTGGTCTTGCGCAACTCCTCGGGCGACCCGGCCGTGATACGCAACGCCCCCGTCCTTCACGACGGCCGGCCCATGCCCACCCGCTACTGGCTCGTCGAGGAGGACCTGCGCCGCCTGGTCGGGCGTCTGGAGTCCGAGGGCGGGGTGCGAGCCGCGGAGGCGGCCGTCGATGCCGGCGAACTGGCCGAGGCCCACGCCCGCTACGCCGCCGAGCGCGACGCCGCCATCCCCGCAGGCCATGCGGGGCCCAGACCCTCGGCCGGTGTGGGCGGCACCCGCCGCGGCGTCAAGTGCCTCCACGCCCACTATGCCTGGCACCTGGCCGGCGGCGACGACCCCGTCGGGCGCTGGGTGGCGGAGCGCCTCGGCCCGGCCGCGACCGGGCTGGTGGGAGGGTGATGTGACCTCCGGCCCGGTGGCTGTCGTGGACTGCGGCACCAACACCACCCGCCTGCTCATCACCGACGGGCAGGAGCCCGCGGCGATCAGGCGCTCGGAGATAACCCGCCTGGGCCGGGGTGTGGACGCCACCGGCAGCCTCGATCCCTCCGCCGTGGAGCGCACCCTGGTGTGCCTGACGGAGTACCGGCAGGCCATCGACGCCCACAGCCCGACGGCTGTGAGGTTCATCGCGACCTCTGCGGTGCGCGACGCCGCCAACCGGTCGGACTTTCTGCAGCCCGCGGAGTCGATCCTCGGTGCCGCTCCGGAGGTCCTGTCGGGACGCCAGGAGGCCGAGACGGCCTTCAGGGGCGCGGTGAGCGACCTGGACGCGGCCGATGGGCCCTTCCTGGTAGTCGACATCGGCGGGGGGTCGACCGAGCTGTCCTTCGGCGAGCATCACTGCACCGAAGCGCTGTCGCTCGACATCGGTAGCGTGCGGCTCACCGAGAAGTACGTCCATCATGACCCGCCCCTGCCCGAGGAGCTCGCGGCGTGCCTGTCGGTCACTGAACTCCACCTCGACGATGCGGTGCGGGCCATCCCCGCCCTCGGCGGGCCGTGCCGGCTCGTGGGCGTGGCCGGGACGATCACGACCGTCGCGGCGGTGGAGCTGGGCCTGGCGACCTACGACCGGGACCAGGTCCATCATTTCAGGCTGTCGAAGGACGCCGCCGAGGACGTCTTCCGCACTCTGGCCACCGAGACCCTCGCCGATCGGGTCCACAATCCCGGGCTGCACCCCGGCCGTGCCGATGTGATCGTGGCCGGAGTGTGCATCCTGGTGAGGATCATGCGGTACTTCGACTTCGACGAGTGTCTGGTGTCGGAGTCGGACCTGCTCGACGGCCTGGCGCTCGGACTTCTAGACGCCCAACAGCACGGCTAGAGTGCCCCGACGTGAGTACTCTGCTGGGGCGGCGAGTGCTGCTGCGGCCGTTGACGCGTGACGACTTCGGCGCATGGCGGGAGGTTCGCCGGCGCAACCGCACCCGTCTCAAGCAGTGGGAGCCGCGGCCCGTACCGGGCCGGCCCGACACCGCCGAGGACCCCAAGGCGTTCAGCGAGCGCTGCGCGGCCCGCCGGCGGGAGCGCCAGCAGGGGACCGGATACGGGTTCGGCGTGTTCGTCAACAGGTGCTTCCGGGGCGAGATGAACCTGTCGTCCATCCAGCGGGGCCCGTTCCAGTCGTGCTACGTCGGCTACTGGATCGACGAGGCCGTCGGCGGCAACGGCTACACGCCGGAGGCGCTGGTGGTGGCGGCCCGCTTCGCCTTCGAGGAGCTGCGGCTGCACCGGCTGCAGGTCTCCATCGTGCCTCGCAACTCGGCCAGCCTGCGGGTGGTCGAGAAGCTCGGGCTGCGATACGAGGGGCTGGCCGAGCGCTACGTCGAGATAAACGGGGTGTGGGAGGACCACCACCGTTTCGCCATCACCGAGGAGGAGTGGCGGGTGCGGGTCCCCGAGCTGATCGCCGAATGGATAGCGCCCCTGCCGGTGGCCGCTGGTCCGAGCTAGCTGGCTGCTTCGGGGCTGGCGGCGCGGCCCGCGGGGCGGATCTCGAGGATCAGGTCGCCGGGCTCGAGCAGGGCGCCCGGCGCGGCCGCGATGGACTCGATCGTGCCCGCCACCGGTGCCGAGATCGACGACTCCATCTTCATGGCCTCGATCACTGCCACCGTGTCGCCCGCCGCGACCTGGTCGCCGGCCGCCACCGACACATTGACCGCGCCCCGGAACGGCGCAGCCACATGGCCCGGCTTGGTCGGGTCGGCTCGGGCGTGCTCGGGGCGGTCCGAGGCCACGTTGCGGTCGAGGGTGTCGATGTCGCGGGGCTGGCCGTTCACCCGGAAGCCGACAATGCGGATGCCCTCGTCGTTGGGCTCGCTGATCGAGCGCAGCCCCAGCAGCAGCCGCACACCCCGGCCCAGCACGACGGCGGTGTCCTCCTCGTGGGGGTCGAGGCCGTACCAGAACAGCAGCGACGGCAGCACCGACAGATCGCCGTAGCGGTCCGTCTTCTCGGCCTGCGCCGCCGACGGCGTAGGGAACAGCAGCCGGTTGAGGGTGGCGCGGCGGTCGCGGGCCAAACCCTCGATGTCGGCTTCAGTGAGGTCCTTGTAGGTCGGCGACCACGACCGGCCCTCGGTCGCCTTCGACCGGAAGGGCTCGGGGAACCCGCCCGGCGGCGTGCCCAGCTCTCCGTGGAGGAACCCGATGACGCTGTCGGGCAGGTCGACGCTGGCCGGGTCCTCCAGCAGCTGCTCCGGTGAGACGCCCGAGGCCACCAGGTGCAGGGCCAGATCGCCGACCACCTTCGACGACGGCGTGACCTTGATGGGCCGCCCGAGCAGCTCGTTGCAGGCCGCGTAGAGCCTCTCCACCTCCTCGAAGCGGTGCCCCAGGCCCAGGGCCCGAGCCTGGGCCCGGAGGTTCGAGAGCTGCCCGCCGGGGATCTCGTGGCGGTAGACGGTGCCGGTCGGCGACTGAAGGCCCGCCTCGAAGGGGGCGTACACCCGGCGCACCGCCTCCCAGTAGGGCTCTAGGTCCCCGATGGCGTCGAGGCTGAGGCCGGTGGCCCGCTCGGCGTCGTCGGTCATGGCCACGACGGAGGCGATCGACGGTTGGGAGGTCATCCCGGACAGGGGAGGAGCGGACGCGTCCACCGCGTCCACGCCGGCCTCGATGGCGGCCAAATAGGTGGCGAGCTGGCCCCCGCCGGTGTCGTGGGTGTGCAGATGCACGGGCTGGTCGAAGCGCTCTCGCAGCGCGGTCACCAGCGCCGTGGCTGCGCCGGCCCGCAGCAGTCCGGCCATGTCCTTGATGCACAGGATGTGCACCCCGGCCTCCACCAGCTCCTCCGCAACCCTCAAGTAGTAGTCGAGGGTGTACAGGTCCTCGGCCGGGCTGGACAGGTTCCCCGAGTAGCAGATGGTCCCCTCCGCCACCGCCCCCGCATCGAGCACCGCCGCGATGGCCGGGCGCATCTGGTCGATGGAGTTGAATGCGTCGAACACGCGGAAGATGTCCATCCCGGTCCTGGCCGCCTCGGCCACGAAGTGGCCCGCAACCGAATCCGGGTAGGGCGAGTAGCCGACCGTGTTGCGGCCTCGCAGAAGCATCTGGGTGCAGATGTTGGGCGCCGCCTCGTGGATGCGGGCCAGCCGCTCCCAGGGATCCTCGTGCAGGAACCGCAGGGCCACGTCGAAGGTGGCCCCTCCCCAGCACTCCATGCTCAGGAGTTCCGGCATGGTGCGGGCCATCTCGCGGGCGCCGGCCACTAGGTCGATAGTGCGCAGCCGGGTGGCGAGGATCGACTGGTGGGCATCGCGCAGCGTCGTGTCGGTCACCTGCACCGGTCCGGCCGCCCGCAGCTCGGCCGCGAACTTCTCGGGGCCGAGCTCCAGCAGGCGCTGGCGCGATCCCGCCGGCGGCTGGCCGGTGCGCGACGGCGGCAGCTTGCTGGCCGGGCCGACCCTGGTGGGGGCCGGTCCGTGGGGGAGGTGGACCGTCACGTCGGCCAGGTAGCGCAGCAGCCGCGTGGCCCGGTTGGCCCCCACCGACGCCGCGGTCAGCTCGGGGCGGTCGTCGATGAAGCTGGTGGTGACCGGACCGTCCCGGAACTGGTCGTCGGCCAGGATGGCCTGCAGGTAGGGCTGGTTGGTGGACACCCCTCGCACCCGGTATTCGGCCAGCGTGCGCTGCATGCGGCGCACCACCGTGGAGAAGTCCTTGCCCCGGCAGGTGACCTTCTCGATCATGGAGTCGAAGTGGGGGGTTATCTCCACGCCCTGGTAGACGCAGCCGTCTAGGCGCACCCCGGCCCCGCTGGCCGGCCGGTAGGCCACGATCCTGCCCGTGTCGGGGCGGAAGTCGTTGGAGGGATCCTCAGCGGTCACCCGGCACTGCATGGCGAAGCCCCGCAGGCTGATCGCGTCCTGGGTGAGTCCCAGCTCGGGCAGCGTGGCCCCGGAGGCGACCAGCAGCTGTGATTCGACCAGGTCGACGTCGGTGACCTCCTCGGTCACCGTGTGCTCCACCTGGATCCTGGGGTTCATCTCGATGAAGACGTAGCGGCCGGTGCCGTCCACCAGGAACTCCACCGTGCCGGCGTTGGCGTATCCGATGGAGGACGCGAAGCGCACGGCGTCGGCCAGCAGGCCGTCGCGCACGGTGGCGTCCAGATCCCGGGCCGGCGCCATCTCGACCACCTTCTGGAAGCGGCGCTGGACCGAGCAGTCCCGTTCGTAGAGGTGGACGACGTTGCCCGCGGTGTCGGCCAGCACTTGGGCCTCGATGTGGCGGACGCCGGTCATGGCCTCCTCGAGGAAGACGGTGGAGTCCCCGAAGGCGCTGCCGGCTTCGCGCTGGGCCGCCTCGACCGCCTCGACCAGGCCGGAGGGGCTCTCGACCCGGCGCATCCCCCGACCGCCCCCGCCCGAGGCGGCCTTCACGAACAGCGGGAAGCCGATACCGGCCGCGTGGGCCTCGGCCTCGGCGGGATCGTCGACCGGCGGGGACTGGCGCAGCACGGGCAGCCCGGCCTCCTCGGCGGCCTGCCGGGCCCGCATCTTGTTGCCGGTCAGCCTGAGCACAGCTGCGCTGGGCCCGACGAAGGTCACCGCGGCCTGGGCGCAGGCCTCGGCGAGGTCGGGACTCTCCGACAGGAAGCCGTAGCCGGGGTACACGGCGTCCGCCCCCACCTCCACCGCCTTGGCCACGATGGCCTGATGGTCGAGGTAGGCCCTGACGGGACGGCCGGACTCGCCGATCACGTAGGCCTCGTCGGCCTTGATGCGATGGAGCGCACCGCTGCGCTCCTCTTCGATCGGGAGTATGGCGACGGTCCTGATGCCCAGCTGCGTGGCCGCTCTGAAGGCCCGGATGGCGATCTCGCCCCGGTTGGCGACCAGGAGCTTCTCCATGACTTCAGACCATAGTTCTAGGTGTTTACGGCTTGGAGCTGATCTCCGACCGGAGCCGCCGGACCAGGTCCTTGAAGGCGGGCTCTCCCATCGACCACAGCTGGGGGTGCAGCTCGAAGTCCACCGCCGCTGCCGAGTCGGTGACCTCGTCCAGCGACAGGATCGTCGCCTTGGTCCGGGCCACCAGCTCCTTGGGCTGGGCCGCGGCCCGGGCGGCCAGCTCGTGGGCCCGGGCCAGCAGGGCGTCGTCGTCGACGACCTGGTATGCGAGCCCGGTGCGGTGAGCGTCGTCGGCCGACAGCACCTCGCCGAATATCACCATCGCCATGGCGGTGGTGCGGTCGGTCACATGCCTGAGGCGCCAGGTGTGGCCGCCGCCCGGATGGAGTCCGATCTTCAGGAACCGGGAGTCGAAGCGGGCGTACTGGCGCCCGGCCAGCACGATGTCGCAGGCCAGCACCATGTTCATGCCCGCGCCCACCGCCGCGCCGTTCACCGCGGCCACGGTGGCCAGCGGCGAGTGGGCCACCCGCAGAAACCCCTCGTAGATGCGGGTTATGCCGGTGGACTCGGCGGCCAGCAGGTCGTCCAGCACGGCGCCCGCGCAGAAACCCTTGCCGGCGCCGGTCACCACCAGGGCGCCGATGGACGGGTCGGGCTCGAGTTCGTCGAGGGCCGCGACGATCTCGTCGTTCATGGCCTGGCTGACGGTGTTGCGCCTGTCGGGGTCGTTGAGCGTGAGCTGGGCCACGCCGTCTGAGACATCGATCATCACGTAGGACATGGAGCGCAGTATGGCGCGCCCACGGCGACGTGGTGTCCGATGCCCGTGATGGCGCGCCCGCAGCGATACGGTGCTCCGGTGCCTCCTGCTGCGTTTGCTTCGTTCGGCCATCGCAGCTACCGCTACTTCTGGTTCGGCGGCGTCACGGCCAGTTCGGCCCGGTGGTTCCAGTACGTGGCCCTCCCCGCGGTGGTCTGGGACCTGACCCGCAGCCCGGGCTGGGTCGGCTTCGCTGGGTTCGCGCAGTTCGCGGCGATGGCCCTGATGGCGCCGGTTGCCGGGATGGTGGCCGATCACTATCCGAGGCGCAACATCCTGATGGTCTCGCAGTCGTTCATGGGCCTGGTCGCGGTGCTCATGGCCGTGGCCTGGAGCCAGGGCGTGCGGTCGCCGGCCGCCTATGTGGGCCTGGCTGCGGCCTCGGGGCTGGGCGGGGGCCTCAACCTGCCCGTCTGGCAGGCATTCGTGAGCGAGTTGGTCCCCAGGGACCTGCTCCTCAATGCGGTGACCCTGAACTCCGCTCAGTTCAACGGCTCCCGGCTGGTCGGCCCGATGCTGGGCGGGATCACCGTGGCCGCGGCGGGCCCGGCGGTCGCGTTCTGGGTGAGCGCAGCCGGCGCCCTGGCGGTGGTGTTCGCGCTGGCCCGGATCGAGTCCCGCAAGTCTGCGGCCGCAGCCGGGACTCCGAGCATGCGGGTGATCCGCAACATGCTGACCGTGGCCCGGTACGTGAGGGCTCGCCGCGGTCTGGTGGTCGCCTTCGTCACCGCCTCGCTGATCGGGTCGCTCGGGCTGTCGATCCAGATACTCACCGTCGTCTTCGCCGAGGATGTGTTCCATCGGGGGCCGGGCGGGTTCGGTCTCATGCTCACCATGCTCGGTGCGGGGGCCGTGGTGGCCGCGCCCGTGGTGGCGTCGCTTGGCGGGCGGGTGCCGCGGTCGCAGATCCAGCGAGTCGCGCTGGTCATCTACGGGGCCGCCGTGGTGGCGCTGGCGGTGGCACCGTCGTTCGTGTCGTACCTGGTGCCGTTGGCGTTCATCGGGGCCGCCCACCTCGCGTCGGCGAGTTCGCTCAACACCGCCGTCCAGCTCCAGGTCGACGAGGAGCGCAGGACCCAGGTGATGTCGCTGTATGTGATGGTGCTGATGTCGTCCAACCCTCTCGGGCAGCTCGTGCTGGGCCAGCTGATCGAGCTGGTCGGACCACGGCCTGCCTTCGGCCTCTACGGCGCTCTGCTGCTGGCGGGAACGGCTGCGCTCCATGGTTCGGGCTGGTTGCGCCATCTGGACGTGGAGGTAGGGGAGTACTCCCCGGAGGTCGCCCCCGAAGTCCATCCGACCACTCCGTCGCCGCCCCGCCTCAGGAGGCGGTCCTCGAGCTAGCCGCTCACCAGTCCTCGGGACCGCCCTCAGGCGAGTCTTCCAGGTAGGTGGTGCCCTCGTCGCAGTCGGGTTGGACCGGGCACCATCGGCAGCTCGGGCCGGGAGCGACCCCCGGCCCGCGGGTGCCGGTGACCAGCTCCACGTAGCGGTGAGCGCCGTCGATGACCCGTTCGGCCGCCGACAGCAGCAGGTCGTGGGTGACCTCCTCGGGGTGGAACCGGCCCTGGTCGAGGTAGTAGGTGGCGAGCAGCCTGGGCGGCAGGATGCGCAGGGCCTCCAGCAGGGCGTAGAAGCGCAGGTCCTCTCGATGGGAGGGCGAGAACCTTCCGGTCTTGAAGTCGATGATTACCTTGCCGGCGATCGTGTCGGTGGGTTGGCCGAGCGTGAGGTCTGGCTTGCCCGACAGCACGATCAGTCCTTCGTGTAGCTCTGCCCGTATCGGGCTGTCCGTCGTGGGCCTCCATCTGGGCTTGAGCGGGGGGAAGCACTCCAGGAACTGGGTCATGGCCGCGCCGGCCTCGGCCTTCAGCTCGGCCCGCTCGGTCTCTTCGCAGGATTGCAGGTAGTCGGCGATGCTCTTGTCGGCGTTCTCGAGCCGGGACATTGCCTCGTCGACCAGTTCCAGCGGCGATGCCTCGCCCCGCCAGTGCACCGACAGCTCGATGGCCTTGTGGGTGACCGTGCCCCGGGCGGTGGGGATCGACCATTGGAACGGCTCGGCGAGCTCGGCCATGAATTTCCGCTCGCATCCCAGAGCCTGCGAGAGCTTGAACTTGCTCAGGTACAGGATGTCGTCGTCGAACCGGTCGGAGTTGATGGTGTCGACCAGCGGTTCGAGGCGTTCCTCCAGCAGGTTTCGCAGCTCGTCGCGCAGGCCCGCGTCGAAGGTGGGACGGTCCCCCTTCGGGGCTCCGAGCAGGCTCACTACCTCCTGCTGGGCCGGGTTGTAGTCGGCTGCGTGCATGGCGATAAAGGGCCGGCTCCTGGGCTGGGTCGGGACGGTGTCACACCCCGGCGCGACCATAGCTCTCGTGGGAATGACATCTCTCGACTTCGGCACTGCAGCCCGCTCGCTCGCGCGGGCGTCCCACCTGCGCGGCCTGGTAGTGCCCGTCTTCGCCAGCCCGCCGTCCCGCCCCGACCTCCACCGGTCCATCCGCCGTCGCAACGGGTCGCCGGTGGTGTCGATCCGTCTCGGGGACCGGCCCCGGGGAGCGGTCCTGTCCGACATGATCGAGGGGATCGTGGTGGCCAACTATCTCGAGGACTCCAAAGCCGACCTGGTGCGGTCCGCCCTGTGGCTGGCCGTCGACGGCGAGGGTGAAGAGGATGACGCCGGCGCACTCACCCTGAGAACAGAGGTAGTCGAGACCGCCCCGGCTCCGCCAGTTCCAACCAAGGCAGCCGCTGCATAGAGACACCGCTCATGGGCCGGCCCAACGGCGGTACCGTGACGGGTGTGCCCGGGTGGCGCAACTGGCAGACGCGGCCCGCTTAAAACGGGCTGTCCTCACGGACGTGTGGGTTCGAGTCCCACCCCGGGCACCATTCTTGGTAGTAGAAGTGGCGTTACGTCAGAGGCCGCGGCCATCAACGAGCCCGACATCGACCGCTATCCGGCGCGGCTGACAGCGCTGTCATGATCCGCAACCAGTTCCGTCTTGGCCAAGGGGACGCCACCCCGCAGGAACTGGCCGACGCGCTACTGGTAGCGGCCGCGGTGGGGATCGTCGCGTTGGCCGCGACAAGTCGCGCGCCGGCATGGGCCGCCGTGGTGATGGTGCTGGTTGTGGTGGGGCGGTGGCTTCACCGCCGGCTGGTGTCGTCTCGTCGAGCAGGGGTCGTCGGACCGGTCGACGGGTCGGGCATGGCCGAGGGTGAAGCCATCGCGGATGCCGATTGGGGCGGTTTCTTCGGGGGCGGTGGCGACTTTGGGGGCGGTGGCGACTTCGGGGGCGGCTGGTGAACCGCGGCGGGCGGTGAAGTCACGGCCATCAAGTTTGCGAGGCGGTGGAAGCATATGATCCCGATCTGGCACTCCCGGATGAGGGCATCGACCAGTACACGGCGCCGGGCGCTACCACGGCGCAGATCGCTCCATCCGCTCAGCTACGGCGTGTGCGTCCCGCTCGGTCAAGGCTTCGCCGGCTGCGAGCGCTGCGTCGGCCACAAGCTGTTGGGCGAAGGTCGTCATCGTCTGAGCCGAGTGGCGGCGAAGCTGCTCGGTCATGCAGGTATCTACCTTGCAGCCTCTCCCGCCCGAATCGGCCCGGCAACCAGGATCCACATCCCTGCAGCTTACGCGCCTGGATGAGCGCACCCCGCGTGCGCGTAAGGTACGCAGGTTGCATCCCTGAAGGAGGCGCCAAATGGCTGGTTGCGCATTCGTCGGGCTGGGAGTCATGGGCTATCCCATGGCTGGCCACCTGGTATCGGCAGGCCATGACGTGACGGTCTACAACCGGACCGCTTCCCGGGCCGAGGACTGGGTGGCCGAGCACGGCGGTACTGCCGCGCTGACGCCCGCAGGGGCAGCGGCCGACGCGGAGTTCGTGTTCGTGTGCGTCGGCAACGACGACGACGTTCGCTCGGTGACGCTCGGGGAAGGCGGAGCGCTGGAGTCGATGGCGCCCGGGTCGGTGCTAGTGGACCACACCACCGCGTCGGCTGACCTGGCTCAGGAGCTGCATCGGGTCTCCAAAGAGCGGGGCGTCGGCTTCGTGGACGCCCCGATCTCGGGGGGCCAGGCCGGTGCCGAGAACGGTGTGCTCACCGTCATGTGCGGCGGCGACCAGGGCGACTTCGACCGGGCCGAGCCGGTGATAGATGCCTACGCCAAGGCGGTCACCCTGCTGGGCGGGCCGGGAAGCGGCCAGCGCACCAAGATGGTGAACCAGATCTGCATCGCCGGGCTGGTTCAGGGCCTGGCCGAGGGGATCGACTTCGCCCGCCGGGCCGGGCTCGACGTCGAGCAGGTGGTTGCGACGATCTCCCAGGGAGCGGCCGGGTCGTGGCAGATGGCCAACCGGGGAGAGACCATGGCCCGGCGCGAGTTCGACTTCGGCTTCGCCCTCGACTGGATGCGCAAGGACCTGGCCATCTGCTTCGCCGAGGCCGAGCGTGTCGGCGCCACCCTGCCGGTCACCGCGATCATCGACCAGTACTACGCCCGCCTCCAGCGCCAGGGCCACGGCCGCTGGGACACCAGCTCCCTGATCGAGCTCCTCGTCGACGACTAACCCACGGCCGCGAAGTTGGCGGAGACGAACTCCCAGTCGATTAGGTGCTCGATGAAGGCGTCCACGTAGGCGGCCCGGGCGTTCTGGTAGTCGAGGTAGTAGGCGTGCTCCCACACGTCGATCGTCAGTAGGGCCCGCTGGCCGTGGCGCAGCGGTGTGTCGGCGTCGTCGGTGTTGACGATCTGTAGGCCATTGGCACCCGACACCAGCCAGGTCCAACCCGACGCGAAGTTGCCCACCGCGGCCGCCGCGAACTGGGTATTGAAGGCGTCGAGGGATCCGAAGCTGCGTTCCAAGGCGGCCAGCAACTCGGTTGAGGGCGCCTCGACGGCCCCCGGGCTCATCGAGTCCCAGTAGAAGGCATGGTTCCATGACTGCGCCGCACAGTTGAACAGCCCGGACGGCACATCGGCCGCGGCAACGATTTCCTCCAGCGAGGCGCCTTCATGGGCTGTCCCCGCGATCGTGCTGTTGACGCTGGCCACGTAGCCGGCGTGGTGGCGGCCGTAGTGGAAGCTCATGGTGCGCTCGGAGATGTGGGGCGCGAGTCCGTCGAGCGGATAGGGGAGGGGGGCTTGCTCGATCGTCATCGCGGGAGCGGACCTTTCGAAAGCAACCGGGGGCGAACCCGAATATACGCAGCGGAGCGGGCCAAGAGGCCGCGGTGTGCCCAATGTCACCGTCCGGGATGCGGCCTCGCAGCCCTCCCGTCGGACCGGCGGTCAACCGGCGAACAGGTTGGTGGGCTGCCCTACCGCGTCGACGTCGGCGGCGAACAGCGCTCCGGCATTGGGCTCGCCCTCGGTGCTGACGCCGGCGATCGGCTCGCGGCCGGTGGTGATGTAGAGCGTGTCCAGGTCCGGGCCGCCGAAACAGCAGCAAGTGGCCTGGGGCGAGCCCGGAGTGATCACCGCCTCAAGCTGTTCACCGTCGGGTGAGAAGCGCTGCACGTGGTAGCCGCCGAACATTGCCACCCACAGGCAGCCGTCGGCGTCGACCGTCATGCCGTCGGGCGCGCCCGCGCTGCCGTCGAAGGTCACAAACGGGCGCCGCCCCTCGATCTCGCCCGAATCGGGGTCGTAGTCGAAGCGGTCCACCCGGAACGTCAGCGTGTCGATGTAGTACATCGTGGACTGGTCGGGACTCCAGCCGATGCCGTTGGAGATCATCACGTCGGAGAGCACCCTCCGGGCCGTGCCGTCGCCGTCCACCCGGTGCAGCGAAGCCACCGGCGCTCCGGGCTCGGCATGGCTCATCGTCCCCTGGAACAGTCGGCCCCGCGGGTCGACCGCACCGTCGTTGGTGCGGTTCGATTCGGGCTCGCCGGGCAGCTCGATCACGGTCTCGATGGCGCCGACCTGGTCGGTGAGCGCCACCGAGGGTCCCAAGCCGAGGGCCAGCCCCCCGCCGGCGCGGGGGGCGGCGTTGCCGACCACGTCCGGGTAGCGCCACAACCCCACCGGCTGGCCCGTGTGGTGATCGAAGCGATGCACGGCCTGGCCGTTGATGTCGACCCAGATGAGCAGGTTCTCGACCGGTGACCACACGCAGCCCTCGCCCAGGGCGGCCCCAGCGGCGTGCACGACCTCTGCGTTGATCATCTCAGTCCTAGGACCATGTCGGCGTAGAGCCGGGTGCGCATGTCGAGCGAGACCATCGCGGCTCCGAACTATCTGCGGGGCCGCCAGCGTACACTTCGGACCACAGGCGAGCGCGACGGCGATTCCCGGAGCACGCGGCGCTAGGTCGAGCCGGCGGCCGCCCGCCTGCCGGGACCATGAACGAGGAGCACCAACCGATGGGCGGGCCAGACAGCGACGCGACCGAGCGGTACACGATCATCTCGGCGGACTGCCATGCGGGCGGCAACATGGCTGCCTACGAGGAGTACCTCGACCCGGCGTGGCGTGACGAGTTCCTCGAATGGAGGGGCGCCTACCGCAACCCGTACCGCGACCTCCAGGACGACGGGCGCTCCCGCAACTGGGACGACGACCGGCGCTTGAGCGAACAGTACGCCGACGGCGTCGTGGCTGAGATCACGTTCCCCAACACGGTCCCGCCCTTCTACCCGACCGGCTCCCTGATCGCCCGCCCGCCGTTGGACCGGGCCGACTACGAGCGCCGCTTCGCCGGGATCAAGGCCCACAACCGGTGGCTGCGCGACTGGTGTGCCCGCTACCCCGATCAGCGCTGTGGCCTGCCCCAGATCTTCGCCGACGATCTCGACGACGCGGTGGCCACCCTCGAGTGGGCCGCGGCCGAGGGGTTCCGCAGCTTCCTGCTGCCCCACGTCCCGCCCGACAGCGAGCTGCCCGGGTACTGGGACCCGCGCTGGGACCGGCTCTGGGCCGCGGCCGCCGACCTCGACATGATCATGACCCAGCACGGCGGGAACGGCGGGCCCGACTACGGCAAGGCGCCTGCCGCCGGGGTGGTGTTCTTGATGGAGGTGCCGTTCTACTCGCACCGCAACCTGGCCCACCTGATCATGTCGGGCGTGTTCGAGCGCTTCCCGACGCTGCGCTACGTGATGACCGAGCAGGGGGTGGCCTGGCTGGTGGAGGAGTTGCGCCGCATGGACGGCTACCACCGCCAGATGCGCCACGGCCGTGTCGGCGAGCTCGGCTTCGCGGCCGACATCGTGCTGCCGTTGAAGCCGTCGGAGTACTTCGACCGCAACGTGTGGATCGGGGCCAGCTTCCCGTCGCCGGGCGAGGCGGCCGCCATCCGCAAGGTGGGGTTGCACAAGGTGATGTGGGGCAGCGACTACCCCCACCACGAGGGCACCTACCCGTACTCGCTGGAGAGCCTCCAGCGGGCGTTCAGCGACTGGGACGCCGGTGAGATGAGGGCGCTGCTGGGCGGCAACGCGGCCGACCTGTACGGCTTCGACCTCGACCGGCTGGCCCCGCTGGCCGCCGAGCACGGTCCCAGCGTGGAGCAGGTCGCCACCCCGCTGGCGGAGATCCCGGCCAAGGCCACCAGCCCCGCCTTCTTCAAGCCGTGACGGGCACCTCCTCCGGGGCCGCGAGCCCCGGCGCAGCAGATCCGACCGCGCCCTACGCGGGCTTCGAGGGAACCGTCGGCAAGATCTTCTCGACTTCTGAGCCCCACTGGCCTGAGCCGGTGATCCCGCCGTCCGGGGCGCCGAACGTGATCGTGATGATGACCGACGACCTCGGCTACTCCGATCTGGGCTGCTACGGATCCGAGATCGACACCCCGGAACTGGACCGGCTCGCGGCCGAGGGACTGCGCTACACCGACTTCCACGTGAACCCCATGTGCTCACCGACTCGGGCGTCGCTGCTGACCGGGCTCAACTCCCACATGGCCGGCATGGCCCAGGTGGCCCACAGCGATCCTGGATTTCCGGGTTACAGCCACGAACTGCGGGACAACGCGGTGACCATCTCCGAGACGTTCCGCGACGCGGGTTGGGCGACGTTCATGCTCGGCAAGTGGCATCTCACCAAGGAGGCCCACCTCAGCGACGGTGCTCCCAAGGCCAGCTGGCCCCTGCAGCGGGGCTTCGACCGCTACTACGGGATCCTCGACGCTTTCACCAACTTCCACCATCCCCACCGCCTCTTCGCGGACAACCATCACATCGATGTCGAGCGCTATCCGGACGACTATTTCTTCACCGACGACCTGACCGACAAGGCGATTCGGATGGTGGACGAGCTGCGGACCTCGCATCCGAGAAGGCCGTTCTTCATGTACTTCGCCCACGGCGCGGTCCATGCCCCGCTGCAGGCCCCCGCCGCCGACATCGAACGGTTCAGGGGCCGCTACGCCGCCGGCTGGGACGCGCTGAGGGAGGAGCGGTTCGAGCGTCAGCAGGAACTGGGCGTTGTGCCACCCGGCGCGGTGCTGCCGCCTCGCAACACCGAGGAGCTCCACGAGGTCGGCCCCTGGGACGATCTCGACGACCGGTCCAAGGAGCTCTTCGCCCGGTACATGGAGGTGTACGCGGGGATGGTGCACAACGTCGACCGCAACTTCGGCCGGCTGCGCCGCCACCTCGAAGCCATCGGGGAGTGGGACAACACCATCGTGCTGTTCACCAGCGACAACGGCGGCTCTCGGGAGGGCCAGTACACCGGCACATCGTCCTACTTCCGCACCCTGCTCTCCCAGGTGCGTCCCACCGATCTGGAGGTGGTCGACACCGACTACGCCCGCTTGGACCTGCTGGGAGGGCCCCGAACCCTGGCCCACTACCCGATGGGCTGGGCCATGGTGTCGTGCACGCCGTTCCGGCTCTACAAGATCAACACCCACCGGGGCGGCCACAGCGTGCCGTTCATCCTCAACTGGCCGGCCCGGTTCTCCGGCGCCGGCGGCGCGGCGGCCGGCGGGGTTCGGACCCAGTACCAGCACGTGACCGATGTGTTCCCGACCCTGGCCGAGCTGTGCGGGGTGGAGGTGCCGACGTCGCGTCATGGTGTGCCCGCGCCGGATCCGGCGGGGGCCAGCTTCGTCTCCACGATCACGGATGCGGCCGCGCCGTCCACCCATCCGGAGCAGTACTACGAGAACTTCGGGCACCGAGGCTTCTACCGCGACGGCTGGTCGGTGGTGACCTGCCACCGGCCCCGGCGGCCCTTCAGCCAGGATCGGTGGGAGCTGCACAACCTGACCGAGGACCCGACCGAGATCCGCGACTTGGCCGGCGAGTATCCGGACAAGCTGGACGATATGCAACAGGCCTGGGACCGGGCCGCGTGGGCCAACCAGGTCTACCCCCTGGACGAGGGCAACCAACTGGTGAGGATCCTGCGCCCGCCGTGGTACGACGAGCTGGCTGCCGAGACAACGCTCAGGCCGGGAACACCCACGCTGGAGCGGTGGCGCTCACAGCAGTTGATCTTCCAGAAGAGCTTCGGCGTCGAGGTGTCCGTGCGCTGGCAGCCTGGCCACTCCGGTGTACTGGTCGCCCACGGCGACCAGGGCGGTGGCTACATGCTGTATGTGGAGGACGACCGGCTCCTCTTGGCCCATAACGCCTACGGAGACATGTCGGTGCTGGACTGCGGGCCGCTTGCCGACGGCGCCTCCAGCGTGCATCTGACAATGGAGAATCCCGGCAATCTGGTGTGGAACGCCTCTGTCAGCGTGGACGGCGAAACGGTGGGGGAGGCTCCCGGCCTGGTGTCGCTGATGGCCATGGCCCCGTTCGAGGGCATCGACGTGGGCATCGACCGCCGCTCGCCGGTCAGCTGGGACGTCTACGAGCGTCACGGGCCGTTCCCCTACACGGGCGACCTGCGGGCGGTCACCTACCGCCCGGGCGAGTTGGCCCCCGACGCGGGATCCCTGTGGCTCGACTACATCAAAGCCAACGGAACCCGCTACGAATAGGGCCCTGCCATTCGTTCAACCCCGCCGGCCGGCCTGGCTGCGACGGGGTGACTCCAGCGTGGCTAGCCACCGCTGACGTCCAAGCCCCACGGATACCACCCCCGCACCCGGGTGCGTGCGAACAGCTCGATCTTGGACATGGCAGGGAACATCGCCTCGATCCGGTGACGCACCTCGTCGGGCTTGCGGCTGTGTTCGCGCCGCGGTTCGCGCACTAGCTGACGCACATTTCGGGCACCGCGAGGCCAGGGGATCTTGCCGTGCTTGAAGACGAGGCACAGCTCGCACTGCGACATCGTGTAGAAGCCGGGATTGACCTTGCACTTGTCCCACACGAACGCCACAGTCGCCCAGTTGAAGCCCCATGACGTGCCCAAGTCGATGGCTTGGTCCAGATGCGGACTGGTGGCCCACAAGAACAGCAAGGCGTTGTCCGACGCTACGTCGAGCACCGGCAGTTGGCGCAGGGCTTGCAGCGGGACGGTCGGGTAGTGGCGCGCTGCGCCGCCGCTGTCGCCGTTGCCGGTGCCGGCGTGCTGCAGTTGGCCCTTGTAGTCCCACGGCGGGTCGGCGTAGATGATGTCGAACCCGCGCTCCGGCAACGGGGGGAACAACGCGAGTGGGTCGGGTTCGGTAACCGTCATCGCTTCAGGTGGCCCTTTGGATCGGTCGGTGGCCCTAGACGGTAGTTGCCGCTGCTCTGGCGGTGGAAGATGCCGATAGCGTTCGGTCAGGACGGTTGGGTGCGGGGCATGGACGATGCACATCGGTTATACGGCTGAGCAGGAGGCGCTGCGGGGCGAGCTGCGGGCCTACTACGCCGATCTGCTCACCGACGACGTGAGGGCCGCCCTGGGAGCGGAGGACGGCACCGGGCCGGTGCATCGCCGGATCGTGCGCCAGATGGGCGCCGACGGCTGGCTGGCGGTC
Source organism: Acidimicrobiia bacterium (assembly GCA_022828135.1). Classification (GTDB taxonomy): domain Bacteria; phylum Actinomycetota; class Acidimicrobiia; order Acidimicrobiales; family Aldehydirespiratoraceae; genus Aldehydirespirator. The sequence goes on along the minus strand of JAJEJB010000006.1, from coordinate 31,065 downwards.
GGCTGGCCGACGGAGTACGGCGGCCGCGGCTTGTCGGCGGTCGAGCAGTTCATCGTGTTCGACGAGTCGGTGGCGCTGGGCGCGCCCATCCCGATGCTGACCATCAACACCGTCGGCCCGACCATCATGCAGTACGGCACCGACGAGCAGAAGGACTTCTTCCTGCCCCGCATCGCCGGCGGCGAGCTCACCTTCTGCATCGGCTACTCCGAGCCCGACGCGGGCACCGACCTGGCCTCGCTCACCACCCGGGCGGTGCGCGACGGTGAGACCTACGTGATCAACGGCCAGAAGACGTGGACGTCGTTGGCCAAGGACGCCGACTACATCTGGTTGGCGGCCCGCACCGACCCCGAGGTCCCCAAGCACAAGGGCATCTCGCTGTTCTGCATTCCCATGGACACCCCGGGCATCAGCATCGAGCCCCTCGACCTGCTGTCGAGCCATAACATCAACCACACCTTCTTCGACGACTGCCGCGTGCCGGCGTCCACCCTGATCGGCGAGGAGAACCGGGGCTGGGGCCTCATCACCAGCCAGCTCAACCGGGAGCGGGTCACGATCTGCTCGTCGGGCATGGTCACCAAACGCTTCGAGGAGTGCGTGGAGTGGGCCAAGTCGGCCAAGCGGGCCGACGGGTCCTACGTGATCGACGAGCCGTGGGTTCAGCGCAACCTGGCTGAGGTGGCGGCCCGGCTCGAGTTCCTGCGCCTGGCCAACTGGAAGGTGGCCTGGACGGTGGCCAACCGGATCGACGGGGCCGAGCCCGACATGGCCACCATCGCCGGCTTTGTGGCCGACTCGTCGGCGGTGAAGGTCTCGGGAACCGAGTTCTATGTCGACGCCTACCGCAAGCTGATGCAGGTGTACGGCCAACGGGCCTACGTGGCCGAGGGCTCGCCCGGGTACCTGTCCCGCCTGGAGATGATGTACCGCTCGACCGTGATCCTCACCTTCGGCGGCGGCACCAACGAGATGCAGCGCGACCTGATCTCGCAGTTCGGCCTGGGCTACCCCCGAGCCTCCCGCTAGGAACGACCGGGAGAGCGAGCCGTGGACTTCGAGATGGGCGAGGAAGAGCAGGCCATCCGGGACCTGACCGCCCAGGTGCTCGACGACATGTCGTCGCATGAGCGTCTCAAGGCGCTGGCCGCCGAAGGCGACCACGTGGACCGCAAGGCGTGGGCCGCGCTGGCCGCCACCGGAGTGGTTGGTGCCTCTGTCCCCGAGGCCCACGGCGGGCTCGGCCTGGGCTTCCTGGCCACCGCGGTGGCGTTGGAGGAGGTCGGCCGGCGGGCGTCCCCGGTGCCGCTGCTGACCACCGCGGTGATGGGGGCCATGCCGGTGGCTGCCTTCGGCACCGAGGATCAGCGGGAGGCTTGGCTTCCCGGAATGGCCGATGGATCAGTGTTGGCCTGCGCGGCGCTGGCCGAGGACGGGACCTCTCCCGTCGAACCGACGACGGCGGCCCGTTCGGACAACGGCGGGTTCGTTCTCGACGGCACCAAGGTGCTGGTCGCGGGCGGTCTCGACGCCGATGTTTCGCTGGTGCCTGCCCGTCTCGACGACTCCGCAGTGGGTGTGTTCGTCGTGCCGACCGGCGCCGACGGCTTGGAGCGCATCCCGGTAGGGGTGACGACGGGCCGTCCCGAGGCCCGCTTCGAGCTGTCTGGCGTGCACGTGGACGCCGGCGCTCTGCTCGGCGCGGACGCAGCCGACGGCAGCGAGATCGTGCGGTTCATCGAGCGGCACGCCAATGTCGGGCTGTGCATGACGATGTCCGGCGCGGTCCGGGCCGCCATCGAGCTGGCCGCCGACTACACCAAGCAGCGACACCAGTTCGACCGCCCGATCGCCACGTTCCAAGCGGTGAGCCAGCGGGCGGGCGACTCCTACATCGACGCCGAGGCCATCTGGCTGACCGCCTACCAGGCCGCGTGGCGTCTGTCGGCCGGTCTTCCCGCAGACCGCGAGATCGCCATAGCCAAGTACTGGGCCTCAGAGGGCGGCTTCCGGGTGGCGCACGCCGCGGTCCACGTCCACGGCGGAGTCGGGGTCGACCGCGACTATCCCCTGCACCGTCACTTCCTGGCCGCCCGCCACATGGAGCTCACCCTGGGCCACGCCGAGGAGCAGTTGGCCGACCTGGGCCGCCTTATCGCCGCGCCCTGACCGCGTCAGGCTCCCAAGAGCGACCGGGCGAGGAGGGCGGCTCCCAGCAGGCCGGAGTCGTCGCCCAGCGCAGGGGCGGTCACGAACGTGTCACTGCCGGCGGTGTAGTCGGCGTAGCCGCCCAGATCGGAGCGGTTCTCGACCCGGATCATCTCGGCTAGGCCCGACCGGCTGCCGACGCCACCGCCGAACACGATCCTGTCGGGGGCGAAGGAATAGGCCAGCACCCGCACCAGTTGCGCCAGATAGGCGGCCTCCAGTTGCCAGATGTCGTCGCGGCCGCCGGCTTCGGACGGGTCGACACCCCAGCGCTCGGCAATGGCCGGCCCGCAGGCCATCCCTTCCAGGCAGTCTCGGTGGAACGGGCAGCGGCCCGGGTAGTCGTCGCCCGCCACACGGCGAATCGGGACGTGCCCCAGCTCGCTGTGGTGACGGCCCCGCCAGGGTGTTCCGTCCACCGCCACCGCGGCGCCGATCCCGGTGCCCACGGTCACGTAAGCGAGCCGGCGTGGCCGGGGCTCGGGCCCCAAGGCCTGCTCGGCCACTGCGGCCGCCTCCACGTCGGTCTGGATGCCGGCCGGCACGCCGAGAGCCTCCGACATCCTGTCCAGAATCGAAGCACCCGACCATCCCGGCTTGGGGGTGTTCGCGATCGACCCGTAACCGGCGGAGTCGGAGTCAAGATCGACCGGCCCGAACGAGGCGATCCCCAAAGCGGCCACCGGCTCGAACCGCCCGAAGAACTCCACAACGGTTGCCAGCGTCGTGTCGGGATCCGTTGTGGGCACATAGCGGGAGTCGACGATCGTCATGTCTGAGGACACCACCGCGCATCGGAACTTCGTCCCGCCCGCCTCCACCGCCCCCAACAGCGTGCTCGTCATCGCAACCGCCCTCCGAATGTTCCTTCCCCGAGTGCCTGCATTGTTACCCGGAGTCACCTGCTGAGCGTCACTTCCATCAGTGGAAGGCCACGCCTTGCGGCGGGGTGCGGAAGGTTCCCCAGCATTCGATGGTGCCCTCGGTGCGGATAGCGCAGGAGTGGTTGATGGCAGTTGAGACCGCGGTGAACTGCCCGCTGGGGGCGTTGAGCAGTCCTGCGTAATTGAGGCCCCAGCACTCCAGCGCGCCATTGGTGCGCACCGCGCAGGTGTGGTTGGTGGCGGTTGAGACTGCGGTGAACTGCCCGCTGGGGGCGTCGAGGAGCCCCGCGTAGTCGACACCCCAGCACTTGAGAGTCCCTCCGGCGCGCACGCCGCACGCATGGTTGTCTCCCGCCGACACCGAATTGAACCGACCTTCAGGCGTGTCCGGATGAGGACTGCCGTAATGGTGCCAGCACTGTGCGGCACCACCCGCATGCAGCACGCACCACAGGCCCTCACCCACGGAGACGGCGCGTAACGGCCCGCTTGCTTCGCGGGACTCCAGACCTACGGGTGCGCAATGGAGACTGCCTTGGGTGCTCAGTCCGCAGAGTCGACTGCTCCGAGCATCGCTGCCGGTCGATATCGCGGTGAATCGCACCTCTGCATCGTCTATCTCATCGACAAGCCGTCCATCCCTTGCGAGCAGTTCCATGGGTGGGACTAGTCCCCAGCATTCGACTGTGCCGTCGCGGCGGAGCCCGCAGGACAGGCCATTGCCCACGGCTGCGTCGATGAAGCGGCCGTCGGGAGCGTCGATCTGACCGTGGGCGTTCGTGCCCCAGCATGCCATCGTGCCCTCGGCACGAATGCCGCAGTTGTGGTCGCTGGATGCGGCTACGGCGACGAAACTGCCATCTGGCGGGAGTACTTCCGAGGCAAACCGGCGACCCCAGCAGTGGACGGTGCCGTCAGCGCGCACGGCGCACGAATGGCGCCAGCCGGCAGCAATCGAGACGAACAGTCCGTCGGGCGCGTCGGTCTGTCCCCAGTAGTTGGTGCCCCAGCATTCGACGTTGCCATCTGCGCGCAGCGCGCATGCGTGGCGGCCGCCCGTCGAGACAGCGCTCATGCTGCCGGTCGGTGCTTGCCCGTCGGGAGTCAGACGCCGGCCCCAGCATCGGACGGCTCCGTCGGTGCGCAGACCGCATGAGTGGTCCCCGGCGGCTGAGATGGAGGTGAAGCGCCCGCCGGGCGGGTCGGCCTGACCGCTTTGGTTGTCGCCCCAGCATTGGATGGTTCCGCCGCTGCGCAAGACGCAGGAATGGCCGGTGCCGGTGGCCACGTCAGCAAAGTGACCTCCAGGCGGAGTGAGCGACTGGGTCCCGGCGCTGCCCCAGCATTGGACGTCCCCGTCGGAGCGCAGGGCGCAGGAGTGGCTCTCACCTGCCGAGAGTGCGATGTACTGGCCGCTGGGCGCGTCGAGCAGCCCTTCGAAGTCCAACCCCCAACAGACGATGGCACCGTCAACCTGCAGCCCGCAGGTGTGCTCCTTGCCCGCGGCCAGGGCGGTGAAGCGCCCGTCGGGAGCGTCGGCCTGACCACTGTCGTTGACGCCCCAGCAGGCGACGCGGTCGTCGGTCCGCACCGCGCACGTGTGCTGGTAGCCGACGGCCACGGACGTGAAAGGCCCACCGTCGGGGGGCACCGACTGCGATTCGGTGCTCGCTCCCCGCTCGATGCCCGGCTCAGAGACAGCGTCTTCGCTGAAGACCCCCACCGGTGCTGCAGCATCGCGGCCCGAGCACGCCAACGACGCGAGCATCAACGCGCCCGCGATGCACACGGCGCCCCGCAGACCCACACCAAGACCGTAGTCGGGCACTCTGAAGGCCCCATGGGCCCGCATCGGCAGTCGCCGCTGGGGACGCCGTCGGCGTCCGGGTTTCTGGAGGCTGTCCGCTCGGCCTCTAGACGTCTGGGAGCACGGCGATGCTGGAGAAGCACATCTCGTCGACGGTGCCCTCGTTCCAGGTGATGTAGCGGGGCTCGGGCATGTACTGCAGCGTGCGGTCCCACCAGCACTCGAAGCGCACCACGTCGCCTCTCTTGATCCGGATCTTCTCCACCGGCTCGTAGTTGAGCTGCCACTCGAAGTCCCACACCGGGATGTCGAGCAGGATCCGCTCCTCGGGCGTGTCGGGATGCAGCGTCATCCGGTAGGCCGCTCCGAACTCGTGCATGTGGCCCAGCACGGTGTGGATGGTGCCGGTGTCGCGGGCGGGCAGGTCGCAGGAGCTGTAGCCGATGCTGCCGTCGAGGTCGTCGTAGTCGTCGACGGTGCCGCCGCACTGCGCCAGCAGCAAGCCGGGGATGAGCGGGGCGAAGTCGTCGTATTTCTCGCCGATCTCGGCCAGCACGTTGGACCGCTCGCAGAGGTCCACGTAGCCGTCGATCGAAGCGGCCCGTTCGGCGGCGAGGGCGGTCTCCTCGGGCGTGCAGGGCACCTCGGCCGGGGTGAGGTAGCTGTCGCCGGTGATGTGGGTCATGCCTGCAGCGACCTCGGTGGCCGTGGCGGTGTCGAGGATGATCCACGAGCCGTCGGCCGGGGTGTCGTGGTCGTAGTGGTAGTGGATCTGGTTGACGATCATGTCGCCGGGCCAGAGGTAGAGGCCGTACCCGTCGGGATAGATGGTGGGCGACTGGCCCGGCGCCCAGCCCTGGATCGAGTACACGCCCTGGCTCTGGAGCCCTGACAGCCCGAAGCACGTCCAGCCCGGCTCGTCGGAGAAGCCCTCGGCCGCCTCGATGCGGTCCTCGGCCGCGATCCTGGCTTTGACCTCGGCCGCCGCCGCGGCTGGGACCCGGTAGACGATGGCGTGGTGCACCACCTCCACCTGGTCGGGCCGGAACTCGAACCCCTTGACCCAGTTGCCGTCGCCTTCGGGATCGGCCACCTCGTGGACCTGGCAGCGGTAGTCGTCCTTCTTGACCGGCCAGCCGTCGGGGCGCGAGTAGCCGGCGTACAGACCGTCGCGCGGTCCGATCTTCTGGTCCTCCTCCACCGGGAGGATCGCCTGGACGCGGGCCACCAGCCGCGTGTCGGGTCGCACGTCGAGGCCGCCGCCGGCGTCGGCCCACGCCTTGATGGCTGCGATCTCGTCGTCGCTGAGCGACCAGTCGTGCACGAACTCCGGGCTCAGGTCCGAGGGCAGCCACGGGGGCATGAAGCCGATCCCGGTGACGAAGGCGATGTCGTCGGCGATGGCGGCCGCGTCGCCGGCGGTGTCGAGGGCGAGGGTGCTCCAGGCCGGGCCTCCGGTGGTGTGGCAGCTCACGCAGCGCGTCTCGAGGATCGGCTGCACTGCGGCCGCGAACTGGCCGGTGGCGAACTCGGTTGCCGGGATCTCGCGGCGCAGGTCGCCGCTCGGTTCCGAGCCGAACTCGACGCGGTCGGCGACCAGCTCGAAGGTCAGGATCACCTCGTCGGAGGTGTGGACGAGGCGGGCGATGTTGATGGGACCGACGTCGTAGTCGCTGGTCAGCACGGTGGTTGACATCGTCGCGGCGAGGGCGTCGGGGGTGACGGTGACGGTGCCGGCGAAGGTCTCGGTGCGGGTGGTCTCCTTGACGGTGAGTTCGCCGGTGATGGCGATCTCGTAGGCCGCGCCGTCGGCGAAATCCGCGCCCAGTCCCTCTACCGACGTGGGCCTGAACCGCACAAAGGGCCAGTGGCTCGACTCCAGGTAGTCGTGGCGGATGCGCTTGTCCCGCAGGGCGGAGTCGGACTGGAACATCTCCACGTTGACCACGATCTCACCGACCCGGCTTGCGGCGAGATCGACAAGGTTCACCGCGATCTCGCCGGCCATGACGGAGGTAGTGCCCACCGTGGTGCGCGACAGCCCGCCGAGGCGTTCCTCTATGTGGTAGCTGGCCCGGGATCCGCCGCCGGGCACGATGCGGTACAGCCGCTCGGTCTCGACATCGAAGTCCTCGGGATCCTCGACGTCGACGACCGGGGGAGCGACCACCTCGCCCCCGGTCACCAACTCCCCGTGGTCGACATCTCCGTCTACCGCGACATCGACGGCATCCACGGCTACATCTACGGCGGTCTCGACGGTGCCGAGCCATTGGCCCCGGGTCAAGAACGCGGCCACTCCCAGCACCAGCACCGCCAGGATCGCAATCCGGCCCGCGTCGAGCCTCCGCCACCAGGACACGACTCAGTATGCCCGTCGTTCCCTCCCTCCGGGCCCACGGGAATTGGCAGCGATGAAGCCCCGTTAGGGCGCCGGCGGCTGCCAGTTCGGGCGCTCAGCCGGTGTAGGTCACTCCCTCGGGCGGGGCCCGCAGCGTTCCCCAGCATTCGACGGTGCCGTCAGGGCGCAGGCCGCAGGTGTATCCCTGGCCGACCTCGATCGAGGTGAACTGCCCGGCGGAGGGCGCCTCGTCGGTTCCCCAGCACTCGACGCGGCCGCCCTTCTGCAACCCGCACGAGTGCACTCCGGAGGAGACGGCAATGAACTCGCTGTCGGGCGCGATGAGCTGCCCGTACGAGTTGGATCCCCAGCAATGGGCGTCTCCGGTCCTCCACAGGGCGCACGTGTGGCTATCGCCGGCCGCGATCGCGATGAAGGGTCCCGCTGGCGGATCCAGCCTCCTCTCGTGCGGGTTCCCCCAGCACTCGGCCTCACCCGTGTCGAGGCGGATGCCGCAGTTGTGCGAGCTCCCTGCCGAGATGGCGGCATATGCGCCGGCGGGAGCGTCGGTCTGTCCGTGTGAGTTGGATCCCCAGCATTCGACGGTGCCATCGTGTCGTAGAGCGCAGGCGTGGCCCACACTGGCTGTCACCGTTTGGAACGTTCCGTCGGGGACGTCGAGCACGCCGAAGCGGTCGAATCCCCAACATTCGATTGTGCCGCCGGGTCGCAGTCCGCAGGCGAAGTAGTTTCCTGTGGCCATCGTGTTGAAGCGTCCGCCGGGCGGTTCCATCTGACCCACCAGGTCTGTGCCCCAGCATTCGACGGCGCCGTCTCGGCGCAGCCCGCAGGTGTGGTTGCCGCCGGCAGCCAGCGATGCGAACTGCTCGCCGGGCGGTTCGGCACCCGCTACGAAGCGTCGGCCCCAGCATTGGATGGTGCCGTCTGTGCGGAGCCCGCAACTGTGGTCGGCAGCGGCCGTGACCGTCTGGAACTGGGCGTCGGGCGCCGGAGTGGCGCCGTAGGCGTCCGATCCCCAGCACTCGGCTGTGCCGCCGGTGCTCACTGCGCACGTGTGATCTACGCCGGCCGCGAGCATCGTGAAGGTCCCGCCAGGAGCGCCGGACTTGGCCAGATAGTTGGATCCCCAGCATTCGACGGTGCCGTCGAGCCTTATCCCGCACGTGTGGTCGGCCCCTGCGGCGATGTCACTGAAGCGTTCGGCGCGCCTCTCGGCCTGGCCCTCTTCGTTGGCGCCCCAGCAGAGAACCGTTCCACCGTCGCGCAGCACGCACGCGTGGCGGTGCCCCGCGGCCACCGCGGTGAAGTGTCCCCCGGGCGGGGTCACGAGTTCAGCGTCGGAACCGCCCCAGCAGTCGACGTCTCCGTCGTCGCGCAGAGCGCACGTGTAGCGAGCGCCCGCGGCCACCGCGATGAACATGCCCTCGGGCGCGTCGGCCATTCCCGGGAACTTCTCGCCCCAGCACTCGATGCTGCCGTCGACGCGGATGGCGCAGTTGTGGCCGGGCCCGGCCGAGATCGCCTTGAACACGCCCTCGGGCGCATCGAGCAGACCGCTCCGGTTGACGCCCCAGCACTCGATCCCGCCGTCGGACCGGATCGCGCACGTGTGCCAGAACCCGGCCGCCACCGCGATGAACGTCCCCGGATCCGGCGGAGGCGGCGACGGGTCGGGTGCCTCAGTGCTTGAGCGGTCGTCGGTGGCGGCTGGCTCGGCCTGAACGCCTTCATCGGCTAGGCCGTCGCCCGCGGGCGGCTCAACCGAGCATGCCGTAGCCGCCAGCACGGCCACCACTAATAGACAGGCGAGTCGCATCGGTGGTGGTGCCTAGTATCGCGCCGTGGCTGAGTTCTTCACAGAGGTTCCCGAGCCGATCCGCCACGCCGGGCCGGACAGCGACGATCCGCTCACGTTCCGCTGGTACGACGCCGACCGGAGGGTGGGGGAGCGAACCATGGCCGAGCACCTCCGTATCGCGGTGTGCTACTGGCACTCGTTCAACTGGCCGGGCAACGACGTGTTCGGCGACGGCGGCCTCGACCGGCCCTGGCTGGATCCTGCGCTGGATCCGATGGACGCGGCCCGCGCCAAGATGGCGGCCGCGTTCGAGTTCTTCGAGAAGCTGGGCGTGCCGTTCTTCTGCTTCCACGACCACGACATCGCCCCCGAGGGCTCCTCGTTCGCGGAGGAGAGCGCCAACCTCGGGGCCATGGTTGACGAGGCCGCGGCTCACATGGAACGCACCGGGGTGCAGCTGCTGTGGGGCACGGCGCGGCTGTTCTGGCACCCCCGCTACATGGCCGGCGCGGCCACAAGCCCGGATCCGGAGGTGTTCGCCCGGGCCGCAGCCCAGGTCCGCAACTGTCTGGAGGCCACCCACCGCCTCGGCGGGGCCAACTACGTGCTGTGGGGCGGCCGGGAGGGTTACGACACGCTGCTCAACACCGACGTGGGCCACGAGCTCGACCAGCTAGGGCGGTTCCTGAACCTGGTGGTGGAGCACAAGCACGCCATCGGATTCGGCGGGACCGTCCTCATCGAGCCCAAGCCCCAGGAGCCGGTCAAGCACCAGTACGACCACGACAGCCAGACGGTTCACGCCTTCCTGCAGCGCTACGGGCTGGCCGACGAGGTGAAGGTCAACATCGAGGTCAACCACGCCACCCTGTCGGGCCACGACTTCGCTCACGAGGTGGCGGTGGCCGCCGCGGCGGGGATCTTCGGATCGGTGGACGCCAACCGGGGCGACGACCGGCTGGGCTGGGACACCGACCAGTTCCCCAACTCGGTGGACCAGATGGCGCTCGGCGTCTACGAGATCCTGCGAGCCGGTGGGTTCACCACCGGAGGATTCAACTTCGACACCAAGCTGCGCCGCCAGTCGATCGACCGCACCGACCTGTTCCACGGCCACATCGGGGGGATCGACACCCTGGCCCGGTCGCTGCTGGTGGCCCACGCCATGCTGTCCGACGGCGCGCTGGAGGATCTGCGGGTCGCCCGTTACCGAGGATGGAGTGGCGAGTTGGGACGGGCGATCATGGCGGGGCAGCGGTCGCTGGCCGACCTGCACAATCTGGTGGCCGGCGGCGACATCGATCCAGCGCCCCGCTCGGGGCGCCAGGAGGCGCTGGAGAACCTGGTCAACCGCTACATCGAGCGGGTCCGCTGACCGCCGGTGGGTTGACGGCGGGCGAATGCTGAGGGTCGGTCACTCCAGGGGGAACGGCAGCTGAAGCCACCAGGGCCGGTCGACTGGGTCGACGCGGCTCACCCACTTGACCCACCAGAAGCCCCGTCTACCCGGTGCCACCAGCCGGACCGGAGCGCCGTGGCCCCGGCGCAGGGGCTCGCCGTTGTAGCCGACGGCCAGGTACAGGTTGGCTGCGTCGCGTGCCGGGAACAGGCGGCTGTAGCCGGTCAGCGATGTGACCTCCAGGGTGGGCGCGTCCACCGGTGGCATCAGCTCGGCCAGCGGCACCACGTCCCACGACTGGCGGCTCCACCACCCGCCGGTGCAGTCGAGGTCGGCTTCGAACGGCGCGGCTCGGGCATGCAGTGCCTCCAGCGGGACGGTCTGTCCGTCGACGGTCAGATCCCACTGCGAGGCCGAAACCCGGGGCGACCGGTCGTTGAGCCACATCGTCGTCGGCATCTCTGCCGGGTTGAACGAGGCGATCTCGTGGGATCCGGTGAAGCGCCGGTTGTCGCCGACCACGAGTTGCTGGACCCCGTAGGCGATGCCGGCGGCCGCGGCCGCCGCACCGCCGCCGATGAGGGTCCTGCGGTCGAGGTCGGCCATGCGGGGACGGCCGGGCCGGCTGGCGATGTGCCAGATCACCAGCGGGGCCAGCAGCGCGGCCAGCAGGAAATGAGTCCATAGCGCCGACCAGTAGCCCACCCCGTGCCACAGCCCGGTGGCGTGCAGGATCCCTAGGACGACGGTGGCCAGCACCAGCGCACCCAGCAGCATCGACAGCCATCGGGTGACTCGTCGCCGTTTCAGCCCAGTCCGCACCGATCCTCTGAGCTTGAACGGAGCGAGGGCCAGAACGCTCAGGCCGGCCAGGGCATGGATCACCGTCACCCAGCGAGCCCAGCCCGTACCCACGCCCCAGGACACCAGCCCGCTCACGGCGGCCACGGTCACAGCCACCCCCAGCAGCAGATCCACTCGCCGCGCTGTGAGCCATTTGGTATTTTTCATGCTATATTATTCTATATGACTATCGCCTAATGGCCTCGACGGTTGGACATGCTATACTTGAGAGGACATGACGGTGGCAGAAGCGATAATCGGAGTATTGGGGGCGGGCATCTTGGGGCTGCTCGGCTTCTTCTTCGCATCACTCAAGTCGGACATACGCGCCCTCGGCACGCGCCTCGATAGGCACGAAGAGCTCCTGGGCGACATACGCGAGCGATTGGCACGGATTGAGGCCACTCAGGAAGCGCATGGTCGCCTGCTTGCCGATCACGGCCGTTTGCTTGCCGATCATGGCCGTCTGCTGGCTCAGATGGCGGACCACGGCGAGCGGATCGCCGCGCTGGAGGGCGCAGCCGGCGCCGGCTAGGCCGGGCCGAGGACGGCGTCGGCGATGCGGTCCTCGCAGGTCGCTTGGTCCCACCAGGAGAGTTGGAGCTGCTTGGCTCGGCGGAAGTAGAGCTGGATGTCGTACTCCACAGTGAAGCCGATACCGCCGAACACCTGCTGGCACATGGCGGTGATGTCGCGGTAGGTCCGGCAGGCGAACAGCTTGGCCATGGGGGCCAGCCGATCGGTGGAGCGGCCGGTGCTGTGGGCCCACGCCGCCTCATACACCAGCAGCTGGGCGCCGTCGAGGGCGGTGCGGGCGTCGGCCAGGTAGTGCGAGATGGCCTGGAACTCGGCCAGGGCCTTGTTGAACTGGCGCCTCTCCTTGGCGTACTCGACAGTGACCTCGAGCGCGTAGCCGGCGCCGCCGACGGCCTGGGCCGCGGCCAGGATCGCACCGGCGTGCATGGCGCGCTGCCAGGCCTCCCAGCCGGCTCCGACGGGAGCGTCGGCGCTGCCCAGGCGGGCGCCGGCGGGAACGGGCACGCCGTCGAGGGTCGCCAGGTACTGGGTGTCCGACGAGATCGACATCCGCTGATCGAGGCTCAGGCCCGACGCGCCCGCCTCCACCACGAACAGGTCGATGTCGGTGTCACGGTCGCCGCTGCGGGCCAGCACGACGATGAGATCGGCGGCCGCCGCGAACTGCACATGCTCCTTGGAGCCGTCCAGCACGAATCCGTCGCCGTTGGTGCGGGCCGCCAACTGCACGCCGCGGGGCCTGTAGCCCCCGCCCGGCTCCAACCACCCGACGGTGGCGATGGTCTCGCCCGACGCGATGCCGCCCAACAGCTCGGCCTGCTGGGCAGGCGATCCTGCCTCGGATATCGCCGCGGCGGACAGCACGCAGCTGACGAAGTGGGGCACCGGAGCCAGCGAGCGCCCCAGTTCCTCGTAGAGCACGACGCCGTCGAGGAGGCTCATGCCGGAGCCGCCCGCGCTCTCTGGAACCATGAGGCCGCACAGGCCCAGCTCCCCAAGACGCTGCCAGAGCTCCCGGTGGATGCCGTCGGGGTCGTCCTCGAGCTCCCGCACACGCTCCAGCGGCGAGAGCTCGCTGCACAGGCCGCGCACCATGTCGCGCAGCATGTCCTGTTCCGGGGTGAAGTCAAGGTCGAGCATCAGTTCTTCCTCACGGGGTGCCGGCGGGCCGTCATGGCTGCCAGTCCTCGCCTCGGCGCTGCCACGGATTGTCGGCGGTCGACATCGGCAGGGCCACCTTGGCCTTCCCGGTCGTGCAGACGCGGTCGCCGGCCCGCAGCACCAGGTCCAGCTCCACCCAGCCGCAGCCGGAGTCGTCGACAGGCACGGCCGTGACCACCGACGAGATGGTCATGGTTTCGCCGGGGAAGACGGGATCCTGCATACGGAACGAGATCCGTCCCAGCCGGCCCCGGGGTCCGGTCCAGTCGGTGACGGCCCGCTCGATCCAGGCGAGCTGGTTGGGTGTGTTCAGGAAGATGTCGCGGGTTCCGTTGCGCTCAGTGGCGAAGTGGTAGTCGTGGTGCATGGGCCGCCAGTCTCGGCTGGCCAGGGCGCCCAGAACGACGGTGGTGGCGGTCACGTCGTGGACGAGGTCGGGCGGTGCGTCGCCCGCCGACACCTGGTCGTGGGTGGGGTCCGGCTTGGCCTGGGGCCGGGGCGCGTCCGGCTCGGAGCCGGATGCCGGCCCGGTGGCGGACTTCGACGGCGCAGCGGCGGGACTGTCGGCGCGGCGGTAGCCGAAGCCGGTGTAGGACTCCACGCCCACGAGGGTGCCGTCCTGGTTGTGGTACTCGATGTCGATCACCCAGAAGTGCCCTGTGCCCAGCCATGTGGTCTTGGGGCCGCTCAGCGACTTCACGACCTGGCGATGGCTGATCACGTCGCCGGGGCGCACCGGATCATGGAAGACGACCGTGTTGTCGCTCATGATCCCTTCGGGAAGCCCCAGGCGGTCCTTGAGATCGAAATGCGACTGCATGGGGCGCTGCTCGCTGGTCGCTCCGGGCGACCAGCGGTGGGGGCGCAGCCACAGCGACAGGGTGCTGAGGGGCAGGATCTTTCCGCCGGTGAGCATCCCGGCCACGGCGTCGTCCCAGTACAGCGGGTTGCCGTTCTCGGTGGCGGCCAGCGTGTTCCAGCCGTAGCCCAACTCGGCGGGGAAGTCGGCGGTGTCGGGGTACTGGGGGCGCCCGATCAGCTCGGCTATGTCGGCCGGCACGCTCTGGTCGGTCTCGGTGGTCATGCGATCACTCCTGCGGCTGCCATCTCGGTGATGCGGGGTTCGTCGTAGCCGGCTTCGGCCAGCAGCTCGGCCGTGTGGGTGAGGGTCAGGTCGGGCAGATCGCAGGGCGAGCCTGCTGGCTCGGCGCCGGCCCAGACCGGACCGATCTGCTCGATGGTGCCCTCGGTGGGATGCTCGGCCTTCACGACCACTCCGCGGGCCCGGTACTGCTCGTCGGCCACCGCCTCCGACACGCTGTTCACGGGGGCCACGCAGCAGTCGGCGGGGCCGAGCCGGCTCACCCACTCGTCCCGGTCGGCCGACGCCAGCACGGCCGCGATAGCGGCCCGGATCTCGTCCTGGGCGGCATCGTCGGTCTGGGCGTCGATGTAGCGCTCGAGACCCAGCTCCCGGCACAGGTTGGCCCAGAAGGCGTGTTCGATGGCGGCCACCGACAGGTACCGGCCGTCGGCGCAGGCGTAGACGCCGTAGCAGGCGTGGCGGCCGGTGAGGATGTAGTGGCCGGGTCCGGGCTCGGCCCCGGTGGCCAGGTGCTCGTCGGCGTACAGCGACATCATCCCGACCGCTCCGTCGGCCACCGACACGTCGAGGTACTCGCCCTGTCCGGTCCGGTCGCGGCGCACCAGGGCGGCCAGCATGGCCAGGGCGGCGTGCATACCGCCCGCGGCTATGTCGGCCAAGGTGGCGCCGGGCAGCGCGGGCGTGCCGTCGGCGTCGCGGCCGCTGCAATGCACGTAGCCCGACACGGCCAGGTAGTTGAGGTCGTGGCCGGCCCAGTGCCGGCGGGGGCCGGTCTGGCCGTAGCCGCTGGTGGAGCAGTAGACGACCCGCTCGTTCACGGCCCGGACGGCTTCGTACCCGACGCCGAGACGGTCGGCCACTCCGGGCCGGAAGCTCTCGATCACCACATCGGCGCCGCGGGTCAGGGCCAGGAAGGCGTCGCGTCCATCGTTGCTCTTGAGGTCGAACAGCGCACGGCGCATGCCGCGGTACCCGCTGTAGGCGTAGGGGGGAGGCACGACGGCCACACCGGCGTGGCGGGGCACGGGGCCGACCTTGATCACGTCCGCCCCGTAGTCGGCCAGCAGCCGGGTGGCCCGGGCCGCCGGACCCACCGGGGCCAGATCGATCACCCGGACTCCTGCCAGCGCGGCAGTGGGCTCCGAAGTCTGAGCTCCTTGCGTCATGGCGTCACGTCTAGAAGTTCTTGGGGAGTCCGAGACCCCGGCGGGCGATGATGTTCTTCTGGATCTCCGAGGAGCCGCCGCCGATGGTGTCGATCACGGTGAAGCGGTAGGTCGACTCGGAGCGGCCGGCCATGGGGGCGTCCTCGGTGTGGACGCGGAGTTGCGCCCCGGGCCCGGCGATGTCCATGGACGCGTCGGCCAGGCGCTTGGACAGCTCGGTGGCGTAGAGCTTGTACTCCGAGGCGGCCACCGTCGGCGGCTGGAACCCCTCCTTGCCGTCGCGCACCGCCTCCTCGACCTTCACCGCCTCGGCCACGAACTTCAGGCCGAGCACCCGGGCCACCTCGGCTTCGGCGTGCAGGTTGGCGAGACGGGCCCGCACCCGGGGATCGGACCGCACCGCCTCGCCGTCGCGCTCGGCGTCCTGCACCCATTCGGTGAGCAGGTCGAGGCGCTGCTTGATGGGGGAGAAGGTGAACATCGTGAAGCGCTCGAGGTCGAGGGCCTGGCTGATATAGCGGAACCCGTGGTTGACCTCGCCCACCACGTAGTCGTCGGGCACGAACACGTTGTCGAGGAACACCGAGTTGGTGCGCTCGTCGCCCATGGTCCAGATGCCGTCGACGGTGATGCCGGGCTGGTCGAGGGGCACCAGCATCAGCGTGATGCCCATGTGCTTGTTGTCGGGGTCGGTGCGGGTTCCGAGCCAGTACCACTCGGCGAAATGGGCGGACGTCGTCCAGATCTTCTGGCCGTTGAGCAGCCAGCCCTCGGTGCCGTCCTCCGCCGTGTGACGCTCGGCCCTCAGCCGCATGGAGGCGGCGTCTGACCCGGCGTCGGGCTCCGAGTAACCCACCGCGAACTCCACGTCGTTCTCGAGGATCATGGGCAGGAACTCGGCCTTGAGCCTCTCGGAGCCGTGAGCGATGATCGTCTTGCCCACGATGCCGACGCCCTTGCCGATCTGGGGACCGCCCCGGGCGGCAAGCGCTTCGTTCAGCAGGTACTCGTAGACGCCCTCGCCCTCGCTCCCGCCGTACTCGGCCGGCCAGGTGATGCCCAGCCATCCCTTGCGGCCCATCTCCTTCATGAAGGCCCGGCGCTCGGGTGTGTCCACGAGCTGGGCCATGTTCTCCCTGGTCAGGTCGAACACCTCGGGATCGTCGTGGGCGTCGAGGAACGCCTCCACCTCGGCCGCGAAGGATCTCTGCTCGTCGGAGAACTCGAAGTCCATTAGCGGCTCCTTGGTACGACCGGCTGCAGGCGGGCCGGGCGGAGTGGGGCCAGCGTACCGGTGTCTTGCTGCCCGACTGTCGGCGCCGGCGGGTTCCGCGGCCCCCGCTAGTACATGGAGCTGGAGCGGATAACGGGCTCCTGGCCCCGGGACCGGCGCAGCTCGTCGTCAAGTCCTCTGGTGAGGGCCACCGTGTCGGCGGTGACTGTGATCATCTGGAAGCCCTGCTCGATGCGGCGCTGGCACAGCTCCGACACCGTGTGGCACCCCGCGATCACGCCGTGGCGGGCGCAGCCCTCGACGATCTTGGCCACCGCGGCGTCGAAGGCGGGTTCGCCGTCGTTGTTGCCCGGGCTCAGGCCGAGGGTCACCGACAGATCCGAGGGCCCGACGTACACCGCGTCCACGCCGGGCACCGACAGGATGTCGTCGAGGTTGTCCACCGCCTCGACGGTCTCCACCATCGGGATGACGGCCACATCGGTGTTGGCGTTGGCGAAGTAGTCGGAGCCCTCCTGGCGCACGACCCGGGTGCCGGCGTAGCTGCGACTGCCTTCGGGGGCGTACCGGCAGTACTGCACCGCGGCCTCGGCCTCGGCCCGGGTGTTGACCATGGGCACGACGATCCCTCTGGCGCCGGAGTCGAGGCTCCTGCCGATGATGCCGGGCTCGTTCCACGGCACCCGCACTACCGGGGTGGCCGAGCCCAGGTTGATGGCTTGCAGCATGTGCCAGGCGTCGCCGTAGTCGAGCAGGCCGTGCTGGATGTCGACGCAGACGTAGTCGAAGTCGCAGCGGGCCACGATCTCCGCGGAATAGGCGCTGGCGATGCCCAGCCAGCCGCCGATAGCCGGCTCGCCTGCGGCCCAGCGCTCTCGCATGGGGTTTCTTCGCATGGCGACTGTCTCTATCAGGTGTTTGCGCCGGCGCGGCAATCGGTTGCATCCTGTCATGCCGGAAGCGACGGACGGGAAGGGCCTATGGACTACGACACGATCACGGTCGGCGTGGACGGGGCGGTGGGCACGCTGCTGCTCGACAACCCGTCCAAGCTCAACCCGCTGTCGGTGGCCTGCCTGCTGGAGCTGACCGACGCGGCCCGCTGGTTCGACGGCCACGACGACGTCAAAGCGGTGATCGTTCGAGGCAACGGCCGAGCCTTCACCGCCGGCGCCGACCTGGCCGCGTTCACCGGTGGGGGCGGCCCGGACCGGGCCGGCACCGATGCCGGACGGCTGATGGCCGAGGCGATCACCGCCATGCAGGCGGTGACGGTGGCGGCCATACACGGCCACTGTGTGGGCGGCGGTCTGGTGCTGGCCGCGGCCTGCGACCTGCGGGTCGCGGCCACCGATGTGCGCTTCGTGATACCGGAGGTCGACCTGGGCATCCCGCTGGCGTGGGGCGGGATCCCCAGGCTGGTGCGAGAGATCGGTCCCGCGGCCACCCGCGACCTGGTGATGACGTGCCGCCCGTTCGGCGCGGCCGAGGCTCAGGCGCTGGGCTTCGTCAACCGGATTGTGCCGGAGTCGAAGTTGGAGGAGGCCGCCACGGAGCTGGCCCGCCTGCTCGCCTCCAAGTCGGCCTACACCCTGCGAGCCACCCTGCGGGCCGTGGACGCGGCCGCGGAGGCCCTGGTTCCCACCGGCGGCGCCTGGAACGACGCCGACTCGCTGGCCGCGGCTCGCCGCGACCCCGAGTCGCGCGAGACGGCTCGCCGCTACCTGGAGTCGCTGGGCCGCTGATTCCGGTCTCGCTCAGGCGCTCGCCTCGATGAGGTCCCAGAGAGCGTCGACGTCGTCCTTGGTCGTCCAGGTGGAGCCCACCGAGATCCGCACGAACCGCCGCCCGTCGATCTCCGAGGGAGTCACGTAGAACCGGCCGTCGGCGTTGATGTCGGCTGCGAGGGCGTCGGTGGCCTCGTTGCCGTCGCGATGCACGAAGGACACCAGCGCGAAGTGCACCGGCGCGATGCGCTCCAGCCTCGGATTGCCATCGATACGGTCTGCCAGCCCTCGAGCCCAGCCGACATGGCTGCGGATCATCCGCCGCAGGCCCTCGGCGCCGAAGCTGCGCAGCACGAACCACAGCTTGAGGGCCCGGAACGGCCGGCCGAGCGGCGCGTGCCAGTCCCGGTAGTCGATCACCTGCCCCGACTCCGAGGCCGGGTTGCGCAGGTACGGGGGCACCACGCTCAGCGTGTCGATCAGGGGCCTCCGGTCGGCCACCCACATCACCGAGCACTCGAGGTTGGTGGCCAGCCACTTGTGGGGGTTGAAGGTGTAGCTGTCGACCAGCTCGAGCCCGTCGTGGTGGTGGCGGAACTCCTCGCAGATCATCGCCGAGCCCCCGTAGGCGGCATCGACGTGGTGCCACATCTGCTCCGCGCGGGCGATCTCGCCCAGTTCGCGCAGAGGGTCGACGGCCGCGGTGCCGGTGGTGCCCACATTCGAGCCCAGGAAGGCCGGCACCAGACCGTCTCGGCGGTCAGCTTCGATCGCTTCGGTCAGCGCTGCCGGCCGGACTGCGAAGTCAGCATCGACGTCCAGCAGGCGGATGTGGCCGAACCCGGTCAGCTTGGCGCCCTTCTCCAGCGACGAGTGGGCCTGGTTGGACGTGTAGGCCACCATCTTCTCGGCAGGTGCTCCGGTGCGCTCGCGGCAGAGCTCGCGGGCGACCACCATGGCGGTGTGGGTGGCGGTGGAGGCACCGGCCTGAAGCACCCCTCCGCCCGGTCCGGTCGTCTTCCACGACTGGGGCACGTCGAGCAGGTCGACCAGCCAGTCGAGCACATGGGACTCGAGCTCGGTGGACGCCGGCGAGGTTGCCCACAGCATCCCCTGCACGCCGATCCCGGCCGCGGCCAACTCGCCCAGCACGGCCGGCGGCGAAGTCTGGGCCGGGAAGAAGGCGAACCAGCCCGGATGCTGCCAGTGGGTCAGCCCCGGCACCACCACCCGGTCGAGGTCGGCCAGTACCGCGTCGAAGGGCTCGGGCAGCTCGGGCGCGTCTTCGGGGAGCTTGGCCCGTACCTCGCCCGGCTCCACCGGCTCGCGGACCGGCCTGGCGCCGAGTCCGGCGAGATAGTCGGTCACCCAGTCCACCAGAGCATGGGCGTTGCGGCGGAAGGCCTCGAGATCGAGCGGGTCGGGCGTCGGCACCGGCTTCGGCTGCATCATTGGGATGGTAACGGCGGGTCCCGGTAGCCTCCGATCTGCACATAGATCATTCGTCACGCACCCGGTGTGGCGACCCGTCGAGTGCAAGACCGAGATCAGATTCGAAGGAGACATCCGTGGCCACAACCGCATTCAAGGGCAATCCCGTCCACACAAGCGGCGATCTGCCGGCCGCCGGTTCGGCGGCCCCCGCGTTCACCCTGACCGGAGGCGACCTCGGCGCCGTGACGTCGGAGAGCCTGCTCGGCGGCCGCGTGGTGCTGAACGTCTTCCCATCGATCGACACGCCGGTCTGCGCCCAGAGCGTGCGCGCCTTCAACGAGCGCGCCGCCGGCATGGAGGACACCACTGTCGTGTGCGTGTCGGCCGACCTGCCGTTCGCGGCGGGACGGTTCTGTGAGGCCGAGGGCATCGAGAACGTGACCGCTGCCTCGACCTTCCGTAACGCGGAGTTTCTCGACGACTACGGGGTCGGCATCGCCGACGGGCCTCTCGCCGGTCTGTGCGCCCGGGCGGTGGTGGTGATCGGTGCCGACGGCAACGTGCTGCACTCCCAACTAGTGAGCGAGATCACCGACGAGCCCGACTACGGCGCCGCCATCGCCGCACTGGGCTGAACCTCGCCGGCCCCGGAGGGTCAGGGGTTCAGAGCGACAATCTCGCGGCGGTAGGGGGTGATGTCGGCGTCGTCGGTGGGCGCCTCCAGTTCCTCCGAGTAACGGCGTCCGTCCCACACCGCGGCCGCGATCGTGCCCGGAGCCAGGGCGTCTCCCACGGCCCGGACACTGCGCAGGCCGAGGTCGTCCCACTCGTCGCGCCGGGCCAGCAGATCCTGGACGAGCCCGTCGTCGGGCAGGCGGGCGGTGACCAGCAGCGCCGCGTCGGCATCAATCCGCCCCTCGCCTCCGGTGAAGGCGCACTCGGTCCGAAGACCGTCGTCGAGCACCGCCGACACCGCGCTAGACGTGTGCAGTTCGACTCCTGCCTCCATGAGACGGGCCTGGATGCGGTGCTGCTCCATGGTGTTGACCGTCCACGCCGACACCAGCGGCTCCGGCGTGGCCAGCGCCACCTCGAAACCCTCGCCTTGCAGCAGTTCGGCCAGGACGCCTCCCATGTAGTAGTGGTCGTCGTCGTAGACGGCCACCCGAGCGCCGGCGGGCGGGCGGGTTCCGGCCAGGATGTCGTCGGGCGTGTACACCGGCAGGTCGCCGATGGCCATCGCACCGGCCCGCGTGTGCCAGCGGGCCACCCCGTCGCGCCGCCAGACCGAGCCGGTGGCCACCGCGACATGGTCGAAGCCGTAGGAGAGGGCCTCCTCCGCAGTCATGTCGCTCTCCAGATAGTGCTCGACGTTGTCGAGCTTGGCGATCTGGCCCACGCGGTAGTCCACCACCCGGATCCACTCGGCCAGCCCCGGCAGACGGGCCTCGGCCGCCACCCGGCCGCCCAGGGTGCGCGACTTCTCGACCAGCACTACCCCGTATCCCCGCTTGCCGAGAGACATAGCGGCCTCCAGGCCGGCCGGACCGGCGCCCACTACCAGCACTCGCTCGTCGGCGTGACGGGGGCGGTAGCGCTCGGGATGCCAGCCCCGGCGCCACTCCTCGCCCATCGACGGGTTCTGGGTGCAGCGGATGGGCGACATCGTGTAGTCGCCGGTCACGCAGATGTTGCAGCCGATGCACTCGCGGATGTCCTCCGGCCGGCCCTCCTCGATCTTGAGGGGCAGGTACGGGTCGGCGATGGAGGGCCGGGCCGCGCCGATGAAATCGAGAATGCCCTGGCGGATCATGCGGACCATCGTGTCGGGGGAGGTGAAGCGGCCGACCCCGACCACCGGCTTGGAGGTGAGGGCCTTCAGGCCCCGCACCCACTGCTCCTCGTGGGCCTCGGCGCTGAAGCGAGACGTGACGCTGTCGTCCTCCCAGGTGCCCGGCACGAAGTCCCACAGGTCGGGGATCTCACCCAGCTCGCCGATCACCTCCTCGATCTCGGCCCGGTCGATGCCGTCGCGGTACATGGTCTCGTCCACGGTCACCCTGCAGGCCACCGCGGCCCGGCCGGCCGCTTCCTCGACCGCGTCCTCCAGCAGTTCCCGCAGCAGCCTCATCCGGTTGCGGAGACTTCCTCCGTACTCGTCGCTGCGGTGGTTGTAGCGGCGCGACAGGAAATGATGGGCCGCGCCGAGGGAGTGGCCCGAGTAGACGTAAACCAGGTCGAATCCGGCCCGCAGCGAGCGGTCCACCGCCTGACGGTGCCAGCGGCGCAGGTTGGCGATGTCCCGCTTGGTCATGGCCCGGGCCTGGACGGGATGGGAAGAACCGGAGATCACCGGCAGCGCCGACGGCGCCTGCGGGACCACACGGGAGTGGAGGTTGGTGCCGTCGAGCCCGTTGTAGGCGAGCTCGACTCCGGCCAGCGACCCGCAGTCGTGGACCCGCTCGGCCATCACGGCCAGGGCCGGGATGTCGGCGTCGTCCCAGAGGCGGCCCTCGATGTAGGGCGTGACCTCCGACGTGTAGTGGATCTCGACCTCCTCGGTGCACACCACCGCCCAGCCTCCCTGGGCTTTGACCGCCCGCATCTCGGCGCAGGCTCTGGGGTCCCGGTAGCCCATGCCGTTGCAGTGGGGCACCTGGAAGAACCGGTTCTTGGCCACCAGCGGGCCGATAGGCATCGGCTCGAAGAGGATGTCGTACCTGGGATCCCTCATGGTCTCAGGCGGCCGTGTCCAGGAGTTCGGCGCAGCGGTTCAGGGAGTAGTCGATGAACACCCGGGCACCGCTGTCGTCGTAGTGCTGGTTGTCGCCCATCGCTCCCGCGGTGTGGCGCACCCGCACTCCCTCGATAATGCAGGCCACCCTCCAGAACTGGAGGGCCACATACCAGTCCAGCGAGGACAGGTCCCGGTCGGAGCGCCGGCTGTAGCGCTCCAGTACGTCTGCCGGTGTGCCGAAACCGTCGACGGTGGTGGGCATCTCGGACAGGCGGCCCAGGCCTGCCCGCCGGTCTCCCCACCACGTCACCAGTCCGGCCACATCCATCAGCACATCACCGAGGGTGCACAACTCCCAGTCGAGCACCGCGGCCACCGAACCCTCGGGGGCCATGATGCAGTTGTCAAGGCGGTAGTCGCCGTGCACGATTCCTGCCCCCTGCTGCTCGGGGATCGTGGCCACCAGCCGGTCGTGAAGCTGACGCACCTCGGGCAGGTCGCGGTCGGAGCCCTCGTCCACCTGGCGCTGCCAGCGGCGCAACTGGCGGGAGCAGTAGCCCTCGCGGCGGCCCAGATCTCCCAGCCCGACCTCGTCGGGGTCCAGAGAGTGCAGGTCGGCGAGGGTGTCGACGATCGATCGGGCCATTGCCGGTCGCACCGCCTCGGCCACGTTCATGGCATCGGAGCGGTCGAACACGACCGAGCCGTCCACGAAGTCCATTACGTAGAAATCGGCGCCGTTAACGGCTGCGTCAGTGCACAGGCCCAGAGCGGGCGGCACCGGCACCGCGGTGGGTGCCAGAGCGGAGATCACCCGGTGCTCGCGGGTCATGTCGTGGGCGCTGGCCAGCACGTGGCCGGTGGGCGGGCGTCGCAGCACCACCCGGCGGCCGGTTGCGTCGGTCACCGCGAAGGTCAGGTTGGAGGCGCCGCCCGCGATGGGCTGGAAGCTCAGGGGTGGAGCGACCCCCACTTCGGCCGCGAGCCATGCGGTGAGGGGCTCGGGCTGGATTCCCTTCGGTGCTCGGGTCACGGCGCTAGCGTCGCCGGACCACCGGTCGAATGCAAGCAGCGGCTTCAAGATCGCTGCATCGAGTAGGGGAGGAGGCTGCCATGAGGGTCGGCTTCATCGGATTGGGAAACGTGGGGTCGAAGCTGGCCGGGAGCCTGCTGCGCAACGGCTTCGATCTGGTGGTGCGGGATCTGGACCGCTCCGCGGCGGCCGCGCTGGAGGCCGGCGGGGCCGGCTGGGCCGGCAGTCCCGCGGAGATGGCGGCCACCGCCGACATGGTGATCACCTGCCTGCCCAGTCCTGCGGCCAGCGCGATGGTGATGGAGGCCGACGACGGCATCCTGGCCGGTCTGGCCGCCCGGTCCGACCGCGGCGACGATGCTGAGCCCTTCATCTGGGCCGAGATGAGCACGACCGACGAGGCAGAGGTGCGCCGCCTGGCCGGGCTGGTGTCCGCCGCGGGCGGCGTCGCCGTGGACTGCCCCGTCTCGGGCGGCTGCCACCGGGCCGCCACCGGCAACATCTCGATCTTCGCGGGCTGCGACCGGGCGACGTTCGAGCGAGCGCTACCGGTGCTCACCGCCATGGGACGCAACATCCTGCACGCCGGCCCCATCGGCTCGGCGTCGATCCTCAAGGTGGTCACCAACTACCTGGCCACCGCCAACCTCGTGTCGCTGTGCGAGGCGCTGGTCACGTCGAAGCAGGCCGGGATCGACCTGAACACCGCCTACGAGGCGATCCGGATCTCGTCGGGCAACTCGTTCGTGCACGAGACCGAGAGCCAGGTCATCCTCAACGGCAGCCGCGACATCAACTTCACCATGGACCTGGTGCAGAAGGACCTGTCGCTGTTCGCGGCGGTGGCCGAGCGGGCCGGCGTGCCTCTGGAGTTGTCGCCGGTGCTGATCGACATCTTCGACGACGCCGCGGACCGCTACGGACCCAGGGAGTGGTCCCCCAATGTGGTCCGCCGCCTGGAGGAGGCCACCGGAGTGTCTGTGCTCGCCCCCGGGTTCCCGGCCGAGATGATCGACGACGAGCCCGAGGTCCCCGGCCGCGAGGTGATCGTCTCCCGGGGCTAGCCGAACGCGCCGTCGGCGCGGAGGTCGGTGATCTCGTCGGGGCTGCGGCCCAGGACCTGGCCGATTACCTCGTCGGTGTGCTGGCCGACGGTGGGGGCCTTGGAGGGGTTGGCGGGCTTGGTGCCGTCTACGTAGACGGGTAGGGGGAGTTGCTCGCAGCCGACCTCGTCGGTGGGCAGGAAGCCGATGCGGGCTTGGAACTGGGGGTCATCACCGATGTTGGCCGGGGTGTTGAACGGCGCTATGGGGGTGTTGACCTCGTTGCTGAACGCGAGCCATTCGGCGCAGGTCTTGGTGGCGAAGATGGCCTTGAGCTCGTGTTGCAGCTCTCTGTTGCCCCGGGCGTGGTCGGCGTAGGTGGACCCCGGCCAGCGCTCGAACAAGTCCATGCGGTCCACGCCTTCGCAGAAGTTGCGCCAGAAGGCCTGCTCGGAGGCCATGAACAGCACGTGCCCGTCGGCCGCGGCGTAGGCCTGGTAGCGCACGCCCTCCCACATTCCGGCCAAGCCCGCGGGCCGGCGCTCGTAGTCGTCGGACGGATTGCCGGTCACCTCGTCCTCCGGGCGAAGGTAGGCCCGCTCGGACTCAATGCGGTACCAGTCCATGTAGGCCGAGGCGTCGGACTGGGCCACCTCGATCTCGCAGCCCTCGCCGGTGTCGCGGGCCTTGATCACTGCGGCCAGCACCGCCAGCGCGGCCATCATCGGGCCGACGTTGATGCCGACGTTGGGCATGTCGGGCGGGATGCGGGTGAAGCCCTCGTCGTCGACGACGGGCTGCACGATCCCGGACCAGGTGTCGTAGGCGATGCCGTGGCTGGGCATGTCCTTGTAGGGGCCGGTGGCGCCGTAGCCCGACAGGGTGGCGAACACCAACTGGGGGTTGGCTGCGCCGAGCACGTCGTAGCCGAGGCCGAGGCGGGCCAGGGTCCCGGGACGCATGGCCTCCACCACCACGTCGGCGGTGGCAGCCAGGTCAATGTACAGCTGCCGCCCGTCCTCGTTCTTCAGGTCGAGGGTGATGCTGCGCTTGCCCCGGTGGGTGTGCAGGTGCAGCAGCGACACGCCCTCGACGATGGGCCAGGTCATCTGGCGGATGTAGTCGCCGGCGGGCGACTCGACCTTGATCACGTCCGCGCCCAGGTCGGCCAGGAACGTTCCGAGGTGTCCGGGCCCGAGCAGACTCGACTCGATCACCCGCACCCCGGCCAGCAGCCCTGGAGCCTGCTCGTCAGTCACGGCGGCCAGTGTAAGGACAGGTTCAGGGGTCGATGAGGACGCCGGGGTTGAGGATGCCGTTGGGGTCGAGGCGCTTCTTGACGGCTCGAACAGACTCGGCGAACAGCTCGGGGCGCTGGCGGTCGTAACCGCCGGGCCGGTGCATACGGCCCACGGCGTGGTGGTGGGTGACGGTGCCGCCCGCGTCCACCACCGCCTGGTTGGCCGTGTCCTTGATGGTCTGCCACTGGTCGATCTCGCTGCCCTGAGCACCCATCCCAGACCACGTGTAGTAGGGGGCGGGACCGTCGGTGTAGACGTGGGTGAACCGGCACGACAGCGAGTGGTGCGGTCCGAACGTGTCGGTGAGGGCGGCGCCCACCCGGGTGCGGATCTCGGCATCGAAGTCGGGCCAGCGGTCCCAGGTGATGGCCGTCTCGAACGTGTCGTTGATCAGGCCCAGCGAGGTCTCCACTCCGTTGCCCACCCCGATGAAGGCGTTGCGCCAGGCGCCCACCGCTCCGCCCCGGCCTGTGGGCGCGCCCGTCCCGTCGTCGACGCGGACGTCGTCATCGTCCACGCTCCCGCCGCTGTCGCGGGCGATTTCCACCGCGGCCGTGATGTTGTGGCGCTGGCTGAGCTCGGCCGACTCGAACGACACGATCACCAGCGCCTGCTCGCCGTCGAGTCCCGCGGCCCGGCGGGCTTCGGCGGGGTCGAGGATGCGCAGGTTGGCCGGCCACAGCTTGGCCTGCACGATGTGTCGCACCGCCTCGCAGCCCGCCTGCCACGATCCGAACGTGACGCCGGCGGTGGCCCGGAAAGTCGGCCGACGCTGGATTCGCATCCAGGCCTCGGTGATGATCCCGTAGAGGCCTTCGGAGCCGATCACCATCCGGTCGGGGCTGGGACCCGCCCCCGATCCGGGCAGCCGCCGCGACTCCCACCATCCGGCGGGGGTGATCATGCGCACCGACTCTACGAAGTCGTCGATGTGGGTGTGGTTGGTGGCGTAGTGGCCGCCGGAGCGGGTGGCGATCCAGCCGCCGAGGGTGGAGAACCGGAACGACTGCGGGAAGTGCCTCAGGGTGTGGCCACTGGGCCGGAGCTGGTCCTCGAGGTGCGGCCCGAACACGCCGGCCTGGATGCGGGCCGCCCGGGAGACGTCGTCGATCTCCAGAACCTGGTCGAGCTGGTCGAGGGAGATCACCACGGTCGGGCCCAGATCGTCGAGCGGGGTCACGCCCCACACCACCGACGATCCGCCGCCGTAGGGGACGGTCACGTAGCCGTTGGCGTCGCACCAGTCGAGGGTGGCCTCGACCTCGGCCTCGTCTCGGGGGTGGGCCACCACGTCGGGCGGATTGGGAAAGTCGAGGTTGAAGGCCCGCACCCGTTCCGTGAAGTGAGCGCCGCAGGCGTAGCGGGCCCGGTCGTAAGTCGTGGTCGAGCACCAGCCCGCCACCGAGTCCGGCACCGGGATGCGGGGAGCCCGCAGTTCGGTGTCGTCCAGCGACGGCACCGGCCGGGCCGTGATCTCGGTGCCGTAGCGTGCCGACAGCTTGGCGGCCAGCGCGGCCCGGTCGGCATCGGAGGGCTCCTCCGACTCGAGGCACCACGCCCAGAACGACTTGCGGTCAGCCAACGGATCTCCTCCGGCGCCGTGTCCTGCTCCCAGGATCAGGACTGGTGCCCGCACCGTAGCCGCGAGCGCTATTGAGTCCCATGGCCCGCTTCGCGCCTCAGCTGGATCCGAATATTGACGGCCAGGATCAGGACCGCGCCCACCACGAACAGGTCGAATCTCGGAAGGGTGATGCCGAGCGCCATCAGAGCCAGGAGGGAGACTGCCGGCCCTAGGCACAACAGGGAATTGACTGCTGTGTCCTCCGATCTGATGTTGCCGACTCGCAGCAGCATTCCGGCCACCGAGACCGCAGCCCCGATCACCAGCGCGCCGAGAACGGCTGCCGGTGTCAGCGATCCTTGAACCTGCGGCGCGAGCAGTCCGATCAGGACATTGACGGGAAGAGCAAGGAGCCGAGACAGCACGTATCCCAACAGGGTCAGCCAGACAAGCAACCGGCGATCAGGATCTCCTCGCTGCTCGATGGGTCGCGTCTCGAGACCCCCGTGCCTGCCGGATGCCTGGGTTCCTCCGGCGGGCACCAGCGCGTAGTAGAGGACTTTCCCGTAGGCGAGATTGCTGAGGACGCTCAACGCGGCCAGCAGCGAGGCCACGACGGCAATGACCATCCCGGCCGCCACCTTGTAGGACACCAAGTCCACAACCGAGCGGATCTGTCCTCCTGCCTGGCTGCCCAGCATCAAGGCAAGGCCCGACCCTGCCAGCGCGGTGAGGACCATGCCTTCCTTCGAGATGGCGCGACGGGCGTGCCCGATTGACGCCAACCCGCCGCGGAACAGCCGGTCGCTGTCCTCATGGCGGGCCAGGGCGTACACCAGGAACACGGGCCAGAGTTCGAAGATGGTGGTCGCGATGGCGGTCTCGAGAATCGTGGCCGACCATGCCAGAAAGCCGTAGTGCAGACTCGAGATCAGCGCCCAGACGATGGGCATCCTGGCCCAACCGAGAACATCGTTGCGACCCGGTTCCTTCAGCACCACGGCCTTCCTGTTCCCCGTGGTTCCGCTCGTCCGCCGAAAATGGGTGAAGTGAACTCTGGGCCGCCTGAGGGCTCGACGCTGAGGCGTGCTCAGGTACCGGTTGACGTAGCTGTCCTTCGAATACAGAAGAAACACACCAGGTACGGATACCTGCATGATCGTGATCATGAAGTTGAAATAGAAGGGGTTGGTGTCTGAAGCCGCGAGATGAAGGATGGGCGGAACCGACGCGTACAGGAACGTGGCTGTGAGCACCAAGCGGACCGCACGGCCGCGATGGCTCAGCGCCGGCCCGTGTGGAACGATCTGGGACAGTGGAGCTAGGGGGAATTGTTTTCGTGTATCAGGCGTCCTCAGCCCTCCTCACCTGGTGCACTGTTATAGCAGGTCAGAGGCAGAATTGTTGTCTCAATCGTGATCACCGGCTATCATCCCATCGCGCCACTAAAGTGACAATATATATGACAACAACAGTTCAATTCTCTCGAAGGAAACAGTCCCGATGAGCCGATCTTTGACCGCCACTTTCGTACGCAACGTTAGCCGGCCCGGAGCCTACGGAGACGGCCGCGGAGGCTACGGGTTGACTCTGCGGGTTCGCCACAGAGCCAACGGCGGGCTGTCGAAGGTCTGGGTGCAGCGGCTGCGCATCGACGGCCGCGCCACCAACCTCGGGCTCGGGGCCTACCCGCTGGTGAGTCTGCGCGAAGCCCGAGACGCCGCCTTTGAGAACCGGCGCGCCCTCGCTCATGGCATCAACCCGCGCGCCGCTGTAACGCCCACCCTCGCCGACGCCGTCGAGGCGGTCATCGAGTCGCGCTCGGCTTCGTGGAAGGACGGCGGCCGCTCCGCTGAGATCTGGCGCGCCTCGGTGCGCAACCACGCCGCAAGCCTGCTGCAGCGCCCGGTGGACAAGATCACCACCGGCGATGTGCTGGGCTGCATCACCCCGCTGTGGTCCACCGCGCATGACACCGCCAAGAAGGTCCGCCAGCGGCTCTCATTGGCGTTCAGATGGGCGATCGCGGCCGGGCATCGCACAGATGACCCCGCGGGGGAGGCACTGCTGGCTGCGCTGCCCCGCAACAACAGCGCCCGCCGCCACATCGCGGCGTTGGCGCCGCGCAAGGTGCCCGCCGCGCTCGCGGCCATCGACGACTCGGCCGCCTATCCGACCACCAAGGCCGCGATGTGGATGCTGGCCTTGACCGCGACCCGCTCCGGAGAGGTCCGCGAAATGCGCTGGGACGAGATCGACGACGACATCTGGACGATCCCAGCCGAGCGCACCAAGGTCGGCCGCGACTTCCGGGTGCCGCTGAGCCGCCAGGCGCTCGCGGTGCTCGACGAGGCACGCCCCTACAGCGACAGCAGCCCCGACTCGCTGGTGTTCCCGTCAGCACATGACAAGCACATAACCGCCGAGGCCCTCTCCAAGCTCTGCCACGAACTCGACCTGGGAATGACCCCCCACGGGCTGCGGTCGAGCTTCCGGGACTGGGCCGCAGAATCCGGCATCTCCCGCGAACTGGCCGAAGCGTGTCTGGCACACGTCACCAAGAACACCGTCGAAGCCGCCTACCGGCGCTCTGACCTGCTGGAGCAGCGCCGCGAGGTCATGGACGCCTGGGGACGCTACATCACCTAGCCTCAAGCGCCTCTCGACACGAAAGCGACCCACCCCGCGCTAGGCGGCCAAGACGCCGTCTGGCACCGCGAACCCACCCGACCGTCCCGGCTGCCCCGCGTGAGCGACAAAGACCGCCGTCCACGTCTGCCATTCTCAGCATCCAGAGTGGCGCACGCGGCGTGAGTCGTTGCTTATGTCGTGGTCACCACAGATCGAGCGTGTCGGACTCCACGCGGCGGCTGTGCTGTTTGGTGGGCGGTTCGGTCGCGCCGAACGTCTGGAGTCCCTCGACGACACCGCTGAGGGACTGCTCCAACTCGGCTACGTCGACGGCAACGGTGTCCCACAGGACCTCGACGTCGATGTCGTAGTACTCGTGGGTCAACCGGTTGCGCATACCCTTTGCTTGGGGTATCTGCAACCCGGGGTGCTCGGCCGCGAAGTCCTGTGACAAGTTGTTGAGGGCCTCTCCGATGACAGTCAACCGATAGCAGGCGGCGTCTTGTAGGACATCGCTGGCAAAGAACTCGTCGCGGCCACGAGACGCAATGTCGCTGAGCCTGCGGCAGCTCAGAAGTATGTCTGTGACTCGCTGGTCGTCTCTTCGGCTCACAACTCGATGGCGTCATCGAATACGCCGCGGCAGCTCTCGCGCACACCAGAGCGCGGGACTACATCGACGTCTGCTTCTAGCAAGTCCTCCAGCGCGGCCTGCAGCCCGCACATGTCAAACAGCGTCACACCCGCATCGAAATCGGCCACGAAGTCATAGTCGCTGTCGTCGGTGTCCTCGCCGCGGGCGACCGAGCCGACCAGCGCGATGGCGCGGCACTTGTTGCGCGCCGCGGCGGCCCGGATCGCGTCGCGGTGGTGCACGAGCACCAAGTCCTTGCGGGTCACAACTCGAATCCTACACTCAGCCGCCGTCCACCGGCACGGTGCAGCTGTGGGCATCCCCCCGAATCGTGGAGACATCGTCTATGAGGAGGCGCTATGTCACATCCACGACGCAAGTACGACCCGGAGTTCAAGGCCGGCGCTGTGCGGATCGTCCGGGAGACTCGCAGACCGATCTCTGAGGTCGCCCG
>JAJEJB010000058.1 GCA_022828135.1 Acidimicrobiia bacterium | reverse complement strand
TCCCCACGAGCTCGGGATCGGCGGCACCTTCTACTGCATCAAGACCAACGAGCCCGCGCCACCGGACATGGTCTCAGCGCTGGTCGAGGCGCTCACGGCCAGGGGCCGGGGACGCTGGCTCAGAGTCGTGCGCGAACCCGTACGTGAGCACACGCTGCAGCTCTGGGACACCGAGGGCCGGCTCCTCGACGATGAGCGCCCCAGATGCACATGCGGCGGAGGCATCGCCGTGGATCCCGTCGCGGTGCTCTGCTGGTCCGGAGCCGAGATCTTCGAAGCAACCTGACCCAACGACCGCAGCTAGCCGCGGATTTCGGCCAGCTCCCTCCGCAGGTCCTTGATCTCGTCGCGCAGCCTCGCCGCGTACTCGAAGCGGAGCTCGGCAGCGGCCTCGCGCATCTCCTCGTCCAGAGTCCGGATCAGGCGATCCAGCTCAGCGTCGGGCAGCTCGCCCAGGTCGGGGCCGTCCCGCCGCCTCCGGGCCGCCGCCAAGCCACCCCCAGCCTCTCCGCCCACGTCGCCGTCGGGCACCGGCGCACCGTCGCGGTCCGGGCGGATCATGGCCAGGATGTCGGTGACCGCCTTGCGGATGGTGGTCGGGTCGATCCCATGTACCTCGTTGTGGGCCTCCTGGAGGCCTCTGCGGCGCATCGTCTCGGAGATGGCCCGCCGCATCGAGTCGGTCACCACGTCGGCGTACATGACCACCTGGCCGTCCACGTTGCGGGCCGCCCGTCCGATGGTCTGGATCAGCGACGTCTCGCTGCGCAGGAAGCCCTCCTTGTCGGCGTCGAGGATGGCCACCAGCGACACCTCGGGCAGGTCGAGCCCCTCCCGAAGCAGGTTGATCCCGACCAGCACGTCGAACTCCCCCAGCCTCAGGTCCCGCAGGATCTCGATGCGTCGGACGGTGTCCACCTCGCTGTGCAGGTACCGCACCCGCAGCCCGAGCTCCAGCAGGTAGTCGGTCAAGTCCTCGGCCATCTTCTTGGTGAGGGTGGTCACCAGCACCCGCTGGCCCTGCTCCACCCTCTGCCCGATCAGCTCGTGTAGATCGTCGATCTGGCCCTTGGTCGGCTTCACCACCACCTCGGGATCCACCAGGCCAGTGGGCCGCACGATCTGCTCCACCACCTGCTCGGAGACCTGCAGCTCGTAGTCGCCGGGCGTGGCCGACATGAAGATCACCTGGTTGAGCCGGCTCATCACCTCGTCGAAGCGCAGCGGGCGGTTGTCGGCCGCCGACGGCAGCCGGAACCCGTGGTCGATGAGGGTCTCCTTGCGGCTGCGGTCGCCCTCGTACTGGCCGTGCAGCTGGGGCACGGCCACATGCGACTCGTCGATCACCATCAGGAAGTCCTCAGGGAAGTAGTCGAGCAGCGTGTAGGGCGACTCGCCCGGACTCCGGCCGTCGATGGGCGCCGAGTAGTTCTCGATGCCGTTGCAGTAGCCCAGCTCGGCCATCATCTCGAGGTCGTAGCTCGTGCGCATCTGCAGCCGCTGGGCCTCCAGCAGCTTGTTCTCGGCCTCGAAGTGGGCCAGGCGTGCGGCCAGCTCCACCTCGATGCGCCCGATAGCGGCCTGCATCCGCTCCGCGGTGGTGGCGTAGTGGGTGGCGGGGAACACCACGAGGTCGTCCAGGGCCTCCAGCCGCTCGCCGGTCAGCGGGTCGACCACGGTGATGCGGTCGACCTCGTCACCGAAGAGCTCGATCCGCACCGCGGTCTCGTCGTAGGCCCGGTGGATCTCGATGGTGTCGCCCCTCACCCGGAACTTGCCCCTGGTGAGGTTCATGTCGTTGCGCTCGTACTGCATGTCCACCAGACGGCGCAGGATCGACCGCTGGTCGTAGGTGGCTCCCCGGTGCAGCACCAGCAGCTGGGTCTCGTACTCCTCGGGGGAGCCGAGCCCGTAGATGGCCGACACCGACGCCACCACGATCGTGTCGCGGCGGGTGAGCAGCGCCGAAGTGGCCGAGTGGCGCAGCCGGTCGATCTCGTCGTTCACCGACGAGTCCTTCTCGATGTAGGTGTCGCTGGCCGGCATGTACGCCTCGGGCTGGTAGTAGTCGTAGTAGCTGACGAAGTACTCCACCCGGTTGTGCGGGAACAGCTCCCGCAGCTCATTGGCCAGCTGGGCGGCCAGCGACTTGTTGGGGGCCAGCACCAACGTGGGCCGCTGGGCCCGCTCGATGGTCCAGGCGATGGTGGCACTCTTGCCCGAGCCGGTGATGCCCAGCAGCGTCTGGAAGGGGTGCCCGGCGGCCACCCCCGCGGCCAGCGCCTCGATGGCCTTGGGCTGGTCGCCGGCGGGCTCGAACGGGGCCACCACCTCGAAGGCCCGCCGATCACTGGGGACGGTCACCGGCGGCATGTCTCCCTGCCCATGGCAGCCGATGGTACCGACGATGCCCGGGGCAAGGCCACGGGCCGGCTCTGCTCGCGGCTTCTGTGTGTCAGAAGTCGGTGGAGATCACTGACACGACCTCACCGTGATCGTCGATCTCCGGTATGTAGTGCCACTTGTCGAAGGTTGTACAGGGGTGGCTGATGCCGAAGCTGACGAAATCGCCGACGCTGATGGCGTCTTCTGGGTCGACCGCCATGAAAGTGTGCTGATCCATCAGCGCCGTCACCGCCCAGTGAGCCGGTGCGCAGCCGGCAGGCTCAGAGACGGGCCGGTGCGACAGCGGCACCGGCAGGCCTTCGTCGAAGGAGACGTCGCGCTTTCCGAGATCTATCAGCACGAGGTTGGGCTCAGGGCGCGAGAGGACCTGGCCGACCGCCTCCAATGCCGGCACGAATGTCGGCCACGAGGGGTCGCTGCGCAGCGGCGAGAACCTCTCATAGAGGCCGTGGTCGTGGGTCACGTAGCAGCCGCTGCGCAGCACCAGATCCGCTCCATGGGCCGCGGCTGCCGGTCCGCAGACAGCGATCACATCGTCGAAGCAGGCGCTACCGCCCGCGGTCAGCACCGGCGTCGCCGACGGGTCTATCAACCCCGCACCGGCGAGCCGTTCGAAGGCTGACGCCAGCCGGGTTAGGTAGGCGCGCACACGGCGCCGGGGATCAGCGCCGTTCGGGTCCAGGAAGACGCCCTCGTATCCCGCCACGCCCGCGAGTCGGACGCAGTCTGTTGCCGCAGCCCGCTCGGCCAGGGCGTACACCTCGTCGTCACGGCGCAGGCCTGTGCGGCCACCCTCGCCGCCGACCTCGATCAGCACCGAGATCCGCTCCGGCCGAGATCCGTGCTCGAACGTCTCGGGTGATCGGTGAGCCAGGCGGTCCAGTCCGATGTCCGAGTCGACGAACACATACAGCTCCAGGCCCGCGGCTGAAGCTTGCCATGCCCAGTCGATGGCCGCGGTGTGAACCAGCTGGTTGGCCAGCATGACCCGAGTGACCCCGGCAGCGAACAAGGCCCGGATCTGAACCGCGGTGGCGACCGTGACTCCCCAAGCGCCACCGCGCAGCTGTCGCTCGATGAGCGACCATGCCATCGTGGTCTTGGCGTGAGGAGCGATCCGTGCACTGTGTGCCGTGCAGTACCGGTGCATGGTCTCAAGATTGTGGGCGATGGCCCGGGCCTTGGCCACGACCAGCGGCGACGTGAAGGTCCCGTCGTAGACGTTGCGCCCGAGCATTGATTCCGGGTTCCGGCCTATGAGGTCGTCGGGTACACCCTTCGTGCCCGGGGTGAAGGCCATCGCTGCTAGGGAGTCCAGCCGTACTCGGAGGAGATCGCCGCAGTGGTTTGCAGCAGCCGCGGCACCAGTCTCAGGACTTCCTCGTAATCGCAGGACAACGTGGTGGCAGTGATCGACACTGACCCGATCACCGACCCCGACGACTCGAACACGGGCGCGGCGACGCAGTTCACGAAGGACTCGTGCTCGAGATGGTCGGTGGCGTAGCCGCGCTCTCTCACGGCCGCCAGTTCGGCTAGGAACGCCTCGGCGGTGGTGATGGTGTTCTCGGTGAAGCGCACATAGTCGATCCCGGCCGCCAGGGCCTCCTGCTCGGCACGGGGCAGGAACGCCGCTATGGCCTTGGCAAGGCCCGTGCAGTACAGCGGCGCGGCATGGCCGATGCGGGAGTACATGCGGACTTTGTGTGCTGTCTCCCGCTTGTCGACATAGATGACCTGGCCGGCCTCCATGGCGCCGAGATGGATCGTGTGACGAACATCTGTGCTCAACTCGGTGAGGTGTCTGGCGGCTGTCGTTCTCAGGTCGATCTGCTCGTGTGCGGCGTTGGCCAGGGAGAGGATGCGGCTGCCGAGCCGGAAGACATGGCGTTCGTCTCTTGTCACGAAGCGCTCAGCCTCGAGCACCTGAAGGGTGCGCAGAGCCGTGGTACGGTGCGCGCCGATGAAGGCGGCGACATCCTCGATGGTGCAAGGCTGACGGCCCAATAGGTCGAGGACGCGCAGGGCTCGCCGGACTGTCTGGCTCACGGCAGCGATTCTCCCATCTTGAACTCGGCCCGCGCCCACTTAGGCGGCGACAACGACAGGAGCCCGTTGATGGTGCCCGGATCGGGCAACGTTCCGACGTCGGCTGGATGGGCCAGAGCGCTCATCGCGGTGATGTGCCCGCGGCGCAGCCACGTCTCGACCGGCTCGGATGCCCTCAGCATCCCGGCCAGCACTCCTGCAGCGAACGCGTCGCCCGCGCCGATAGTCCCGACGAGCGGCCCCTTGAGCGCGGGCACGCACACCGTGCCTCCCTCGCTGAGGGCGTAGGCCCCGTGACCGGAGTTCTTCACCACCACCATCTCGGGGTCCGGCAGCAGGCTGCGAATGCCGCGCGGCGTGGCGGTGTTCCAGACATCGTCGGCCTCGTCCAACCCGACGAACACCACATCGGCAGCGTTGGCCGTCGAGCGAAGCATCTCCGCAGCGCTGCCGGCCGCGGTAGCCGAGACACCTTCGGGATGCAGAGCCGGGCGCCAGTTGACGTCGAAAGACACGGTGGCCGCGCCGGGGCGCGGCCGCGCGACCAGGGCTGCGATCAGCTCGCGGCAAGACTCCGACAGCGACGTGGTGATCCCGGTGAGGTGCAGAACTCGGGCCGACAGCAACTCGGCGACATCGACGGTGTCCGGCGCCATGGTGGTGGCGGCCGAATCCGTCCGGTAGTACCGCACCTGCCAGCCGTCGGCGGCCGGCTCCTTCAACATGACTCCGGTCGGGTGCCCGGCATGGCGTGCAACCCGGCTCACGTCCACACCGTCCGCCGAGATGCCTTGCAGCACGAGGTCTCCTGCCAGGTCCGTGCCGAGCCTGCTTACCCACGCCGTGCTGAGGTTGTGCGCGGCGCAATAGCGAACCGTGTTCGATTCCGCCCCGGCGATCTCCCAATCGAAGGTCTTGCCGTGCCTCGACCATCGCAGGGCCAGCATCGACTCGCCCAAACCGATCACGTCGAGCCGCTGCGCTCCCCTCGCTTTCCTGGCACCGTTCGCAGAGCCGGCGCTCGAGAGGCCGCCGGGCGATTGATCGGGGCGGGACATCGGGCTACCTCCTACGACCGCGCTGTCTCGCTGGACACGGCCAGCCCACAAGAATAGCCTATAGTGCAGTATATACATACTTAGTGCGGATATCGCACCCACGAGCGTTGTCGGCAGAGATTGCTGGCAGCCGAATCGCAGAAGGAGACGCACAGCCGATGCTTGACCTCGCCGTTCGGGACGCGGTGGTGTACGACGGGTTCTCAGGGGAGCCCGTAGAGGCTGATATCGGCGTTACGGGAGGCGTCATCTGCGAGATCGGAACAGTCGGCCCCGCCCGCCGCGAGCTCGTGGCGGCCGGGGCCGCGGCCGCCCCCGGCTTCATCGATGCTCACAGCCACGACGACATGGAACTGCACCGCCATCCCGACAACCGCGCCAAGCTTCGACAGGGGGTCACCACCGTTGTGTGCGGAAACTGTGGTTTCAGTGCCTTCCCCCATTCGCCGGCAGCGGACCTCTGGGCCACGAGTTGCTCGGACTTCTTGTCCGTCTGCGGTCCCTGGAACGACTGCCGGGGCTATCGACATGCGTTGGCCGAGCACGGGACGGGCACCAACGTCGCCGCCTTCGTGGGGCACAACTCCATCCTGCGCAGTCTCCGCGGGCCAGGCCCGGCGCCGCTGTCACGGCTGCAGCGAGTGGCCGTCCTCGACGAGGTCCGCCGAGCCATGGACGCGGGCGCTCTGGGCGTCTCGACCGGCTTGATCTACGAACCGGGTCGCCATGCGGGCGCAGAGGACCTGACTGCCTTGGTAGCCGCTGTGGCCGACTACGGCGGATTGCACAGCACCCACCTGCGCGATGAGGCCTCAGGCCTTGCCGGCTCGGTGGCAGAGGTGCTGGGGATCGCTCGAGAGACCGGCGCCGGCGTTCAGATCTCGCATCTGAAGGCCATAGGTCCGAGCAATTGGGGAACGGTGGGTGAGTCTCTTCGCCTCATCGAGGCAGCTCACGCCGACGGCGTGGATGTGGCCTTCGACGTCTATCCCTACACGGCGGGCTCGGGGCCCTTGCGGGCGTACTTCGATCCCGATGACATGGATGCAGCCCGGGCGGCGCTGGTGCAGGTGATCCGTTGCGAGGACTATCCGGACTATACGGGCCGCAGGCTGGTGGAGGTGGCCGAAGCCGAGGGCCTGGACCTGGAGGAGCTTCTTCGGCGCATCGTCACCGCCCCCTATGCGGCACGCACCCTGTGCGTGATCTTCGAGATCGACGAGACCGACATGGTCCAGGTGCTCACCCATCCCCTCGCCATGATCGGAAGTGACGGCATACCCCAGGACGGCGGCGTTCCCCATCCCCGGCTCCTAGGGGCCTTCCCGCGGGTTCTCGGCCACTACAGCCGCGACGCAGGGCTGCTGCGGTTGGCGGAGGCGATCGCCAAGATGACCAGTGTCCCCGCCCAGCGCTTCGGCCTGCGGGACCGGGGTGTCATCGCCGTCGGGGCAGCGGCCGACATCGTCGTGTTCGACCCCGGCCGGATCGGCGACACCGGCGACTACGCCCGCCGGTCTGATCCGGCCGGCGTCCGCTATGTGGTCGTCAACGGCTCGGTCGCGGTCACGCCGGAGGGCTGCACCGGCGAGAGGTCGGGCAGGTTCCTCGCCCGCGCCCGCCGTGAATCATCCACCGGCTGAGGGATCAGCGGACGTCGGGGATCGATCCTCGTCCGCACACGGCCTGAATCATCCAGAAGGAGATCCATATGAACCGTCGAGCAGTCTCGACTAGCGATATTCCGGCGGCAGCCGGTCCGTACTCGGCCGGGGTTGTGCATCAGGGCCTGCTGCTGTTGTCGGGCCAGGGGCCGTTCATGCCCGACGGCAGCCTCGCCGGTCCGGACATAGAGGCACAGACGCGCCAGACTCTGGCCAATCTCGCCGCGGTGGCAAAGGCCGCCGGCACCAGCCTCGGCAACGCCCTGCGCCTCGGCGTGTTCCTCGCCGACATGGCGGACTTCGCCGGCATGAACCGGGTGTTCGCCGAGTGGTTCGAGGAGCCCTATCCGGCCAGAACCACAGTTCGGGCGGGGCTGCCCCTGCCGGGGATGCTGGTGGAGATAGATGCGATGGTCGCCATGGGCGACCATCGCTGAACCCTCAGGCTCAGGCTCGCAGGCTCTCGGCCGCGACCAGCCGCTCTCTCCAGGCCGACGCCGTGTCAGGTGTCACCGAAGGGCAGAAGGCTAGGACGCGTCCTGCCGCATCGACTTCCACCGCCACCAGCTCGTCGGTGTCGTCGAGAGTCACATACAGCGTCTTGAGGCCGTCGCCGCCGAAGCAAACGTTCGTGGGATCGCGGCCCGGGACCGGAATCGGCGCCAACTCGGTTCCCGCCGGTGTGTACACCCGGACGCAGCCGGCACCGTAGTGAGCCACATAGAGGTTGCCGTTGACGTCCAGCGCCATACCGTCGGGGCCCTGCACGTCCACACCGGGCACGCGAGGCAGTTGTGCGAACACCTCGGCCGGGCCCACATCCCGCTCTCCTATGGCGCGGTGGAGCCACAGCAGCCCAGTGCGAGTCTCTGCATAGATCAGGCCGGTGCCGGTCCGGACGATCCCGTTGGGGAATGCCAGCCCACGCGCAACCTGCTCGAGTTCAGCGGTGCCTGACCGCACGACGTACACCGCGCCGCAGCGGCGCTCCAGCGTGCTGCCCCACGGATCGGTGACCCACAAGTCTCCCCGATCATCGAAGAACAGGTCATTGGGTCCGTTCGGGGTGGCGACGAACTCGCCGACATTGCCGTCGGGGGCGGCCCGGAGCACGGCGCGATGGCCTTCGTCGGTGATGTAGAGCGCGCCGTCCGGCCCGAAG
Organism: Acidimicrobiia bacterium; assembly: GCA_022828135.1. Taxonomy (GTDB): domain Bacteria; phylum Actinomycetota; class Acidimicrobiia; order Acidimicrobiales; family Aldehydirespiratoraceae; genus Aldehydirespirator. Next base: position 23,448 of record JAJEJB010000058.1, on the reverse strand, counting down.
GCCATCGCCGCGGGGATTCCCACCGTCTTCGCCGTCGAGGTGTTGAACAGCAGGCGCGTCCCGGTGCTCGGGCGGGTCGCGACGATGTCGCCGCCACGCGTGGCGCGGTTGGACTCGCGGGTGAAGCTGCACACGTTCAGGATCCACCCGTCGGGTCCCACCGTGGGACCCTCCGGCGCGGACACGCCGCGGGCGACGACACGCGCCGAGCGGCCATGGCACCGACGTGGCGTCATGGCACGACCGGGCAGAGGCCTGCCACCCGCACGCCGCGGTCGTCGAAGAGATGTGCGGCTTCGCCGCCGATGGCCAGGGCCACGGTATCGCCGGGGGGTCGGTCCCGTGCCGGATCGGCGCGTGCCTGCACGGATCGGCCGCGGTCGAGCTCGACTTCCACAAAGCAGTCGCTGCCGAGATAGTCGCGCCGCCTCACAGTGCCGGACAGGTGGCCGGGCGAGCCGTCGTCGACGACACGCAGACCGGTCGGTCTCAGCCCGATCGTCGCGGGCCGGCCCGCCTGCAGCCCATCGGTGCAGTCGGGCAGCAGCCGCACGCCTTCGAACTCGACATCCAGCGCCGGCCCGACCTCGGCCGCGAGCAGCAGCATCTGCGGACTGCCGATGAACCGGGCGACGAAGGTGTTGGCAGGCGCGTCGTACAGGTCGTGGGGCGTACCGACCTGCTGGAGCCGTCCCCCCTCCAGCACCACTATCCGGTCCGCCATCGTCATCGCCTCAATCTGGTCGTGGGTGACGTAGACGGTTGCGCGGCCCACCCGGTTGTGCATTTCCAGCAGGCTGGTGCGCATCTCGGCGCGCAGCAGCGCATCGAGATTCGACAGGGGCTCGTCCATCAGGAACACAGCCGGCTGGCGCACGATGGCACGGGCCAGCGCCACCCTTTGACGCTGCCCTCCGCTGAGCTGCGCGGGTCTGCGGTCGAGCAGGTCTGACAACGTGACGATTTCGGCTGCTGAGAGCACCCGCTGGTTGATCTCCGACCTGGAGAGGCGGGGCCGCTTGAGCTGTCTGAGCGGGAAGGCAATGTTGTCTCTCACGGTCATGTGGGGGTAGAGCGCATAGTTCTGGAACACCATGGCAACGTTTCGCTCTTTGGGCCGTACGTAGTTGACTAGCTTGCCGTCGACGTAGATCTCACCGTCCGACAAGTCCTCGAGTCCTGCGATCATCTTCAATATGGTGCTCTTCCCGCACCCCGACGGCCCGAGGAGGATCATGAACTCACCGGGCGCGACGGCGATGCTGAGGGGTTGCAGCACCTCGGTGTCGCCGAAGGACTTCGCCACCTGGATCATCTCTATCGCCGGTGTGGTGCCGGTGGGCATGGTCGTCCTACTCCCGCAACGCGCCCGACAGGTCGTTCACTACGAACGTCTTCTGGACGGCCAGGAAGACCAACGTGATCGGTACCGCCGCCAACAGCATCGCCGCTGACAGCAGTCCCCAGTCCGGCAGGAAGGCGCTCTTGAGGCTTGAGATCCCCACTGTCAACACCTGCCGGCTGCTGTCCTGCACGGCGATCAGCGGCCAGATGAACGACGTGTACTGGAGCATGAAGGTGAACATGCCGAGCACCACGATGCCCGGACGGATCAGCGGCAACACGATCTTGCGGTAGATGGTGAACTCGGACGCGCCGTCGAGGCGTGCTGAGGCCGGCAGGCTGTCGGGGATCGCGGTAATGAAGCTGCGGGCCATGAAGATGCCGAGCGGGTTCGCCAATGGCGGCAGGATCAGCGCCCAGTAGGTGTTGAGCAGGCCTAGGTAACGGACCACGAAGAAGAGGGGGATGATCAGGGCCGCGATCGGGATGGCGACAGACAACAGCAGGATGAGGGCGAGGCTTCGCTTTCCGTAGAAGTCCATCTTGGCCAGTGCGTAGGCCGCCGCGGAATCGAACCAGATCTTGAGGATGGTCACGGCTCCTGAGACGAACAACGTGTTGATCGTCCAGCGAACGAAGGGCTGGTCCTGCAACAGCGACCGCAGGTTCCCCCAGTAGATCGGCGACGGGATCCAGTCGGGGGGATAACTGAACAGGGAGTTCGTGTCCTTCAGCGCGGTGGAGATCACATAGAGGAACGGGATCAGGGCAATCGCCACACCGCAGCCGAGGATGGCGTAACAGGCGCCGATTGTGAGGCGAGACGGGCGTCGGACTCCTCCGGTGCTCCACGTTCTGAGCCGGGCCTGTGTCGGATGCGGTTCGTGCCGCTCGGAGGCCGAGCGGATAGATGCGCGAGTTCGGCTCATACGGTGCGAGGCCGTGGCCCGAGCGGCCCGTGAGCGCAGCGAACAAGAGCGGGAATGACACCGCCGCGACGCGATGGGCCCGGCATCACTTCGCGCTCGCTCTGGTCTCGGTGTCGCCGGCCGTTGCGCCGGTCATGACCGGTACCTCATCAGGTATGTCTGTGCGCCGGTGAGCGCGAGGACGGTGATCACCAGGATGAACGACAGAGTCGAGCCGAAGCCGATCTCACCGAAGGAGAACAGGCTTCGATAGACGAACAGCGCGACGGTCAGCGTGCTGTTCGCCGGGCCTCCGTCGGTGAGGGCGAACACCGTGTCGAAGAGCTGCAGGTTCACGATCGTCGCGAAGATGACGGCGAAGTAGAACGTCGGCCGCAGCAGCGGTACCGCCAGAGAGACGAACCGGCGGACTGCGCCGGCGCCGTCGAGTTCGGCGGCCTGGAACAACTCGTGTGGCAGCCCGACGAGACCGGCGAGGAACATCATTGTCCAGAAGCCGGTGCCCCGCCAGACCTCGATCCCTGCGACCGTCGGGAGGGCGAGGCTGATGTCGCCCAGGAAGTTGATCGGGTCGCGCCCCAGCGTCCTCACGGCGAAGTTGATCACGCCGAAGTCGGGGTGGAGCACGAAGGTGAAGATGAGTGCGGCAACTATCGTGGGCTGCAGCGTCGGAAGGTAGAGGGCCACACGGATCGGTGATCCGCCTCTTGGAATGGTGCGCAGCGCCAAGGCCAGCACCATCGCGATGACGAACACGGCAGGGATGGCCATGGCGCTGTAGACGATGGTGTTGCGGATGCTGGTGCGCGCCAGCGGATCGCCGAAGGTCTCTCTCCAGTTGTCCAGTCCGACGAACTCGGCAGGGCCGAGCACTCCGCCGGTTCGGAACGTCGAGAAGGCCAGCCACAGCACCGGCAGCAGCAGAAACACCGCGAAGCACAGGAGGTTCGGCGCCAGGAACAGATAGGCCGTCAGGGCCGTACGGAGCTTGTAGCGCCGTCGCAAGCGCCGGTGCTCGCCGCTGGACAGCCGCATCGCGGTTCCCGCGACCGGACAGTCGGGTGACTCAGTCGAAACGGACGTCGATCCCGGCACGGGGCAGGCGCGTGGACGATGGCTCGTCAGTCATGGGCCATGGGCGGGCGTGACGAGGGCGAGTGCGTGCCGCGGCCCGAACTGAGCGGTTCAGTCTGGGCCGCGGCACGAATCTCCATGATCCGCCTCAATCAGCCGGCAAGCACTCCGTCGATGGCATCGCACATTCCGGCGATGGCCTCGGCGCCGGTGAGGTTGCCGCGGAATGCGTCCTCGGCGACGGGCCAAGCGCTCTGCAGCGCCTCGAGGATCTGGGGGTGGGGCTGGAGGCCCTGGACCCGGGGAACGAGGTCGGACTGCACCTTGGCCATGGCCGCATTCTCTGCGAAGAGATCGTCGATGATGTCCTCGCGGACGACCTGCAGGCTGACCTGCTCCGCGAAGCGCCCGACCTGAGGGGCTGACGCCCAATGCTTGATGAACGCCCAGGCGGCGTCCTTGTTGTCGCTCGCCTCGGCGATGCTGAGTATGCCGAAGTTGCCCATCACCGTCTGACCCTGCGGACCGGGCGGAGCGAAGGCCACATCCCACTCGAAGTCGGGCGGGTTCGCATTCAGGTCGGTGATGTTGGGGGTCTCATGATGCAGGATTGCGATCTTACCGGCCTTGAATGCATCGAAGAGTCCTTGGTTGGTGAGCGAGCCCGGCTCCGGCGCCACGCCGGCGGTGTGGATGTCGATGAGGAACTGCATGGCGTCCACGACGTCCTGGCCGACGAGTCCGCACGAGGACCAGTCGTCGGAGAGGACGTCGCCGCCCGCGTTATGGATGTACGGGTACCAGTCCCACCATGCGAAGTCGGCAGCCGATGTGCGGGCCGCGAAGCCGAACACGTCGTCTGTGGTGAGTGCCCTCGCTGCGGTCAGCATCGACTCATAGGAGTCGTCCCACGAGTCGGCCACCCCGGCCTCCTCCAACAGGTCCTTGTTGATGAAGATGTTGTAGACGGCGCCGAGGACGGGCACTCCCCAAGTCCCGCCCTGCTGCTCGGCGAGATCCCAGGCGAACGGGCTGATGGCGGCGCGCTCGTCGGCCCAGGACGGGTCGTTCACCAACTCGGTCATGTCGTGGAGCTGACCCTGCTCCGCGAACGACGGGTAGATCAGATCCACCAGGTACTGGACATCGGGCGGCGAGCCGCTGGCGAACAGCGTCGTGAGCTCCGCTACGTGCACCGGCCAGTCGTAGGTCGAGAACTCCACCTCCACGTTCGGGGCTACGTCGGCGTTGAAGTCGTCGATGATCTGTTGCTCGAACTCCGCCTCCATCGCCGAGTGCGGGCCCTTGATGAACCCGATCGTTCCGGACAGATCGGCCATTGCGGGCTCGTCGGAGTCCTCGGCCGTCGCCGATCCGTCGGAATCCTGGACCGCGGGCTCGTCGGGGTCCTCGGCCGCCGCCGATCCGTCGGAATCCTGGGCCGTGTCCGGCTCACTGGCCTGTGTGGTCGTTGCCGGCTGGTCTGGCGCGTCGGTCCCAGATTCGTCGTCACCGCCGCAGGCGGCCGCGAGGATCACGGCCGCGGTGAGCACCGCGATCAGCGGACGCAAGCGCAGGAACGGGAAGCGAGTCTCTCTCTCTTCCAACGCGGCCCTTCCATGTGCCTTGTCATTGGGATGCCCCTTTCGATCTAGTGCAATATATGCACAAACTATGTGATATCCGCACCCAAGGTATCAAGGCCCGGTGAGTGCTGCAAGTCCTGTCGACCGCCCAGGCGCGCGCCGACGATCGTCGCGCTCACTCACTTCTGCAGCCCGCGCGGCAGAGATCAGGCGTGGTGGGCGAGTCAGCTCAGGGACTCGGCCCAGCGGTAGCAGGCGTCTATCTGGGGCTCCAGCTCTTCGAGGGCTCCGTCGTTGTTGATCACGAAATCGGCGACCTCCCGGCGCGACTCGCGGTCGGCCTGGTTGGCGATGCGGGCCCTGGCGTCCTCCTCGGCGAGTCCCCGCTGGGCCACGAGGCGCTGCACGGCAATCTCAGGGTCTGCGTCCACCACCACGATCCCCGACAGGTCGCGGTAGCGCTCGGCGATGGGCTGACCGCCGGGACGCACCAGCAGCGGGATGTCGAGCACGACCACGGAACCGGGCGACTGCTCGGCGGCCGCGGCCCTGCGCTTGACCATCTCGGCGCCCACCGCCGGATGGACGATGGCGTTGAGCGCGTCCAGCTCGCCGGAGTCCTTGAACACCACTGCGGCCACCGCGGCCCGGTCCAGGGTGCCGTCGGCTGCGACCACAACGGGACCCCACCGCTTCACGATCGCCTCGAAGACGGGCTGGCCCGGCTGCTGGAGGTCCCTGACTATCTGGTCGGCGTCGATGAGGATCGCGCCCCGCTCGACCAGTCCGGCGCCCACCGTCGACTTGCCGGCGCCGATCCCCCCTGTCAGTGCGATCTCAGGCAGCGCTCAGGTCTCGTCGGCCGCGGCTTCGGCGTCAACGGCCTCGTTGGCGGAGGCCTCGACATCGACTGCCTCGTCGGCCGCGGCTTCGGCGTCGGCACTCCCGCCCCCGTCACCGGTCGCAGCCTCGTCGCCGGCGTCGTCGGCGTCGCTGTACTCGTCGCTGCCCTCGGAGTAGTAGTCCTCCCAGGCCTGCTGGCCTTCGGACCCTCCGCCGCCGATGTAGTTGCCCTCCTCGTCGTAGGCGTGGTCGCCGAAGTGCTCCTGGTACTCGGCCGCGACCACCCCGCCCTCGGCGGCCTGCTTGATCGACAGGCTTATGCGGCGGCGCTGAAGGTCGAGGTCGATGATCTTCACCCACAGCTCCTCGCCGGGGGTCACGACCTGCTCGGGCAGCTCCACATGGTGCGCGGACATCTCCGAGATGTGCACCAGGCCCTCGATGCCGTCGCCCACCTGCACGAACGACCCGAACGGCACCAGCTTGGTGATGCGCCCGTACACCAGCTCCCCCACCCGGTGGCTGGCCGCGAACTCCTGCCACGGGTCCTGCTGGGTGGCCTTGAGCGACAGGCTGATGCGCTCCCGGTCCAGGTCGACCTCGAGTACCTGCACGTCGATGCGGTCGCCGGCCGACACCACCGCGCTGGGGTGGTCGACGTGCTTCCAGGACAGCTCCGACACATGGACCAGGCCGTCCATCCCGCCGAGGTCCACGAACGCGCCGAAGTTCACCACCGACGACACCACGCCGCTGCGGATCTCGCCCGGCCTGAGGTTGTCGAGGAACGCCTCGCGCTGCTCGCGCTGGGTCTCCTCCAGCCAGGCCCGCCGGCTCAGCACCACGTTGTTGCGGTTCTTGTCGAGCTCGATGATCTTGGCGTCGAGCTCGCGGCCCACATAGGGCTGGAGGTCGCGCACCCGGCGCAGCTCCACCAGCGACGCGGGCAGGAAGCCTCGCAGGCCGATGTCGACGATCAGCCCGCCCTTGACGACCTCGATGACCATGCCCTTGACCGCTTCGTTGGCCTCTCGTTGCTCCTCGATGCGGCCCCAGGCCCGCTCGTACTGGGCCCGCTTCTTGGACAGGATAAGGCGGCCCTCCTTGTCCTCCCGGGTGATGACCAGGGCCTCGATCACCTCGCCCAACGCGACGACGTCGCCGGGGTCGACGTCGTGGCGGATGCTCAGCTCGCGGGCCGGTATGACGCCCTCGGACTTGTAGCCGATGTCGAGCAGGACCTCTTCCTTGTCGATCCGGACGACCGTGCCCTCCACGATCTGGCCGTCCTCGACGACCACCATGGTGGAGGCGTAGGCGTCGTCGAGGCTGATGTCGCCGAGGTCGTCCTCGACGATCTGGCGTGGGATGTACGAGCCGTCCTCTGCGAACGTGCCCATCTCGCTGGGCGCAGGGGGATCGAGGACGGCGGTGGCGGTGTCGGTCACGGTGTCTTTCCGGGCTGGTCGGTAGGGGTCAAGGGACCCGGTGAGGCTACCGGCCCCGGAACTCAACGAGTCCCGCGTGCGCTACGAGATCGTTGCCCGATTGTCAATAATCCGCTACACCGTGCTCGTGACGATCGAGTCTTGACCGGAGCCGAACCATGACTACGAAGTATCCACGCGCCACTCCCGACCGAGCACCACGCGACTACGACGACATTCCCGGTACCTACGTCATGGACGGCGACCACTCCCGTCGCGGCTACGCGCTGAACATGTTCTGCATGTCGCTCAATCAGGAGGCGAACCGGGACGCGTTCCGCGCCGACGAGTCCGGCTACCTCGACGCCTACGCACTCACCGACGATCAGCGTGATGCCGTCTTGCAGCGCGACTGGCTCGGCCTGCTTAGGCTCGGCGGCAACATCTACTACACGTTCAAGTTGGCCATCTTCGACGGACTCAGCATGCAGCAGGTCGGCGCATCGATGTCCGGCATCGAGGCTGCGGAGTTCCAACAGATGATGATCGACGGCGGCCGCCCGATCGAGGGCAACCGGACCACTGCCGACCTAGGCGCCACCCCGGCCGAGGAGCAGCACTGACATGGCCCAGATCATCGGAGGCATCGGCACCTCTCATGTCCCGGCGGTTGGTGCCGCAATCGACCACAACAAGCAGAACGAGCCGTACTGGGTTCCGTACTTCGAGAAGATCGCCCCGGTTCGTGCTTGGGTTCGCGCCGCGAAGCCCGATGTGTGCATCATCGCCTACAACGACCACGCATCCGCTTTCTCGCTCGCCGTCATCCCGACTTTCGCCATCGGCGTCGCAGCGACCTTTCCGCCCGCTGACGAGGGTTACGGGCCCAGGCAGGTGCCCGAGGTCGCCGGACATCCTCGGCTGGCATGGCATCTTGCCGAGTCGCTCATCCTCGACGAGTTCGACATGACCATCGTCAACGAGATGGCCGTCGACCACGGCCTCACCGTGCCCCTCTCGGTGATGTTCGACCAGCCCGAGGAATGGCCGTGCAAGGTTGTGCCACTGTGCGTGAACGTCATCCAGTACCCGGCACCGACCGGCGACCGCTGCTATCAGCTGGGCAAGGCGATTCGCCGCGCCGTCGATGAGTTCCCCGGTGACGAGCGCGTCCTGATCCTCGGGACGGGCGGCATGTCGCACCAGTTGCAGGGGGAACGCGCCGGTCTCGTGAATGCAGACTTCGATCTGGCGTTCCTCGACCGCATAGTCACCGATCCAGCCGGACAGGCGGCCGTTCCGCACACCGACTACCTGCGCGAGGCAGGGTCGGAGGGCATCGAGCTCGTCATGTGGATGATCATGCGCGGAGCACTCGACGAGCAGGTCCGCGAGGTGCACCGCGGCCACCACGTGCCAACATCGAACACGAGCAACGGCGTCATCGTGCTCGAGAACGCCTGAGGTCGTCATTCCCGCGCCACATCCCAACCCCCATGCCCCGACCCGGTGGACACCGCCGCCGAACGCGACCGACGCGCACTGCCACGTGTTCGGTCCAGCGGAGACGTTCCCGTTCTCGCCCGATCGTTCCTACACACCGCCCGATGCGGGGATCGCCGATTTCATGGTGCTCCAGGAACGCCTCGGGCTGTCTCGGGCAGTATTCGTCCAAGCATCGTGTCACGGCACCGACAACGCAGCGATGCTCGACGCCATTCAGCGAGGCGAGGGCCGCTACGCCGGGGTAGCGATGATCGACGAGTCGTTCAGCGAGGCCGACGTCTCTGAGCTGCACGAGGCCGGCGTGCGGGGGACGAGGTTCAACTTCGTGAAGCACCTCGGCGGTGCTCCCGATCTCGACGTGTTCTGGCGGTTGGTCGACCGAGTCCAGCCCTTCGGCTGGCACATCGTGCTGCACTTCGACGCCAGAGACCTGCCCGGCTACTCCGAACTGCTCGATCAGATGCCGTGTCCGTACGTCATTGATCACATGGCCCGCGTCCCGACCGCCGACGGGGTGGAGCAGGCCCCGTTCCAGACGCTCCTCGAGCTGATGAGAGATGAGCGCGCCTGGGTCAAGATCTCCGGTGCCGAACGTCTCACCGCCGAGGGAGCACCGCCCTACGACGATGTCGTGCCCTACGCCCGTGCGCTGGTGGCAGCGGCACCCGACCGTGTCCTCTGGGGAACCGACTGGCCCCATCCGAACGTTCGCCACATGCCCGACGACGGTGACCTCGTCGACCTCCTGGTCGATCTCATACCCGACGAAGCCACGCGACGTCAGGTGCTGGTGACGAACCCAGAAGCCCTGTACGACTTCGGCTGAGTCCCGATGCGCTGCGAGCCGGGGTCGTCGACTGCTCAGTCGACGTACTCGACGCCCATGTCGATCAGCCTCTGACGCAGACCGTAGACATCGACACCGAGTTCGCCCGATTCGAGAATGCCACGCATGTTCGCCTCTTTCGCCAGGCGGGCCTGTGATTGCTGGACCGCCCAGCCGGCGTCGAGCCTCGGCACGACGACGACACCGTCGTCATCAGCGCAGATCACGTCGCCGGGCTGCACCGTGACGCCCCCCAACACGACTGGCACGTTGACCGAGCCGGGAGTGTTCTTCTCGGTCCCCTGGCAGGACACATGCTGCGACCAAACGGGGAATTCCATCGAACGGAGATCCGTCGTGTCGCGCACGCCTGCGTCCAGCACCAGGCCCCGGACACCTCGGGCCATCAGCGAGGTGGCCAGGAGATCGCCGAACATTCCGTGCGTCGACGGCGCGGTGTTGGTCACGACGAGGATGTCGCCCTCCTCGCACATCTCGACCGCGGCGTGGATCATGATGTTGTCGCCGGGGTGACTCAGCACGGTCACCGCCGATCCGGCGATCCTGACGTCTTGCTGGATCGGCCGCAGGTGCGGGCCGACGTAGCCCACGCGTCCGATCGCTTCGTGCACGGTCGCAGCACCTGCCTCACCGAGGGCGTCGACCAGGGTGGAGTCGGCGCGCTCGATGGTGCGTTTGATGATGTGCCGGCTCATGTGGAGTCTCCCGCGGTCCGGAGTCGCGGGAAGACGCGCCGAGCGTTGCCTTCGAAGATCGTGGAGCGTTGCTCGCTGGTCAGATCGGCACGATCGATGTACAGCTTCGTGTCGTCATAGCCCTCGCCTGTCTCGGGGTCGAGCGCATTGACAGCACCCAGCATCTCCGAGCCGAAGAGGATGTTGCCGGTCGGCACGACGTCCACGAGCAGGTCGATTCCGGGCTGGTGGTAGACGCAGGTGTCGAAGAAGACATTGTCCATCAAATGATCGAGTCGGGCCCATGTCTCGTTGCTCTCGGCCATTCCCTTCAACCGCCCCCAGTGATAGGGAACCGCTCCCCCGCCGTGCGGGATGATCCAGCGCATCGTCGGGAAGTCGGCAAACAACCCCGAGGTCATGGCTTGCACGAATGCGGTGGTGTCGGCGCCGAGGTAGTGCGAGCTGGTCAAGTGGAAGTTGGGGTTGCAGGTGGCGCTGACATGCATCATGGCCGGCACATCCAGTTCGCACATCGCCTCGAACAGCGGCCGCCAGCAAGGGTCGAAGAGCGGCGGGCCGCTCCAGTTGCCGCCGGATGGATCAGGGTTGAGGTTGCACCCGATGAAGCCCATCTCCTCGACACAACGGCGGAGTTCGACCACTGAGGACTCGACGCCGACTCCGGGCGACTGGGGCAGTTGACAGACCGGAGCGAAGTTCGACGGGTACAGGTCACAGATGCGGCGGATCAGATCGTTGCAGTGCTCGGACCAGAACCGGCTGGTGTGTTCGTTGCCGATGTGATGACCCATCCACGACGCTCTCGGCGAGAAGAGCGTCAGGTCGATGCCGCGCTCGCGCTGGAGGCGGAGCTGGTTGCCCTCGATGCTCTCCCGCAACTGGTCGTCGGAGATGTCGAGTCGGCCCTTCTCGCCGATGTGCAGCGGGTCGTCGGCGAGCGCCGCCTTCTGTGCGTCTCGATAGTCGCCGAGTTCCGGGGGTGCTGTTGTGTAGTGGCCGTGGCAGTCAATGATCATGTCCCCCGAATCATGCAGGCTCCGGGCCGCAATTGGCAACAATCACAGGGCAGAACCGAGCGGTCCGTCTACTCAGCCCTTGGCTCCCGCCCAGGTGGCAGCGACCTGGAGGTCTACCTCCAGAGGCACCCGCAGCTCGAAAGCGCCCCGCATCACGTCCCGGGTCAGCTCCGATGCCGGGGCGATCTCGGCGTCGGGCGATTCCAGGATGATCTCGTCGTGGACCTGCAGCACGATCCGCGACGCCAGTTCGCCGTCCTCGAGGGCCCGGTCGAGGCGGACCAGGGCCACCTTGAAGATGTCGGCGGCCAGTCCCTGGATCCCGGCGTTCATGGCTTGGCGCTCCCCGGCCTGGCGCAGCCGCACGTTGGGACTGGCCAGCTCGGGGATCTGCCGGCGCCGCCCGAACAGGGTCTCGGTGTAGCCCTTGCTGCGAGCCTCGGCCACTGTCTGGTCCATGTACTGGCGCACCGCGGGGAAGGCCTCGAAGTATGCGTCGAGGATCTCGGCCGCCTCGCCGGTCGGGATGTTCAGGCGCTGGGCCAGGCCGTAGGCCTCCATCCCGTAGGCCAGCCCGTAGGACACCATCTTGGCGGTGGCCCTCTCCTCCACTCCCACCTCCGACACAGCGATGTCGAACACCCGGGCCGCGGTGGCGGTGTGGATGTCGTCGCCCGCCTCGAAGGCCGCGATCAGGCCCGGATCCTCAGCCAGATGGGCGATGCAGCGCAGCTCGATCTGGTCGTAGTCGGCGACCAGCAGCTTGTGGCCCGGCGGCGCCACGAAGGCGGTGCGGAACACCCGCCCCCGCTCGGAGCGCACCGGGATGTTGTGGAGGTTGGGCGCATCGGAACTGAGGCGGCCGGTGCGGGCCACAGTCTGGTTGAAGGTGGCCCGGATGCGCTCGTCCGCCCCGACCTCGGCCAGCAGCCCGACCCCGTAGGTGGAGCGCAGCTTCTCAACCTCGCGGTAGCCGAGCAGGTGGTCGACGATGGGGTGCTCGCCCCGCAGCTTCTCCAGCGACTGCGCGTCGGTCGAGAACCCGGTCTTGGTCCGCTTGGTGGGCGTGAGCCCGAGGTCGTCGAAGAGCACCTCGGCGAGCTGCTTGGGCGAGTTGACGTTGATATCGCGCCCGGCGTCGGCCAACACCTCGCGGCGCAGATCCTCGGCCTCGGTGTCGAGCTCGTCGCGGATGGTCTCCAGCACCGAGCGGTTCACGCCTATCCCGATGTGCTCCATCCGGGCCAGGACCCGCACCAGCGGCACCTCGACCTCGTCGTTGAGGCTGTCCAAGCCCTGCGCCGCCAGAGCCTCGCGCAGGGGTGCGACCAGGCGATCGATGGCCAGGACGGCCCATCCGGCCTGCTCGGCGGGCTCGGCCGCGTCCCCGTCGAGGTCCAAGCGCCCCTCTGGAGGGGCGTGCGCGGGCGGGTCGAGGCCCGCGTAGCGGCCGGCCACGTCGCTCAGGTCGTAGCGGGCGTCGGCGGGGTCGAGCAGGTAGGCGGCCAGCATGGTGTCGATCAGCGGGTCGCGCATCTCCACGCCGCGGTCGAGCAGCGGACGCATGAGGGCCTTGCCGTCGTGCGCGGCCAGCGGCCGGCGCCGCTCGCCGGAGCCGTTCCCGACGAGCCCGGCCAGGGCCTCGGAGACCTCGGGGTCGTCCAGCAGCTCGCCGGGAACGAAGGCCACCCGGCCCGCGTCCGGGTCGACCGACCAGGCCAGTCCGGTGGCCAGGCCTCCGGCCGGGGTGGCCAGCGCCAGCCGGGTCCCGGCGGCCGCGGGGGTGGCCGCGGCTCGTAGCGCCTCGGCCGCCTGCGCGGTGGTGGCCAGCACCGACACCACGGGCTCAAGGGTCCTGGCCGCAAGCTCTGCGTCATCCGACGCGTCGGCGCCCAGTGCGTCGCCGAGCACGTCGGCCAGGCGGACATGCAGCGATCGGAACTCCAGGAAGTCGAACAGCTTGCGCACCGCCTCCGAGTCGATCTGTCCCATGGCCAACTCGTCGAGCCCGGCATCGAGGGGCACCTCGCGCACCAGCAGCATCATCTCTGCGTTGGTGCGCACCTGCTCCTCCGCGGCGGCCAGGTTCTCCCGCAGCTTGGGGGTCAGCTCGTCCAGCGAGGCGAAGATCCCGGCGAGGCCTCCCCTCTCGTTGACAAGCTTCGCCGCGGTCTTTGCCCCCACACCGGGCACTCCGGGCAGGTTGTCGCTGGTGTCGCCCCTCAGGGCCGCGTACTCCACGTAGTCGGCGGGACGGACGCCGGTGCGCTCAAGGATGCCGGCCTCGTCATACAGCTTGTAGTCCGACACCCCCCGCATGTTGTAGAGCACTTTGACCTGCGGATCCTCCACCAGCTGGTAGGTGTCGCGATCGCCGGTCACGACGATCACGTCGTCGCCCTGGTCGCGGCCCGCGGTGGCCAGGGTGGCGATCACGTCGTCCGCTTCGAAGCCGGCCGCGTCCACCATGGGCAGGGCCAAGGCGTCGAGCACCTCGCGCACCAGGCCCATCTGCTGGCGCAGGATGTCGGGCGCGGCATCTCGGGTGCCCTTGTAGCTGGAGACCTTGGCGTGCCGGAAAGTGGGCTCGGGCCGGTCGAAGGCGACGATGATCTGGTCGGGCTCGTGGTCGCGCCACAGGTTGATGAGCATCGACGTGAATCCGAACACAGCGTTGGTTATCTGCCCCGAGGCGGTGGCCATGTCGGTGGGGAGGGCGAAGAAGGCGCGGTAGGCCAGCGAGTTGCCGTCGATCAGCATCACCTTGGCCATGACCAGAAATCTACGGCACCCAGAGGCCGAGCGGATTGGCACGAGTGGCGGCGCAGCTCAATGTGGTGTTGAGCGAGGCCGTGGCCCGAGCGGCCCGTGAGCGCAGCGAACAAGAGTGGGAGACCGCGTGTCTGCCGGAGGGTCAGGGGGTGATCCGGCCCTCTAGCACGTCGCCGGCCACGTCCCGCATGGTGCGGCGCTGCGACATGGCTGTGCGCTGGAGGAACGCGTAGGCGTCCTGCTCGCTCATCCGATGATCGTCGAGGAGCCGTCCCTTGGCCCGGTCCACGATCTTGCGCACTTCCAGGCGGTTCTCGAGATCGCCTATCTGGCCCTCCAGCGCCTCCATCTCCCGGTAGCGAGCCAGGGCCAGCTCCACGGTGGGCACCAGCGCGTCGCGCCGGTAGGGCTTGATCAGGTAGGTCATGGCCCCGGCCTCGCGGGCCTGCTCCACCAGCTCACGCTGGCTGAACGCGGTGAGTATCACCACTGCGGTACCCCGCTGCGGAGCGATCTGCTGGGCGGCCTCGATGCCGTCGAGGCCGGGCATCTTGATGTCGAGGATGGCGACGTCGGGACGGAGCTCCGCTACGAGTCGGACCGCCTCATCGCCCCTGCCCGTGTCGGCCACGACATCGAACCCCTGCTCGCGCAGAGTCTCCACCAGGTCGAGCCGGATGATGGCCTCATCCTCGGCCACCACTAGACGAACGGCGCCGGCGGCGGTCACGTGGCGGTGAACCGATCCAGCAAAGCGTCCTGGTCGGCTTCGAGGCGGGCGACGCGGGCCGCGATCTCGTCCCGGTGCCGCTGCAGCCGGTCGGCGTGGCGCTGCGCCTCGCGGTACTCGCGTTCGGCCAGGGGCGTCTCCGACACCAGGGCCCGCAGGCGGCACTCGTCGGCCTCCTCGCTGACCTGGACCAGCTGCTCCTCGCAGACGCGCAGGTCAGCCCGCAGCGCGTTCAACTGCTGTCCAACCCCCCGCAGGCGACGCTCGATCCGGTCGCGCGACATGCCGCCCAGTGTAGGGGGGCGTCCTAGTGCCTCAGATGGCCCCGCGACCCGGTGTCTAGACGATCGTCGAGGTCAGGTGGACGGAGGCCGCCTCAGCTCACGACCGTGGTGAGGCTCGCCCACGGTTCCTCGGTGGAGACGTCGACGGCCTCGTAGCCGGCTTCGGTGTGGCTCGGACCGAGCACGACGACCAGGCGGGCTGGACTCTCGGCGCCGGGGTCGACGAACGTCGCGTGGACGGTGTTCATCGGAATGAAGACGGCCTCGTTCGGGCCGAGGTTCTTCGGCTCGTCCCTGAGCCATTGCTGGACCTGGCCCTCAATGACGTAGATCGCCTCCTGCTGGTTGGGATGGGTGTGGAAGGCATGGCCCTTGCCCGGCTGAAGGACTACGTCGAGGACGGTCAAGGCGGTTGCTTCGGGCGCGTTGGCGGGCCGGACGACCCAACCGAGGTCGCCCCAGTCGAGGTGCTCCCACTCGACGTCTTCCTGGCAGATGAAACACATGTCGTTTGCTCCTCGTGGTGGGGTCTGGTTGCGGGTGTCTTGGCGCCGATCGTCCGATGGGGGCGCTGGTCAGAAGGTCACGGCCTTGAATGCCTCGGTCTGGGACTTGAGGGCCTGCTCGGTCGGGAGTCGTTCCATGCTCGATGCGCCGTAGAAGCCGTCGACGCGCGTCGCATTGCGCAGCACGTAAGCGGCGTCGTCGGGCATGGCGATCGGACCGCCGTGACACAGCACGATCACGTCGTCGCGCACCGCACGCGCGGCCGCGGACCAATCGTCGATGAGGTCGATGCAGTCGTCGAGAGACTTCGCGGTCTCCGCTCCGATGCTGCCTCCGGTCGTCAGGCCCATGTGGCACACGATCATGTCGGCGCCCGCCTCGGTCATGGCGACGGCGTCGGCCGACGAGAACACGTAGGGAGTGGTCAGCAGGTCCGCCTGGTGGGCCCTGGCGATCATCTCGACCTCGAGGTCGTAGCCCATGCCCGTCTCTTCGAGGTTCTGCCGGAACACGCCGTCGATGAGCCCCACCGTCGGGAAGTTCTGGACACCGGCGAACCCGAGCTCCTTGAGATGCTCCATGAAGGGTCCCGGCAGGTAGAAGGGGTCGGTGCCGTTGACGCCGGCCAGTACCGGCGTGGACTTGACGACCGGCAGGATCTCGCGGGCCATGTCGACGACGATCTCGTTGGCGTTGCCGTAGGCGAGCAGGCCGGCCAGCGAACCTCGGCCCGCCATCCGGTACCGACCGGAGTTGTAGATCACGATCAGGTCGATGCCGCCCGCCTCCTCCCACTTGGCGGAGAGGCCGGTGCCGGCTCCCCCACCCACGATGGGCTCGCGGTTCTCGATCATGGAACGGAACCGTTCGAGCAGTTGCTGTCGACTCACTGGGAAGCCTCCACCACCCCGCGGAAGGCGGCCAGCGCCGCTTCGGCGAACTCGGCGTCGTTGATGTTGTGAGGGAGCCGCTCCATCGTCACGTTGGGCGCAGACACCCCCGACTCGATCGTGGCGAGGAGCGTCTGGAGCGCCTCCGGATCGTCGAAGGGCTGGCCTGGTCCGTCGATCGCGGAGACGCCGCCCTCCGGCAGCAGGAAGTGTGCGGGCCCCGGCATGGCGTTGAGCTTCCCTGCGATGAACTCCCCGAAGAGCGCGTTCTCCGCAGGCGTCGTCCGCATGAGCGTGACGTCGCTGTTGTGGACGAACAACTGCCGGTCGGCGAACTCGGCGGGCACGGTGTCGAGCGCACCGAAGTTGACCATGTCGAGCGCGCCGACCGAGCCCACGTACGGGACGCCGCTGCGGATGATCGCGTCCAGCCGGCCGGGGCCTGCCGAGAAGACGCCGCCGACGATGTGATCGGCGACCTCGGTCGTGGTCATGTCGAGCACGCCCACGACCATGCCCGAGTCCACGAGCTTCTCCATCGACTGGCCGCCGGTCCCGGTGGCGTGGAATACCAGCGGGTCGTAGTCGGCTTCGAGCGCGCTCACCAGGGCCGTAACGAGCGGTGTCGTCACACCGAACATCGTCAGCCCGACGGCGGGCTTCTCGTCGGCCGGCGATGGCGGTTCGTTGCCGGCCATTCCGGCGATGGCATGGGCGGCGTTGGCCAGCACCACCCGTGAGATCCGGTTGATGCCGGCAACGTCGGTGACGGAGTACATCATCGTGATGTCGGTCGGGCCGACGTAGGGAGCGACGTTGCCGGAGGCGACCGTCGACACCATCAGCTTGGGTACTCCGACTGGAAGGGCCCGCATGGCGGGCGTGATCAGGGCTGTGCCGCCGGATCCTCCCAGCCCGATGATTCCCGACACGCTGGCGGCGTCGAGACTGCTGATGTAGCCGACCAGCGCAGCCGACATCGCCTCCACTGCCTGGCCCCGGTTGTCCGATCTCACAGCCGACGCGTCGGTCGGGTGCCACCCGGCCACCTCGGCCGGGGTGACGTCCGCTCCCGCTCCGTCGCTCCTCGTGCCTACATCGACCTGGACCACCTCGCAGCCGGCGGCCGCGATGAGCCCCCCGACATAGTCGAGTTCGGCAGCCTTCGTGTCGCGGGTTCCTACGACAAGAACTGGCATCTCATCTCCTCGGTTCTTCGAGTTGTTCACCGGCCGCGACCAGTACCGTCACCCGCTCGGTGGATCGGCGATCGAGTCCGCCCGGTCCCTCGGGCGAAGTCAATCGCGGTCGCGGCGCCGCCGGAAGGCCCATTGGTAGCGGGCACGCCATGACATACGACCCAGTACCTTCGTACTGGCTGCGGTCTAGCCGCCCGCGAGCTGCTGTTCGATCTGGTGGAGCACCTCGTAGCAGGGCAGTACCGAGGCCACGCTGGCGACCGGCTCGCGGCCATCGACGATGGCCGCGATGAAGTCGCGGTCCTGGAGTTCGATGCCGTTCATCGACACATCCACGCCGGACACGTCGATGGGCTCGTCGTCGCCGGTGACGAGATCGTCGTACCGGGCGATGTAGGTCCCGGTGTCGCCGATGTAGCGGAAGAACGTCCCGAAGGGGCCCTCGTTGTTGAACGACAGCGCCAGCGTGCACAGCTGGCCCGCCTCGGTGCGCAACTGGATCGACATGTCCATGGCGATGCCCAGCTCGGGGTGGATCGGCCCCTGCATGGCCTGGGCCGCGACGACCGGGCTGCCCGCCTGGTACTGGAACAGGTCGACGGTGTGGGCGGCGTGGTGCCACAGCAGGTGGTCGGTCCAGCTGCGGGGCTCGCCCAGCGCGTTGGTGTTGGTGCGGCGGAAGAACAGCGTCTGAACGTCCATGTGCTGGATCGAGAACTCGCCGGCCCGGATGTGGTTGTGCACCCACTGGTGGCTCGGGTTGAACCGGCGGGTGTGCCCGCACGCGGCCACCTTGCCCGATCGCTGCTGAGCCTCGACGACGGCGCGCCCGTCCTCCAGCCTGTCGCACAGCGGGATCTCGACCTCGACGTGCTTGCCGGCCTCAAGGCAGGCGATGGCCTGCTCGGCGTGCACGGGCGTGGGTGTCGCCAGGATCACCGCGTCGACGCCGTCGTCGGCCAGCACCGCGTCGAGGCTGGTCTCGACCCGCTGGATGCCGTGGGCGTCGGCGGCCCTGCGGGCCGCGGCCTCCACCGGGTCCACCACGGCGACCACGTCGGCGTCGGGTATCGACACCAACCCGTCCAGGTGCTTGTTCCCGAAGAAGCCCACGCCGACCATCGCCACGTTCACCATCTCGCATCACTCCCTCGGATGCCGCGGACCCTCGCGACCGCCGCGCCGACCCGCCTGCGCCCCGCCATCTGGACCGGTTAGCGTCCGATAGTCAATACTCTCGTCGCAAGTCTGGCAGGCGGCCGGATGGCCGCCCACCTCGCCGACCGGCCGATCCACCAACCTGCGGAGCCGAACAGATGCCCGACACCTCTGTTGCCATAGTCGGCAGCGGACCCGCCGGCATGCTCCTGTCGCACTTGCTCGACGCCGGCGGGGTCGACAACGTGGTGCTCGAACGGCAGAGCAGGCAGTACGTCCTCGACCGGATCCGCGCCGGCGTCCTGGAGTGGGGCACGGTCGAGACGCTGCGCGACGCGGGCCTCGGCACGCGGATGGATGCCGAGGGCCACGTGCACGACAGCATCAACATCGCGTGGCGCGGCCAGGACGTCCTCAGCATCGACACCAACCGCCTCCTCGGCAAGCAGATGATGGCCTACGGCCAGACCAAGATCCAGGAGGACCTCTACGACGCCGGTGACGCCAGGGGCGCACAGATGATCTTCGAGGCCGACGGCGTGCGGCTCCATGACATCGACACCGACCGCCCGTCGGTCACCTTCGATGCCGGCGCGGGCACCGAGCGCGTCACCTGCGACTTCATCGCCGGATGCGACGGCTTCCACGGCGTGAGTCGGGAGAGCATCCCCACCTCAGCCCGCACCGAGTACGACAAGGAGTACCCCTTCGGCTGGCTCGGCATCCTCTCGGAGACCCCTCCCCTGCCCATCCTGCTGTACGCCAACCACGAGCGCGGCTTCGCACTGTGCTCGATGCGCACCCCGATGCTGAGCCGCTACTACGTGCAGGCGCCCATGACCGACACTGTCGACGACTGGCCCGACGACCGCTTCTGGAGTGAGCTGCTGGCCCGGCTGCCCCGCAGCCAGTCCGACCGGATCGTCACCGGCCCCTCGATCGAGAAGTCGCTGGCCCCTATCCGCAGCTACGTGAGCGAGCCGATGCGCTGGGGCAGCCTGTTCCTGGCCGGCGACGCCGCCCACATCGTGCCCCCGACCGGAGCCAAGGGACTCAACCTGGCCGTCTCCGACGTCCGCTACCTCTCACGGGCCTTCATCGCCCACTACGCCGGCGACGACGGCTACCTGGACGGCTACTCCGAGATGGCGCTGAGGCGCGTGTGGGGCGCGGCCCGCTTCAGCTGGTGGCTGACCACCCTGCTGCACCGGTTCCCCCACCAGACGCCGTTCGACCAGCGGGCCCAGGAACAGGAGCTGTCGCATCTGGCAGCCTCCGAACACGCCCAGCGGGCCTTCGCCGAGCAGTACGTCGGCCTGCCCTACGAGTAGGGCTCTACAACACCATGGCACTCAACAAGCCGTATCGCCAAGCGAAGCCCCCCACGGACCTCACCGTCGCCGCGAACCAATCAGTGGTGCTGTCATTCGACGATCCGGGCGACCACGACCGGGCGACCAGGGGACGGGTCGCTCAGCTGGACAGCGGCCGCATCACCGTCGGCGGCCACGTCGTGTTCGACGTGGCCCGCCGTGAGTTCGTCGGCCAGTCCGAGACCGCGCCGGACTCGGTGCACCCGGGACTCTGGCGGCAGGCCCGCCTGAACGTCAACCATGGCCTGTTCGAGGTCGCCGACGGCATCTGGCAGGTGCGCGGCTACGACATCTCCAACATCACGTTCCTCGCCGGGGACGACGGCGGCTGGATGGTGATCGACCCGCTGACCAACGGGCCCACCGCGGCGGCTGCGCTCGACCTCGCCAACCGCACGCTGGGCGAGCGGCCGGTGACCTCGGTGATCTACACCCACTCCCACGTCGACCACTTCGGCGGCATTCTCGGGGTGACCGACCGGGACGCGGTCGATCGGGGCGACGTGCGCATCGTGGCGCCGGTCGGATTCCTCGAGGAGGTCGTGGGCGAGCTCGTGGTCGCGGGCCACATCATGGTGCGCAGGGCGGCGTACCAGTTCGGCACCCTCCTGCCGCCCGGCCCCCTCGGGCACGTCGACTGCGGTCTGGGGTCGGCATTGGGCCTGGCGCCGTGGGGGCGGGTCGCGCCCACCCACACAGTTGCCGAGACGGGCCAGGAGATGACCCTCAGCGGCATCCGGGTCGTCTTCCAGAACACCCCGGATGCCGAGGCGCCCGCGGAGATGAACTTCCACTTCCCGGACCGGCGGGCGCTGTGCATGGCCGAGAACTGCACGCACACCCTGCACAACCTCCACCCCATCCGGGGAGCGAAGACCCGCGACTCCCTGGCGTGGAGCAAGTACATCCAGGAGGCCATCGACCTGTGGGCCGATGACACCGACGTGATGTTCGCCAGCCACCACTGGCCCCGCTTCGGCACCGACGACGTGCGCGGGTTCCTGGCCATGCAGCGGGACGTGTACCGCTGGATGCACGACCAGACCATGCGGCTGGCGAATCAGGGGTACGGCCCCGACGAGATCGCCGCCGAGCTCCACCTGCCCGACGAGTTCGACCAGTCCCACGTTCGCGGCTACTACGGCGCGGTCCCGCACAACTGCCGGGCCGTGTTCAACCGGTACCTCGGCTGGTACGACAGCAATCCGGCCAACCTCGACCCGCTGCCCCCGGTGCAGGCCGGCGCCAACTACGTCGAGTTCATGGGCGGCGCCGACGCGGTGCTGGCGAAGGCCCGGTCCAGCTTCGAGCGCGGTGACTACCGGTGGGTGGTCCAGGTTGTGAACCACGTCGTGTTCGCCGATCCCGCCAACCGGGCCGCCCGCGAGCTCCAGGCGGATGCGCTCGAGCAGCTCGGCTACCAGTCCGAGTCGGCCACCTGGCGCAATGCATACCTGATGGGGGCGATGGAACTCCGCGACGGCCCGTCTCGGCTGGGCTGGGTGCCCATCGAGTCGATGGCGCAGGCGATGGAGGCCGAGCACCTCTTCGACCTCGTAGGGGTGCGGTTCGACCCGTCACGGTTCACGATGGGCCCGTTGGCGTTCAACTTCCACTTCACCGACCTCGACGAGGATCACCTCCTGGGTGTCGGGCGGTCGGTGATCCATCATCGAGCCGCTGCGGTCGACGACGGGGCGGTCGCGTCGGTCCGGATCGACAGAGCCACCTTCGCCGCCGCGCTGTCCGACGCGGCCGCGCTGCGGGACGCTGAGATCTCGGGAGACCGCGACATCGTGACGGAGTTCTTCGGCGCTCTCACGGTCTTCGGCACGGCGCCCCTAGTCGAACCGCGCCCCGACGGCTGACCGCTACACCAAACCTGACCGACGCGCGGGTTCGCCATATGTCGTGTTCTCGCGGCATCCACACGGGGTTCGGTGCCGGAGAGAGCATCGAACCCTGTTGGTGTCATGCTGCGCCACCGGGTGTCGTCAACCGCCATAATCGCACGTCAAACGCGCTGTTCAAAGTCATATTCGGGGTGTGTGGTTGTGTCACGTCGAGACAGGGTGTAGCGTCGGTTGTCAGATGTGAAGTGGTAACTTGAGGGATAGCCGTGAGTTCGAGTCCGCCTAGACCGAAGGTGCTGACCGCGGCGTTCGTGCGCACGATCAACGGGCCCGGACGCTACGGCGACGGCAGAGGTGGCCACGGGCTGAGCCTACTGGTTAAACCCACCGCGAACGGCCGATGGTCAAAGACCTGGGCCCAGCGGCTGCGCATCGGTGGCCGGACGGTCAGCCTCGGTTTGGGCTCGTATCCGGCGGTGTCTTTGGCGCTGGCTCGCGAGCGGGCGTTGTCGAACCGCCAAGCCGTAGAGGAGGGCCGCGACCCGCGCCGACGCCACGCGGTCACGTTTGCGGATGCGATGCGCGAGGTGATCTTGTTGCACCGCCCCAACTGGAAGGCCACCAGCAACACCGAACGGCAGTGGTGGGCGCTACTGAAAAAGCACATCGATCCCACTATCGGCTCGATGCCGGTGGCCGATGTCGCCGCTGCCGATGTCGTGGGTGTGCTGGACCGGGTGTGGGACCGCCCCGAGCTGGCTCGCCGCACGGCGCGGCGGATCTCGACCACGATGCAGTGGGCGATGGGACGGGGCCTGCGCTCTAGCGACCCTACCGCGGCCGCCAAAGCATCGATGCCCAAGCTGCGCCACAAAGTCGAGCACCGCCGCGCCCTTCACCACAGCCAAGTCGCCGACGCGCTGGCGCGGATCAGCAACTCCGACGCCACTGTGGCGTGCCGGCTCGGGCTGGAGTTGATCGCGTTGACCGCGACCCGGCCCGGCGAAGTCCGCTTCGCTGACTGGTCCGAGTTCGACACCGACACCCACGTGTGGCACATCCCGGCCGAAAGAACCAAACCGGCGCCGCGCACCGGGTGCCGCTCAGCAGCCGAGCCCAACAAGTGCTCACCGAAGCCCGCAACCTCACCAACAATGACGACCGAGGCCTCGTGTTCGCCAGCACCACCACCGGACGCGCTGTATCAGACGCCACCTACAACAAACTGCTCAAAGACCACAACATCGACGCCACCGCCCACGGATTCAGAATGGGCATCCCCCCGAATCGTGGAGACATCGTCTATGAGGAGGCGCTATGTCACATCCACGACGCAAGTACGACCCGGAGTTCAAGGCCGGCGCTGTGCGGATCGTCCGGGAGACTCGCAGACCGATCTCTGAGGTCGCCCG
>JAJEJB010000034.1 GCA_022828135.1 Acidimicrobiia bacterium | reverse complement strand
TCATCTGAGCCGGGGCTCCTCTGGTCGCTGACGCTCTGGCGAACGTCCAGCACAGAGGAGCCCCACCCACCTCGGGTGGATGCCCCCAGGTGGGGAATTTCAGTGATCAGAACTGGGGAATTTCAGTGATCGCCGTCACCTGACCCGCCACTGACGCGCGGTCCACGCCGCGGTGGCGCATCCGATCGCCACCAACCGCCGATGGTGACTGTCGGCGAGCACGCCCAAGCCCCTTCAACCTCGTATGCGACTGACCCGCTCTTTGCGGTTGCGTGAACAGGCTCCATGATGCCAGCAGATCAACTGGTCATATGCGTTCCCGTGTCAAGAAGACGCTTGGCCATCTTTCTCGCCCATGCCTGCCGGTGGTCGCCGATTGGCGTGTAATGGGATTGCTCCTGCTATACGGCCGGAATTGGTAGAACGGCGGCGCCAGCGGCCTTGGCCCGCTGCATGGTGCTCTCGTGGCAGGTCAGCAGGATCATCTGGTGACGCTCAGAGAACTCGGCAAGAACCTCCAGACAGCGCTCGGCGCGCTCGTCATCGAGTCCTACCAGCACATCGTCGAGAATTAGCGGCAGGCGCACCCCACGCGCCTCAGCCTGTTCCTCCACCGTCGCTAGCCGCAGTGCCAGGTACAGCAGAGTCTGAGCACCTAACGACAGTCGCTGATCCGAATACTCGCCCCGTGGCCCGTCTACCAGCATGTTGCCGGTCCCCGTTGACCTACGGGTGGTCGGGGCGTGCGGGTTCACTGCGACGTTGGTCCAGTCGGCCACCTCGCAAGCCAATTCCTGCGTGCGTCTTAGGAGCCCGGGCTGCTGCTCGGTGCGGTGCCGCTCGGCCGCGTCGTGCAGCAGTGTCGCAGCGAGATGGTGGGCCAGCCCGCGCACGAGGAGTTTCTCGACCTGCGCATATAGGGCGCCGCGCTCCAGCGTCAACTCCACAGATCGGTTCTCAGCAGACTCGAGTTCTCGCTTCTCTACTTCCAGGTCAGTGATCCGAGACTCGATCCCCTCCAGTTCGTCCTCCATATCGCCACGGACGGCCTCGACTCGCGACTCCTCAGTCGACAGGTCGCCGGGCTCGCCCTCTTCGACATAGGTGAGCGCGGCGTCGTCGTACTTCACAGCCCGCTTCAGGGCGTCGTCCGCCTCTTGGGCCGCTCTAGCTGCGGCAGAGTGTAGGTCCACGCGGGCACAGGCCGCCTCCAGCAGCGCCTGTGCTCCGGCCGCGTTTTGGATATCCGGCAGATGCACCGACGCGCCCCGATCTCCTGATCGCTCGTCGCGCTGCCCACTGACGGCGGCCGTCGCGTCAGCCTGGTCCATCGTCACTACGGCCGACGTTGCCGCGGCCTCGGGGGCGTCCGAAGAGCCCAGCAACAGGATGCGCACATCGTCGAGACGAGCGGTCGACGTCTCGTGCGTCCTCTTCCACTTCGCGTTCGCGAGCTGGGCACTGCGAACCGCCTTCAGATGGCGTACGACATTCGGGCTGTACTGCTCGATCAGTCCCTCCTGTACGCCGACAGCAACCAAACTCCGCTGGTACTCCTGTAGAGCTCTGTCGGCGCGACGTTGCTGCTTGTCCAGCTCCGTCTCGGCTTCGCTCAGCTTTGTCTTGGCGTCGTCCTGCTCGGCGCGAGCGTCCTGAATGCGTTCAGCCATGCGCAGTTGGTCTGGATCTACCGGGCGTCGAGATGACCGCACGGCACGATAGGAGACGACTACGAGCGCCGCCGCGGCCACGCCTGCGACCAACGCGAGCGCCCAGTCCTCCCGGGCAACCGCCAACACGGCGGCTGTGACACCGCAAGCAGTTCCCAGGAGGATCCCGGTGAGTCCGAGAACGCGTCCGGGCGGACGGCTCTTAGCCGCTCCAGTTGGTAGGCGTCCAGCGTCGGCCTCGATGGTCCGGGCTTGGTTTGCTTGTACCAGATCCTCGGGACTCGGACCCGCCGGATACTGCTGGGTCCACCGAGTCAGCAGACCTTCGGACTCGTCGGTGCACTGCCGGTGGCGTTCACAGGCGCTCTCGCGCTCGATTGTGGCGGCTGCAGCGTTCTCTCGAGCCACTCGATAGTTGGTCTCAGCGTCGTGGGCCGTGTCGATCCCCGGCTCTCCGAGCGCTACGGCCTCGACCATCTGGCGCCAACTGTCGTCCACCGCGTCGAAGTCCGACTCGTAGGCCCGTCGGGTCGATTCCTCATCGTTCTCGGCCGCTCGGAGCTCGCCGATCCTGGCACGAGCGGTCGTCAACTGCTCGTGGAGGCGCCGGTCGGCGTCGGAGGGTTCCGGTGTGTCGACGAGATCCGAGGAGGCGCGGTCCCGCTCTGCGGCGATCCCGTCGGCGACAGCCTGGAGCGCCGACTGCACCGATCTCAGTTCCCCTTCCCGTTCCTGGAGTTCCGACTCCAGCCGCTTCCGCTGCCTGTTTGCAGCGTCCAGTTCCGTCTCGATGCGGCCCCAATCGTATTTGGAGCTTGACAGACTGCTCATTTCTCTGTCCAGAGCTTCGATGCTTGTCTGCAACTGCCGTGCCGAACCGGCTCGTGCACCGCCCTTTAACGCTCCGAGCAGTTCCTGGCTCTTCTTACTCAGGCTCTCCGCCTCCGTGAACGGATTGACCCCGCCGAAGACGGCCTTCACCGACACGTCCTCCTGGAGGTTGCTGCCGTTGGCTACCTCCAGCGCTTCCACGCAGTAGAGACGGCGGTAACCGTCGAAGTCGCCGCCGCCGAGTCGGGCGGTCAAGATCTCGCGGCTCAGGGGGACCCCACCGACGCTGGTACTGAAAGTTCCCCTGACGATGGCGCGCGAACTTCGAGCAGGCACCTTGGCTTCGACCTCGATGCGCAGATCGTCTGAACCGAGCAGCCCGGTCAGTCTCGCTCCAAGAACTTCCTTGTTCTTGCCGAAGCGATGTAGCAGGCTGCTCCGGCCTGGGCCGGCGATCAGCCAGGCCAGAGCGGTGGCCACGCTGGTCTTGCCGGACTCGTTGGGTCCGTGCAAGACCACGAAGCCCGTCTCGGGCAGGTCGAGCTTGAAGCCCGAGGCGCGGCCCCACCGTGGGACCTCCACCCGATTGACCTTGAGGATCTTGCTCACGACGGCTCTTCCGCCTCGGCATAGACGGCTAGTAGCAGTTCCTCGGCTAAGTCGAGCACGTCCCCCCTGCGCTCTGGGCGCTCGTCGAGGACGGACCGCCAGGCTTTCGCCAGCGCGGGCGGCAGTCCATGTTGGAGCCGGTCATCGAGGCTGGTGGCCGCGCTGGGCTCTCCAGCCGCGCCTCGTCTGGCGCTGGTATCGGCGGGCGGTCGTCGCAGCCTCTGAAGATCCCTCAGCACATCGGCTCGCAGCTCCCCGCCGGCAAGGACGGCGTCACGGTCCAAGGCGGTGTGTACCGCGGCTTCCATGCCGCACAGTCCTCCACCGCCCAAGCGCTCCGACAGATCGTCGGACAGATCCTCAACTAAGTCGCCGTCGTCAACGGCCTTTCGCAACCCCGCAGCGTCGCCGCTCGTTCCCGTTAGCAGGACCTCCCACGCGACCGGGCACGGGTGATGGGATGCTCCCAACTTGGTGGCGGCCTCCAAGAGGCGGTCTTGGACCTCAACGATGGAGTCGGTTGGCGTGATCTCGATGTCGCTTCGAGCGAACCGCACGGCGTCGCAGGGCTCGAACTGGGGCTTGCCGATGCGTCTCTGCTCCACCGGCACCACCAGAGCGCCCTTAGGCTCGCACTCGGACGGTTTGAAGCTGCGCCCCTGGAGGTTGCCGCAGTACGACGCCCAGGCACCCCGCGGGAGCTCACGCACCTCCCGCTTGTGGATGTGGCCCAGCGCCCAGTAGTCCACTTCGACGCCGTCTAGGTCGTCGTACGAGCACGGGGCGTAGGGGTCATGGCCCGGATTGCGGCCGACGTTGGCGTGCAGGACGGCCACATGGGGGATGTGCGCGACGTCGGGATCCGGTGCCAGCGCCCCGAAGCGCAGGGCGAGGTTCTGAGTCTCTCTTCGGGTGCCGAAGCTCACACCGCTCACTCGCACCTCGTCACCGCTGTTGCGCAACCTCACAGTGTGGGACTCCGGCTGGCCCGCCGGGAAACGGACGACGCCCTCCGGCAGCTCTCCGACCGGCTTGAAGTCGTCGCTGAGAGGGTCGTGGTTGCCGTGGCAGACGAACACCCGCACGCCGTTGTCCGTCAACTTTCGCAGGCTCCGGTGGAAGCTGAGCTGCACTCTGACCCCGGCAACTGCGTCGTCGAAGATGTCGCCCGCGAGCACCAAGAACGAGGCGTTCCTGTTGATGCACAGGTTCACCAGTTTGTCCCACGCCGTAGCCGCGAGGGCGGTCAGCTTCCTCCGGCGCTGCTCGTCCATCTGCCCCAGATTCCCGAGCGGGGCGTCGAGGTGCAGATCCGATGCATGTACGAAGCAGTCGCCCACTTGGCAGAATCTAGCCGTGCGGTGGAGTCAGTCATCGTAGCTGCAGCAGGTGTAACTGCAGCCTCCCGGTGTCGTCTCCCCAGCCAGCGCCGTTTCTCGCAACTCACGACTACCCGATGTTAACTGCCACTTTAGTGGCTTATCGACTGCCACTTTATTGGCATATACTTGGCTCATGGACGAGCGGGCGGCAGGCGGGGCGGCGAGTGGAAGCATCGTGCCCGATGGGTACGTGCCCCGTGTCGTGGATGACGAGATGGGGAGGGCGCTGCGGGCGATGCCCGCCGTGGTGGTTGAGGGTCCCCGCGCCTGCGGGAAGACCTGGACCGGGCGACGGTTCGCCAACAGCGCCGTCTATCTCGATGAGAGGGCCAGCGAGGGGCTGGCCGCCGGCATGGATCCGGCGATGATCCTTGATGGGGCGACGCCGCGCCTGCTGGACGAGTGGCAACTCGCTCCAGGAATCTGGAATCCGATGCGGCGGGCCTGTGATGCCCGCGGCGACCTGGGCCAGTTCATCCTCACAGGCTCGGCCAATCCGCCCGACGACATAACCCGCCATTCGGGCGCGGGGCGGATCATGCGCGTCCGCATGCGTCCGATGAGCCTGTACGAGAGCGGGGAGTCCGACGGCAGCGTGGCGCTGGCCGGACTGCTCGACGGCGACAGGTGCGCGGCGGCCGACGGAGGTCTCACGCTGGGCGATGTGCTCGCGCTCGCGTGCCGGGGCGGATGGCCCCAGATGAGCGACGCGGACCCGGTGACGGCCCGGGACGCGGCCCGCGCCTATCTGGACGAGATAGGACGCACGGACGTGTCCCGCGTGGACGGGGTAGATCGAGACCCGGTGCGGGTGGGGCGGCTGCTCGTGTCGCTGGCCCGCAATGTCGCCACTGAGGTGAGGCACACCGTGCTCGCGGCGGACACGGCCGCTGCCGGCGAAGCGCCCCTGGAGCGCCGCACCGTCGCCGGCTACCTGGCTGCGCTGGCAAGGCTCTTCGTGGTCGAGGAGGTGCCGGCCTGGCGGCCGCATCTGGCCTCGCGGGCACAAGCGCGGCGCTCCGGGCGGATCCACCTGGCGGACCCGTCGCTGACCGTCGCCGCGCTGGGCGCAGGCGTCGACAGCCTGATGCGTGACCTGGGCTTCGCAGGGCGGCTCTTCGAGTCGATGGTGACCCGGGATCTGCAGGTGTACGCCCGAGCGAACAGCTGCTCGCTCGCCCACTACCGCGATAGCGACAACCTGGAGGTCGATCTGATCGTTGAGCACCCCGACGGGCGGTGGATCGCAGCAGAGGTCAAGCTCGGCGGCGCGGCCGCGATCGACAAGGGCGCCAGGTCGCTGCGACGGCTGCACGACAAGCTCGACCGGGCCAAGACTGGTGAGCCGGCCAAGCTCGTGGTAGTCACCGCCACCGGCTACGGCTACGAGCGCCCCGACGGCGTGGCGGTGGTTCCCATCACATCTCTCGGCCCGTAGCGAGCGGACCGGTCGCGCATCAGGTACCGGCTCAGCCTCACTGCGCCTCCGCTGGAAGATTCGGGGCCGGGGATTGCTAGCGTTTCTGGCTGTGCCGCTGGTTACCGCATATCACCGTCCCGCGTCCCTGGATGAGGCGCTCGACCTGCTGAGTGCTCCCAAGCGGGTGGCTCTCGGAGGCGGGACGACGCTCAACGCCGACCGGGAGCTGTCCGACCTGGAGGCCGTGGACCTGCAGTCCCTGGGGCTTGACGGCATCGCGGCCGCCGAGGGCGGTTGGGTGCGCATCGGGGCCACCGTCACCCTCGACGCCGTCCGGCGCTGCGAACTCCTGCCCGACTCCCTGCGGGAGCTGGCCAGACTCGAACAGCCGTCCACCCTGCGGACGCTGGCCACTGTGGGCGGCCTCGTGGCCAGGGCCTCGGCTGAGAGCTTGCTGCTGGCCGGTCTGCTGGCCCACGACGCCCGGGTGGAACTGGCCGGTCCGCCATCCGACCTGAGTCTGGCCGAACTGCTTGCCGCCGGACTTCCCCGAGGCTCGCTGATCACTGCGGTGACCGTCGACCCCTCCGGTTGCACCGCAACGGCTCGCACCGGTCGTACCCCCGCCGACGTGCCCATCGTCGCGGCCTACGGGCGCCGCACCGACGGCTTCGTGACCATGGCGCTCACCGGCGTAGGTGGCCATCCCGTGCTGGTCGACGTTTACGACCCGACCGCGGGACTGGAACCCGCGGAGGATTTCAGAGGCAGCCGCGAGTACCGCCTCCACCTGGCGGCCACGCTCACGGCCCGAGCCATGGCGGAGCTGTACCCATGACCATCGACGTCACCTTCGAACTCAACGGTGCCCCGGTCACGGTGGATGTCGAGCCGCACCACACTCTGCGGGAGACGCTGAGACGCTTGGGCATGTTCTCGGTGCACTACGGCTCCGACAGCGGCGAGACCGGAGCAGCCGCGATCCTCTACGACGGCCGGCTGGCGTCCAGCGACGTCATCCTGGCCGCGTCGGCTGACGGCCACCGGGTCACCACCGTCGAGTCGCTCAACGTCTCGCCTGACCTGCATCCCGTGCAGACCGCGTTCGTGGCGGTCGGCGCCTTCCAGTCGGGCTACTCCGCGGGGGCGATGATCCTGGGCACTCTGGCGCTGCTGGAGGAGAACGCCGACCCCTCCGAGGCTGAGATCAGGGACATGCTCTCGGGCATCCTCGACCGCGAGACCGCCTACGTGAAGCCGGTCGAGGCGGTCAAGCGGGCCGCGGCCGTGCTGCGAGGCGAGGACACCGAGCCGTTCGCACCGCTGGTGCTTGAGCCGCTCACCGACGGCTACCGTCCCGCCCCCGCCGGCGCCGGCGGCGAGATCCCCGACGCCCCCCAGTCCGTGCCCCGCCTGGTGCCGTCCCGTGAGGTGCCCGACATGGCCGTGGTGGGCAAGCCGGAGGTCAAGGTCGACGCGGTTCGCCTGGCCAAGGGCAACCCCGCCTTCACCGACGACATCGAGCCCCGGGGGATGCTGTACGCCAAGGTGCTGCGCAGTCCCCACGCCCACGCCCGCATCCTGGGCATCGACGATTCGAAGGCCCGAGCGGTCCCCGGTGTGCACGCCGTGCTGCACTACGGCAACACCCCAAGGGTCAAGTACGCCTCTGGCGGGCAGAGTTGGCCCAATCCCCACCCCTACGACCAGGTCAGCTTCGACGACCGGGTCCGCCACGTGGGCGACCGGGTGGCCGCGGTGGCCGCCGAGACCGTCGAGGCGGCCGAGGAGGCCATGCGGCTCATCGACGTCGAATACGAGGTGCTGCCAGCGGTGTTCGACGAGCGCTTTGCCATGGACCCCGACGCCCCCAAGGTCCATGACGAGGACGACACCACCCACATCTGCGACCCGCAACGCAACCTGGTGCACCACATGGAGGCCCAGCGCGGCGACGTCGACGCACAACTGGCGTCCGCGCCCCACGTGTTCGAGCAGACGTTCAGGGTGCATCAGGTCCAGCAGTGCCCTATCGAGCCCCACATCTCGATGGCCTGGCTCGATTCCGACGAGCGCATGGTGGTGCGCACCGCCACCCAGGTGCCGTTCCACACCCGCCGGATGCTGGCCCCCCTCATCGACATGGAGATCAAGGACATCCGGGTGATCAAGCCCCGCATCGGCGGCGGCTTCGGAGCCAAGCAGGAGATGCTGATCGAGGACATCGTCGCCCACCTCGCCATCGCCACCCGCCGCCCGGTTCGCCTCGAGCTCGACCGGGCCGAGGAGTTCTACGCCAGCCGCACCCGCCATCCCCAGACCATCACCTTCCGCACCGCGGTCGACGACGACGGCAGGCTGCTGGCCCAGGACATGCGCCTCATCGGCAACACCGGCCCCTACGGCACCCACGGCTTCACCGTGCAGATCGTGTCGGGGCTGCGCGGCCTCACCTCCTACAACGCCGCGTCCAAGCGCTTCGACTGCCATGTCGTCTACACCAACATCCCGGTGCCGGGCGCCTACCGGGGCTACGGCGCCCCCCAGGCCGAGTTCGCCCTCGAGGCCCACATGGAGGACATCGCCCGGGCCCTCGACCTCGACCCCATCGAGTTCAAGCGGCGCAACTGGGTGAAGGTGGGCGACGAGATGGACATCGCCCCCCATCTGGGCGAGCGGGCCGTGGCCGAGGAGGAGCTCGACGAGTACCCGAAGATCATGTCGTCGGGCATCGAGGAGTGCGTGGCCCAGGGGATGCGGGAGATGGATTGGGCCCGCCGGAACGACGCGGCCTGGAAGGCCCCCGCCGACCGCCCCAACATCCGGCGGGGCCTGGGCTTCGCCTTCTGCATGCACGGCACCGCCATCCCGTTCCTGGACATGGGCGGCTGCTCCATCAAGCTCAACGACGACGGCTCGTTCAACATGCTCATCGGGGCCACCGACCTCGGCACCGGCGCCGACACCGTGATCGGCCAGATCGCGGCCGAGGTGCTCGGCGTGCCCCTCGACGACATCAAGGTGTACTCCAGCGACACCGACATGACCCCGTTCGACACCGGGGCCTACGCCTCGTCCACCACCTACATCTCGGGAACGGCCGCGCTGCGGGCCGCGGAGGCGGTGCGGGAGCGGCTCAAGGCCCGGGCCGCGATGTTGCTGGAGGTGGACGAGCCCTGCACCATCGAGCTGCGCGACCGCCGGGCCTACGCAGCCGACGGCCGCTCGGTCACGCTGGAGGAGATCGCCCTCGACTCGCTGCACTGGCAGGAGCAGGAGCAGATCATGGGCACCGCCTCGCACGTGTCGCCGGACTGCCCGCCCCCGTTCGCGGCCCAGTTCGCAGAGGTGGAGGTGGATGTCGACACCGGCCAGGTCACGGTGACCAAGCTGGTGATGGCGGTGGACTGCGGGGTGGCCATCAACCCCGTCACCGCCAGCGGCCAGGTCGAGGGAGGCATGATCCAGGCCCTCGGCTACGCCCACTGCGAGGAGATCGTGCTCGACGGCGACGGGCGCATGGTCAACCCGTCGTTCGGTCCCTACAAGATCTACCGGGCCGACGAGATGCCCGACACCGTCGTGTACCTGGTCCAGACCATGGAGGACAGCGGCCCGTTCGGAGCCAAGGCGGTGGCCGAGATACCCAAGGACGGCGTGGCCCCGGCCGTGCGCAACGCCATCCTCGACGCCACCGGGGTGGCCATCAACGATCTGCCCTTCACCCCGGAGCGAGTCTGGGCCGCACTGCAAGCCGAGAGCTAACCCGGCGATGATCATCGGGGCCGACTGGGCCGTGACCGCGGCGCTGGACGAGCCCCGCCGGCGCTGGGCGGTGCGCGTGGTCGACGGCCTGATCGACGACTCCGGACCGGTCGCCGAGCTGCGGGCCTGCCACCCCGACGACGACTTTTGCGACGGCTCGGGCTGTGTGCTGCTGCCCGGCTTCGTCAACGCCCACGTGCACCTGTACGGGGTGCTGGCCCACGGCGTTCCCGCCCCCGCGGCGCCGGTCGCCGACTTCTGGGGCTTCCTGGACGACTACTGGTGGCCGCTGGTGGAGAACGCCCTCGACCACGAGATGATCGCGGCCGCGGCCGCCTGGGTGACGGCCGATCTGGCCGCCGGCGGCACGACCAGCTTCTTCGACATCCTCGAGGCCCCCAACGCCCTGCCCGGCGCGCTGTTCGCGCAGCGCGAGGCCGTGGCCGGCAGCGGGCTGCGAGGGGTGCTGTCGTTCGAGGCCACCGAGCGGATGGGTGAGGCCAACGGCCGGGCTGGCCTGCACGAGAACGTCGGCTTCATCGAGGACTGCCGGGCGCGCGGTGATCGGGTGTCGGGCGCCATGTGCATCCACACCACGTTCACTTGCGGGGAGCCCTTCATCCGCCAGGCCTTCGAGGCGGCTGCCGACCTGGACGTGTTCTGCCACGCCCATGTGAACGAGGGAGTCCATGAGGGGCAGTGGTGCGCCGAGCACCACGGCATGCGCACGCTGGAGTTCTACGACCACATCGGGGTGGCCTCGCCGCGCTTCCAGGCCAGCCAGTGCGTGCAGCTCTCGCCCCGCGAGATCGACATCATCGCCGAGTCCGGCATCAGGGTCTCGCACATGCCGCTATCGAACTGTGAGGTCGGCGGCGGGATCGCTCCCGTACTCGAGCTGCTGGAGCGGGGAGTCACCGTGGGGCTCGGCTCCGACGGGTATCTCAACGACATGTTCGCGGTGATGAGGGGCGCCTTCCTGCTGCACCGGGCCGCCACCCTCGACCCCGGCGCGATCAGCGCGGCCACCGTCTTGCACATGGCAACCGAGGGATCGGCTCGCACCCTGGGCCTGGAGAGGGTGGGGCGGCTGGAGCCGGGCTGGCACGCCGACCTGCAGCTGGTCGACCTGGAGGGCCCCCGGGGCCTGCCCACCCCGGTGGAGGCCCACAACCTGCTGGACCAGCTGGTGCTTTGGCGCAGCGCCTCGGATGTGAGCAGGGTGATGGTGGGAGGGGACTGGGTGGTTGACGGCGGTGAGGTGATCGGCGCCGACATGGGAGAGCTGCGGTCCCGCACCATCGAACAGGCTGCGAGACTGTGGTCGTGAGCCTGCTCCGCCAGCTTGCCGAGGCAGTGGACGGCGGCGTGGCCGTCGCCTCGGCCACGGTCGTCGACACGTCGCGCTCGGTGCCCCGGCGGGCCGGGGCCAAGATGCTGGTCTTCCGCGACGGCGCTATCTCGGGCACCGTCGGCGGGGGAGAGATGGAGGCCCGGGTCGTGTCCGAGGCGGTCGCCGCGCTCGCTGACGGCCGCTGCCGCCTGCTGTCGTACCGTCTAGTCGATCCCGGCCGGGGCGATCCCGGCGTCTGCGGGGGCGACGTCCAGATATTCGTGGAGCCGCACATGCCCAAGCCGACCGTCATTGTCATGGGATACGGACACGTGGGACGGGCTGTGGCCCAGCTCGCCGGATGGCTGGGCTTCAGGGTGGTGGCCACCGACGACCGCTCGATGGCCACCGGCGACTCGCCCGACTCCGACGTACCGGGAGGCGATTCCGGAGACGGAGTGCCCGACGAGTTGGTCATCGGCACCGTCGACGATGTGCTCGCCGGGCGGAGGATCGATGCGGACGTGTCGGTGGTGCTGGTGACTCGCAACGTGGACGTCGACTCCGCAGCCCTGCCCGCGCTGCTGGCCACCGATGCCGGCTACGTGGGGGTGATGGGCAGCGAGCGCCGCTGGGCCACCACCCGGGCCCGCTTGGAGGCCGAGGGCGTGGATCCGGCCGCGCTCGATCGGGTCCACGCGCCCATCGGCATCGAGGTGGGCGCCGAGACACCCGAGGAGATCGCGCTGAGCATCATGGCCGAGGTGGTCGCCCATCGCCGCACGTGAGCCGCTCTGCGTGCTGCGGGGCGGGGGCGATCTGGCCACTGGGGCCGCCTGGCATCTCACGAGGCAGGGTTGGCCGGTGGTGGTGCTGGAGCTGCCCGAGCCCCTGACCGTGCGCCGCACGGTGTCACTGTCGACCGCGGTCACCGACGGTGAGATCACCGTGCAGGGGATGAGAGGCGTACGGGTCGATGAGCCCCCGAAGGCTCTGGCGGTCACCGAGCAGGGTGATGTGGCCGTACTCGTCGCCCCCGAGTCGAAGGTGCTGGAGGCCGTCCGACCCGATGTGGTGGTGGACGCCAGGATGGCCAAGCGCAACATCGACACCCGCATCGACGACGCCGAAGTGGTCGCAGCCCTGGGTCCCGGATTCACCGCAGGCGTCGACTGTCACGCCGTGGTTGAGACCATGCGGGGTCCGAATCTGGGCCGGGTGATCTGGACGGGGCAGGCCCAGCCCGACACCGGCACACCGGCCGCACTCGGGGGTCGGTCGGCCGACCGGGTCGTGCGAGCGCCCGCCGCCGGGGCAGTCGAGTGGCGAATCGCCATCGGGGACGTGGTCAGCGAGGGTCAGCCGCTCGGCGAGGTGGGGGATGCGACCGTCCGGGCGCCGTTCGACGGCGTCGTGAGGGGCGCCATCCGCGACGGCATGCGGGTGCAGTCCGGCCTCAAGATCGGCGATGTCGATCCCCGCGGCGACCCTGCCGCGTGCTGGGAGATCTCCGACAAGGCCCTGGCTGTGGGCGCCGGAGTCCTCGAGGCCGTTCAAGTCCGCCGCTGCCAATAGGGTGCGTTCCGTGGTCCGGCCCGCGTTCAATGTGATGCCCCATGGGTCCGTCGAGCGGGCGGTGGAGCTCGCCCGCCTGGCCGAGAGCCTTGGCTACGAGCGCTGCTGGGTGTACGACGAGGGGCTCGCGGCCAGCGACGTGTACGTGGCCATGACAGCCATCGCCCTGTCCACGGGATCCCTCGCGGTTGGTCCGGGCATCACCAACCCCTATACCCGCCACGCGGGTGCCACCGCCGGGGCCATCGCCTCGCTAGACGAGTTGTCGGGCGGGCGGGCCTTCCTGGGCATCGGCGCCGGAGGCAGCCTCACGCTCGACCCTCTCCGCATCCCCCGCGAGCGACCTCTGACCGCGGTGCGGGAGACCATCGACGCCTGCCGGCGCCTGTTCGCGGGAGAAGCCGTCACTGTCGAGGGCTCCCATGTGAGCCTGCGCGAGGCGTCGCTGCTCAATGCCCGGCCCAGCACCGAGATCTGGCTGGCCGGACGGGGACCGAGGATGCTGGAGTTGGGCGGCGCGGCCTGTGACGGGGTGCTGGTGGATTTCCTGTACAAGCCGCATCTGGGCGCAGCAATCGAGCGGATCAGGGCCGCGGGCCGGGCCGCGGGCAACGATCCCCGCATCGCCTATTCCACGATGCTGGTGACTGACGAGGACACCATGGCCGCGGTCAAGCCTCACATGACCTACCGGCTGGTCGATTCGCCTCCCGAGGTGCAGGAGGCCATCGGGCTCACCGATGCCGACGCGGCCGTGATCAGGGCCGCTCTGGTCGATGGCCTCGAGGCCGCGGCCGAGCATGTGCGCGACGAGTGGACCTTGCCCTTCGTGATCGCCGGTACCCCTGGTGAGTGCAGCGAGGAGCTTCACAGCCTGGCCTCACAGCACGGGATCGAGTCCTTCCTCGTGCCGCTGGTCGACGACGAACCGGCGGAGCAGCTGCTTCACTCGGGCGCGAAGATCATGGGAATGATCGAATAATCATTCAATCAGGTTGTAATCTCTTAGAGCACTTGTAGAGTGCCGTCGCTGGCCCGGTTCGCTGGATGCCGGGACGGCCGCCGGAGCGCTCAGCGTTCTAGCTGAGCCGCAGCGCTCCAAGTCCCGCCGTCGAGGCACGCCGACGCGCGGGGAGGAGCCGATGATCATCTGGTACTGGTCCGTCAAGGGCGGGGTCGGCACGTCGGTGGTGGCCGCGGCCACCGCTATCCGGCTGGCCTCAGAAGACCGGGAGACCACACTCGTGGACCTCACCGGCGACCAGCCGGCGCTACTTGGCATGATCGCCGGCGCCGCGCCGTCGGAGCCAGGCATCGGCGATTGGGTGGCCGCGGGAGACGGTGTCGCGGCCGATGCCATCGGCAGGCTGCTCGAGGACGTGGCTCCGGGCTTGCGACTGCTCCGCGATGGCACCCAGCCCGCGCTGGTCGACCAGACCGCGGATGGCGAGAACCAGCGATCGAGGCTGGTGCTGGCGCTCGAAATGCTGGCCCGCATCGGTCCGGTGGTCGTGGACGCCGGGCTGGACCCGTTCGAATTGCGATCCGACCTTGCCGCCTCGCACCGGCCGGTATGCGTGCTGCGATCCTGCTACCTCGCCCTGAATCGCGCCCAGCGAACGTCCGGTCCCTATGACCGGGTGGTCCTGGTGGAGGAGCCGGGCCGGGCTCTGCGGGTGCGGGACGTGGCCGCCGCCGTCGGTGCCTCCAGCGTGAAGAGGGTGGCCTGGGATCCCCGTGTCGCCCGGTCGGTCGACGCGGGGACGATCGTGAGCATGCTCCCTCCGCCGCTACGACGCTTCGAGCTGCCGGCATGACCGCCACCGCGGCGGCGACGCTTCGAGGACCGCGCGTGGGCCCCGCAGCGGATGGCGGGGCCCACGCCACCACCGCAAACGGTTCCGCCGCGCTGGTGGAAGCCGTGCATCGCCGGGTCATCGACACGATTGCCGAGGATCCGGTGCCGGAGGTGGACATAGCGGGTGTCGTCCGGGCTCTGGCCCCCCTCACCCCGACGCATGTGCTCGACGACGTGGTGGCCCGGGTCGCGGCTCGAGTGCATGGCCTGGGCCCCCTCGAGCCGCTGCTCGCCGATGCATCGGTCAGCGAGGTGAT
This sequence comes from Acidimicrobiia bacterium, assembly GCA_022828135.1. Taxonomy (GTDB): domain Bacteria; phylum Actinomycetota; class Acidimicrobiia; order Acidimicrobiales; family Aldehydirespiratoraceae; genus Aldehydirespirator. Next base: position 45,851 of record JAJEJB010000034.1, on the reverse strand, counting down.
GATCAACGGGCCGGGGCCGGTGTGGATCGAGCGGGGCGGCACGGTGAGCCGGAGCGGGGTGTCGCTGGACCGGGCCGCCGTCGACCTGGTCATCGAGCGAATCGTGTCCCCGCTGGGCCGCCGGGTCGATCAGCTGACCCCCTGCGTGGACGGTCGCCTACCCGACGGTTCCCGGGTCCATGTGGCCGTGCCTCCGGTGGCTGTCGATGGCCCCTATGTGACGATCCGCCGCTTCGTAGTGCCCGACGTGGCCCTTGAGATGTTCGCGTGTCCGCCCGTGGTGGCTCTGCTCGAGGAGTTCGTGGACCGGGGAGCCAATCTCGTCGTGAGCGGCGGCACGGGAGCGGGCAAGACCACTCTGCTCAACGCCCTGGCCGGCCGGGTGAGTCAACACCAGCGGGTCATCACCATCGAGGACGCCGCCGAACTGCAGCTGGAGCATCCGCACGTGGTGAGGCTGGAGGCCCGGCCCGAGTCCCGGGAGGGCGGTGGAGCGGTGACGATCAGGGACCTCGTGCGCAACGCGCTACGAATGCGTCCCGACCGGCTGGTGGTGGGAGAGGTGCGGGGCCCGGAGGCGCTCGATCTGCTGCACGCCCTGAACACCGGTCACGCCGGGTGCCTCTCCACGGTGCACGCCAACGGTCCGGTCGACGCTCTGCGCCGCCTGGCCGCGCTGGCCACGGCAGCCGACGAGCGCTTGGGAGTGGATGCGGTCCGGGACCATGTGACCGCCGCCATCGATGCCGTCGTGCATCTGGGAAGATCCCCCGACGGCACCCGGCGGATCGCCGCCGTCGCCGAAGTGGCGGACCACGACCGGGTGCGCCTGCTGGCCGACGACACCGAGGTCTGCTCACCCATCGCCCGGGCTGCTCGCCTAGAGGCCGAGCGGATCGGGAGCAACTCATGAGGATTGCCGTGATCCCCCGAGCGAGGCCGTGGCCCGAGCGGCCCGTGAGCGCAGCGAACAAGAGCGGAAGGGCGGAGGCCGAGAAGTGACTGCGGTGCTGGCTGCCGTCCTGCTGTTCATCGCGTTGGCCCCCGATCTCCTGCCGGCGGGGTCGAGGCGTCGCCTGCAGAGCGGCGCGCCGCTCCGGAGAGCCGGGTCCGCCCGGCTGGTGGCTGCAGCGCGACGGTGGAACCGACGGTCCGAGCAGGCCGACGCCATACCGCAGGCGCTCGAGTTGACGGCCCGGGCCCTGCGATCGGGCGCCTCCGTGCTGACCGCCCTCGACGGTGTGGCTGCGGAGCTCCCCGAGACCGGCCTGAGTCCCGTGGTGAGCAGGGTCCGCGGGGGTCTGAGCCTCTCGGACGCTCTCGACGATTGGGTCGCCGACACACCCGACCGCCGGGCGGCTGCTGCCCTGCTGGTGCTGGGCCACACCTCGGGTGCGGCCATGGCCGCGAGTCTCGATCGGGCGGCCGCATCACTGCGCCAGCGGCAGGCCCTCGGCGATGAGATCCGAGCCCTGACCTCGCAGACGCGAACCTCCGGAATGGTCGTCGCAGCTGCTCCGGCTGGTTTCGCGGTCATCGTCACGCTGATCGACACCGATGCCATGAGCGGGCTGCTGGCCACGCCGGTCGGACTCATGTCGCTGGTGGTCGGCCTGGCACTGGAGGGTCTCGGCCTCTGGTGGATGGTCCGACTGAGCCGGGGTGTGGGCCGGTGGGCGTAGGCCTCCTGCCGGCGGCTGCCGCGGGCCTGCTGGTGCTGACGGTCTTCGATGCAACGGCCGCAACGAACCGCGCCGCCCGTCGCCGCCTTCGCGGCGCCGCCCGGACCGCCGGCCGCGACCCGGCCGGTGCCCTGTCGGCGCTGGGTCGGTGGCTGTCGGCGGGTGCAGTCGAGCCGGAGGATGAGGCGCTGGTCGGAGCCTTGGCTCTCGTCACTGCGGCTGCGGCCGTAGCGTTTGGTCCGGTCACCGGCCTGCTCGCCCTCTCGGGGGTCGTGGGTGCGGTCGTCGTCCGGCGCCGATCCCGCAGGCGCCGGCGGGTGCTGCAGGTCGAGCGCCATCTACCCGAGGTGATCGACCTGCTCGGTCTGGTGGTCGGAGCGGGCAGGCCCACGGTGACGGCCCTGGCCGACATCGGTCCCCGAGTCTCGGAGCCTTTCCGGTCGGAGTTGCTGGCAGTGGTGCGACGCACCGCGGCCGGGGAGCCCTTCGTCGACTCAGTGCGAAGGCTGCGAGAGAGTCTGGGCTCCAGCGTCTCCCCGGTCGTGTACGCGGTGACTGCGGCCGAGACCGATGGAACACCGCTCCGGCCCGCGCTGCAGCGAGCTGCCGATGAGGCTCACCGCCGGCGCCGGGTCCGGGCGCAGGAGGCTGCCAGGCGGGTTCCGGTGCTGATGCTGTTCCCGCTCGTGTTCTGCGTGCTGCCCGCCTTCTGTCTGCTCACCGTCGTCCCCTTGCTGTTGAAGACCGTCTCTGACCTGGGTTTCTCGTCTTGAGAGGAGTGACCATGTTCCTGCGCATCTGCTCCGCACTGCAGGCATACGGCGGCTCGGTCCGGCACCGGATGGACGACCGCGGCCAGACCACCGCCGAGTACGCGCTCGTGCTCGTCGGCGCGGCCGCGGTGGCCTTGCTGTTGCTGACCTGGGCGACCGGCACGGGCAAGATCGCGTGGCTGCTCGACAAGATGGTGGACACGGTCGCCAACATGGTCTCGTGACCGCAGGGCGCTCCGGTCACCGGCCCGGACGGTCGTGCCAATCGGGACAGGCGACGGTGGAGTTGGCGCTGGTGATGCCGTTCTTCGCGCTGATGCTGCTGGCCGTCGTGCAGGTGGGCCTGCTCGTGCGGACCAGGGTGCTGGTCACACACGCAGCCCGGGAAGCGGTGCGCTCCGCGGCAGTTGGGGTGAGCGACGGCGAGGTGCGCTCCGCCGCGCTGGCCGCGTCCGACTTGGATCCGGGACGGCTGACGGTGTCGGTGCGGCGAGCCAACGGCAGGGCGATCGTGGAGTTGCGCTACGCCGAGCCCACCGACGTTCCGCTGGTGGGGCCGCTGGTCTCCGACGCGGTGTTCGAGGCCAGCGCCACCATGCGCCTCGAATAGACGGTTGGACGACACTCCAGCGTCCCAGAATCACCAAGTCGATCCAGACAGGCGGTACCGTTTTTCTCTGTGTCCGTCACGATCCGGCGCAGCGAGCAGCCGCCGTGGACCGTTCTCAGCGTCGGTGGCGACCTTGACGTCGTCGGGGCACCCGACATGCGCCAGGCCGTCGTCACCGCGGTGGCCGAGGGTTCCCGCCTGCTGGCCCTCGACCTGTCGGAACTGGACTTCGTCGACTCGTTCGGCCTGGGGGCCGTGGTCGGCGCACTCAAGCGAGTGCGCCAGCGAGGCGGCGAGCTGGCTCTGGTGTGTCCGTCGTCCCGCATCCGCCGAGTGTTCGAGATCTGCGACCTGGACAGGATCCTGTCGCTGCACGACTCGACCGACACCCTTTCCGAATTGTCCGTGGTCGTCTCCGATGGCGCGACCTCCACCCGGAGGCGGCCATGAGCGACATGGTCGAGATCGAGATCCCGGCCCGGGCCGACTACGTGTCTCTGGTGCGGCTGGTTGTGGCCGCGGCGGCCGAGTTGGCGCCGAGCCTCGAGCCGTCGCGCATCGACGACCTCCGGGTGGCGGTGTCGGAGGCGACCACCAACGCCATACAGGCCCACATCCGCTCCGGTAGCACCCGTCCTGTGAAGGTCTGTTGCCGCTGCTCCAATGGGAGCGTGGTGGTGACCGTCCGCGACGAGGGTCCCGGCTTCGACGTGGACGCGCTGACGGAGATGCCGCCCCCGGAGTCGGAAGCCCGGCTCGGCCGGGAGTCCGGCATGGGCATCTCCATCATGCGGGCCCTGGCCGACCACTCGAGCATTGACTCCAGCTCAGAGGGAACCGAGGTGCGTCTCGCCTTCCTCGTCGGCGGCCAAGTCGTCCATGGCTAGGTGGTCGATGCTGGTGGTCCGGTGGACCGCCCTCAGCAGCAGGTGTGCGACGATGGGCAGTGTGACGATCATCGCGCCCGCCGCTATGGCCAGATAGCCGAATCCACGCCAACCGAGCAGGGGAGCGGCCCCCACCGACATCAGCAACAGGGCCACCGGGCTGGCCTTGCCGGCAGCCTGGATCCGCGCGAACGGCGTCGAGAACCGGATCAGCCCGATGCCGGCCAGCACTGCGATGACCGCACCGGCGACCATCACCAACTCGGCCGCAACCCTCATGACATGGTCCTGTCGCCGCCGCCGGCGTCGCGCTCCAGGAACCGGCTGGCCGCGAACGTGCCCGCCAGCCCGACCAGGGCGATCACGGTGAGGATGGCGAGAAGCGTGTGGCTGTTGCGGTTGGTGGCGTCGATGACGATGCCACCGGCAAGGGAGACGAGGGCCACCTCCACCCCGATCACTCGATCGGCCAGGCTCGGGCCGCGCACCACTCGGTAGAGGGCGCAGAGTCCGGCAGCCGCGAAGCCGGCGGCGGCGAGTCCGATCATCGGACACCCATCGGGCTGGAGGTCGGCAGGGCTTCGCAGGCCAGCTCGGCGAGCTTGTGGGCGTGGGCCACCGTCTCGTCGCTCAGGCGGCCGTGGAGCAGGTGGATGTAGTAGCGGCCCGAGGAGCGGTCGACATCGACGACCGCTGTCCCGGGACTGAGGGTGATTGACGCCGACAGCAGCAGCATGTGCTCACTGCCGGTGGCCGGCAGGTCGACGGCGACGATGACCTCCTCCGTGCCGTCGTTGGGCGTGGCGATCTCGAGGGCCACATTGATCGTCGAGCGGGCGAGGTCGACGAAGACCAGCCAGGCGAACTTGAGCAAGGGCCGGAAGCGGATCACGTGGCGGGCCGTCGGTCCCCGGTCAGCGGCCAGCACGACGACCGAGAGGGCCAGGCCGGAGGCCAGGTTGGCGATCGACACAGACCCCCACAGGCCGCACCAGACCATGACGAGGCCGGCTGTGGTCACTACCCGCCGCGGCGTGCCCGGATACTTCCTCCTCATGACCGGACCGCCGCGATGTAGCTGGCGGGGCTGCGCAGGGTCTCGGCTGCCTCGGTCGAGAGATCGAGCAGCGTTCCCGCGAACAGCGCCACCATCAGGGTGCCCGCCACTGCCAGCGCGGTGGCGGCATGCATGGTGCGCCGGCCGCGGCGCGGCGCGGGACCGGGGCGGGGACCGTCGGTGCGCCTGCCCCAGAAGACCTCGTTCCAGATCTTGGCCATCGACAGCAGGGTCAGGCCTCCGGCAACCAGTGCGGCCACCACCACAACGGTGGCTCCCCGGTCGATGGCGGCCGAGACGACCGCCAGTTTGGCGACGAAGCCGGAGAAGGGCGGGATCCCGGCCAGGCTCAGGGCCGGGATCGCGAACATCACGGCGACCAGCGGCTCGCGACCGGCGAGGCCGCCCGACCGGTCCAGCGAGCTCGAGCCCTCGTGGTTCTCGATCAGGCCGCCCACGAGGAACAGGACGGCCTTGACCGGCATGTGGTGGATCAGGAACAGGATGGCTCCTGCCGTGCCCGCAACGGTGAAGAGGCTGAGACCCATGAACATGTAGCCGATCTGGCTGATGACGTGGAACGACAGGATGCGCTTGACGTCAGACTGGGCCAGGGCCCCGAGGACGCCGACCACCATGGTGAGGGCGGCCACCAGCAGCATGATCGGCCCCAGATCCTCCATTCCCATCAGGTTGTGGAACCGGATCATCGAGTAGATCCCGACCTTGGTCAGCAAGCCGGCGAACACTGCGGTGATGGTGGTGGGCGCCGTGGGGTAGGAGTCCGGCAGCCAGCTGAACAGCGGGAACACCGCGGCCTTGGTCCCGAAGACCACCAGGAACCATGCGCCGATGCCGAGCCGGACCCCGTCGTCCAGTTGCGGTATCCGCTCGGCGAGCAGCGCCATGTTCACCGTGCCGGTGGCGGTGTAGACGAAGGCCACGCCGAAGAGGAACAGCGTCGAGGCCAGCAGGTTCATCACCACGTAGGTCATGCCGGCTCGGACCTGGCTCCGGTTGCCCTGGTGGGTCAGCAGCACGTAGCTGGAGACCAGGATCAACTCGAAGGCGACGAAGAGAGTGAACAGGTCGCCGGTGAGAAAGGCCAGGGAGACCCCGGAGGTGAGCACGCACAGCAGCGGCCCGCTCAACTCCGGATTCGCCGCCCACACTGTCCGGCGCTGGCCGATGGCGAAGATCTCCACCACGAAGATGATCGTCAGCGCGACCGGAAGGATGAGAGCCGCGAACAGGTCGGCCACCAGGATGATGCCGAGTTCCGGCGCCCAACCGCCCACCGCGACGGTGTGGGTGCCGTCACGGGCCACGGTCACCAGCATGATGTGCGAGGCGAGCGCGGCCGAGCCCAGGCCGGCGAGGACTGCTATGTCACGTCCGAGGGGGTGGGAGCGCAGGGCGAGGCTGCAGGCCGCGGCCACCAGCGGGGCGATGATCGCGAGGGAGATCAACCCGGTCATGTCGCCACGGAGTCCTCGGGCTCGGTCGGGGCGCTCTCGACCGCCGCGATCCGGCGGTCCTCGAGGTCGTCCTCCACCAGGTCGTCGCCCGAGAGAGTGCGCTGGCGCCTGGCCAGTGCCAGCAGGAACAGCGTCAACCCGAACGAGATCACGATGGCGGTCAGGGTCAGGGCCTGCGGCAGCGGGTTGGACATGTCCTCCGGTGCCGCCCGGCCGGCGATGGGCGGCCAGCCGGCCCGGCCGCCGGCCGTGATCAGCGCGACGACGGTGGCGTGCCCCAGCAGGGAGTAGCCGAGGACGATCCGGCTCAGCGATCGACTGGTCAGCAGGTACAGACCCACTGCGGTCAGACCGCCGATGGCCAGCAGGAGCGCGGTGTTCATTCTCGCTCCCCCTGATCGGAGTCGGCCGGCGGGTCGGCAGCGAATTCGGTCGCGCCCAACCCGTCCAACGCCGCGATGACGGTTCCAACGACGATGGCCGCGACACCGAGGTCGAACGGCAGGGCGGACCCGGACTTGATCTTGCCGAGCAGGGGAAGCTCCACCGACAGCACCTGCTGGTCGAACAGCGGATCCCCCCACAGCAGCGGCATCAGGGCGACGCCGGCCACTACGAAGACGCCGGCAGCCACCAGGGTGATGCCGTAGGTGGGCCGGTGGAACCCGGCGATGGTCCGGAGCGCGAGCACGGCTCCGAACACCAGCCCGGCCGCGAACCCGCCGCCGGGGTTGTTGTGACCCGCGAACAGCAGGTAGCAGCCGACGATGGTCGCGAACGGGCTGGCCGCCCGGATGCCGAGACGGATCATGGGAGCCGACCCGTCGATCATGACGCCGAACTCTCCGTACCGACGGTGGCGCGGGCGAGGGCCTGGACACCGAGGGCCACGGTGGCAAGAACCAAGACCTCGCCCAGGGTGTCGAGGCCCCGTATGTCGGTGAGGATGACGTTGACGATGTTGCTGCCGCCGCCCTCGCCGACCGAGGCTGCCGCCAACTCAGCCACCGGGGGCGCCCCGACGGGATTGCCCGATGCGGCGCCCAGCCCGATCACCACCGCGACTCCCCCCAGCCCGGCGACCGTTATCCGCACCGCTCGCCACCGCAGGCCCGTCATCGGGAAGCTGCGGGAGAGGTGACCGAAGGCGAGCACGAAGCCGACCACGATGGCCGCCTCGACCAGCAGCTGGGTGAGGGCCAGGTCGGGAGCGCCGTGGATCACGAAGACGGCGGCGACCGTGATGCCGGCCGCTCCGAGCGCCAGCCCTGCTCCGAGGCGTGTGTCCACCCAACACAGCGCGACAGCCGCACCGACGGCGGCGGCGGCCAGCACCCCCTGTAGCGGTGTGTGCCATCCGACCAGGTGATCAAGGCTGATATCGGCCAGGAACGGGGTGGCGGCCAGGGTCGCGACCGCGGCCATGGTCACCAGATACACGGGCAGCGAACCGTGCTGGACCCGGGCGACGGTCGCCCGCCCGAAGGCCACGATCCCGTCGATGGAGGCGTCCGTCCAGCGGCCGGCGTGGTCCGCTGGTGCCTGCCCGGGCCTTCCACCCAGGGCCAGTCCCACGATCGCGCCGATCACCAGGACGACCGCCGAGATCGCCAGGGCCGGCTCCAGGCCGGGCCAGCGGTGGAGGTGCTCGACCTCTGCGCCACCGCTCAGCCGGACCGCGGCCGGCTCCAGGACGGCGTCGACCCAGCCGAGGACGGCGAAGGCTGCGATCCCGCCCACCGCGAGGACGGCGGGCGGCACGCTCAACGCATGGCGGCGGGGCGAGAGCGGGGTCTCCGGGCCCGGTCCGAACACCGCCACCAGGAACCGGAACGTGTAGGCCACGGTCAGCACCGAGCCGCCGATCACCCCTAAACCGACGACCCACGCCTCCGGGCCGGTGAGTTCGAGCGCGGCCTTGATGGCCGTCTCCTTGGCGACGAAGCCGAGCAGGGGCGGGGCACCGGCCATCGACAACCCCGCCAGCACGGCCGCGGCGAAGGCCACCGGCATGGATCGAGCCAACCCTCCCAGCTCGTCGATGTGGCGGGTTCCCGCCCGCACATCGATCTCCCCGACGATGAGGAACAGCGCACCCTTGAACAAGGCGTGAGCAACGAGAAGGGACACTGCCGCCAATACAGCGGCGGGTGTCCCGACGCTGAAGAGCGTGATCAGCATGCCCAGCTGCGAGACAGTGCCCCACGCCAGTATCAGCTTGGCGTCGCGATGGCGCAGAGCTCCGAGCCCGCCCCAGACGATGGAGGCGACCCCGAAGGCGAGACCGCATCCCTTCCACGCCGAGATCCCGGAGAGAGCGGGGCCCGCCACCGCGACGAGCACCACTCCGGCCTTCACCATGGTGGCTGCGTGGAGGTATGCGCTGACAGGGGTGGGGGCGACCATCGCGCCCGGCAACCACGGGTGGAACGGGACCTGGGCCGACTTGGTGGCCGCGGCGATCATCACGAGCACCGCACCGACAGTGGCCGCGGTCCCGTCGACAGGAGCCAACTCGCTGATCAACGTCGTGTCGGCGGCACCGGTCACGAGCAGCAGGCCGGCCAGCAGGACGAGACCGCCCCCTGCGGTCACCATCAAGGCGCGCCGGGCCGCGGCCAGCACTTCGGTGTCGGTGCTCTTGTGCCCGACGAGGAGGAACGATGTCACCGACGTCAGCTCCCAGAACACGAACAGCGTCCAGACCGAGTCCGCCCAGACCAGGCCAAGCATCGACGTCGAGAAGGCCAGCAGGGTCGTCGCGAACCTGCCGGTGTGGGCCGTGCCGGGCCCGAAGTACCCGAAGGCGTAGACGAAGATGAGAACACCGATACCCGACACGATCAGGGTCATGACCGCAGCGAAGGCATCGACGCGGAACGTCATCGCCAGATCGAGTCCCCTCACCCACGTCAGGTCGGCCGTCGCGGGCGGGCTGGCTCCGAGGCGGGCCGCGCCCCAGAGCGCGCTGAGCGCCGGGGGGACAGCTCCCACCAGCAGGCTGCCGCGGCCCAGCCGGCGACCGGCGTAGGCCAAGAGCAGGCACACGGCAATATGCAGTACTAGGAGGCCGAAGATCAAGGGCGCGCCTCAGCCGTGAGCATGAGACATTTTAGGTGTCGGGCATGGAGCCTGTGGCAGAGGCCGACGGGTGGTTGGGTGCACAAACAGGTTCGACGGGGCTGCAATGATGAACCGATGGCGTCAGATCCGGAAGACGACGCACCCTCGCTGGAACCGTCCGCTCTGCCGGAGATCGACGATGACCGCCGGTTGGCCCACCGGATCGCCATGCCGATGCTTCGCTTCTTCCACTTCCAGGCGGGGGGCGGCATCGTCATGCTCGTGGCCACCGCCGTGGCGCTGGTCTGGGCCAACTCGCCCTGGCAGGACTCCTATCACACCTTGCTGGACAGCCATACCCGTTTGGAGTTCGGCGAACTGCTGGTGCTCGACGAGCAGCTGGGGGAGTGGGTCAACGACGCGTTGATGGTGGTGTTCTTCTTCGTCGTCGGCCTCGAGATCAAGCGCGAGCTCGTCATGGGCGAGCTGCGGCGACCGGGCGCGGTGGCCCTGCCGTTGATCGCGGCGGTGGGCGGCATGGCGGTGCCCGCCGTGCTCTACGCCGCGTTCAACACCGGCGGGGAGGGCTCAGCCGGCTGGGGAATCCCGATGGCGACCGACATCGCCTTCGCGCTGGGCGTGGTTGCGCTGCTGGGACGCCATGTGCCCAGCTCGCTGAAGATATTCCTACTCACCCTGGCGATCGTCGACGACATCGGAGCGATCCTCGTCATAGCCGTCTTCTACACGGATGAGATCTCGCTCGGCTGGCTGGCACTTTCGGGCGGCATCGTGCTCCTGCTGTTCGTGATGCGCCTGATACGGGTCTGGTACACCCCGGTGTATCTCGTGGTCGGGGCGGCGTTCTGGCTGACGCTCTTCGAGTCGGGGGTCCACGCCACCATCGCCGGGGTTGTCATGGGCATGTTCGCGCCGGCCCGCCCGCTGGTGAGCGAGGCGAGGTCCAGCCTGCTGCTGCAGCAGTCGTTCTCGGACGGCGCCGTCAGCGTGAGGCTGGCCCGGCAGGTTGTCTTCGAGGTCCGCGAGCGAGTGTCGGTGGCCGACCGGCTGGCCGACTTCCTCCATCCTTGGACGAGTTTCTTCATTGTCCCCGTCTTCGCGCTGGCCAACGCGGGCGTCGAGCTGTCCGGGGGGTCGCTGGGCGACGCGGTGCGGTCACCGGTCACCATCGGCATCGTGCTGGGCCTGGTGGTCGGCAAGCTGGTGGGGGTCACCGCGTTCTCGTGGCTGGCTGTGCGCACGGGCCTGTGTGAACTGCCGCGGGGAGCCACCTGGACTCAGATGCTCGGCATCGGAGGGGTGGCCGGCATCGGCTTCACCGTGTCGCTGTTCATCACCAATCTGGCCTTCGAACAGCAACTGGTCACCGACCAGGCGAAGATCGGCATCCTCGTGGCGTCGACCGTTGCGGCGCTGGTCGGCGCCACTATCCTCCGCTTCTCTCGATCAGCGGACGAGCCGGCGCCGGGAGCCTGAACACCCGGCAAGCGCCGGGGAGTTCGCAGACCCTGCCTCAACCTGCCCAAGACGTTGCTTATCCTGTCCGAGTCCCCATCAGTTGACGGGCACCCGCCCGTCGGATCGGTTCGATCTCCATGGCCAACGCCCTAGTAATCGTCGAGTCACCCGCCAAGGCGAAGACGATCTCCGGCTATCTGGGCGCGGGCTACGTCGTGGAGTCGTCCATCGGCCACATCCGCGATCTGCCCAGCCGGGCGGCCGAGGTTCCCAAGGCCTACAAGTCGGAGCCGTGGGCCCGCCTGGGGATCGATGTCGACAACGAGTTCAAGCCGTTGTACGTGGTCAACAGCGACAAGCGCCAGCAGGTCCGCAAGCTCAAGGACCTCCTGGCCGACGCGGATGAGCTCTATCTGGCCACCGACGAGGACCGGGAAGGCGAGGCCATCGCCTGGCATCTGATGGAGGTTCTAAGTCCGCGAGTCCCGGTGAAGCGCATGGTCTTCCACGAGATCACCCGGACCGCGATCTCCGCCGCGGTCGCCGCGCCCCGGGAGTTGGACCGTCGTCTGGTGGACGCCCAGGAGGCCCGCCGGATGCTCGACCGGCTCTACGGCTACGAGGTGTCGCCAGTGCTGTGGAAGAAGGTCATGCCGCAGCTGTCGGCCGGGCGGGTGCAGAGCGTCGCGGTGCGCATCGTGGTAGAGCGCGAGCGGGAGCGGATGGACTTCGTCAGCGCCGGTTTCTGGGGGCTCACCGGCACGTTCGCCCCGGCGGATGGTGCCGGCGGCAACGGCAACGGCAACGGGCTTGAGTTCACCGCCGATCTCGTCCAACTCGACGGCTCCCGTATCGCCGCAGCTCGCGACTTCGGCTCCGACGGCCAACCGACCCGGGGCGATGTCACCGTGCTCGATGAGGCAGCGGCCATCTCGCTGGTCTCGGATCTTCAGGACGCGGCCTTCGCAGTTCGGGCCCGCACCTCCAAGCCCTACCGGCGGCGGCCGGCCGCGCCCTTCATCACGTCGACACTGCAGCAGGAGGCGGCCCGGAAACTGGGCATGACCTCCGCGGTGGCCATGCGCACCGCACAGTCGCTGTACGAGAAGGGCTACATCACCTACATGCGCACCGACAGCACGTCGCTTTCCGCCGGCGCGGTGGCTGCGGCCCGCTCCGAGGTGGAGAGGCGCTACGGCTCGAGCGTGCTGCCGCCGGAGCCGCGGGCGTATGCCAGCAAGGTGAAAAACGCTCAGGAGGCGCATGAGGCCATCCGGCCCGCGGGCGACACCTTCACCGATCCCAGGACGGTGACCGGTCAGCTGCCCCGGCCCGAGGCCCGGCTCTACGAGCTGGTGTGGAAGCGGACGCTGGCCAGCCAGATGACCGACTGCACCGGTGAGACGGTGCAGCTGCGCGTCGGCACGAGAAGCGCCTCCGGCCGCGACGCCGAGTTCGCGGCCAGCGGCACGGTGATAACCCATCTGGGCTTCCGCGAGGTGTACACCGAGGGGACCGATGCCGGAGACGCGAGCGACGCTGACGCCGAGCTTCGCCTGCCGCCGCTGAACGAGGGAGACGGCGCGGACTGCCGCGCTCTGGAGGCGTCCGGGCACTACACCCAGCCTCCGGCTCGCTACACCGAGGCCTCGTTGGTGCGGCGCCTGGAGCAGCTCGGTGTGGGTCGGCCGTCGACTTATTCGTCGATCATGGGCACCATCATCGACCGCGGGTACGTGTGGAAGAAGGGCTCGGCGCTAGTTCCGTCGTTCACCGCGTTCTCGGTGGTCAATCTGCTGGAGCGCCACTTCCCGAGGCTGGTCGACTACGCCTTCACCGCCGAGATGGAGGACGATCTCGACCGGATCGCAACCGGAGTGGAGGAGCAGGTTCCGTGGCTTCACCGCTTCTACTTCGGCGGGGACGACGATCCCGGCCTCAAGGAGAAGGTCTCCAGCCGCCTCAGTGACATCGACGCCCGGTTGGTGAACTCGATCCCGCTGGGCACCGATGCTGACGGCGTCGAGTTGCAGGTTCGCGTGGGGCGCTACGGCCCGACCGTGCAGAGGGGCGATGACTCTGCCTCCGTGCCCGACGGCACCGCTCCCGACGAGCTCACCGTCGAGCGGGCGTTGGAGCTGCTGGCCGCCGGCCGCGACGAGCGAGTGCTCGGCACCGATCCCGCCACCGGGCTCACCGTGGTCGCCAAGACGGGCCGTTACGGACCCTACGTCCAGCTTGGACTGGGTGAAGAGGTGCCCGACAAGCCGAAGTTCGCCTCGCTGTTCAAGACCATGGCCTTGGAGACGGTCACGCTGGAGGATGCGCTGCAGCTGCTGTCGCTGCCCCGCACCGTCGGCGCCGACCCCGCCGACGGGGTGGAGATCACCGTCCAGAACGGCCGCTACGGGCCGTTCGTGCGCAAGGGCTCCGACAGTCGCAGCCTGCCCAGCGAGGACAAGCTGTTCACGGTGACCCTCGACGAGTGCCTTGAGCTGCTGGCCCAGCCGAAGAGCCGGGGTCGGGCCGCCGCGGCCGCACCGCTGCGGGAACTGGGGGAGGATCCCGACACGGGCCGGGCCGTTGTGGTCAAGGACGGCCGCTACGGCCACTACGTCACCGACGGCGAGACCAACGCCTCACTGCGGTCCGGCGACACCGTCGAGGGGGTCACCCTGGAGCGGGCCTGCGAGTTGCTGGCGGATCGGCGGGCCAAGGGTCCGGCCAAGAAACGCCCCGCCCGCCGGAGGTCGACCGGCAAGCGCAACTGATCCCAGGGCCCGAGCGGCCCGTGAGCGCAGCGAACAGGAGCGGGATGCGCGGCCGCAAGCCGCCGGCAGGCTGCCCGCCTAGTCTCGTTTGTCGTGGATGACGCTGCGCCGCGCTCTTCGGCCGGCATCCGGCTCGACGAGGCCTTCGAGGCAGCCCGACCGTCGGGGCGCCTGGAGCGGATCTTCGGCACGCGGGACTTCTTCAGGCTCTGGATCGCCCAAGTAGTGTCGGCCACCGGCGACTGGCTCGGTCTGTTCGCCACCATCGCATTGGCCGACCAGCTCGCCCCCGAAGGGTCCAAGGGCACCTCCATTGCATTGGTGCTGGCCGCCCGAGTTGCGCCGGGCTTCTTCCTGGCCACCGCGGCGGGCGTGATCGTCGATCGGCTGAACCGCAAACGGGTGATGGTGGCCTGCGACGTGGGTCGGGCGCTGGTCCTGGTGACGCTGCCGTTCGTCGACACCATCGTCGGCCTGGTAGTGGCCAGCTTCCTGCTCGAGCTGCTGACGATGATGTGGCAGCCCGCCAAGGAGGCGACGGTCCCCAACCTCGTGCCTCGGGGCAAGCTCACTGCGGCCAATTCGCTCAACGTGACCGCGGCCTACGGCATGTTCCCGGTGGCTGCGGGGGCGGCCGCGCTGCTGGCCAAGGCGGCGGAGGCGGTGCCTGACGAGGGATGGGTGACGAACCTGCGGCTCAACGAGGAGGGGTTGGCGTTCTATGTGGACGCGCTGACATTCCTCGTGACCGCCCTGATCATCTGGCGCATCGCCATCCCGGTGCGCTCCCGCAACGAGCGTCAGGCGACAGAGCGGGGGAGTCTCGACCTCGGCGGCGCCATCCGCGAACTCCGGGAAGGTTGGCGCCTGGTGGGGAGGAACCGCATCGTGCGGTCGGTGAACGTGGGGTTGGCCACGGCGGTGATGGGCGCGGGGATGGTGGTGGTTCTGGGCGCCCGGTTCGTCGACGAGGTGATCGTCGGGCGAGAGGCCGACTTCCATGCCGTGCTGTTTGCGCTCGGAGTGGGCATGGCGGTGGGCGTGGCCTCGGCTGCTGCGCTGCAGAACCGCATCAACCGGCTCCGCGGGTTCACGTCGGCGCTCATCGGCGCGGGTGTGGTACTGCTGGCCGCTGCGTCGGTGGACCGGCTGTCACTGATGATCCCACTGGTGGTGCTGCTCGGGATGCTGGCCGGTCCCTCGTATGTGCTCGGGTTCACGCTGCTGCACGAGAACGTCGACAACGAGATCCGGGGCCGGGTGTTCGCAGCGCTGCTGGTGCTGGTGCGGCTGTGCGCGCTGATCGCGCTTGCCGTCGGTGGCGTGCTGGCCGACCTGCTCGACGGCCTTTCGGACCTCTGGTGGGACCAGGAGGTCACGGTGCTGGACGCGGTGGTCGAGTTGCCCGGATCGCGCCTCACGATGTGGATCGCTGGGGTGATCATCGTTGTCGCCGGTGCCCTGGCCACATTGAGCCTGCGATCCGGCGCTCGCGAGCAGGGCGGAGTGTCGTCCGAGAGCGAGGCGTCCGAGAGCGAGGCGTCGGCGCAGTGACCGGCCGGCTCATCGCGGTGGAGGGGGTGGACGCATCGGGAAAGTCCACCCAGGCCCAGATGCTGGCCGAGTCTCTCGGTGCGGTGTTCACCTTCCAGTTCGGCGCAACCGGCGTGGGCGCATTAGTCCGGCGGATGCTGCTCGATCCGGACAATGACGCCCTCGACGACCGTACCGAGGCGCTGCTGATAATCGCGGACAAGGCCCAGCATGTGGCCGAGATCGTCGGTCCCGCGCTGCGAGCCGGCCAGCACGTAGTCACCGACCGCTTCACCGCGTCAACGCTCGCCTACCAGGGCTACGGGCGCGGTCTCGATCTTGCCGAGTTGCAGACGATGATGCGCTTCGCCACCGGAGGGATCGAACCCGACTTGAACCTGCTTCTGGACATCCCCCTCGAATTGGCGTCTCGGCGGCTGGGATCGTCACTCGACCGCTTCGAGGGAACCGGTGACGGCTTCCTCGATCGGGTCCGGGCCGGCTATCTGACCATGGCCGAGGCCGATCCGGCCCACTGGGCGGTGGTCGACGCTGACGGCTCGGTGGATGACGTGGCCGCCCGGGTGATGATCACGGTGCAAGAACGTCTCGATGGCATGTGATGACCCTTCTCGATGCCGACGCCGAGACAGCATCCGCCGACCCGTGGTCGGCGGTGGTGGGCCAGCCGCAGGCGGTGGCTGCCTTGACCGCGGCGGTGGCGTCGCCGGTCCACGCGTACCTGCTCGTGGGCCCCCGTGGTTCCGGCAAGCGGGCCGCGGCCGCCTCCTTCGCGGGGGAGCTGATCGCGGCCGCGGATCAGCGGACGGGCTCCGATCCGGCGCGGTCCGCCAGACATCGCCGTCTGGCCGCCCGCCAGGAGCACCCCGACGTCTTCGTGCTCAGCCCTGCCGGCCAGAGCCTGCGCCGCGAGGAGGAGGTGTCCCAACTCATCGTCGAGGCCAGCCGCACGCCGGTGGAGGGCCCCCGCAAGGTGCTGGTCGTCGATCGTTTCCACAGCGCCACGCCGGCCGCGGCCGCCGCCCTGCTCAAACCGGTCGAAGAGCCGGCCGGCCCGGTGGTGTGGGTGCTGCTGGCCGAGCAGGTGCTGCCCGAGCACGTCACCATCGCGTCGCGCTGCACGAGAGTCGACTTCGGTCCGGTTCCAGACCCCGAGATCGCCCGCGTGCTGGTGTCGGAGGGTCTGGTCGCGGCCGACCAGGCCCCGCTGGTGGCGGCCGCGGCTGCGGGCAACCTCCATCGGGCCAGGGTCCTGGCCACCGACGAGCGGGTGGCGGCCCGGCGCGAGGCATGGTGGAGGGTGCCGGACCGCCTCGACGGAACCGGGGCCGCCGTCGCGCTGCTGGTCGCCGAACTTCGAGCCATGATCGACGAGGCCGGTGGAGCCCTCACCGAGCGCCACAGAGCGGAGATCGTCGCCCTGGAGCAGCGCGAGGAGCACTTCGGTGTGCGGTGCTCGGGCCGCAGTGTCATCGAAGCGCAGCACAAACGCGAGCATCGCCAGTTCCGCACCGACGAGATCCGTTTCGGACTGGCCACTCTCGGCGCCCGATACCGCGATGAGATCACCTCGATACCCGACGACGGAGCGCCCGCGAGCCGGCGGGCCGCTGCGGCCATGCGGGCGGTGGACCGCTTGCGGGCCACCGCTGAGAGCCTGATCCGCTCTCCGAACGAGGCCCTGGCCCTCCAAGCCCTGCTCCTGGACCTTCCTCGCACGGCCTGACTTCCCGCTCTTGTTCGCTGCGCTCACGGGCCGCTCAGGCCTCTGGGCGATACCCTGAGCGGGCGCTGGGCGGCTCTGACCGTCGGCGCGCAGGCCCGAATAGCTCAGTCGGTAGAGCGACGCTCTCGTAAAGCGTAGGTCAGGGGTTCAAATCCCCTTTCGGGCTCCCTCACCATCGTTCTCAAAGAGGCGGCTAGTGGCCGACCAGGCAACCTTCGCGGACGACGCCCTGCCGCTGATGCCGTCGTTGTACTCGGCGGCGATGCGGCTGACCCGCAACCCGGCCGACGCCGAAGACCTGGTGTCGGAGACCTACCTGCGGGCCTACCGGTCCTACGGCACCTTCACGGCGGGAACCAATCTGAAGGCGTGGATGTACCGCATCCTCACCAACGCCTACATCAGTGAGTACCGGCGCCGCCAGCGGCGACCCGCCGAGACCGACCTGGGCGATGTGGAGCACCTCTATTTGTACCGCCGCCTCGGCGGTGACACAGCCGCACGGCTCGGCCGCAGCGTGGAGGACGAACTGGCCGAGCTGTTCACCGAGCACGAGGTGAAGCAGGCCGTCGAGGACCTGCCCGACTACTACCGCCTACCCGTGCTGCTCGCCGATGTGGAGGGCTTCTCCTACTCCGAGATCGCGGAGATCCTCGATGTCCCCATCGGCACAGTGATGAGCCGCCTCCATCGGGGAAGAAAACAGCTCCACAAGAGGTTGTACGACTTCGCCGCCCGCTACCGGCTCCTCGCCGAGCAGCCGGAGGCCGGTCCGGACGACAGGAGTTGACCCGTGGCCTGCAACTGCGACGACGCTTGCCGAGACCTTCACCTATACCTCGACGGCGAGGCGACCGTTGCGGTCCGCACTGCTATCTCCGCGCACCTCGAGTGCTGTCCTTCCTGCGCCGACGCGTTCCACTTCGAGGCCCAGGTCCGCCTGGTGGTGGCTCGTTGCTGCTGCGAGGAGCCCGTGCCGGAATCGCTGCGAGTACGCGTCCTGCAAGCCATCTACACTGCGGACCCATGACCTTCGCTGGTGTTGTATGGCACTTCTGGATCGCGGTCCCGCTTGCCGTGGCCGGCATCGTCTCGATCGTGGCGACCATCGCCGGCTACCTCCAGAAGGTCACCTACAAGCGATACCCGAGGGACTGAGCCCCACCGCATGGGCGCCCATGGCGAGGGCTCCGTCGATCTCGAAGGTGCTGTCGATCTCGACGGCCCCAACGATCCTGGAGACCTCGACGACCCCATCGACTGGGACCTGGCCC
Source organism: Acidimicrobiia bacterium (assembly GCA_022828135.1). Taxonomy (GTDB): domain Bacteria; phylum Actinomycetota; class Acidimicrobiia; order Acidimicrobiales; family Aldehydirespiratoraceae; genus Aldehydirespirator. Next base: position 27,497 of record JAJEJB010000034.1, on the reverse strand, counting down.
GCCGGGTTGCGGTGCGCACCGCCCGGCGCGAGCCCTACACCGCGCCGCGCTGGCGTGACGGCCTGGCCGAGGACTTCGCCGACTGCACCCAGCGGGCCGAGGGGCTGGTGGCCGAGTTCACCGGCCTGCGGTCGCTGTCGGGACCGGCCCGGGGCAGGGTGACCGACCGGGTCGGTTGGATCGATGCCAACCTGGCCTCGTTCCAGCGTCTGCTGAGACCCCTCGCCGAGAAGCTCGGCACAGGCTCGGACGGGATGCTGGCCCCGATCACCCGGCGGGTGGCCGGGGCCGAGCTCGGCGTCATGCTGGGCTGGATGTCCACGCGTGTGCTGGGCCAGTACGACCTGCTGATCATCGAGGACGACAAGCCCGAAGATCAGGACATCGTCTACTACGTGGCCCCCAACGTGCTGTCGCTGGAGAACAAGTACGCGTTCGACCCGGCCGAGTTCCGGCTCTGGCTGGCGCTCCACGAGGTGACCCATCGTGCCCAGTTCACCGGCGTCGACTGGATGCGGCCGCACTTCATCGGCCTGGTCGAGTCGGTGCTCGACTCGGTGGATCCCGACCCGAAGCGGATCGCGGCGGCCGTGCGCCGCGTGGTGGAGGCCCGGCGCCGCGGTGAGGACCCGCTGGCGGCCGGCGGGATCATGGCCCTGTTCGCCTCGGAGGCACAGGTGGAGACTCTGGATCAGCTTGCCGGGCTCATGAGCCTTCTTGAGGGCCACGGCGACGTGACCATGGATCGAGCCGGCAAGGGCCTGGTCTCGTCCGCTCCCCGGTTCGGGCGGGTGATGCGCAGGCGACGGGAGTCGGTGCGCGGGTTCGCCAAGGTCTTCCAGCGGGTGATCGGCCTCGACGCCAAGATCAAGCAGTACGCCGAGGGCGAACACTTCATCTCGTCAGTCGAGAAGGCCGGGGGCACGGCCCTGCTCGACCGTGTGTGGGAGGATCCGGGGAACGTTCCCGGCATCGCCGAGATCCGCAACCCGCGCGATTGGGTCAGTCGCATGAGCCTGACCGAGGCAGCGGCCTGAGACGGTGACCGGGACGCCCAGCGGAGCGGACCCGGGCGCGAGCATCGATTCTCTTCTGGCGCGCTGCACCTTCCCGGCGCCCGGCGCCGCCGTGGCCTGCGGGCTGTCGGGTGGTCCTGATTCCACCGCCCTGGTGGCGCTGGCGACCGCGGCCGGGCTGGAGGTCACCGCCTGGCACGTGGACCACGGCCTGCGGCCCTCGGCGGGCGCCGACGCCGAAGCGGCCCGAGCCATCGCAGACCACTTCGAGGCAGGTTTCGAGCTGCGCCGCGTGCGAGTGGATCCCGGCCCCAATCTGGAGGCGAGAGCGCGCGCCGCCCGCTACGAGGCGCTGCCCGACGACGTGCTGGTCGGCCACACGGCGGACGACCGGGCCGAGACCGTGCTGTTCAACGTCGGCCGGGGCGGGGGGCTGGCCGGCGCGGCCGCGCCTCACGCCGGGGTCGGACGGCCCCTGCTGGGACTGCGCCGCTTCGAGACCCGCGCCCTTTGCGAGCGGCTCGGCCTTGCCACCGTGCACGATCCCATGAACGACGACTCGTCGTTCGCCCGGGTGGCCATCCGCAACGAGGTGATGCCCGCACTGGCCAAGGCTCTCGAGCGCGATCCGGTTCCCCTTCTGAATCGCCACGCCGATCTGGCCTCCCAGGCGTTGGAGGTGATCGCCGGGTTGGCCGCTGAGGTCGACCCCACCAGCGCGGCCGCCCTCACCGCCGCACCGCGAGCGGTGGCGGCCGAGGCCCTGAGGAGCTGGATCGCTGAGGCTGTCGGCTCGGCCCCGACGGCCGCCTCGATCGGTCGGGTGCTCGACGTCGCGGCGGGTCGCGGCATCGCCACCGAGATCACCGGAGGTCATCGAGTGGCCCGCACCGCGGGCCGCCTCCGCATCGAGCCCCGACATCGGGACCAGCCGCCGGATTGACCCCGTAGAGGCCCGCGCGCCGCCCGGTATGGTGCCTGGGTGAGCTTGGCGCCCGAGCAGCCCGCGGCGCAGATGCCGAAGCCGCCGGGATCGGTCGGGCGCGCCATCATCACTGCCGAGGAGCTGCGAGCCCGCGTGGAAGCGATCGGTGCCGAGATCACCGCCGACTACCAGGGCCGCCCCCCGTTGCTGGTCGGTGTTCTCAAGGGCGCCTTCGTGTTCATGAGCGACCTGGCCCGGGCCATCGACCTGCCCGTCGAGATCGACTTCATGGCCGTCTCGTCCTACGGGCTCAGCACCGAGTCCAGCGGGGTGGTCCGCATCATCAAGGACCTCGACACCGACGTGCGGGACCGTCACGTCGTGCTGGTGGAGGACATAGTCGACTCCGGCCTCACCACCGACTACCTGGCCGAGTTGCTGAAGGCCAGGCGTCCGGCCAGCTTCGAGATGTGCGCCCTGCTCGTGCGGGAGGACGCCCGCACCGAGGGCATCCGCTACGTCGGGTTCTCCGTCCCGGCCGACTGGCTGGTGGGTTACGGGCTGGACGTCGGCGAGCGTTACAGGGAGCTGCCCTCGGTGCATCTCTTCGACCTGGACGAAGCATGAGCAGCAAGTGGTCGGATGGGATCGAGCCTCGGGGCTTCCGGTGGATCATCACTGATCGCTTCGGGGTGTGCGAGCGTCCCGGCGGCTATGGCGTCGGCCACCGGCGGGTGCGGCGCCTCGAGGAGATCATCTGGCTGAACCGCAACGAGATCGGCCTGATCGTGAGCATCACCTCGATTCCCTACAACCTCCACGACTACGACGAGCACGGGCTGGCCTACGCCCACCTGCCCTTCTCGGAGCCAGCCGACGGCACCGAGCGGCTCGAGCAGATCCTGACCACGATCCGGGACCATTCGACCGACCAGCGGGTGGTGCTCCACCACGATTCGATCGGTGACCGGGTGTCGGGTGTGGTGGCGGGCTACCTGCTGTGGTCGGGGTTGGTCGACACCGGCCCCGAGGCCATCACCATCGCCGAGCGGCTGCTGGAGCGCGAGCTCGGTCCCATGGCTCGTGAGATCGTGTCGATGGCCCAACAGCTCAAGTCCGCATGACCGCACCGGATCACCCCGGGCCGACCCGCAGGGTGTTCGTGGCGCTGGGGTCCAACCTGGGCGACCGGATGGCCTATCTGCGGGGCGCGGTGGACGGCTTCGACGACGTCGACGGGATCTCCGACGTGTATGAGACCAAGCCGGTAGGCGGTCCCGAGCAGGGTGCCTACCTCAACATGGTGGTGAGGCTCCGGACCGCAGCACGCGCCCGTGACTTGCTGGCGCAGTGCCGGGCGAGGGAACTGGAGGCAGGCCGGGTCCGGGTGGTGCGCTGGGGGCCCCGCACCCTCGACGCAGACTTGCTGTGGATCGACGGCGAGCGGGTGGATGCCCCTGACCTCGTAGTGCCGCATCCCCGTATGTACGAGAGGGACTTCGTGCTGGTCCCGCTGGCCGACGTGGGTGCCGACCTGCTGCCCGACGGATACGAGCCCTGGGCCGCCGACGGCGTGATAGGCCTCGGGCCTCTGCGGTGATGACCGCCCGGGCGGTCCGCATCATTGGGAACGGGCGGGCCGGCGGCGCTATGGCCGCCGCCCTGACCGAAGTCGGCTGGTACCTGCGCCCCATCCTGGGCCGGTCAGCGACGCCCGCCGAGGTGGCCGGGGCCGCCGACGGCGTGGACCTGGTGCTGATCGCCACGCCCGACAACGCTGTGGCCAGGGTGTCCGCCGCAATCGAGCCCGCCGCGACCGCCGCGGTGGCCCACCTGGCCGGATCGCTCGGCCTCGATGCCGTCGCCGGGCATCCGCGGCCGGCAGCCCTGCATCCCTTGGTGGCGCTGCCGGACGCTGCCGTGGGGGCCCGGCGCCTGCTCGCCGGCGGGTGGTTCGCGGTGGCGGGCGATCCGATCGTCCGTCAGGTCGTCGCCGATCTCGGTGGCCGGGCCTTCGAGGTGGTCGACGCCGACCGGTCCGCCTACCACGCGGCCGCGGTGGTCGCCTCCAACCATCTGGTGGCGTTGCTCGGCCAGGCCGAGCGCATCGCTTCGGTGGCCGGAGTGCCCTTCGCGGCCTTCATGGACCTGGTCAGAGCCACCGTGGCCAATGTCGACGAGTTGGGTCCGGCCGCGGCCCTCACCGGCCCGGCGGCCCGGGGCGACACCGAGACGATCAGCCGACACCTGGAAGCGATCGGCCCGGACGAGCGGGCCGCCTACGAGGCACTGTCGGTGCAAGCCCGCCGCCTCGCAGACCAGGCATGAGCACCGGTCGCCCCGCTCCAGAGCGCGAGGCCACGATCCGCGGTCTGCGCGCTCGGCTTGCTGAGGCCCGAGCGGCGGGCCGCACTGTCGGGCTCGTGCCCACGATGGGCTTCCTGCACGCCGGTCACTGCTCGCTGATCGAGCGGGCCCGGGCCGAGAACGACGTAGTGGTGGTGTCGATCTTCGTCAACCCCCTGCAGTTCAATCCGGGCGAGGACTTCGACGACTATCCACGAGACCTGGACCGCGATCTCGAGATGTGCGCGAGAGCCGGTGCCGACATCGTGTTCGTTCCCGGGGGGCAGGAGATGTACCCCGAGCCGGTGGCGACCACCGTGCGCCTGGGGGCGCTTGCCGATGTGCTGTGCGGCGCCTCCCGCGCCGGTCACTTCGACGGGGTCGCCACCGTCGTGGCCAAGCTGTTCTCGATCGTGGGCGAGTGCTCGGCCTACTTCGGTGAGAAGGACTTCCAGCAGCTCACGATCGTGAGTCGCATGGCCGCGGACCTGTCGTTGCCGGTGCGGGTGGTGGGCTGCCCCACCGTGCGGGAGCCCGACGGGCTCGCCCTCTCCAGCCGGAACGCATACTTGGGCGAGGCTGAGCGCAGCCAGGCTCCGGTGCTGCGCCGCGCCCTCGAGGCCGGAGCGGCCCTGGTGCAGTCGGGTGAGACCGACGCCGTGGCGGTGGAGGCCGAGATGGCCTCGGTGATCGCCACCGCACCGCTGGCGGAGATCGACTACACCGCGGCGGTGCCGGTGTCCACCCTCACCGCGGACGGACCATTGCGAGGCGATGTACGTCTACTGGTAGCCGTCCGGTTCGGCAAGGCGCGCCTGATAGACAACACCGGCTGCCGCGCCGGCTGATCGGCTGCCGCGCCGATCCGCCGTATCCTGCGGCGGTGCTGCTCGCTATCGACGTCGGCAACACCCAGACCGTCGTTGGCATCTACGACCCGGGCGCCGTCCACGGTTCGGCCGCCTCGGACGGGCTGCTCGACCACTGGAGGCTCTCCACCGATCCGAGCCGCACCGCCGACGAGCTCGGCGTGGTGATCAGGTCGCTGCTCGATGTGATCGACATCGACTTCGACGCTGACGTCACCGGAGTGTCCATCTGCTCGGGCGTGCCCCGACTGCTGGCAGGCTTGCGGGAGATGGTGCGGCGCCAGCTCGGATTCGCGCCCGTAGTTGTCGGGCCGGGTGTCAAGACCGGCATGCCGATCCACTACGACAACCCCAAGGAGGTCGGCGCCGACCGGATCGCCAACGCGGTGGCGGCCTACGACCTATACGGCGGCCCCACCGTGGTGGTCGACTTCGGCACCGGCAACAACTTCGACGTCATATCGGCCGACGGGGCCTTCATGGGAGGCGCCATCGCGCCCGGCATCGAGATCAGCCTGGATGCGCTCATCGGCCGGGCCGCCGCCCTCGGCGCGGTCGAGTTGGTCGAGCCCCGCAGCGTGATCGGCAAGACCACTGTCGAGTCGATCCAGTCCGGCGCCCTGTACGGGTTCACTGCCATGATCGACGGCATGAACGCCCGCTTCCTCGCCGATTTGGGCGAGGCCAACGTCGTCGCCACCGGCGGTCTGGCCCATGTGATCGCCCCCATCTCGCAGACGATCGAGCACGTCGAGCCGTTCCTGACCCTGCACGGCCTGCGCATCGTCCACGAGCGCAACCAGGACCGATGAACGACGACGCCTCGCCGGCTCCGGGTCCGGAACCCGATGCACCGGCGAAGGTGACCAGCGGTCAGGACGACGTCCCGTACCGCTTCGAGCGGAGCCACGCCGTGGGCGACATCACCGAGGCGTTCGGGGGCCTCGAAGCCGGCGTCGAGACCGACACGACGGTGTCGGTGGCGGGACGGCTCATGCTGCGCCGCGACCAGGGCCGGCTCGCCTTCGGGACATTGCAGGACGCCTCCGGCCGCATCCAGCTGTTCGCCACCGCAGCCTCCACCCCGGGCTTCGAGCAGTTCACGGCCCTGTCGATCGGGGACTGGCTCGGCGTGAGGGGAGCGGTCATGGCCACCCGCCGGGGCGAGCTGTCGGTGCGCGTCGACGAGTGGGTCCTGCTGGCCCGGGCGGGACGGCCGTTTCCCGACAAGTGGCACGGCCTCACCGACCCCGACACCCGCTACCGCCAGCGCTACGTGGACTTGTGGGTGAGCGACGACGCCCGGGACGCTTTCGCTCGCCGCTCGCAGATCCTGACCGGGCTGAGGCGCCGCCTCGATGAGCAGGGTTTCGTCGAGGTCGAGACCCCGATGCTGCACCCCATCCCGGGGGGAGCCGCGGCCCGCCCCTTCGTCACCCATCACGAGGCTCTTCACGCCGACCTGTACCTGAGGGTCGCCCCCGAGCTGTACCTCAAGCGGCTGGTGGTCGGGGGCATGGAGCGCGTCTACGAGATCGGCAGGGTGTTCCGCAACGAGGGGATCTCGACCCGCCACAATCCCGAGTTCACGATGCTGGAGCTGTACTGGGCCTACGCCGACCACACCGACATCATGGAGCTGACCGAGAACCTCGTGGCCGGGGTGGCTGCCGAGGTGTGCGGCTCGACCGCGGTGGTCTACGACGGCCGAGAGGTGGACCTGGCTCCGCCCTGGCGCCGGGCCACCATGGACGAGGTGATCGCCGAGCACACCGGCGCCGAGGTGAGCCTCGACACACCGCGGCCGGAGCTGGCCGCCCGATGCGACAGTCTCGGCATCGCCACCGAGGAAGGCTGGGGTGCGGGCAAGCTGCTGCTGGAGATCTACGAGAAGGCAGCCGAGCCCCACCTGTGGGGGCCGGTGTTCGTGACCGACTACCCGGCCGAGGTGTCGCCGCTGTCGCGCCGGCACCGCAGCCGCCCCGGATACGCCGAGCGCTTCGAGGGGATCGTGGCCGGCCGCGAGCTGTGCAACGCGTTCACCGAGCTGGTCGACCCGGTGGAGCAGCGGTCCCGCTTCGAGGCCCAGGCCGCGCTGCGGGCCGCCGGTGACGAGGAGGCCATGCTGGTGGACGAGGACTACCTGCGGGCCCTCGACTACGGGCTGCCCCCCACCGGCGGCCTGGGCATCGGCGTCGACCGCCTGGTGATGCTCCTCACCGACACCCAGGCGATCCGCGACGCCGTCCTGTTCCCAACCCTGCGTCCAGATCCCTCGGCCTAGGCGGCGATTTCTCCCTGCGGGCGCGTACCCGCAGACCGGTTAGGCCGATAGGGCCGGGGTTGCGGTGAGGCGGTCGGCGGCCAGGCGCAGCACGGCGGTGGCGGGGGTGTCGGGCAGCGACGTGAGCGCGGCCTGGGCCTTGTCGGCCCACATGCGGGCGGTGTCGCGGGCCTCGTTAACGCCGCGGGTGGACCGGACCAGCTCAGCGGCCCGGTCGCGGGCCGCGGCGTCGATTGGCCGGCCGAGGATCGAGCGCAGCTCGTCGCCCGCCGCCGGGTCGGCCAGCGCCCGGATGACCGGAAGCGTGTAGGTGCCCTCGGCCAGGTCGTTGCCGGTCGGTTTGCCCAGCTGCGACTCGGTGGCCACTAGGTCCAGGATGTCGTCGACGATCTGGAAGGCCATGCCGTAGGAGAAGCCGAACTCTCCGAGCGCCTCCACCGCGGTCCGTGGCACGTCACCCACCGTGGCCCCGATCCGGCAGCAGATGGACAGCAGCGCGGCGGTCTTGCCCGATACCGCCTTCTCGTAGCGCTGCTCGTTGCGCTCGGTGTCGTAGGCGTTCTCGAGTTCGATGATCTGGCCCTCGCAGAGCTGGGTGATCGCCTCGGCCAGCAGTTCCGCGACCTCGGCCCCGAGCGAGGCCGCCATGGCGGAGGCCCGCCCCAGCAGGTAGTCGCCGGCCAGGATGGCCCGCATGTTGCCCCATTGTGCGTTGACGCTGGCCACTGAGCGCCGGGTGGTGGCCTCGTCCATGACGTCGTCGTGGTAGAGCGAGCCGATGTGGACCAGCTCGACGGAGGCGCCGCCCCGCACCGCGGCCTCCGACGATCGCGTCGGCGCGGCGTCGCAAACCAGCGACGAGGCGAGGCAGAAGCCGGGCCGGACCAGCTTCCCGCCCACTGTGATCAGATGCCGGGCCAACTCGGTGACGAAGTCGTCGGGGGCTGTGGCCGCCCTCAGCAGCTCCTCCTCGACTCGCCGCAGGTCGTCGTCCAGGCACGGCAGCAGGGCGAAGGGCGAGGTGCTGGCCACGTCGCGAGGGTAATAGGGACCGCGCGGCCGCGGGCGCGGCGTGGCCGATGTCACGGTCGGGGCCGCCCCGGCGACGCAACTCCTGTCACGGGGTCGGGTTACACTGACCGCCATGAGGCAGCCCATCTGGCCAGGAGGTGTATGCGATGTTTGAGCGGTTCACCGACAGGGCCCGTCGCGTCGTGGTTCTGGCCCAGGAAGAGGCGCGCCTCCTCAACCACAATTACATCGGCACCGAGCACATCCTTCTCGGCCTCATCCACGAGGGCGAGGGGGTCGCGGCCAAGGCGCTGGAGTCCCTCGGCATCAGCCTCGAGTCGGTGCGGGGCCAGGTCGAGGAGATCATCGGCCAGGGTGGCAGCTCTCCCAGCGGCCACATTCCGTTCACGCCCCGAGCCAAGAAGGTCCTCGAGCTGAGCCTGCGCGAGGCGCTGCAACTCGGCCACAACTACATCGGCACCGAGCACATCCTCCTCGGGTTGATCCGAGAGGGCGAGGGTGTCGCCGCGCAAGTCCTGGTGAAGCTGGGTGCCGACCTGGCGCGGGTGCGCGAGCAGGTCATCCAGCTGCTGTCGGCCTACGGCGGGGTCTCGGGATCGGCCCCGGGCGACAAGCCCGGCGCCACCACCGGCGGGGGCAGCGGCGAGTCGTCCTCGGGCTCGCACGTGCTCGACCAGTTCGGCCGGAACCTCACCCAGCTCGCCCGCGAGAAGGCCCTCGACCCGGTGATCGGCCGGGGCCGGGAGTCCGAGCGGGTCATGCAGATCCTCTCGAGGCGCACCAAGAACAACCCGGTGCTGGTGGGCGAGCCGGGCGTGGGCAAGACCGCCATCGTGGAGGGCCTGGCCCAGTCCATCGCCTCCGACGACGTGCCCGAGACTCTGCGCGACCGCCAGCTCTACACCCTCGACCTGGGTGCGCTGGTGGCGGGCAGCCGCTACCGGGGCGACTTCGAGGAGAGGCTCAAGAAGGTTCTCAAGGAGATCCAGAGCCGCGGCGACATCATCCTGTTCATCGACGAGATCCACACCCTCGTCGGCGCGGGCGCGGCCGAGGGGGCCATAGACGCCGCCTCGATCCTCAAGCCCATGCTGGCCCGGGGCGAGCTCCAGACGATCGGGGCCACCACCCTCGACGAGTACCGCAAGCACCTGGAGAAGGACGCCGCGCTGGAGCGCCGCTTCCAGAAGGTGGTGGTGGACGAGCCGACGGTGGCCCACACCATCGAGATCCTCAAGGGCCTGCGCGACCGCTACGAGTCCCATCACCGGGTCACCATCACCGACCAGGCGCTGGTGGCCGCGGCCAACCTTGCCGACCGCTACATCTCCGACCGGCATCTGCCCGACAAGGCCATCGATCTGATCGACGAGGCCGGGTCGCGCCTGCGCATGAAGCGCATGTCCACCCCGCCGCAGTTCAAGGAGCTAGAGGCCGAGCTGGCCGATGTGATCTCCCGCAAGAAGGACGCGGTGGACGCCCAGCGTTTCGAGGACGCCGGCGAGCTGCGCGACAAGGAGAAGGAGCTCCTGGCCCGTCGCGAGACCCTCGAGGGCGAGGCCAAGGCGTCCGGGGTCGACCTCTTCGACGAGGTCGACGAGGAGGCCATCGCCGAGGTGCTGTCGCTGTGGACCGGTATCCCGGTCTACAAGCTCACCGAGGAAGAGACCAAGAAGCTGCTGCGCATGGAGGATGAGATGCACAAGCGGGTGGTGTCCCAGCACGACGCCATCTCCGCCGTCTCGCAGGCCATCCGCCGCACCCGGGCCGGCCTCAAGGACCCCAAGCGGCCGAGCGGCTCGTTCATCTTCCTGGGCCCCTCGGGCGTGGGCAAGACCGAGCTGGCCAAGACCCTGGCCGAGTTCCTGTTCGGCAACGAGGACTCCCTCATCGCCTTGGACATGTCCGAGTACATGCAGAAGCACACGGTTAGCCGCTTGATCGGCTCGCCGCCGGGCTACGTGGGCTACGAGGAGGGCGGCCAGCTCACCGAGCGGGTCAGGCGCAAGCCGTTCTCGGTGGTGCTGTTCGACGAGATCGAGAAGGCCCACCCCGACGTGTTCAACACCCTGCTGCAGATCCTCGAGGAGGGCCGGCTGACCGACAGCCACGGCCGTTCGGTGGACTTCCGCAACACGGTGCTGATCATGACGTCCAACCTGGGCACCGCCGATCTGCGCAAGGCCAACCTGGGCTTCACCAAGGCCGACGAGCGGGTCACCTATGAGCGGATGAAGTCGAAGGTGCAGGAGGCGCTCAAGCAGCACTTCCGGCCCGAGTTCCTCAACCGGATCGACGACGTGATCGTGTTCCACGAGCTGACCCAGGAGGAGGTGCGCCGCATCGTCGACCTGATGATCGTGCGCACCGCCGACCAGTTGGCCGGCCAGGGCATGGGCCTGGAGCTGACCGACGCGTCCAAGGACTACCTCGCGGCCACCGGGTACGACCCCACGCTGGGGGCGCGGCCGCTGCGCCGGGCCATCCAGCGGCTGGTAGAGGATCCGCTGTCGGAGCGGCTGCTGCACAAGGAGTTCCGGGCCGGCGAGATAGTCATCGTCGATGTGGAGGACGACCCGCTCGAAGAGGGCAAGAAGGTGATCGTGTTCCGCGCCATCGAGGGATTCGAGCCTCCCGAGCCCGAACTGGAGCCGACCGCCGGCGAGGGCCACTTCTAGGCTTCCCCTCCGGGGGCAGCTGAGATCGGGTCACAGGACCAGGGCCATGGCCGCTCAGCGTCGGCGTGCGGTTGCGGTGCTCAGAGGCCCTGCGGGTAGGCGAGCGAACCGGTCCCAGACGGGCGGGGCCGTGGCCCGAGCGGCCCGTGAGCGCAGCGAACAAGAGCGGGAAACACCGCGCCCCGATGCGGCACGCTCTCGCCCGTTCGCGCGCGCCCTCAGGTCGGCCGTGCTGGCTCTGGGGCTGGCGTTGTTGGTCGCGGCCTGCCGGGTCGACACCAGCGTGCACGTCGAAGTGGAGGATGCCGGCTCGGGCACGGTGACGGTGGTGTTCAACGCCGACGCCGTGGCGGTGTCCCGCGTCCCCGAACTGGCCGGGGGGCTGCTCTTCGACGACGCCCAGGCCGCCGGATGGGCGGTGGAGGGCCCGCTGTTCCGCGCCGACGGCGGCGTGCAGATCCGGGCGGTCAAGCGGTTCGAGTCGGCCGGCCAGCTGCCCCAGGTCCTCGAGGAACTGGCCGGCAAGGATGTGATCTTCACCGACGTGGTCCTGGAGCAGACCCGCTCCTTCGCTGAGACCTCCTACCGCTTCCGGGCCGACATCAACCCGACTCCGCCTCTGGACGACTTCAGCGACGACGCGCTCGCGGCGATCTTCGAGGGTCAGCCCTTCGGGCGCCCGCTGGAGGATCTGATCGCGGAGGCCGGCACGCCCGAGGACTCGCTGGGCTTCGAGTTCCTGCTGACGCTGATCGACTCCGACGATGCCTTCAGCGCCTCTGTAGGCGGCTTCGGGGTGGAGGGGGAGCTCGAGGACGAGATGGCGGAGCTGTCGCCGGCGGTCGACGGATCCACGGCCGCTTGGCGCTTCTCCTACGGCGACCGGCCGGTGACGGTGAACGCCTCGACGATGATCTCCGACACCCTTGCGCCGCTGTGGCTCAACATCGCCCGGGTGGCCGGCATCGCGTTCGGAGCAGTGCTGCTGGGCGTAGGCGTCGCCAGGTTGGTGGCGCTGCTGCGGGCTCCCAGGGGCCGGGGCCGCCGAGCCACCCGGCGCCGCCAGCAGCGGGCCGCGGCCCGCGAGGCGGAGGCCAGCCGCCCCCGCAAGCGCCTGCTGCGCCTGCTGGTGGTGGACGTGCACGGCGTGATCGTGCGGCCCACCGACCCGCGGGAGGGCCTGCTGTTGCCGGTGATCCTGGGCGAGAACCCCGACATCGATCCGGAGCTGATCCGCGACCGGCACCGCATGCTGGTGCTGGGCAGGCTCACCGCCGAGGAGTTCTGGAGCGACCTCGGGCTCGGCCCGATCGGCCGGGACGTGGAGACCCGCTACCTGTCGTCGTTCAAGCTGGTGCCGGGCCTGCACCCGTTCCTCGACCGGGTCGCCAGCCGGAGCCTGCCGGTGGCGGCGGTGGGCAACCAGCCTCGAGAGTGGGGGCTTCGGTTGCGGCGCATGGCCGAGTTGGAGGACTCGGTGTCGTCGTGGCTGGTGAGCGGCGATGTGGGAGCTGTGCTTCCCGAGCGGTCGCTGTTCGAGGCGACCCGCCGGGTGATGTCGGTGGACCTCTACGACTGCCTGTACCTGTCGAGCGTGCCCGAGTACCTGGACGCCGCGTCCGATATGGGAATGGCCACCGGCTATTTCGCAGCCAGCCCCGAGGATGTGCAGGAGACCGAGCACACCCTGATCCGCGGCTACGACGACATCCTCAGGGGCCGCTCCACCGGGACCTGACCGTCGTTGCCGGTCTAGCCGGCGGTGTCGGTGAAGCGGTCGCGCACGTGGCCGTACTGCTCGCCGCCGTCGACGGTCAGGCACTCGCCGGTGACCGCCCCCGCTTCGAGGAGGTACCGCACGGCCCGTCCGGCCTCGGTGCCTCCGTTCCAGCGACCGAGCAGCGTGCGCTGTCTCAGTCTCTCGACCTGATCGGGCCCGAACTTGGCGGGCGCGATGGTCGGGCCGAGCGCCACCGCGTTGCAGCGCACGGTCGGGGCGAGTTCCACCGCCACCTGGCGGGTCAGGGCCAGCAGCGCGGCCTTGGCCACGCTGTGGGCGGCTCGGCCGGGCCACGGCTGCCAGGCCGACAGATCGACGATGTTCACGATCGCCCCGCCGCCCCTCTCGAGCATTGACGGCGCGACGGCGTTGGTGAGATGGAACGGCCCGTGGAGCACCACGTCAAGGGTCCGGTACCAGGTCTCGGTGTCCTCCGAGGGGAACTCGTCCCGGGCGAACCACGACGCGCTGTTGACCAGGGCGTCGATGGGTCCCAGACGGCCGGCAACGGCTTCGGCGAGTCCGGCGGCTTCGGCCGGCACGGCCAGATCGGCCTTGAACCCGCCGGCGTCGACACCGCAGTTGCGCAGCTCGGTGACCGTCTCGGCGGCCTGATCCTCGGATCGGTGGTATGCGATGGCCACGCTGGCGCCCGCCGCCGCGAGCTCCAGTGCGATGGCTCGGCCAACCCGGTGGGCCCCGCCGGTCACCAACGCGACCCGTTCTGCCAACTCCATGTATAGAGCATGGCAGACGGCGGTTCGCACGGTTTCGACCGGGCGCCTCTATTGTCGGCGCGGTGGTTGAGCTGGCTTGCATGGTGATGCCCGAGGGACCGGTCGAGCAGGTCGTGAATGCAGCGGTGGCGGCCGAGAGGCTCGGGTGCAGCCGGGTGTGGATCCCCGACGAGGGTCTGGCGGCCAGGGAGTGCTGGGTGACCTTGGGCGCGGTTGCCGCGGCCACAAGCTCCGTTGAGGTCGGCACGGGCATCACCAACGCCTACACCCGCCATCCGGGCATGACCGCCGCGGCTGTCGCCACCCTGGACGAGGCCTCCGGTGGGCGGGCCGCGCTGGGGATCGGAGCGGGCGGCGCCCTCACGCTCACCGCGCTGGCCATCGAACGCCGGGCGCCGATCACTGCCATGCGGGAGCTGGTGACCACCAGCCGGGCGCTGTGGTCGGGCGAGACCGTCGATCACAGCGGTGTGGCCGGCGGGTTCCGTCGGGCCCGCCTCGGCTACGGCCGGCCCGACATTCCCGTCTGGCTGGCCGGGCGCGGTCCGAGGGTGATGCGCTTGGCGGGAGAGCTGGCCGACGGCTTCATCCTGTCGTTCGTCCACAAGGAGCTGATCGGCGAGCACATAGAGGCGATCCGGGCGGCTGCCGGCGAGCACGGCCGTCCCCGCCCGAGGCTGTGCTACATGACCATCCTGGCCACGACGGATCGGGCCCGCGAGGCAGCCCGGGCGGCCCTGACGTTCCGTCTCGTGGATTCCCCCGACCACGTCAAGGACCGGATCGGCCTGGACGCGCAGACCGAGGCCGCCATCCGCCGGGGCCTCTCCGAGGGCGGGCCCGGGGCTGCGGCCCGGTTCGTGCTCGACGACTGGGTCGATGCCTTCGTGATCTCGGGATCGGTGGACGAGTGCCGTTCAGAGCTGAACGGGCTGGTGGCCGCCCACGGGATCGACGAGTTCCAGGTGTCGGTCAACGATCTCGGCACTGCGGCCGAGGACATGGCACTAGCCGCCGAGATCACCCGCTGAACGCAGCCGTGGGTCTCTCACCACGGGGCAGGCTGATCGACAGTATGGCATCATATGTGCGCAAGTGTTGACAAACAGACACAGGAGGCGTGATGGCCCCCTCCGACAGTGACGCGATCTTCTCGGCTCTCGCCGATCCCACCCGAAGGGCCATTCTCAGCCTGATCGGCGAGCACGAGGAGCTCACCGCGGGTGAGATCGCCGCGCATTTCGACTCGTTGGGACGCACTGCGGTGTCGTCGCATCTACGAATACTCCGCCTCGCCGGGCTGGTGGCGGAGCGCCGCGACGGCCGGTTCCGGCACTACTCGGTCACCTCCAGCCCGGCCGACGCGGTGGTGGCCTTCCTCACGTCCGTGTACCAGAACTCCCTGGAGCAGCTCGCGTCGGCCGTGCAGGGCGCGGCCACGCCGGAGGACTTCTCCGCGGGCCGAGTCGAAGAGCGCAGCGCCTAGACGCGGTCTCATGGGTGAGCTCGTCCTCAACAACGAACTGCGGCTGGAGGCCTGCCCCAGCGAGCTGTTCGCGCTGTTCGGCCAGGGCGACGCGGCCGTCGGGTGGCTGTTCGGGTCGGAGGCGCCGCTGCTCACACCCGGCGCACTGGTCCGGTTGGCACTTCCGCTCGGTGGCTTGGCTCGATCACCGGGGACTGCCAGGGTCCTGTCGTGTCAGCCGAACCGTCGTATCGACTTGATGCACGAGACACCCTGGGCGGGTCGTGTCGTCTGCCGCTTCGACCCGTTGGACAGCGGGGGCACGCGGCTGCGAGTGCGTGTAACGATCGATGACCTCGAAGTGGCCCGCCTCGGTGCCGAGTTGGGGTTGCTGGGCGGCTACGAGACGGGGTGGTGGGAGGTGCCTCTGGGCCTCCTGATCTCCCTGTCAGGCCCGGCGGGGATCCTGGGTCGCTCGACTGCGAACTGCGCGCAACTCGCGGTCGAGGAGATCAACGCCGACGGTGGTGTGATGGGCCGAGCCGTCAGACTGGTCGTGGGCGACGACGCCACGGACCCAGGCGTGGGCGCGATCGCCATGCGCCGCCTGTGCTGCACGCCGGGTCTGGCCGCCGTGATCGGGATGCACTCCTCGGCCACTTACGCGGTCACCGCTCCCATGGCGGTAGCTGAGGGCATCCCCTACCTCTACACGCCGACCAGTGAGCCGACCGCGGGACATCCACTGCTCGTCCGTTTCGGCGAGACGCCGATGGACCAGCTCCACCGGGCCCTGCCGCGCATGGCCGCACGGACGGGCGGGTCCCGCTGGTTCCTGGCCGGCAACGATTACTCGTGGCCCCGAGCGGTCGGCGCCACGGCGAGGGCCGTCATCGAGCGCATGGATGGCCACGTCGCAGGCGAGGGCTACCTGTCGTTGGGATCGCAGAACTTCGAACCGTTGCTGGCAGCCATCCAGCGGAGCGGTGTCGACCATGTGGTGTCGAGCTTTGTCGGCCAGGACCATGTCGGCTTCCAGCGCGATTTCGCGGCGTACGGCCTGAGGGACAGCATCCGGACGTTCGCCCCGCTCATGGACGACGCCGTGGTCGAGCATCTCGGCGAGTCCGGTGAGGGCACCTGGAACGCGCTGGGTTACTTCGTAGCGCTCGACACCTCGGAGAACCGCGAGTTCCTCCGGCGCTACTCGGACCGGTTCGGGTCCTGCTCACCGCCGGTCTCGGCGGCCGCGGAGGGCGTGTACGAGGCGATCCACACGTGGGCCCGCTCGTGCCGGGCCGGCGGGGGAGTGGAGCCGACCGCACTGTTGAGCGGCCTGCGCAGATCCAGGTTCAACGGTCCCCGGCGCTGCACCCGGGGCGGCTCCCTCGAGTCGCTGCTGCTGGGAGAGGCGACCCGCTCCGGCGTGCGGATCCTGGACGAGCTCCCCGCCGCCACCCAAGCGTCCTGACTGACCGGCACCGGTCGCCCGGCGCCGGCGGGCGACCCTCCGAGACTTGACCGCGCCCCTCCTATCCGACAATATGTCAATAACTGCTCACATATAGGAGGGCTTTGTCATGAGAACACTACAGGACTCCCGCTCGCGGTCTCGCTTGTGGTTCGTGGCCTCGCTCGTCGCGCTCCTTGCTCTAGTCGCCGCGGCCTGCGGAGATGATGACGACGGGACCCCGGATGCGCCGTCCGAGCCGGCCGCGGCTGACACAGGCGCCGAATCCACCGACTCTGAGGAAGCACCCGAGCCCGAGACCACCGAGGCACCCGATCCCGATGAGCCAGAGACGACCGAGGCTCCCGAGCCTGAGGCCACCGAGGCACCCGACGAGCCTGAGACGACCGAGGAGTCGGCCGAGCCCTCGGGAGAGCCGGTGCGCATCGGGATCCTGTTCTCGAACAGCGGTCCGGCCGGCGTCTTCGGCCCGCCCACAGCCAACATCGCCGAGCTGATCGAGGAGGACATCAACGCGGCCGGAGGCATCAACGGCCGGCCCGTGGAGACCTACCTGGCCGACGACGCCACCGATCCGGCCGTCGGCCGGCAGGCCATGGAGCAGCTGATCGACTCCGACAACGTCGACGTGGTCCTCGGGACCCACTCCAGCGCGACGCGCCAGGCCGCCAAGCCGCTGGCCGAGGACGCCGACGTGCTCTACATCTACGCCGCCCTGTACGAGGGCGGCGAATGCTCGTCGGTGATGTTCAACACCGGCGAGGTGCCTAGCCAGCAACTGGCGCCGGTGATCCCGTGGATGATGGAGCAGACCGGGGGCCAGACCTGGTTCCTGCTCGGCAACGACTACGTGTGGCCCCGCCGCAGCTTCGAACTGGCGCGGCAGTACATCGAGGCCGCCGGCGGCGAGGTTGTCGGCGAGGAGTACGTCCCGCTGGGCACCCAGGACTTCTCGTCGGTGGCCCAGATCATCGCAGGATCGGGCGCGGACCTGATCTTCCCCGCGCTCGTCGGCGGCGACGCCATCGCCTTCGAGACCCAGGCAGTGGACTTCGGCATCGGCCAGGACGCCATCCCGAGGCTGGCCAACATCTACGAGGAGAACGTGCTCGGAGCCATGGGCCCGGCTGTCACCGCGGGCATGAGAGTCACGTTGGGCTACTTCAAGGAGGTCGACAGCGCCCTCAACAACGCGTTCGTGAGCCGCTACTTCGAGCGCTTCGGAGCCGACGCACCTCCCCATATGACATTCAGCTCCCATATCTACGACGCCGCGCTGCTGTACGCGGCCGCGGCCAATGCAGCCGGAACCACCGACACTGCGGCGGTGGCGGCCGCCATGGAGGGGCTGTCGCTGACGACACCGACAGGCGACATCTCGATCACCGGCAGCCGCCACCTGTCCCAGCCGATCTATGTGGCTGAGATCCAGGCCGACGGCTCGCAGCTGATCGTGCAGTCGTTCGCGTCGGTGGAGCCCGACGAGACCTGCGACCCGGCCTAGCCCCCAGCGAGAACACTTGGACGCGCTGACACTCGAACTGCTCAACGGCGTCAGCCTCTTCGCGATCCTCGCCATCGTCGCGCTCGGACTCGGAATCGTCTTCGGCCTCATGGGCGTGATCAACCTCGCCCACGGCGAGTTCGTCATGCTCGGCGCCTACGTGGCCTACGTCGTGCACACCGTCGGCCTCAACCACTGGCTGAGCGTGCCGCTGGCGGCGGTCGTGCTGTTCGTTCTCGGTGTGGTGATCGAGGTGGGCCTGATCCGGCGTATCCATCGCCAACCCGAGTTGACGATCCTGGCCACGTTCGGGCTGTCGGTGTGCCTCCGCCAGATCGCGGAGCTGGTGTTCAGCAAGGACTTCCAAAGCGTCCCCAACCCGGTCCCGGGCGCCACCAGGGCCTTCGGCGTCCTGTTCCCCACATACCGCTACCTGCTCATCGCGATCGCAGCCGTGGTCGTGGCGGCCACCCTGCTGGCGTTCACCCGGTCCCGCTTCGGTCTCGTGGTGCGAGCCATCGTCGCCGATCGCGACCTGGCCGAATCGGCGGGCATCCGCACCGGGATGACCAATCTCTGCGCGTTCGGTGTCGGCGCCGCCACCGCGGGGATAGCGGGAGCGCTGGTGGCACCGCTCGGTGCCGTCGAGCCGCAGGCGGGCCTCGCCTACCTCCCGGGCGCCTTCCTCGTGGTGATCGTCGGGGGCTACAACCGGCTCTGGGGCGTGGCGGCGGGCGCGCTGGTAGTGGCCGCGGTCCAGACCGGTGTCATCCACTTCTACGACGCGGTGTGGGCCCAGATCGCGTCGCTGGCGCTGGCGGTGCTGGTCCTGCAGTTCCGGCGACCCGCACCGGCCGGAGCGGTGGCGTGAAGCGTCCGCTCGGCTACGGCGCGACCGCGGCGGTCGGGGTCGCCGTAGCCAGCGTCACCCTGGGGGACTTCCGGGCCGGGCAGCTGTCGCTGTTCCTGAGCCTCGCCGTGCTGGCCGTGAGCCTCGACCTGGTCTGGGGCTACGCGGGGATCCTCTCGCTGGGCCAGCTGCTGCCGTTCGGAATCGCGGCCTACACCACCGCCCGTCTTGCGGCGGCCGCACCGGCTCTGACCCTGCCCGGGCTGTTGGTGGCGACGCTGGTCGGCGCGACCGTCGCGGCCGGCGTGGGCATCGCCGCGTTCCGGCGCCGGCCCACACCGGTCGTCATCGGGCTGTTGACCCTGGTGCTGTCGCTCACCCTCGAGCAGGTCGCGGAGCAGTGGCGCGACGTGACCGGCGGATTCAACGGCCTCACCGACATCCCACGCATCACCGCATTCGGGCCGGAATGGTCTGACAGCACCCAGGACCTGTTCATCTCGGTGGTGGCCGTCGCCGTCATCACCCTTGTGGGTCTGTTGGCGACCAGGCCCATTGGAGCGGTGCTCATCGGCATCCGCGACAACGAGCGCCGCATGGAGGCGCTCGGCTACGACACCGTGGCCCTCAAGGTCTGGGTCTTCACCGTCGGAGGAGCCGTAGCGGGCCTGGCCGGCGCCCTCTACGTGCACCGGACCGGCTTCGTGTCGCCCCAGATCTTCGGCTTCGCCCTCGCCACCAACGTTGTGCTGTGGACGCTCGTCGGCGGGCGGGGCACGATCATCGGACCCGTCATCGGCACCCTGGCCATCAACTTCGCCTCGGCGACCCTCGCCGACGTGTGGCTGCAGTACTGGACCCTGGCCACCGGCGTGATCTTCGTGGCGGCGGTGGCCCTCGTCCCCGAGGGGCTGGTCCCGAGCCTGCTGCGAGCGGCGGGACGCCCACCGAGGCGCAGCCGCGACCTTCGGTTGTCGGCCACCGCTCCCGTCACCGCCGCCGGCAACGGTTCAGCGGTGTTCGAAGCCACCGGCGTGGACAAGTCCTTCGGGTTCTTCAAGGTCCTCGACGGCGTCACCCTCACCATGGACGAACCGGAGCTGCGCTGCCTCATCGGCCCCAACGGCGCAGGCAAGTCCACCCTCCTGGACGTCCTCTGCGGCCAGCAGGGCTGCCAGAACGGCTCGATCACCACGCTCGGACGGGACTGCACAGGGCTGAGGGCCTGGGAGTTCGCCCGCCACGGTGTGAGCCGCAAGTTTCAGTCGCCCCAGGTCATCGGTTCGCTGTCCGTGGCCGAGAACATCGCGGTGGCGGCCTGGGGAGCCGACCCTTCGCCCTGGCGGCTGACCTTCGCCGCCTGGGAGGCCCGGGTGCCGGAGACGTCGCTGCGGATGCTGGAGCGCACCGGACTCGACGTACGGGCTGGCTCCGGTGCCGGCGGGCTCTCCCACGGCGACAAGCAGTGGTTGGAGATCGCCATGGCCATGGCGGGGCATTGCCGGGTCCTGCTGCTCGATGAGCCGACGGCCGGCATGACGGCGGCGGAGAGTCTCGCGGCGGCCGAGCTCCTGCGGGAGGTGCATACCGACTACCGGCTGCCGGTGCTGATCGTCGAGCACGACATGGCCTTCATCCGGGCGGTGGCGGACCGGGTGACTGTGCTGGCAAGGGGCTCGCTGCTGGCCGACGGAACCGTGGCCGAGGTCGAGAACGACCCCGAGGTGGTGGCCGTGTACGGCGGAGTCGACCGCTGATGCGTCTTGAGGCCACCGACTTGCGCTCCGGCTACGGCACGGTGCCGGTGCTTCACGGCGTGAGCCTCACCGTGTCGAGCGGCGAGATCGTCGCTTTGGTGGGCCGCAACGGCGCGGGCAAGACCACGCTGGTGAAGACAGTCCTCGGTGTGCTGCGTTCCACCGGAGGCGTTCTGCGCCTCGACGGTGTTGACATCACCCGGATGCCGCCCTCGCGGCGGGCGCGGGCCGGGCTGCGTGCGACCTTCCAGGAGCGGGCCCTGTTCGGCGCGCTCACGGTCGGCGACAACCTCCGCCTCAGCGGCTTCGGTTCCGAGAGCCATGATCGGGTGCTCGACGCGTTCGGTCCCGCGCTGTCGGGACGGGGCTCCCAGAGGACGGGAACACTGTCGGGCGGTGAGCAGAAGATGCTCGCCGCCGCCATCGCGCTGGCCACGGACGCGTCGCTGCTGGTGATGGACGAGCCCACCGAGGGGTTGCAGCCCTCCAACGTCGCCCTGCTGGGCGATCACATCGAATCGGCGAGAGATGCGGGGCGGGGGGTGCTCCTCATCGAGCAGCACCTCGAGTTGGCCAAGAGACTCGCCGACCGCTTCATCGTCCTCGAGAAGGGCGAGGTCGTTGACAGCGGGCCGGCCGCGGACCCCGACCTGGCGGCGCGAGTCGCCCGGCGGTTGTTGATCTGAGAAGCGCAGCACGACGAAAGGAAGGAATCCCATGACCGACCTGACACAGATGAGTCTCATCGAGGCGGCCGAAGCGGTGAGGTCCAGGACTGTGACCGCCTCCGAACTGCTGGAGGCATCCCTGGCCCGGATCGAGCAGACCGACGCCACGGTCGGGGCGTTCGCTTCGGTCCAGGCCGACGCCGCCCGAGCAGATGCGGCCCGTCTCGACCGGGGCGAGGCCACGGGCCCCCTTCACGGAGTCCCGGTCGCGCTCAAGGACCTCTTCTTCACCCAGGGTGTGGCCACAGAAGCCAACTGCGACGCGCTGAGAGGGTTCACGCCCGACGCCGACGCGACCGTGGTCAGCCGCCTGCGCAGTGCCGGAGCAGTCATCGTCGGAAAGACCAACACCCATGAGCTGGCCTACGGCGTGTCGTGCCCGGCGTCGCGCAACCCATGGAAACCTCAGCGGATGACGGGCGGATCGTCGGGGGGAAGCGCGGCCAGCCTGGCCGCCCGGCAGGTGTTCGGTGCGCTGGGGACCGACACCGGGGGGTCGGTGCGGATCCCGTCGAACTGCTGCGGCACGACCGGTATCAAGACCACCAGGGGAGCAGTTCCGCGAGACGGCGTCCACCTCATCTCCTGGACCTACGACACCGTCGGCCCGATGGCCCGCACGGCCGCCGACTGCGGGGTGCTGCTCGACGTCATGGCCGGCTTCTCCCGGCTGGACCCGTACTCGGCCAAGACCGCGCTCGCGCCTGCCGAGGCGCCCGGAGCCCTGGTGCTGGGAGTGCCCGACGAGGGCTTCTTCGACGGGTTCGAGACCGATCCCGAGGTGCGGGCGGTGATGGAGGAGGCCGTCGACGTGCTCGGGTCCGTCGTGGCCGAGGTGCGCACCGTGCGGGTGCCCCACACTGCGGAGCACTTCGATGCGGGTGCCGCCATCGTGTTCGCCGAGTCGGCTGCCCTGCTGGAGGAGCTGCGGTCCTCCCGCAACGAGCTGATCGGCGAGGAGCCCCGGACGATCATGGAATCCGGAGCCGCGATCCCGGGCACCGCGCTGGCCGCCGCCCAGGCCCAACGGATGGCGTTCGAGCGCGCCTACCTCGACGTGTTCGATGATCAGGGCGTCGACTTGATCGTCGCCCCGGTCAATCCCAACCAGGTGCTCGACCACGGCGTGGTCGAACTCGGCGGTGTCCCGCTGATCCCCGCGACGACGCAGTTCACGTTCCCGGTCAACGCGGCGGGACTGCCGGCGATCGCCCTTCCCGGGGGATTCGCCGGCGACGGGATGCCCATAGGCTTCCAGCTCATCGGCCGCCCCTTCGCCGACCGCACCCTGGCAGCCGTAGGCGAGGCCTTCCAGCGCAGGACCGACCACCACGCCCAGGCTCCCCGCCTCTAGGGGTCACCCAAGAGGCCGGGTCACTGGAGCCCGAGACAGGAATCGAACCTGCGACCTGCTGTTTACAAGCTGCAAGAACCCCGTGTCGGCCCGTATCGGTCTGTGCCAGAAAGTGCGCTTGACGTAGGGTTTCGCGATTCGGCCGTGCCGCCGAGTGCCTGTGGATAACGCCCAGTTTCTACCCGTACGTTAGAAGATCCGTTAGAAGTCCCTCGTCCACATGAGGTGAGTCCCTGACTTGAGTCCGTCCTGGACTCACCAAACGGGTCTCCCTCAGCGACAACGAGGCCCTAATCGAGATCGAGACACCCCGGTTACTGCGAGGATAACTCCCCCAGACGCGTCCTCGCCATGGTCGAGGAATGGTGCGACCTGCACCGCCCGGAACTGCAAGCCGCATGGCTTCGCTCCGCCGAGGCACGAGCCCCAACAGGATCGCCTCACTCGAATGACCAGCGCCTCGCTTCGATCTTGAGACGCCAGAGTGTCATGTACGAATCCCCACCGGTGAGGCGCCAACATGAGCGCATCGTGTTCTGGCGCCTCGCCGGCGCGTCGGCCACCGCCACGTTCATGGCCTATGTGTCCCGACCGACCGGCCCCACATCGCCAAAGTCGCCTTCGACGGCGTACCCGTCACCGTCAACAGAGACCACCGCGGCTTCGTCGCCGGCCGCGCCACCCAACTCGCCGCCCTAAGCGTCGTCGATGGCATCGTCATCGGGGCGGCTCCGGACCTCATGGCCACCAAACTCGAAGTGATCCCAGCACTACCGCCAGGGCCGCGGCTACATCGACATCGCCACCATGGACCGCGCCGGCGCCTGCACCATCGAAAACGGCCTGCGTTACCACAAACAGCGCTACGCCCCCACCGTCACCTACGAAGAAACCCTCCGGATCGCCCAGCTCGCCACGGGCCCGCCGCCCACAGACCCCGACGCCGCCTCCGACAGCCACCTCACACAGGCTGCGTACCACCTCACCGCACGCCGGCGCGCCGTCCTCGACTGGGCCCTGCAATCCGGGCAGCGACCACGCCCGCCGCAGCCCGATCCCCCCACACGAACCCTGACCCGCCACCACGGCCAAGTCTGGGGCGGACTCGCTCGGCAGCACATCACTATCGCAAGGTGGTCGGGACCCTAGAGGCCGTTGACGGCGCGGCCGCTTGGCCCAGAACACCTAGGCGTCCTTCCGCTTCATTGCCGCGACTCGGTCGGGGCCATGGATGCCTATGTCTTGAGACCTCCCGGTTGTGCCTTCTGGACGGATTTCGTGCTTACTGGCTCCAGGCGGCAAATAGGTGCTTGGCACCTTGAGTTGCCAGGCACGAACCAGGCGGCGGGTCATGTACAGCCCGGACTTGAATCCATACGGTGCGGCGTGTTCACTGAAGCCCGCCATAGGTGGTGGCGCATCATAATCCGGCCTCGATCGCACCGCAGGCCGCCTCGAGGTCGACAACCGGCAGAATCTGACGTTCGGAGTGGGTGCTCGAAGACCTCAAGGTGCGTAAGCGACGCAAGCCAAGCAAGCGCAACGGAGATGATCCACGAGCCGACGCCTCCCAAGCCAGACAGGACGGCAAGCAGCAAGCCGCAGATGCGCCGTCCGCTTCACAGACCAATCGACACGCTAGATGGGCAGTTGACGCTGAACTGTTCCCCAAGAAGTACCGACAACTCAAAGGAAATCTGTACCTGAATGTCGAGCACATCCATTTGAGCAAGGTCCAGAACCATAACCAAGTGCATCCCGAGCACTATGTCCCTCCTAGTGTCACAAACGGTCCCTACTTTCTCCGCACTAGAGAGGCTCTTCAACAGGTTGAGGATCACCAGCTAATCGCAACTGGACAATCAGGAGATATCTGGCCGATCGATGCCGAAAGGGTCAGAAATCGCGAGTATCGAAGAGTCACCCTCTACAACCGTATAGCGTTGTCTCTAACGCTCCAGCGACTATGCCATATGGCTCTACGACTGCTCGGGATACTGCTACTAGCATCTGCTTCGCTCGCATCAATCGCTGGTGCCCTCGCCGTAGTAGACCGTGTCCTCGATCTTCCGGACCTCTCTTCTCCGACCTTGGCTAGGTGTCTGACGCTCCTTCTTCTACTCCTTCCAGCCGTTGGCAGATGTGGACTCGCGCTCGCGTTTCCCAACTCCAAACCGCCAACGATACTGTCACTCCTCATGTTTACAGCTGCATCAGTTGTGATCTTCTCCATCCTCATCGGCTTCCGCATCGGAAACGGTCCCATACATTCCCTTCACACCGCGATGCGACAGCTTACCGGAGGAACATATGACGAAGCGCTAACCGGATCAGTTGAAACCCTCGCACAATCAACGGCTTTTCTCGGAACCTTGATTGTAACGATCTCCTTCATCATGGTCGGTCGAATCGTATTTCGTCACGCCTGGGATCTCGCATTGACAAGAATCTTGACTTTTGATTTAATCGTCATTGGACTGGGAACGTCAACAATCAGGCTACTTCAAGACATCCGCTCGTCACGAATCCTCGACGACATCACCAAACGAGTGGTAGTCATCGATAACACTCCAGCAAATCCCAAAGCGGCAATAGCTCGAAGTCTCGGTGCGTTCGTGATATTCAGCGATTTGGATGAGCACCTTCTCCGACGACTTGCGACGTCCCCCGCCCGAAGCGGATGGCACATAACATACAAATGGCAGACAGAGTTTGTTCTTGCCTATACGACAGACACAATTACCAATCTCCGAGTAGCAGAACAAGTCGACCGCTTGAAGGAGAAGTTCAGACCCACCGACAACAACGATGACCGTCATGTGGTTGTGTCAATACGCGTAGAAGATCTTTGGACCCGAGAGCGGTATCTGACTAATCCAATTACCGGAACAGATACGAGGACCCAACTGGCAGTTATCAATAGTTTCGAGACTTGCGCCGCAGATGCCGTTGAAACTATTGAACTACGACAGTTGACTGATGAATTGGTCAATCTGACCGGCCCGATTGTATTGGTTGGCTATTCACAGCTGGCTGTAGCATTCATTCGGCACCTACGGCAGAGATTTCTTATGGCGAAGAAATTGATGGATGAATGTCCCACACATCTAGGCAATTCACCTATATTAGATGCATCGATGGTGGACTGGAGTAATGTTCATTGGGTTTCCCAAACTGGAGCAGTTCATGTAGCTAGCGAACTACTACCGTGTGATATAGTCTGGACTGCCGACGACAAACAAGCAGATTCAGAATTCCATGTCGTGCTCCATGATGAACGGGAAGTTGATTGTCAAGACTTGATTGCAAGTTTGAGTTCATCCGTGGTTCTCTTCTTCGGCGTTGACGCCATGACGAATTGGGTTCGACTCATTCCAATGGAAGATGCTCTCGCTTCTATACGCTCTCCGCTTATCTACATCGAATGCACGTCGTCCCGACGTTATCAATTTGATCAAGGTCAAGGCCACTGGTACTCTGGCCTAGTGAATGGACCACGCCCGATGGTGACCGAAGACGGTCTAGTACGCCCAGGCTATCATCTCCATGGGCATGTTGGGATTGCGGCTGAACTGATTCACACATGCTACTCGTATGGTCTAGATCGAGAGAGATGGCGGTCAGAATTTTTGAATCCGATCCATCGCAAGTCAACCTTTGAGTCCGTTCAACTAGTACTGGAGAAGTTCCATCAAAGAGGCTACGTACTGCGACGTGTCGCTCAGAAGGAGTTGAGCATGATCAGCGAAGACATCTGGGCCGAAATCGAGGAAGCTGAACACGAACGCTGGCTTGAGGAGCGCAAGAAGCTGGAACCCAATCGCGGGGATTTGGTTCCATGGAAGGATGCTTCCGATAAGCAACGGCAACGCACCCGAGACGGAGTTCGGTTGGTCCAGGAGGTACTGTTCATGGTCGGATTAGATTTTGTTGAACGGTCTTGACACTCGAACATCAGGTCAACCTCACCCGGTACCTTGTGACATGACCAACTCTAGACGTCTTGCCAATCACCATCGACTCTGCTAACGTCGTCGCGCCCCCACCAAGCCCCAATCACCCACCAAGCCCCAACCACCGACACATGTGGACGAGTGGCCCGGATCATTGAAAGGATACGATAGTGGTCAGGACAGAGACGATATATGAAGTTTTTGTCGCTTCACCGAATGATGTCAAACCTGAGCGGCACATCCTGCGTGACGTGATTCGCCAAATTGATGACGGATACACGGACGTATCGCTTCGGCCAATCATGTGGGAGTCGGATGCTTTCCGTGACTTCAGCTTGTCCGACACTCAAGCAGAGCTGAATGTGCGAGTTCATCAATGCGACCTCCTGGTAGCTGTATTTGGTGGAACTCTTGGCACGCCAACAGACCGCGCAGCGAGTGGTGCTATTGAAGAGATTCAAGAGTCTAATCAGAACGTTCTGCTTTTCTTGAAGGACGGCAATGTCGAGTACTTGAGAAGGGAGTTGGGAAGCCACTTCCCCAAGATGGCGAACCGCCTATACCATACCTACGTCGGTGGCGTCTCATCGCCGGTGTAATAGCAGCAGGGGCGTAGGTTCCTTCGAGAACCTGTCGACTCAAGAAGGAGACCTACGCCCGTGCCAACACGAGTATCGCCCACAGAAGCTGTCCGCGCCGAGATCGACGAGCTGTTCGGCTCGGGCCGCGACATCGCCGAGGTCCTCGA
>JAJEJB010000057.1 GCA_022828135.1 Acidimicrobiia bacterium | reverse complement strand
CGCGACCTCAAGGCATCCATCAACGCCTGGACCGACAACTGGAACCAGAACCCCCGCCCCTTCGTGTGGCACAAGACCGCCGACCAGATATTCGAGACCATGTCCTCATATCTACAACGAATTCCCCATACAGGACACTAGCCCGCATCGAGGGATTCCTTGGCATTGGTATGCCTGCTGCCGCAGCAGCGAAGGCGCCCGGAGCGGACCTAGCCCGCAAGCCCCCAGAAGACTCCGAGGAGACCTGACTGCCGGCAGCAACCGCTGCTACTCGCGGATGAGGGTCTCGATGTTGGGGTCGAGGGCGTGATAGTCGGAGGCATCGACCTCGAAGAGCGCACCCTCGGTAGTCAGGCCGGTGGGGACGTCGAGGGTGCCGGCGCAGATGGCGATGTGGTTGGTCTGGTCGGGGCGACCCTTGGCGACCTTCCAGAACAGCGATCCGCCGCACTCCCGGCAGAAGCCGTAGGCCACGTTGGGGTCGTCGGCTGGGTGGTGCCAGGCCAGAGTGGCGTCGGACACGAACCTGAGGTCGGAGCGCTTGCAAGCCGATCCAGCCATGAAGTGGCCCGTCCAGCGACGGCAGCGCCAGCAATGGCAGTTCCACACCGGCCGGATCGGGCCGTGCACCTCGTAGCTCACACCGCCACATAGGCAGTGACCCGAGGGCGGTGACTTCGACTCAAGGGGGGCTGTCTCGCTCATGGCAGTCCCTTCGTGGTTGCAGGTCGGCAGCGGTAGGGTCGCGATTGTTGCATGGCACGGGGCGAGTCGTCGCACCCCGGCCGAAGCTCGCGAGGTGACCATGGCAGACCGAGAGCGCCGATACGACTACGTGATCGTGGGCGGCGGCTCGGCCGGATGCGCCCTGGCCAACCGGCTCAGCGCCGACCCGGGCACCTCGGTGCTCGTTCTGGAGGCGGGCCGGCGGGACTGGCGCTTCGACGTCTACATACACATGCCCGCGGCCCTGTCGTTCCCCATCGGCAACCGCTTCTACGACTGGCAGTACACCTCCGAGCCCGAGCCCCACATGGGCGGGCGCCGCGTCTACCACGCCCGGGGCAAGGTGCTGGGCGGGTCGTCCAGCATCAACGGAATGATCTTCCAGCGGGGCAACCCCCTCGACTACGAGCGCTGGGCCGCCGATGAGGGCATGGAGCGTTGGGACTACGCCCACTGCCTGCCCTACTTCAAGCGAATGGAGCAGTGCCTGGCCGGCGACGACCACAGCGGCCCGCTCGCCAGCCGCGGCCGAGGCAACTACCGCGGCCACCGGGGCCCTCTCGTGCTGGAGCGGGGCCCGGCCACCAACCCGTTGTTCGAGGCCTTCCTGGAGGCCACCGAGCAGGCCGGCCACCCCCGGACGGCCGACGTCAACGGCTACCGCCAGGAGGGCTTCGCCGCCTTCGACCGCAATGTCCACCGCGGCCGCCGCCTCAGCGCGTCGCGGGCCTACCTGCACCCGGTGCTCAAGCGTCCCAACCTCCACCTGATCACCCGGGCCCTCACCACCAGGATCCTCTTCGAGGGCGACCGGGCCACCGGCGTCACCTACACCAAGGGCGGCCGCAGCCGAACCGTGAACGCCGGTGAAGTGATCTGCTGCGGCGGGGCCATCAACTCGCCGCAACTCCTGCAGCTCTCCGGCGTGGGTCCGGCCGGCCTCCTGCGCCGGTACGGCATCGAGGTGGTGGCCGACGTTCCCGCGGTGGGCGCCAACATGCAGGACCATCTTGAGGTGTATGTGCAGTACGCCTGCAAGCAGCCGGTGTCGATGCAGCCCCATCTGGCCAAATGGCGCCGGCCCCTGATCGGACTGCAGTGGCTGGCCCGCCGCGGGCCCGCCGCCACCAACCACTTCGAGGCGGGCGGCTTCATCCGCAGCAACGACGACGTGGCCTACCCCAACCTCATGTTCCACTTCCTGCCCATCGCCATCCGCTACGACGGCTCAGTACCCGAGGGCGGCCACGGCTACCAGGTGCACGTCGGGCCGATGTACAGCAACTCGCGCGGGACCGTGGCCATAGTCTCGACCGACCCCCGGACCAAGCCGGCGCTGCGCTTCAACTACCTGTCCACCGACGAGGACCGCCGCGAGTGGGCGGAGGCCGTCCGCCACGCCCGCCACATCCTCAACCAGCCGGCCATGGACCCGTTCAACGGCGGGGAGGTGTCGCCCGGTCCCGCGGTGAGCACCGACGAGGAGATCCTCGACTGGGTGCGCCGCGACGCTGAGACCGCCCTGCACCCGTCCTGCACCGCCCGCATGGGACTGGGCGACGACTCGGCGCTGCACCCGGACTCGCTCGAGGTCCACGGCACCACCGGCCTGCGGGTCGTGGACGCCTCGTCGATGCCCTACGTGACCAACGGCAACATCTACGCCCCGGTGATGATGCTGGCCGAGAAGGCCGCCGACCTGATCCTGGGCAACACCCCTCTGGCCCCCGAGCCGGTGGACTTCTACCGGGCCGGCCCGACCGGTGTGACCTAAATCACACCCCCTCTGACCTCTAATTTGTTGCGATCCAGCCCGTTCGGCGCAACACTGTGAAGACAGCCGACAATGTGGCGTACACAGGCAAAGGAGGAAGCGAGAATGAGTTCCATTCCCTTCAGCAACACCAGACTCAACGCCGCCGCTGTGTGGCGAGACGCAATAGGGCCCGGCTATGCCGTGGGTGTGGCCGAGAGCCTGTTGCGGGTGACCGGCGAGGCCGCCGGCCGCCCCTACCGGGTCCGCCGCTGACGTACTGCCGGTCGGCACGACAATCCCTCCCAGAGGGGCGATAGCCCCTCACCCCAACTCGAGGCCCCCGCCGAGATCGGTCACCCCCCAGCCGATACGGCGAGGGCCTCGACGCGCTCGGCCTTGGTCGTTCAGCCTTTAGGCTCGCCGGTGTGGTAGAGCCTGACTTCCTGCGATTCGACACCCTCAGCCTTCACGCCGGCCAGCACAGCGATCCGACGACGGGCGCCAGGGCCGTGCCCATCTACTTCACCACCTCGTATTCCTTCGAGGACACCGACCACGCGGCCGGGCTGTTCAACCTCGAGATCCCGGGCCACATCTACTCCCGGATCTCCAACCCGACCGTTGCCGTGTTCGAGGAACGGGTGGCTGCACTGGAGGGCGGCGTGGGCGCGGTGGCCACCGCCAGCGGCCAGGCCGCCTTCTTCCTGGCCGTGGCCACCCTGATGGACACCGGCGGCCACATCGTGGCCAGCCGCAACATCTACGGCGGCACCCACAACATGCTCAACCTGACCCTGCCGCGCTTCGGCATCACGACGACGTTCGTGGACCCCCGCCGTCCCGACGAGTTCGCGGCGGCCATCGGCTCCGACACCCGCCTCGTTTTCGCGGAGACGCTCGGCAATCCCGGCATAGAGGTCCTCGACATCGCCGCGGTGGCCGACGTCGCCCACGAGCACCGCCTGCCTCTGATGGTGGACGCCACCTTCTCGACCCCGTACCTCATCCGCCCCTTCGAGCACGGCGCCGACATCGTGATGCACTCGGCCACCAAGTTCCTGGGCGGCCACGGCATCGCTCTCGGCGGCGTGCTCGTCGACGGCGGCCACTTCGACTGGGACGCCTCGGGCCTGTTTCCAACCATCACCGAGCCATATGCCGGCTACCACGGCATCAGCTTCAGCGACGAGTTCGGTCCGGGAGCCTTCATCAGCCGGGCCCGGGCGGAGGGACTGCGGGACTTCGGCGCCTGCATGAGCCCGGCCAACGCCTTCCAGATCCTGTCGGGCGTCGAGACGCTGCCGCTGCGGATGCAGCGCCATGTGGCCAACACCGAGGCCGTGGCCGAAGCACTGGCAGACAACGACGCGGTGACCTGGGTCAAGTACCCGTCCCTGTCGAGCCATCCGGACCACGAGTTGGCCCGCCGGCTCTATCCGCGGGGCACCGGGGCCATCTTGAGCTTCGGCATCGCCGGAGGACGCGACGCCGGGGCCAAATTCATCGCCGCGGTCCGGCTGGCCTCCCATCTGGCCAACGTGGGCGACGCCAAGACGCTGGTGATCCACCCGGCCAGCACCACCCACCAGCAGATGTCGGCCGAAGACCTGGTCGCGTCCGGGGTGGGGGAGGACTTGGTGAGGATCTCGGTAGGCCTGGAAGACCCCCGCGACATCATCGAGGACCTGGAGCGGGCCCTCAAGGCCTCGCAACGCTGAGAGCCGAACCGACGTGGAGGCGCTCATCGACGGCAGGGTGGTGCGTTGCGCCACCGGGGGACGCAGCATCGACGGCGACGAGCCCGCAGTGGTGCTGGTGCACGGAGCGGGCGGCGACCGCACGGTGTGGCAGCTCCAGACCCGCTGGATCGCCCACCACGGCTATCGGGCCGCGGCGGTGGACCTGCCCGGACACGGCGGCAGCGAGGGCCCCGCGCTGTCGAGCATCACCGAGATGGGGGCGTGGCTGGCGGAAGCCACCGAGGCCCTGGATCTGGCGCCGGCCCACCTGGTGGGGCACTCGATGGGCACGTTCGTGGTGCTGGAGGCGGCCGCCCAGCGGCCCGAGGTCGCCCGGTCGCTGGTGCTGCTGGGAACCGCGGGGGCGATGCCGGTTCATCCCGCGCTGCAGTCGGCAGCCGATGCCGACGACCCGGTGGCCGGGAGGCTCATCACCTCCTGGGGCATAGGCAGCCGAGCGCACACCGGCGGACACGCCTCACCGGGCATGTGGCTGATCGGGGGCAACACCTCGCTGCTCGACCGGGCCCGCCCCGGAGTGCTCGCGGGCGACCTGGCCGCTTGCAGCGCCTACGACGGGGCCGAGGCGGCTGCGGCCCGGGTGCAATGCCCGGTGACGCTGGTGCTGGGCCGGGAGGACAAGATGACGCCCAACAGGCAGGCCGCCGGGATGATCGACGCCTTAGGGGACGCTCGTACCGTGTACCTGGACCGGGTGGGCCACTTCCTGCAGATCGAGAGCCCCATCCCGGTGCGCAAGGCCATCGCCGCGGCCCTGGCTCGAGCCTGACGCATCCCGGCTCACCCAGAGCCGGCGGGTGAGGCCGATCCTCCCACTCGGCGTCTGTGACCAAAGTCACGAGCAAACTGCGCGTTCGGCGCCAGGGCGCGTAACTACGATCCGGGCGTGGCCTCCGGCGCCGTGGTGAGACCTGAGCCCGGCGATGACGGGCTGACGGGCGGACCCTGGATCGAGCCGCGCGGCGACAGCTTCGGCGCGGTCAGGTCGTTGCTCGTCGGCGTGGCCCTGGTCATGAGCTGCAACGGGCTGCTGCGCGTCGCCCTGGGCGTTCGGGCCGAGCTGGAGGACTTCGGACTGGCCGTGACCGGCGTGGTGATGGCCGGCTACTTCCTCGGCTTCCTGTTCGGAACCAGGGCGGCCGAGCACTTCATCGCCTCCGTGGGCCACATCCGGGTGTTCGCGGCCCTGTCCTCGGTGGGCTCGGCCGCCGCCATCCTGCACGTGGTCTGGGTCCACCCGGTGTCGTGGACGCTGCTGAGACTCGCCTACGGGCTGTGCCTGGCCGGCATCCTGGTGACCGTCGAATCGTGGCTCAACGACATGGCCACCAACGCCACCCGGGGCCGGATGCTGTCCCGCTACATGATCGTGACCATGGGCGGGATGGGGGTGGGCCAGCTGATGCTCAACCTCGCCGATCCCGGCGGCTTCAAGCTGTTCGTGGTGTCCTCGGCGCTCATCTCGTTCGCGCTGGTGCCGGTGGCGCTGTCGGCGTCCACCGCGCCGCCGCTGGTGGTGCCCGAGCCGATCTCGCTGCGGGCGCTGGTCAAGATCGTGCCGCTGGGACTGCTCACCGCGTTCTGGGTCGGCGTATCACAAGGCTGCCTCATGGGGCTGGGCGCCTTCTACGCCGCCTCCGAGGGCCTGTCCAACACCCGAATCTCACTGTTCGTGGTCTCGTCGATAGTGGGGTCCGTGGCGTTCCAGTGGCTCGTCGGCAGCGCCTCCGATCGAGTGCCACGCCGCTATGTGATCCTTGTCGTGGCCATCGTGGCGGCCGGCTCGGCGGGCTTGCACCTGCTGGTGCCGGTGGGATCGGCGCTGTCGCTGCTGCTGATGTTCGTCCACGGCGGCTCGACCTTCCCGCTGTACTCGCTGGCCGTGGCCACCACCGCTGACAGCGTCTCGCCCGCGCAGTTGACCGGGGCCAGCGCATCGCTGGTGCGGGTCAGCGGCGTGGGAGCCGTGATCGGGCCGACGCTGGGCGGTGTTCTGATGGCGGCGATCGCGCCGTGGGCGTACTTCGGGGTGCTGATCGCTGCCCACGCGGTGATCGCGCTGTACGTCGTGTACCGCATGCTCACACGACCGGCCCCGCCCGTCGCCGAGCAGGGCACGTTCGATCCCTGGCCACTCCGGGCCTCAGCCGTCGCTGCCAACCTCCTGCGCCGCCCGCGCCTCCGCTAACAGCGCTATAGGGGGGCGACTAGTCTGAGACCCCGTGAGCACGGATCCGGCGAAGCCATCGCGTCATCTCGGGCACACGTGGAGCCTGCTGCTGGTGGCGGCGCTGATCGCGGTGGCGGCCTGCGGCGGCTCGGAGAGCGATAGCGCAACCGATCCACCCGCCACGACCGCCGGCTCCACCGATGCGGCGCCGGAGCCGGCTGAGCCCGAGGTGGGCCGTCCCGGCGGCGAGATCGTGCTGGCCGTGGAGCAGTGGCCCGAGTGCCTCAACCCGATCACATCCTGCAACAACGCGACGTGGCTCAGTTGGTCGGTGCTGGTGCATGTCCGGCCCCGCCTCATGGAGTTCGATGCCAACAACAACATCGGTGCCTCGCCGGTGCTGGTGGAGGCGCCGACGGTGGACAACGGCGGGGCAGTGCTGAACGCCGACGGCACGCTCACCATCACATACCGCCTCAATCCCGAGGCGCGCTGGAGTGACGGGACGCCCATAACCAGCACCGACGTGTGGTTCACCTGGCGGGCGATCATCGACACCGAGGGTGTGCTCAACACCATCGGGTACGACCTCATCACCGACGTGGGCCATGACGATCCTCACACGGCGGTCGTCACGCTCTCCGAGCCCTACGCACCCTGGCGTGAACTCTTCGGCGGACTCGACGGGATCCTGCCCGCCCACGCCTTCGACGGCGAGACCGACATCTCCGGCCACTGGAACGACTCGATCCCGATCTCGGGCGGACCCTGGCTCCAGGAGTCGTGGAGCCAGGAACAGCACATCCTCGTCCCCAACGAGAACTACTGGGTCCCCGAGCGCATGCCGCGGGTGGATCGGGTGGTGATGGTCCCCCGGGAGGACACCGACACCGAGATCGTGGCCCTCCAGACCGGCGAGGCGATGGCCGCCTTCCCCCAGCCGTTCCCCGGGGCCAAGGAGCGCCTAGCGCCGCCGCTGGCCTTCGTCGCGGGGGCGGGAACATTCATCGAGGGCCTGTGGATCAACCAGATCGCGCCGGACCGCTACTTCGAGATCACCAAGAACGTGCGTCAAGCCCTCGCCTACGCCCTCGACCGGGAGCGGATCGCCGACGTGGCCCTCGGCCCCATCATCGACGACCCGGTGGTGCTTCAGTGCGCGGGCTGGAACCCGGCCTTCGGGGAGTGGTGCGCCGACGACTTCGCCGGCTACCGCCAGGACATGGACGCGGTCGAGCGGCTGCTTACCGCGGACGGCTGGACCCGCCCCGACCCCGAGGGCCTGTGGGTGAACTCCGACGGCGTCGAGTTGGTGCTGCAGTGGAACACCGTGGCCGGCAACAAGCGTCGCGAGGACGTGCAGGCCCTCGTGACCGAGATGACCAAGCCGTTCGGGATCGGTTTCCAGATCATCAACTACGACCCGGGCGAGCTGTTCCAGAACCGGCTCCCGGCCATGAACTTCGGTCCGGTGGCCCTGTTCGCCAACAGCACGACCCCCGATCCGACCGTGACCGCCCACTACGACATCGACGGCATTCCCAGCGAGGAGAACGGTTTCAGCGGCCAGAACTTCACCGCCTACGCCAGCCAGCGGGCCTCTGACCTGGCCTTCGCCATAGACGCCGAGATCGACGAGACCGCCCGCCTCGAGATCGTGCGCGAGCTCGGCGCCCTGCTGGCTGAGGATGTTCCCTGGATCCCGTTGTATGTGCTGCCGAACCTGCTGGCCTGGAACCCGGAGGTCCTGGAGGGGCCCGGGGTTTGGGTGTCGAGCGTGTACGGCGGCTTCTACGACCTCTACGACTGGACCGTAATCGGGTGAGCCGCAGGTGATCCGTCGAGCGGGGCCGGCGGGCACACTTCAGAGGTGATCCGTTACGCGGCCGGACGTGTCGCGCTGACCGTTCCCATACTGCTGGCGGTCTCGTTCGCCACGTTCTGGGCCTCGGGCGAGATCTCCAGTCCTGCCGCCCAACTCACCCTCAACCCCCGCATCAGTCCCGAGGCCAGAAGGGCCTACATCGAATCCCTGGGCCTCGACGAGCCCTTCGGTGTGCGCTACCTGACGTGGCTAGGGAACTTCGTAACCGGGGACCTGGGAACGTCGCTGGTCCGAAACGGCCAGGAAGTATGGCCGCTGGTGCGCAGCGCCATGGCCAACACGCTGCTGCTGATCGCGGTGGCGATGGCCTTCTCGCTGGCGGTCGGGCTGTTCGTGGGCACCCTGTCGGCGCTGCGCCCCGGCTCGATCGTCGACCGGGCCTCGACCACCGCGTCGTTCCTGGGCATCTCGATCCCGGTGTTCTGGCTGGGTCTCATGCTGCAGCTCATGTTCGGCCTGTACCTGGCCGAGTGGCTCCGGGTCAGTGCACCGCTGCTGCCCACGGCCGGGATCTACTCACCCGGCCAGCAGGGCTTCGACCTGCTGGACAGGGCGCGGCATCTCGCCCTGCCGGTGATGGCGCTGTCGCTGCAGTTGATCGCGGCCTACAGCCGCTACATGAGGTCCTCCATGCTCGACGTGATGGGCATGGACTACATCTCCACCGCTCGGGCCAAGGGCCTGCCTGAACGCCACGTGGTCGTGCGCCACGGCGTGCGCAATGCGCTGATCCCGGTGACGACGCTGGCCGCGGTGGATCTCGGTCTGCTGGTAGGCGGCTTGATCGTCACCGAGCGGGTCTTCCAGTACCCGGGCATGGGCCTGTTGTTCCTCGACGCGCTGACCGGCGGCGACTACCCCGTGCTGCTGGCCACAGTGATGATCGTGTCGGCCGCGGTGTTCCTGATGAACCTGCTGGCCGATCTGCTCTACGCCGTGCTCGACCCGAGGATCCGCTATGGCTGAGCGCCTCGATCCGCGACGGCTGACCGTGGGGATCCGCTGTGGCTGAGCACTTGCCGTCGCGGCCGGGCTACCAGCACCGGGGCGAGGGCCGGCTCGCCGACCGGCGGTCGATGGCGGGGCAGCCGCTCGAGACACCCAGCGATGAGACCGCGCCGCATTGGCGGACCGTGTGGCGACGGTTCCGCAAGCACCGCCTGGCGACCGCTTCGCTGGCAGTGTTCACCTTGATCGCGCTGTGCGCGGTCCTCGCGGACTGGGTCGCCCCCCACGGTGCCACCGAGCAGCACCTGGACAAGATCCTGGCCCCGCCGGGCGGCGACTTCCTGCTGGGATCCGACACCCTCGGGCGCGACACCTTGAGCCGGATCCTCTACGGAGGCAGGATCTCCCTGCTGGTCGGGGTGTCGGTGGCGTTGATCAGTGGCGTCGTGGGTACGGCGGTGGGGCTGGTGGCGGGCTACTGCCGGGGATGGGTGGACTCGGCGCTGATGCGTCTCACCGACACCATGCTGGCCCTTCCCAGCTTGATGGTGGTGATCATGGCGGCACGAGTGCTGGGCGACGGCGTGCTCGATGTGGTGATCGTCCTGGCCGCAGTCAGCTGGATGGTCCCGGCCCGCATCGTGAGGGCCAAGGTGCTGTCGCTGTGCGAGCACCAGTTCGTCGAGGCGGCCGTCGCGCTGGGGGTGCCCGGCCGACGCATCATGGTCCGCGATCTCCTGCCCAACCTGGTGGGCGAGATCGTCGTGGCAGTGTCGTTGACGGTGGCCGGCGCGATCCTCGCCGAGTCGACGCTGAGCTTCCTGGGGCTGGGGGTCAGCCCGACCCACACAGCCACCTGGGGGAACATGCTCGGGGGCAACGAGGGCTTCGTGATCACCGCGCCCTGGCTGGTATGGGCTCCGGGCCTGGCCATCGTGGCCACCGTGCTGTGCGTCAACTTCATCGGGGACGGCCTGCGGGACGCCCTCGATCCGCCCCGTCGATAGTCACGGGCGGGCCGGACCGGCCGCGGTCGCGATGAAGCGCGGCGGCGGCCCACTAGCCTCAGACGCAGGTCCCCTCGGAGCGCGTCGAAAGGAGACACCGATGGCGGAGAGAGGTTCATCGGCTTGGCACTCATGGGTGGAGGCGGTCTTCGATGATCGGGTCAACCGGTCCCGGCCCCGCGCGCTGAGAGCGCTCGCGGAGTGGGCGGCAGCCTCGGTGGGAGTGAATGGCGATGTCTACGCGGGCATCTCCGCGGGCTATGCGGCCGTGTCGCGCGCCGCCGAGTCGCCGGAGGCCACGATCCGGGCTGCTCGCTACGCCATCTGGCACGCGGTCACGTCGCTGCGCGAGAGCAGCCCCGACGACGTGGACGTGTGGCACTTCGAACTGCACGCCGCGGGCGAGCTCATCGGCCTGCGCCTTCCTGACCGCCCCCATCTGGCGGACGTCTCGATCGCGAGTTAACGGTCAGCCGATCTCGTCGGGCATCTCGTCCTTGCGTCGGGCCACGTAGTCACGCAATTCGGCGTCCACCGCGTCGTCGATGGGGGGCGGCTCGTAGTCGGCCAGGAGCTTCTTCCAGCGGGCGTTGGCCCGCTGGGCGGCTGAGAGCGAGCCCTCCTCGGACCACTGCTCGTAGCTGGCGGCGTCGGAGATGTCCGACCGCCAGAAGGCGGTCTCGAAGTTGGCCAGAGTGTGCTGGTTGCCCAGGAAGTGGTCGCCGTGGGCGTTGGTGCGGAACGCCTCCATGGCCTGACCGTTGTCGCTGACGTCGACTCCCCGGGCCCAGACCTCCATGGCGCCCAGCTGGTCGGCGTCCAGGATCAGCTTCTCGTAGCCCAGCGCCAGCCCTCCCTCCTGCCAGCCCGCGGCGTGCAGCACGAAGTTCACGCCGGCCTGCATCGTGGGCAGCAGGGTGTGAGCCGACTCGTAGGCGGCCTGCGCGTCGGGCAGCTTCGACGACGTGAACTGACCGCCGGAGCGGAACGGCACACCGACCCGGCGGGCCAGCGACGCCATCACGTGGATGGCTTGGCCGGCCTCGGGCGTGCCGAAGGTGGGCGCCCCGGTGGCCATCGACATCGAAGAGGCGAACGTGCCGAACACGACGGGCGCTCCGGGCCGCACCAGTTGCAGGTAGGCCATGCCCGACAGCGCTTCGGCCAGAGCCTGCGCGGCCAGGCCGGCCACCGTCACCGGCGACATGGCCCCGGCCAGGATGAACGGGCTGATGATGCAGGCCTGGTTGGCCCGGGCGTAGGTGGTGGCCGCGCCCAGCATGGTGGCGTCCCAACGCATCGGCGACGAGGCGTTGATCAGCGAGGTCATCACCGTGCGGTCGGCGAGGTCGCCGCCGAAGGCGATGCGGGCCATCTCGACGGAGTCCGCGGCCCGTTCGGCCGCGGTCACCGAGCCCATGAACGGCTTGTCGCTGTAGCGCAGGTGGGCGTACACCATGTCGAGGTGGCGCTTGTTGACCGGCACGTCCACCGGCTCGCACACCGTGCCCCCGCTGTGGTGCAGCTGGGGCAGGGCATAGGCGAGCTTCACCACGTTGCAGAAGTCCTCCAGCGTGGCGTAGCGGCGGCCCCGGTCGAGATCCATGACGAACGGCGAGCCGTAGTTGGGAACGAAGACGGTGGCGTCGCCCCCGACCATGACGCTGCGGGCGGGATTGCGGGCGTGCTGTGTGTAGACGGCAGGAGCGTTGTCCTGCACGATCTGGCGGCACAGGCCGGGCGGGAACTTCACAAGCTCCCCGTCGATGTCGGCTCCTGCGGCCCGCCACAGCTCCAGAGCCTCCGGGAATTCCTGGAAGGCGATGCCGACCTCGGTCAGGATCGTCTCGGCGTTGCGCTCGATCAGCGCGAGGCCTTCGTCATCGAGTATGTCGACCGGCGGCCGCCGGCGGACCAGGTACGGTGCCGACTCGGTCGACGCCGCCCGCGCCGCCCTTCTTCCTGCCCGGCCGCCGCCCCTCCGCCGCGTCGTCTCGCTCATGTTGGCTCGTTCATGGTCTAGCTGTCTCCGGATCGTGAAGTCGGCGGCGATTGTCGAGCGATGCTCAGGCCGCGGGGCGGGGTCTGCGGCGCCGGCGGGAACCCTGGCCGGGGTCGGCAGCGGCCGCTTCGGGAAGATCGATCACCGCGGCCAGATGAGGGGTGGGATCGGTCTCGTGGGGGAAGGCCATGGCCGCGACGAACAGCTCCTGGAAGCGGGCCTCGGTGGCCGTCTCGATCTTGATCACCGAACGCACCACCCGCTCGATCTCGAGGCGCTGCTCTCCCGACAGAAGCATGCGAACCGCGCCCACCCCCGAGGCGTTGCCGGCGGCCCGCACGCCGCCCGCGGGCGTGTCGGGGACAAGACCCAGCACCATCGCCCGTACCGGGTCGATATGGGCGCCGAAGGCCCCTGCCAGCCGTATGTCGGGCACCTCTTCGATGCCCGCGTGCTCGCGCAGCAAGTCGATGCCGGCCCGCAGGGCGGCCTTGGCCAGCTGGACGGCACGAACGTCGTTCTGGGAGACCGAGAGCGGTATCGGCTCGGTCTGCAGCACGTAGCTGAAGGTGCGGCCGTCGGCCACGATGCGGGGCGACCGGTCCTGATCCGACGAGATCACGCCATGGCGGTCGGCGATGCCGGCCAGGAACATCTCTGCGATCACCTCGATGATGCCCGAGCCGCACAGTCCGGAGACCTGGAGACCGGCGCGGTCCAGCTCCTCGGCGAACCCGGGCTCGTCGGACCAGAGCTCGCAGCCGATGACCTTGAAGCGAGGCTCCCAGGTGTCCGGATCGATCCGGATCCGCTCCACTGCGCCGGGAGTGGCCCTCTGGCCGCAGCTGATCTGCGCTCCCTCGAAGGCCGGGCCGGTCGGGCTGGACGCGGCCAGGACCCGGTGCCCGTCGCCCAGCACGATCTCGGCGTTGGTGCCCACGTCCACCACCAGCATCGGATCCGTCGTCCGGTGAGGTCCCTCGGCCAGGGTGGCCGCGGCCGCGTCGGCGCCGACATGCCCGGCGATGCACGGACCGATGTACAGCGTGGCGTTCGGCAGCCCGATCCCGATATCGGCGGCGCGGCCCCGCACAGCTGCGGCGGTGGTGAGCGTGAACGGCGCCGCACCCAGCGGTGTGGGGTCGAGGCCCAGCACCAGGTGGTGCATTATCGGATTGCCCACCACCACAAGGTCGTGCACCCTGCTCCGGTCCGCGTCGGCCAGTCCGCACAACTCGCCTACCAGCTCGTCGATGGCGGTTCGCACGGCGGTGGTGAGCTCGATCTCGCCGCCGGGGTTCATCATCACGTAGGAGACCCGGCTCATGAGGTCCTCGCCGAAGCGGATCTGCGGGTTCATCCGGCCCGAGGCCGCGGCCACCTCGCCCGACGAGAGCTCGAGCAGGTACCCGGCGATGGTGGTCGATCCCACATCGACCGCCACCCCCCAGGCCTCGTCGGAGTAGCCGGGGCGCACGTCGAGGACGGTGCGGCGGTCGTGCACGACCACCGTGACCTCACGATCTCCGGCCGCGATTGCCGGGGACAGCGCGGCCAGCACCGGTACGGGGAACTCCACCTCGGTGAGCCCCCAGTCGGCCGCGAGGGCCTCGGCGACCAGGTCGAGTTCGGCAGCCTCGAAACCGAGGACCACCTCGGGAAGTTCCACGTAGTGGAGGGTGACCACCGGATGGATGACCACCTCGGTGAGATCGATCGACTTGCGCACCACCGGCCGGTGGACCTGGCTCTCCGGCGGGACGTCGACGACGGCGTTGGCCAGCACCACGGCCTGGCAGCCCAGGCGGCAGCCCTCGGCGATCGGGCGACGCCCCCGGTAGCCCAACTCGGTGGGGCCCGGATCCGACAGGACGCCGGCTTCGGTGGGCGAGACCTGGCAGCGGCCGCACAAGCCCCGGCCGCCGCACACCGAGTCGAGGTCCACCCCGCCGGACCGGGCCGCGTCGAGGACGGTGGCCCCGGCAGCCACCGAGGCGCGTATCCCCGACGGATTGAACACCACGCTGTGCATGTCGTGCATGTCGGGCTTGTCCGCTACCAAGGGGCCGTCACGCACGGGTTCAGGCAGTGCGGCGACGCCCGCTCCGCCGTCTCAGGCCGACCGTGTTGGGGTCTCGGTGCTCCGCGATCCACGCGGCGCAGTCCCGGTCGTTACCGGCTAGGACGTCGGCAGCCATCACCGCGTTCTTCACTTCGGGGTGCATGGGGTTCATGATCGCGGAGGTGAGCCCGGCGCCGATGGCCATCGACAGGAACGTCCCGGTGATCATGTGGCGGGCGGGCAGGCCGAAGCTGACATTGCTGGCACCGCAGGTGGT
Organism: Acidimicrobiia bacterium; assembly: GCA_022828135.1. Classification (GTDB taxonomy): domain Bacteria; phylum Actinomycetota; class Acidimicrobiia; order Acidimicrobiales; family Aldehydirespiratoraceae; genus Aldehydirespirator. Next base: position 23,007 of record JAJEJB010000057.1, on the reverse strand, counting down.
GTTCACCCCCAACTCGGTGCGCAGACGCCGCACCAGTTGGAACACCTGCCGTCCAGCCGTGCCCATGGCGCCGATCGGCATGACCAGCGGGTCGACCACCACGTCGGAGGCCGGGATGCCGTGGTCGGCGGCCCGGTTGACGATCTTGCGAGCGACCTCGAAGCGCACGTCGGGATCCTCGCTGATGCCCGTCTCGTCGTTGGAGATGGCCACCACCGCGGCACTGTGGCGAGCCACCAGAGGCAGCACCCGCTCCAGCACCTCCTCCTCCCCGGTGACGGAGTTGATGAGAGGCTTGCCCTCGTACACCGCAATGCCGGCCTCCAGGGCTTCGATGATCGAGGAATCGATGGACAGCGGCACGTCGGTCACGCTCTGAACGAGCTTGATGGCCTGGGCCAGAAGGGCGGGCTCGTCGGCGAGAGGGATCCCCGCATTGACGTCGAGCATGTGGGCTCCGGCCGCGGTCTGCGCCAGCGCATCGGCCTCGACCCGGCTGAAGTCCCCGTTGCGCATCTCCTCGGCCAGCAGCCGCCGCCCGGTGGGGTTGATGCGCTCGCCGATCATCACGAACGGACGGTCGAACCCGATGACCACCTCCCTGGTGGCCGAGCTGACGACGGTGTCGGTCACTGCGGATCTCCTTCGGAGTCGTCGCTGCGATCGGGATCCCAGCCGCCGGTCTTGACGAACTCGTCGAGACGCTCCCGGGGGAACGCCTCCTCCAGGGAGGCCGCGGCCGCCATCGCGGCCGCCTCGGGATCGTCCGTGCCCGAGGGGATCACGGACCGGCGCCACTCTCCGACGTACTGCGAGGCCTGAGTCTTGCCCGCCACCATGGCGGCCCGGTCGATGGCTCTCTGGAACCGGCGGGGGAGGATGCGCTGGACCCGGTCAGTGCCGGAGCCGCCGTTGACTTGGGCGGGTATGTCGCGCCAACTGATCAGCACCAGGCTCCCGTCGTCGTTGCGGCGCCGGCGCCCGCCTCGCCCCGCTGGGGGACTCATGCCGCCTCTGAGGTGTCCGCGCTGGCCAGTTCCACGATGCGGCGCTCGAGTCCGCCAATGCCGGTGGCGATCCGCTCGCAGCGCAGGCCGAGACGGGCAGCGGCCTGCTCCGCGGCGCGGGCCAGGCGGTCGTCGTCGGCCTGGGCGAGATGGATGACCCGGGTGTAGTTGCCGAAGTACGCCTCGAGGAGCTCCGGATGCTGCGAGATGCCCAGCCCCTCCATGATCAGGCGATCGAAGTGCCGCACCAGGTAGTCGGTGAGGTAGAAGGTGCCCGGCTCGGCCTCCTGCAGGTCGGCGAAGGCGCCGGCGCCGGCGTAGAGCTCGTAGCAGTGGGCGCCGGGCAGCCGCTCGACCCCCTCTTCGGAGCACACCCGGTCGAGCAGCCCGCCCGTGCCGCAGTCCATGTAGCCCACGATGATCGTCCTGTAGGCGCCGCGGGCCTTGGCGACCCGGACACGCCGGCGCACGGCGTCGGGGATTCGCTCGGGGCGGTTGTGCATTATCGCGGGCAGGCACTCCACCTCGAGGTGCTCGCTGCCGTTGAGGGCTGCTACCTCGCGCAGCTCGCGGACCAGCGCGCCACAGCCGATGACTAGAACCTTCGAAGGCTGCGTCCCGGCTGTCATCCGGCGGCCCGGCGGGCCGATACGAGGGTCTTGGCCGTCTCGGAGGCGATGGCGGCGTCGCGGCAGTACGCGTCGGCGCCGATGGCCGATCCGAACTCCTCGTTGAGGGGAGCCCCGCCGACGAGGATGATGAAGTCGTCCCGTATGCCCTTCTCTATGAGGGTGTCGATCACCACCTTCATGTAGGGCATGGTGGTGGTGAGCAGGGCCGACATACCCAGGATGTCGGGCTTGTGCTCGTCGAGGGCGGCCAGGAACTCCTCGGCGTCGGTGTTGATGCCGAGGTCGAACACCTCGAAGCCGGCTCCCTCCAGCATCATCGCCACCAGGTTCTTGCCGATGTCGTGGATGTCGCCCTTCACCGTCCCGATCACGACGCTGCCGATGGGCTCGGCGCCCGTCTCGGCCAGCAGCGGGCGCAGGATGGCCATGCCGGCCTTCATTGCGTTGGCGGCCAGCAGGACCTCGGGAACGAACAGGATCCCGTCGCGGAAGTCGATGCCCACGATGCGCATGCCCTCGACCAGGGCGTCGTTCAGCACCTTGTCGGCCGACCAGCCCCGGCCCAGCAGGATGTTGGTGCCTTCGGCGATCTCGTCGGCCAGACCGTCATATAGGTCGTCGTGCATCTGGGCCGTGAGTTCCTCGTCGTCGAGGCTCGCGAGATCGATGTCGTCGTCGACCATGTCGGGTCCGGGAGCAGGGGTGTCGGTCATCCGGCTAAGCCCTCCGCATGTCGGTTTGGGCCCACTTTCACGGATTACAGCCACCCGCTGGTTCCGTACTGTGGACCAGTCCCACGATACGGAACGGACTGTACCACGGTTCGGGGTGGGAACAGGCAACTTGGGGGCCACTTCCAATTGGGTTGCCGGTAACCAAGTGGCTGCAGGGGTTCGCGGTGCCGCGGGCTGACCGTAGCCTTGGCCGCTATGTCCGCTGCGCCCGAGGCCGACACGCCCCCGCATCGCTACGACGCGGCCCTTGCGGCCGACATCGAGAGTCGCTGGCAGGACCACTGGGAAGCGAGCGGCGCCTATGAGACGCCCAACCCGGCCGGGGCGCTCTCGTCGGGCCGTGGCGCGTCCGGCCCCAAGCTGTTCGTCATGGACATGTTCCCGTACCCGTCGGGGTCGGGACTGCATGTCGGCCATCCGCTCGGCTACATCGCCACCGACGTGTATGTCCGCTTCAAGCGGATGGCCGGCTTCAACGTGCTGTACACGATGGGCTTCGACGCCTTCGGGCTGCCCGCGGAGGAGCACGCCCGCCAGACCGGCCAGCACCCCCGCATCAACACCGAGGCCAACATCGACAACATGCGCCGCCAGCTCGACCGGCTCGGCCTGGGCCACGACAAGCGACGCGGCGTCGCCACCACCGACATCGACTACTACCGCTGGACCCAGTGGATCTTCCTGCAGATCTTCAACTCATGGTTCGATCCGCAGGCCCGGCGGGCCCGGCCTATCGCCGAGCTGATCGACGAGTTCTCCTCGGGCCGGAGGCCCTCTCCCGACGGCCGTTCGTGGGACGCTCTCAGCGAGGCCGAACAGCGTGCGGCGGTCGACGACTATCGCCTGGCCTACCTGGCTGACGCCCCGGTCAACTGGTGCCCGGCGCTGGGCACCGTGCTGTCCAACGAGGAGGTCACCAACGAGGGCCGCTCCGAGCGGGGCAATCACGAGGTGTTCAAGCGCCCGCTCAAGCAGTGGATGATGCGCATAACCGCCTACGCCGACCGGCTGCTGGAGGACCTCGACCACCTGGACTGGCCTGAGTCGGTCAAGACCATGCAGCGCAACTGGATCGGTCGCTCGGAGGGCGCCCTGATCTCGTTCCCGTCTGCCAGCTCCCGGCGCCTGGAGACGCAGCCCATCGAAGTGTTCACCACCCGGCCCGACACGTTGTTCGGTACCACCTACATGGTGTTGGCGCCGGAGCATCCGCTGGTCGACGAGCTGGTTGCCGACGCCTGGCCGGCCGGCGTGCCCGAGTTGTGGACCGGGGGCGCAGCCACGCCCCGGGAAGCTGTGGCCGCCTACCGGGCCCGTGCCGCCGACATGAGCGACGCCGACCGGAGCGACTCCAAGTCCGGGGTGTACCTGGGCTGTGACGCGGTGGTGCCGTTCAGCGATCAGCGGGTGCCGGTGTTCATCGCCGACTACGTGCTTATGGGGTACGGCACCGGCGCGGTGATGGGCGTGCCCGGCGAGGACCAGCGCGACCGGGAGTTCGCCGAGGCCTACGGCCTGCCCGTCATCCGCACCGTGCAGCCCCCGCCCGACCATCCCGATGAGCTGGCGTACACCGGGGACGGCCCGTCGATCAACTCCCACTTCCTCGACGGCCTTGATGTGGAGGCGTCGAAGGCCCTGATTGCTGAGCGCCTCGTCGAGTCGGGGTTCGGCCGTCCCACCGTCAACTACCGGATGCGGGACTGGCTGTTCAGCCGGCAGCGCTACTGGGGCGAGCCCATCCCCATTGTGTTCGACGACTCCGGACCGGTCGCCCTGCCCGACGGCATGCTTCCGCTGGAGCTTCCCGAGCTGACCGACTGGGCGCCCCGCGCTCTGGCCCGCGACTCCGAGCCGGAGCCGCCGCTGGGCCGGGTGACGGACTGGATCGGCGTCGATTTGGACCTCGGCGACGGCCCGCGCCACTACCGGCGGGAATTGAACACGATGCCCCAGTGGGCCGGATCCTGCTGGTACTACCTGCGCTACCTCGACCCTCGCAACGACGAGACCCTCGTCGATCCCGAGGTCGAGCGGTACTGGATGGCCGATCCCGAACCCGGCGGCGTGGGCGGCGTCGACCTCTATGTCGGCGGTGTCGAGCACGCCGTGCTGCACCTGCTGTATGCCCGCTTCTGGCACAAGGTGCTCTACGACCTGGGCCATGTGAGCGGGCCCGAGCCGTTCAAGCGCCTCATCAACCAGGGCTACATCCAGGCCTACGCCTTCAAGGACGATCGCGGTGTGTACGTTCCCGCGGAGGAGGTGGAGGGCTCGCTGCAAAATGGCTTCCTCCACGACGGGCAGCCGGTGACGCGCGAGCTGGGCAAGATGGGCAAGTCCCTCAAGAACTCGGTCACCCCCGACGACATGTACGCCTCGTACGGGGCCGACACCTTGCGCCTCTACGAGATGTTCATGGGGCCCATCGACCAGGACCGACCCTGGGAGACACGATCCGTGGTGGGCTCCCAGCGCGTGCTTCAGCGGGTGTGGCGCAACGTGGTCGACGAGGAGACCGGCGAGTTGCGGGTCAGCGACGAACTGCCGGGCGATGATCTGCTCCGGTTGCTGCACCGGACCATCGACGGGGTGCGCTCCGACATGGAGGGCATGAGGTTCAACACCGCCATCGCCAAGTTGACCGAATTGAACAACGAGCTGACCCGCCGGGGCACCGGAGCGCCCCGCGAGATTGCCGAAGTGCTGGTGCGGATGCTGGCCCCGCTGGTCCCGCACTTCGCCGAGGAGCTGTGGCACCGCCTGCACGGCGATGGCGCCGGCTCCGTCACGCAGATCGAGTTTCCAACCGCCGACCCGGCCCTGCTGGTGACCGACACGGTGGAGGTCCCCGTCCAAGTGAACGGCAAGCTGCGGGGCCGGGTGACGATCGCGGCCGATGCCGGCGAGGAGACTGCGGTGGCCGCCGCCCTGGCCGAGCCGAACGTGGCGGCCCACGTGGGCGGCCGGGAGCTGCGCAAGCGGCTCTACGTGCCCGGCCGCATGATCACCCTGGTGGTGTGAGCGGACGCCGGCTCTCGATCTCTCAGGCTCGACGAATCTCGCTCGCGGCTCAGGGCTTCACCGACCCGGCTCCGGCGGGGCGGGTGGACCGCCGCCATCTGCGCCGGGTGATGGGCCGGGTCAAGCTGCTGCAGCTCGACTCGGTGCCGGTGGTCATCCGGACGCAGTACCTCCCTCCGTTCTCCCGGCTGGGCTGCTACGAGCCCTCCCTGCTCGACCGGATCGCGTACCGCGACGACGAGTGGTTCGAGGCGTGGGCCCACGAGGCGTCGCTGCTGCCGGTGGAGGACGAGCCGCTGCTGCGATGGCAGAAGCGGAGGGCCGAGCAGGGTGAGACCTGGACCAACCTGGTGGAGCTGGCCCGGAGCGAGTCCGCCTACGTGGACGAGGTGCTGGCCCAAGTCAAGGAGCGCCCGCTGACCGCGGGGGAACTGGCCGATCCCCGCCGCCGCTCCGGCGAGTGGTGGGGGAGCCGGTCGCTGGGGTCCATCGCGCTCGACTGGCTGTTCCGGGTCGGCGCGGTCGGGATCCGGCGCCGAGGCAACTTCGTCAAGGAGTTCGACCTGCTGGAGCGGATCGTGCCCACCGAGGTTCTGGCCTGCCCAACTCCCACGGCCGAAGAAGCCCAGCGCGAGCTTCTCGTCCGCTCCGGCGCAGCCCTCGGGGTGGGTACGGCGACGGACCTGATCGACTACTACCGCCTCCCGGTGCGGGAGGGAAGGGCTCGGCTCAGCGAGGTAGCCGAGGAGAGAAGGCTTGAGACGGTGGTGGTGGAGGGCTGGCCCGAGCCCGCCTACCTGCACCCGTCGGCGCGACTGCCGCGGTCAGTGGACGCCTTGACGGTGCTGTCGCCCTTCGATCCGATCGTGTGGAACCGGTCCCGGACGGCCCGACTCTGGGGCTTCGAGTACCGGATCGAGATCTACGTCCCCGCGTCCAAGCGGGTCTACGGCTACTACGTGCTGCCGGTGCTGCAAGGCGAGCAGCTGGTGGCCCGCCTGGACCTCAAGACCGACCGGGCAACCGGCGCACTGCGGGTCCTGGGCGCCTACGCCGAGCCCGGAGTCGACCGTGACCCCCTAGCCGAGCGCCTCCGCACCTATCTGGCCGAGTTGGCCCGCTTCGTGGGGGTCGACGAGGTACGCTACGGCTCCCGCGGCGATCTCATGGCCGCACTGCGCGCCGCCTAAGCGCTCCGGGCGGCCTGCGGGTCTTAGCGTTCTCGAGTGCCTTAGCTGGTGGTCGCAACCTCCTCGGCGAGCCGCTCGATGTCAGCACTTACGATCAATCTCTTCGGATACCGTCCACAAGCTGTCAAGCCAGACGAGCGGCGCTCTACACATGCCCTTCTGGCTTGATTCTCCGCCCTCGCGTCAAGATGGCATCCGTTCCTCATTCGACACTACGACTCGATCAGCCTGATCTTCACTATGCACTCTGAATCGCACGTATGGCGAATCTGCTCTTTGGGCAGATTGGGGAGGAACTATACGCATGGCAATGATACAGGATGCGCGGGATACCTCGGTCTCGTACGGAAGTCGTTCCAACTCCTTCTCAACAATAGGATACAGGATCAAGGCGCCGCGGCGAGTGCTATGCAAGTTGTCCGCGGTGTCATCTTCATAGGTCGCATCGGTACGCACGCCTGCGATACGTCGAGCTGCATGCCGATGCTTCGGGTCACTAATGGCCTGAAAGAGAGGATCCCGTCTCCGGGTGCGAAAGAACAGGCTCGATGCTCCGAGACCTGGCAACTTGCGCATGGCGTCTGCCCTAAGCTGGGGCATCAGTATGATCCATTCATCTACCAGATCCTGGATCTCTTCGATGAAGGCAAGATCTGGCTCGAAGTGGTCGTCATAACACCACTTCAATTGGCTAAGTGCCGCGAGCAAGTGCTGGTGCGAGGTGCTGCCGTACATTGCTGAGTAGCGTCCCTGTCCATTGGGTCTAGGAAAGGCGAAATAGCCCTCTTGGATCGCCTGTTGCATCAGAGGAAGCAACGTATCGTAGTTATGACTGATGTCCGCTTTCGCCTTAGGATATCCGACTGGCTCGATCTCCTGCTGATGTCTCATTACGAGACGAGCATTGAACATCTTGTTGGGCGCGGTCGGACGTAGCCACGGCAGGTGTTGAGTGACAAGAGGAGGTACCTGGGCGGGACGAATTTGCGGTCTCCCATCAACCAGCTGTGCATATCTTCGTAACTCATCTCGAAAGAGTTCCTCGGCATACATGATGGCACCGAAGGCCTCATAAAGGTCAAGCGTCCTGGTGCCTGTACGTAGCTGGCGGGCGATGTACAAGCGGACAAGATCTTGATAGCCCTTGCGAAATCCGAACCATCGACCCATCTGCATGAGTGTGTCCGCTTGATTCGTTCTTCGGCGGTAGTACGAGACTGTCAAGCCCTCCACAGTGAAGCCCCGGCTTAGCTTGGCGCCACCTACGAGTACTCGCCAGACAGGACGCCTGTCGAAGTCGACACGTTCCCGTTGCACATCCCGATCACTGTTGACAATGATTACCGGATCTCCTGACGCTGTAATCCGCGAGTATGCTTCAGCGATGCAAGGCGCCAATGGCTCGAATGACTCAGGAAGGCTTCCTGAACCCAGCATGTCGGTTGTGGGCACGATATCCCTCTCATAGAGATTGCGAAGATAAGATAGACCTCCTGGGCTACTGAAGCCAGCGGAGAGCCACGCTTCGCGAAGTTCGTTCGCTAGGTTCACATGATCGATCCGCCGTACCGACTCGTGAGCAAGCATCGTATGGTGGCGGAAGCTCATTCCTCCCCCTTGTTCTCTGAATATCTTCAGAGCACCCGTGAGAAGGAACATACCTAGGGCCTCTCGCATCTCCGAGGCGCGCCCCCGGTCGTCGTCTGTCGCCGCTACTAGGTTGCGTACATGAGCGCGCTCAGCACGATTCCACACAGGTTGACCGTCGTCATCCGCTTCAGGCTCCAGATCATGAAAATCACGGGCGCCCATATATCCGTGAGGACGTGACAAGGCGATAAGGTAGTCCTTCGGAAAGATATCTTCCGCATCGGCCGGATCTATGAATACGTTCGCGAAGGGCGTCGCGGTATACCCGAGGTACTGAGATCTCGGGAGTAGCTCGAGAAGCTCTGAGATTACCGAGTTGATTGCTGTACGATGCTGTTGACCCTGGACCCATTTATTCGGATTGCTCGTATTCACTGACGCATGATCCGATTCGTCATCTATTATCAGTGCGGGGATCTCTTGAAGGCGGGGCCTGATGCTCTTCAAATCCCGCACCAAGCGCGTCAGAACTGTCTTGTTCTTCTTTACGATGGCCAATCGCGCCGAACAGCGGTCTAGATTCACGCGATCATTCAGTGGACGCGTATTGTCGTGCTTTTCGAACTCCAGAGCTGTGATGCCAGTGAGAAGACGGCGATAGTCTCCGGTTCTGCCTGCGAAACGATGCTGAGTCAGACGGATTATGTCAGGGCGATTCTGAGTTGACGGCAGAATGCCATGTCTGATGAAGCTGTGCCAATCAGGATCGTCCTGATAGTCAATGTCTGCCATCATCTCTGGATCGGTCGGATCAGCGTCTCGCAGGATGTTCTCGACTCCTACCAGCTCCATATCGATGCGGCGTTGCGTTTGCTCGCGAAGTAGATCGATCGTGCCAGTCATGACGATAAGGAGCCTATATCCGGCATCGATCGCTTTCGCTAGTACGCCAGTGATGTTGGCAGTCTTTCCGCTCTGGACGTAACCGACGACGAGGCCCTTGGACTGATATGCCTCCAGACGAGCAGGGTCGGATAGCCGTTGTACAATGTTGCTTGTTGTTGAATCGAGATCGGCTACCGACTCCGCATCCCACCCTGGCTTGTTGATAAGGTACCGCTCGTACGCTGGCCAATAGAAGGATTCCCCACCATGCTGCGGTGTGTACCACGGTTCAAAATCATCAGAAATCACCACAGTAGCGTCAAGGCTTATGGGGAACAGATCAGTAAATCCAGAATCAAGTTTCTCCAGAAGATCCAGCCTTCGATAGATCGCCGTACGCCTCTCAACAGTTCTTTTGGGGTATCCAGTCGCCCAGGGCTCAGTCTCATCTGCATCATCCCAGAGCGCGAACTGTAGAGAGTACTGTCGCCTAACCGGGTCATTGGGGCTGACGGATTGCAGGTGTTGTAGGAGGAGTTCTGTAGACACATCCGGTATGGTGCCCGCGGCTTCGAACTCGAGTCGGGGTTGCAAGGGCGTAGGACCTACAGCCTTGAGTCCCGCCAAGACCGCGAGGTAGACGTTCTGGAAGTGTTCGTTCATGATGCTCCAAGTCGCAGTAGTTCTGTCGGAGGCTGATCGGGCACTAGCCCAGAAGTATTCAGGATGTACGAGACGTTACTGAAACGCTCGACCGGGAGCCCAGCGGACTGGAGGTGATGTACCGTAATGGCTGGAAACGCACTCGTGATCTTGAATGTGAGAACCTCGCTGCGCAATGCGAATCGCCGGGTGTAGAGGTGGCTGTGCGCGGGGTCCCAGCCAGCATCCGCCAACCTCTCCGCGAAGAGCGATCTAGCTGCGAGATTCGCGATGGCGTCCATCGTCGTCTGGATCGACTCGGGTAGCGTCATACCACCGACGCCGTATGTAGTGACTTGGAGTGACACCAACCACAGATCCCGTTCGGGCGATGCTTCGAGTTGCGTAAGGCTCGAAATACGGTGACTTCTTTCCTCGGACAGCGTCGTCTTGACCTCGATGTCGAAGCTGTCGAGGCCGAAGTCGTGCTCCTCCTGCATGGGACCCCGCCATGAGGCAACCGCCTTACCCTCTCCCACTGATCCGATCAAGTGACTGAGGACGAACAGCTCACCGTAGAGCCCGAGTTCCTGCTGCTCGCTGAGGCGACCGAGAGAGCTCAGCAGCCGTCGGTACGAGTCGAGTACGCCTGTAATCGCAGCACCCATTCCGTCACCGTGCAACTGCACTCGATCCGCAACCGCAGTCAGCACCGGATACGCCTCTTGGAGCACTCCGCGGCCAGACACGGCGAACTCCACCCAATCACCCGAGGCATCCGTGCCGACGCGAGTGTCAAGGTGACGGTACGCAGCGAGATCAGGGACATCCGCGGTGCCTGGCCAAGGACCCCGGATGGCGATTCGCTGCTCGGCCGGCTCAATGACCAGGTTGACGTTGGGCGTACCTGCTATGCGCACTATTGCCGGTGCGCCTGCCGTCAGGTACTCAAGGAGGTTCGGCCAACTGAGGTGCTGGCCCCCGGTCGCGCTCATTGCGCCTCCACTCGTGCGGCGGCGGCGAGGACCGCTCCCCAGAGCTTCACGTCGTCCTTCTCCCTCGCGCCCAGAAACTCCCCACTAAACAGATCGTTGAGCAGTAGGTACAACGCAGCCTTTAGGAGGGGAGCGTCATTCAACGAGGTACCGCGGTCGCCCGTCACGGCCGAGCGATACTGACGATTCAACCAGATCGTACGTTCTTCCAGATCTACTTCAAGGAATGTGTCGTCCTCGAAGTCGTACCACCGGATGTGGATCGGTTCGGATCCCTCTACGAACTTCAACTCCTCGCCTATCGAGCGTCGGACCTCAGGAGCGAATCCGCGACCGGGCGGAACGACTCGACGACGCGTTCCCGCCCGCCTTCGTGCCTCTTTGAATCTCCGAATTGAGTCCTCGCAGAAGGTACGGAGATCGAACGTCTCTGATCCAGCGGACTCGACCGCTTGGATGAACGCGGCGGAGGCCTGGATGCGTGTCTTCTCGGGATTCATCGTGAGGTGCCCTTCGAGGCGTTCGTCGACATCCACGGCGACCCGTGCGAGCTGCAACGAGCGCTCTGGGTGGACGACACCGTTCCATCCTCCGGCTTGCAGTAGTCGGTCGTGGCGATAGAAGTAGAAGCCCTGGCCTTGATGCGAACTATCGGAGTACGGAATCTTGAACGCGGCGAGTTGGGACCGGGGTGGCCACATGTGGCATCGGAGTTCCACCGTCCCGGAATCAAGTCGGACCGGCAACGTTCTCGGATAGTCCGGCCGACCACTCGTCTGGTAGGCGAACGGGTCGATCGGAGTGACCTGTTGTAGCAGACCTGTCGCTCCGATTTCCGCTTCCTCCTGGTCGATGGTTATGGACACGGCCTTCTTGGCGATCAGCCGGTGGAACACGAGCCCGAGGTGATTCCTCAATCGTGGAACAACGTGTTCGAGATAGCTATTGGCAATCTCCGCATCCAGCGCGCCAGGAAAATCCATCACGCCGTCCAAGCGCACGACTGTGCCGCGTCCGAGCTCGACCTGGAGCCACGGCCGGCTCAGGAGCATCTCTGCGTAGTCCTGATCGACGACGTCGCACATGAAGTCCTGGCCGACGTTGTCCTTCGACCATCGCATCCCACATGGACGTGAGTCGGCGGCTCGGCTGATTACGGTCAGACTCCGTGCCTGGCCCAACGACGCGGCCTTTAGTCCGAGCCCGAAGTGCCCGAGATCGTTCGGGCCGTAGTCCCGACGCTTGCCGAGCGCCATAGCGGCACGAAGTTGGTCCTCGTTCATTCCCCGCCCGTCGTCGACGATGCAGAGGCTGACGAGTCGCGGTCCGCGCCGAATGAACCGAACCAGCACGTTCGACGCGCCCGCGTCGATCGAATTGTCAACCAGATCAGCAACAGCAGCCTCAAGGGCGTAGTTGAGCCCGATGGCATTAAGGATCATGGGATCCGGTGCAACGACGGTGGAGCCAGCGACCCGCACATCGTCGGGCCAGCCTCCGGCACCACTCGATGGCAATCCTTCAGATGCCATCCAGTCCAGCCTCTGCAATGAGAGCGTCGAACTCGGGCAGCATCGCCAGCACTGCCTGTGCGGCGGCTCGACGGGAGCTGGTCGCGGACTGTTCGTTCGGCGCATGTCCGGATCCGCTGGCATGGCGTTGGTGCTTGTCGGCAACAACCATGTACACCCCCAAGCCCAGCGCGTAGCGGTTCTTAAGCCTGCGCACACCTTCGTCGCCGATGTCTCGCGCGCGCATGGAGGTGTACGCCTTGAGGGGAGTGAACTCCTCGTTTAGCTTGAGCAATAGACCGTCTTCGTCGATGTTCGCGTAGCGCTTGTAGTCGTCGCCTAGTTCCACAAACGTCGATGCTTGGACTAGTTCCGCTTCTCCAGGCGTGTTGGCGCCCCAGTCCGGCTCATTCTCGTGGGTGGTCCACACCGTCGCGATAGGCATCGCGCGGGATGCCCGCCGACCGTTCTCCGGTTCTGCGGTGGGTGGCTTGGGTCGATCGTCCTCGTCAACAATCTCGAACCTCGTTTCCGCCTCTAGAGCCTCCCGCAGCCCTCCCTGCGCCGACAGCCAGGGCTCCACGCGGAGCGTTAGGACTGCGGTCGCTAGGTCGGCGTCCACGGGGACCGCCATCAATACCCGGAGTCGTCCCTTCCGCAACTCACCGACCGTCAGATCCTCATCAGGATCGATGTCCAGATGTGTAGTTGTCGCTCGGCACTGGGCACGCGTCGGGACGAAGCCGTCGCGAGCGTTGAGCGAGAAGTAAATTCCGTGAGTCCTTCCGCGCTCCAGACGCCGAGATTGCGGACCCCTGAGCGTTGTTGGGTCATCAAGGAGTTCCAACGGTCGGGCCGGTCGTCGGTTACGCCCGCCATTGCGATTCGTTGTTGCGCGCCAACGTCGCGCTTCGGCAGCCTTGGCGATGCGTTCGGAGAGATCAGCGGTGGACCGATCACGGTTGCTCCGCCGAATCGAGTCTCTAATCATCTCGTTGTTCGCCTCTTCAAGCTCGTCCCACTCGTTGAGAAAGGCGATGAGCGCGTCCTCGAGGCGGACGGCGTGCGGGTTGCGTAGCAGATCCGTTCGATCCGCCGTAAATAGACTCGTCCGGAGTTCGAGCGGAAGCGGGTCCGTGTCCAGCACCACGAGGATCCTGTCGGCGAGCTTGCTCAGCCTCGTGCGGTACCGGAACTCAGCGGGTGTCCAGTGCGCGTGGACCTGTCCGTTGGAGTTGAGCAGCACCGCGTGGTTGCGAGCAACGAATCGGCGTCGTGTGCCTGCGTCGCCGCTTGCTGCAAAGAGATAGAACCTCACCGGGAGTTGGTAGGTGCGTCCCTCGTAGCCGAACGGGAGTTGCTCGAAACCCTCTGTTCGGTCCGAGCGAGGATTATCGGTGAACCTCCGGCTGAGTCCCCGCAGCTGTGTCAGTCTTGCTCCGCGCCCTCCAAGTGCCGGGGCGGTCAGGTGAATCGGGAGAGGCGGCTCGAAGAGGCGGGTATCGATAATCGTGTCGAGCGAACGTTCGTCACCCAAGCGCGATACCCCAATTCCTTCGGCGCGGAAGCCGACAACGGCGATGCGGGTACCGCAGTCGAAGTCGGGGCACACCTCGGCGGGAATCACCAGCGGGTCCGCCCGGTCGCCATCGTGCTGCCACGGTGACACGACCCGATACAGCGCTGTCTGTGTCTGACGGTTCCCGACACGCTGCCACCTGACTACGGTGAGCACGACCCCTGATTCGGGGGCGAGCGCGGAACGAGTCAGCACAACCCACCCGTGCGCATTTGGCAGGACCGTCAGGCCTCCTCGACCGAACGCGCCCATTAGCCAGATGACGCCGTCCTTTCGGGAGGAGCCGACTCGCAGCAGTGAGTCGGCGATTTCGTTCGGCTGCATGCCGATACCGCGGTCGCGGAAGACGATGGTTCGTTCGCGTTTCCTGTCCGATCCCGCTGATCGCAGTTCGACCCAGGCCCTCCCAGGACCGTCGGGAGGCCCCTCCGCACCGAACAGCTCACGGACCGCCTCCGCCGGCGTATCGAAGAGCTCTGCCGACTCGTCGTTGTCGAGCACATCATCGCCATAGGCCTCCACGGCCCGTCGCAGCAGGAGCGAATCGAGCATGTTGGTGATCAGTTCGGTCAGTTTGTGGTCGAAGTTCCCCCCTGCGGCCGTGAAGAGACCTCGATTGCCCCACCGGTCACCCACGGGTCGCTCGTAGGGGGCAAATCGCACCGTCCGCTCCCAGAGAGCATCGAGTTGCTCGGGCGACTCAACGTCGAGGGCTTCCTCGTAGAGCCCTCGTGCTTCGGCTGCGGTCGGTCGGTCAGCCCGCACGACCCAAGCGACGTTCCGACCCGATACGCAGCCCAGTCACGCCGCTATGCCCTCTCCTGCGTCCCATGACTTCAATAATGCCGACAGGATGTGACATCCGAGGGCGCGGCCTAGCTGCAGCGGCACCGCATTACCGATTTGTCGACCGATCGAGTACTTGGAGCCGAACCACAAATAGTCGTCGGGGAACCCCTGCAGCCGAGCAGCCTCGCGATGGGTGATTGGCCGGTGCTCGGTCGGGTGGAGGTATCGACCCTTCTCAGGCTTGTAGAACTCTGTGCGGATTGTGACCGAAGGCTTGTCCCAGGACAGCCGGCCCATCACGTCGCCGGAGCCTGTTCGATGCGTCCTCCAACAGGGTGCCAGGAGGTGGTACGGAATGTCGAATCGGTTGCCTCCCGGCGGTATCGAGCGGTAGCGGTTCAAGGAAAGCTGTGTGAAGTAGCGCGTGACATGCAATTCGTCACCGGAGAAGGGGCCCGGTACTCGTTGTCCCTGGTACTCGGTGTATCTGTGCGGCAGTTCCCGCTCCGTCACCTCTGTACTCAGCCCGACGAACGCATCCCCCACATTCGTGCTGCACCTGGCGTGTTCCGGTTCCCCCAAGGGTGGGTGACCGCGGCGCCTGCCTATCACAATCGCTCTTCGTCGCCGCTGCGGTGCTCCATAGCGAGACGAGTCCAGTACGAACTGTTCGATCTCATAGTCCTGCAACTTGCTGTGCGGCCTACAGGCCTCCTTCAGCCCTACGAACTGCTCGGATCGCAGGAACTCGCGGACGTTCTCCAGCACGAAGAACTTCGGGCGAAGCACATCGACTGCTTCGACGTACTGCTGCCAGAGCGCGTTCCGACGGTCCGTCACCTCCTGCTTCCCCAGTGACGAGAATCCCTGGCAAGGAGGTCCCCCGAGGACGACATCGGCTTCATCGGGGAAATGGCTACCGTCCAGCCACTCCTCGATGCTGCCGCAGAACACATGGTCCCCGAGATTGGCTGCGTACGTGGCGGCCGAGTCAACATCTGAATCCACGGCCGCGATCGGCCGGAACTCACCAGCGGCCGAATTGGCCTGAAGAAACCCGGCAGTCAGTCCCCCGCACCCGGCGAAGAGATCGACGACGCTGTAGACAGGAGTCAAGGCCCCACACTCCTTCGGCGACGGGAGTACGCCTCGATCACACGGTCAGCACCGGTCGAGATGTCGTGCTCCCAGATTCGAAGGGGCTCCCAGCCGTGCTCCCTGAGAAGGCGATTCGTGTCGGCGTCACGCACACGGTTCATCTTGATCTTGTTCTCCCACCACTCCGCATTGGCCATCGGCCACGTTCCATGTACGGGACAGCCATGCCAGAAGCAACCGTCGACGAAGACCGCGAGGCGGATCCCAACAAACGCAATGTCGATCGACCTCCTTCGGTTGCCAGGTACCGGGTAGCCCACTCTGTAGCGCATGCCGCGACCGTGGAGCTCACGTCGAAGCACCAACTCCGGCTCGGTGTCCCGCGTGCGCTGACGCGACATACGTGACGAAGCGCTGCTAACCAGTGGGTTGCCGCCGCCATCATGGCGACGGAGTGTGACAGCCGACACCGATGGGACTTGTTGCTGGAGCCTCACCACCAGGAACAGAGGGTACGACAACTCACGCAGCGGCGCGCTACCAGGACGGCCAGGCGGGAGGTGCCAGCTCGGGCCCGCCACCCTCTGACACTAGTTCGCCCCATCGTTCACGGACCGCGGCCCGGCCTCAAGAGTGCGTCGACGAACAGATGGGAGAAGACCGCATGGCCATTTGCCACCGCCACACAGACCGCTACGTCTCGCCAGACCCGCATGAGCCGGTCGACGGTGACGTTGGAGATGGTCTTGGGCAGAGTTCGTCGAGCTCGGCTGTCTGCAGGCTGCTCGGCAGGGCGACGGAGCGTTCCCGGTGGCGTCGACGACCAGGTAGAGCGCTTCGGCGGTCGCGGAGTGACTTTGGAGCAGGCCGGTGTCGTCGATCACGATTGTGTCAGGGCGCATGATCTTCTCGATCGCTCGGCCGGTGGCGCCGTGGCGGCGGACGAGTGCTCCGAGGTGTTCGAGACTGACCAGGTGACCGTCTGGCCGGCATAGCGGCGCGGCGGCGCTCGTAGCCGCCCTCGATTCGATCCACGACGATGGCCCTGAGCGGTTCGGTCGCTAGCGGCCTGTAGTCGGGCTGAGCCGGGTATGGCTGGCCGTACGATGTGTCTGTGACTAGGTTCCGGAGTGCGGTGGAGGCGTTGCCGACGAAAGGCCCAGACGCCGTCGGTCCAGCAATCGCCGAGGGGGCCCCAGGAGCATCACCTGAGGACCTTGCCCGGTTGACTGAGGTCTTGGCCGGAAGCGGCCCGTCCATCGGGAAGCCGACGGCTGAGCGGATCGATATCGCATCCACTGGTGGCCCAGGTTCTTTGACAACATTGCTGGCACCCTTGGCCGCTGCCTGCGCCGCTCGTGTCTCTAAGATCGCAGTTCCGGGGCGCCCAGCCGGTGGCATTGACACGCTCGGATCGCTACCTGGTTTCCGGACCGAGTTAGACCTCCAGGACGCTAGGGCCGTCTTGGAGTCCTGTGGCTATCTTCACACGATGGCTGGTGGCCACTTTTGCCCTCTCGATGCTTCCTTCTTTGAGTGGCGAAAGGAGAACGGTGCCCAGGCGATCCCCGAACTCGCGATCGCGAGCCTTCTCTCAAAGAAGCTAGCCGCCGGAGTTGGACGCGTCGCACTCGATATTCGGGTCGGCCCACACGGAAACTTCGGCCCCGACCCTGTCACCGCACGCGCCAACGCTCATCGCTTCGTCGAAGTGGCCGACATTCTCGACGTAGTCGCCGTTTGCTCACTCAGTGGAGTCACTGGCATCGCACAGCCGTACATAGGGCGGGGGGAAGCCCTCGTCGCTCTCGATCAAGCCATCAGCGGAACTGCAAGGGGCTGGCTCCTGCGGCACGTACACGATTGTCTAGCCCTTGCATCGCTGGCAAACGGTCGCGCGGCAGGCCAGGAGGACGCGACGCTGGCAAGGGCCGTGCGAGTGCACGAGTCCATGCTTTGTGAGCATGGGGTTGCACTCAGCGAGTACAACAAACACGTTGAACGTGTCCGACTCGCTGACCGAGTCGAGATTGTGGCGAAACAGCCCGGTTATGTGGCCGTCGACATCGATGGCATCCGCCGCGTGCTCGTTAGAAGACAGAGTGTCCCACATTCGACCGCGGGCGGTTCCTTCCCCGACCCCTGCGGTGTCATCCTCAACGCCAATATCGACGAGTGGGTGTCAAATGGGCATGTCCTTGCCGCAGTTCGGGACGTCGACAATCCACGAGGTCTCGCCGAGTCACTCTCGCATTATATCAACACCATCACTGCCCCTTCTGCCCAATGTGTTGAAGAAGACTTGGGGATCATTCAGTGAATCGACCACTTTGTTGTTTCGTGCATCCGAAGTTCAGCCGCGAACCGCGGTCCTTTGATGACAGGTGCCCAGACTGTGGGCGAACATATGGGTTTCCGCTCACGCACGCCCCCGAGTCAATCGGCGACTTTAAGGTGGTTAAGGCGCTTAGCAGGGGCTTCTATTCCGCGGTCTACCAGGTGACATACGGAGCACTCAACACAAATTACGTACTCAAGGTCGCGCCAGAGAAGATCTATGAAACGTTCAAAGACTACGGAAAGGACTTCGAGCATGAGAGCAGAGTCCACAGTGCAGTGGCTGAGGGCTCTGACCACCTGGTTCGGATCCACAACATCTTCAATCTGGACGTGACCTTTGGTGATCTCACGATGCCCTGCTATGTGGCACAGCTTGATTTCATTGAAGGAATGCCACTCGAGGACGTCTTGAGTGCTGAGCCGCCACCCTCATCTCGGACAGTCGCTCAGATCGTCCTCGACCTACTCCAGCTTCTAGAGGAACTCCAGGCGAGGGAATCATTCCACAATGACCTTCATGGCAGCAACATCATTGTCCAGACTCTCCCAGACAGTTCGAGGAGGGCCGAGGCTCTCGATAGCTCGATACGTGTTGTCGCTGTCGATCTCGGTTCAGTCACCGATGGAAGCAAGAGCGACACTGTCCGCCTCGGTGACCTCCACTCTATAGGCAGATACATCGAGACCTTTGCCTCACGCCTAATCCAGCGACCCGGCGAGACCGCTGATATTGACTATCGGCTGGCTGGACAACTTCAGGAAATCGCAGCGTTGCTCGCGCCAGAGGCTGTGAACCAGCGACCTCCCGAGTTCGCCGTGTTGCGCGACCGGATTCGCCATTCCTACGAGTTCATTGCGTCCCCGTGGAAGAATCCCCCACCGCTGCGTCGCTTCGATGACTCCTACAACGCACAGACCCTCCATCCATGGTTCGTCCCTAAGTTGCTCGTCGATCCGGATGGCGACTGGTTGGAGGAGATTAGGATTCAAGGTCCGCAAGTCATTTCCGGGATGCGTGGATGCGGCAAGACGATGCTGCTCCGTTCCTTGACGTTTCATGCCCGTGCTGCTGCGCACCAAGAGAATGATGACACGCGGCCGATTGGCGATCGACTGGCCTCAGATCGCTTCGTTGGGCTCTACGTCTCGTGCAACCGACTTCTCGATCTGCTCGGAAAGGCGCAGCCCCTCCACTTGCCGGAAGCGCGGTTGTTCATCGCATTCGCGCGCGAGGCGCTCAGGGCAATCCGGCACCTGCGCGAGTTGGACTCGTCCCTACTCTCGCTAGGTGCCGCCCGAAACGTGGGCGAAGTGCTCGCCGACTACGTGAAGAACGTGCCGACGGATCTCGCCGATGATGAGTGGGCCCTTGAGCGACTCACGCTTCGGATCCTTGCGTCGTTGCAGAGAGGTGAGAGCGAACATCAGCTCACGACGGACCCGTCAGCAGCGTTTGTAGCTCTTGCAGAGTCGATGTGGAATTGCTCAACCATATGGGCTGGTTCACCTACGTTCTTCCTATTGGATGACGTATCAACCCGCCATCTGAGCGAGGAGAGCATCCAGCAACTCGTCTCGCGGCTCGTCTTCGCAAGCGAAGTGTGTGCGTTCAAGATGACCACCGAACATCAGACACTTGAATATGTACTAAAGTCGCCCGGCTTGATCGAACATGCACGACCAGGGCGGGATTACAAAGTATTTGACTTGGGTGCGAGGGTAAACGAGCGTATGAAGATGCCCCTCAAGAAGGGAGGGGGCTCGAACCTTATCCGCGACATCCTCGCTCTCAGGGCCGAGCAGTATCCGACACATCCGACAAACGTATCTCCCACTGATCTCCTCGGGAATACAACACTTACATCAATTGCACAGAACATTGCGAACTCTTCAGCCACCTCCAGCGAACGAAAGCAGCTCTATTACGGCCTCCGCGCGCTGACGGCAGTGTGTGTCGGCGACATTGGTGACGTGCTAGCGATTTACGAGTCGATGCTCCGGCGATCCGGTGGGGACTTGGTGCCAATCCCACCGCGAGTCCAACATCAAGCTTTCCTCGATTATTGTGCCGAACGTCTCTATCATGTGAATCACAGAGATGGGCGTTTCAAGGACTTTGCCATTGGGTTCGCTCAGGCTGCAAGGGACCTCTTGGTCGCGTCGGCTGGCCAAGGACGCTTACGCCAGTATTCGAGCATCTACGTTCGGGTCACAACTGATGACAGCGAACAGCAGTTTGAGGAGTTGCGCAAGCTGATTGACGCTGGTGTATTCGTCTTACAGGGCGGTGCTCCGAGAGCGAAGACCCGCGATGGTGATCCGATCCAGAACTTCATCCTGAAGTTTCGGAAGCTCTTTGGCCTATCGAGCTTCATTGGCCTGTCAGATCGCGACCGATTCGAGTTGAGCGGTGAGGATCTCCGAGAGTGGCTTTCGGATCCCAAACGCAGCAAGGAGATCCTCATGCGGAATCTCGGAGGGCCGCTCGAAGACGCTGAGGACCAAGAAGCTCCCCTGGAAGATGAACAAACGCATCGGCTCAAGAACGTGAACGGCGTCAAGAGTTCGCCTCGTCCTCAGACCCTCTTTGAAGGCGAGCTGCACGATGAGGGCACTGAGCAAGCACTACTTGAGGCCGATCTATCGGATATGCGGACGCCGAAAGTACTAGAACTCACAGCCGATGAGTTGAGGGAGACTAATCCTCGATCACTCGTGCTAGGGCTGGGTTTTGAGACTAGAACCCTTGAGTCCACCCAACGAGTCCTTAGCACTGTCAGTCCTGACCACTCTATGCTCATACGATATCCAGCACAGGGACACGGGGAAGAGATCCAACAACTAGTGGATCGCTCGGTTCAGATCGTTGACGTTATCGACTACTCAAGCCTGAGTTCAGACACTCAACCTACACCTCCTCCGGGGCCGACATTGATCGACATAACGGGACTCGCGAAGCCACTAATCTTTCAGGCGGTTCGCCGAGCGCTCGTGCGGGACACCCATGTTCTCGTTGCCCACACTCAGGCTGAGAGGCACTACCCGCTTGACGAGAAAATCGAGCCGGTCCTAAAGGCAGAAGCGGATGAGGATATATGGGGTGTATTGGAAGGTCTCGACGACGTTTGGCTTGGCGAGATAGGGCCGTACGTATTTGAGCCTCTCTTGTTGACAGACGCCGATGAGTCGCGACGTCGCTGCCTCGTCGCATCCGCTTCTCCGAAACACCAGCGGCTCTTGTCCCTGGTCGAAGAACGCGACTTCGACCGTATCGACGTACTAGCGCCGCCCGAGGGATCCCCGAGATCCGACCTGGCTCGCCGGGCGGCGCGTGTTGCTTCGCGCGTCGCCGAGTCCTCCGAGATAATCGATCTCGAAACCGATGATCTCTCCTCAGCGCTGATTGCCATCGCCTTGGCGCACCACCGCTACTACGTCAACGACAACTACAACTTTGAGTTGGGCCTCACGGGATCAAAGCTGCACGCCGTCGCCTTCGCCGCCGCATCCGCATCGATGCGGATGTCGCAAGCATGGTACGTCAAACCAGCTGAGTTCGACCCGGCACGCTTCAGCATCGGCTTCGGCCGCACGCGCTACTTCAAGATAACGATGCCGGGATCTTCCCGAGCTTGACGCGGGATTGTCAGCAGTACTGTGTATCGGGCGTGATCTGAGATGTCCGCAGGTGGGTGCTGTGAACAGGAGAGGATCATGCCAACCACTGGCTCGTCGCGCTTGAAGTCGGAGTAGGGGCGGAAGGGGTTCCACGGCTGAACGCCCCGGGTTGCCAGTGGTAAGGGGTAATGGCCGCGCTGGATCCCGGCTAGCGTCTGAAGCGGTGAGCTTTGCCGTCGAACCGCAGGACCTGGCCTCGGTAGCAGCCGAGCACGGGCCGACGGCCTTCGTGCTGACGGTGGGTGACGACGGTCGGACCCGGATCATCCACGTGAAGGTCGACATCGACGGCCGGGGCGTGATCCAGGCGGTGGTCGGCCGCGGTGCGGCGGCCAACGCGGTCGCCCGGCCCGACGTGGTGGTGCTCTGGTCGCCGGCCGCCGACGGCTTCAGCCTCATCGCCGACGGGGTCGCATCGGTGGACGGCGAGCCGAGGCCCGACACGCCGATCACGATCGAGGTCTTCTCCGCGGTCAGGCACCGTCCCGCCCCCGTCTGAGAGCGGAGTCCGTGTCGTTCCTGATCCGGCGTCCGGCGGCCCGCTGCGTGCTGCTCGACGGTGCCCGCCGGGTGTTCCTGATCCGATCGGAGGATCCGATCGACCCTCACAAGCCTGAGTGGCTCGAGATACCGGGCGGAGGTGTCGGCTACGGCGAGGACTCGGCTGCGGCTTGCCGGCGGGAGCTGCACGAGGAGACCGGCATCACCGACGTGGAGATGGGACCGTGCGTGTGGACCCAGTACGTGGAGTACACGTTCTGCGGGATGCGCTTCGAGTCGAACGAGCGGATCCACGTGGCTTGGTGTGACGGCGGCGAATACCGCCCCCGCGGCCTGGAGGCGCTCGAGGCCGCCGCCTTCATCGAGGCGGGCTGGTGGACACTCGACGAGCTGCTGGCCAATACCGAGCCCACGGTCCCGGCTCGCCTGCGGGAGTTCCTCCCCGCAGTCGTGGCCGGCGATCTGGCCGACCCGCCGATCGACATCTCACCCGACCTGCCGACGGCCTAGACGAGTAGTTCCAAGGGGTGGGGTCCACCATTGGGGGGTGAGGGTGTCCAAGCTCGGGGTTGTCCACAGGCCCCGATCTTGGAGGATCTCGGCATGAACCCGGACTTGGACACCCTCGTGTGTGCACTGTATGTGCGGATCGACGATTTGTTGGCGGCGAATCCGCAGTGGGCGCCTGAGCGGCCCGCGGTGGGGATCGCGCCGCGGCTGTCGGACGCGGAGCTGGCGACGTTGGCGGTGCTTCAGGCTCTGCTGGGGCTCGGCTCTGAGGCCCGCTTCATCCGCTATGCCCACACGCACCT
>JAJEJB010000037.1 GCA_022828135.1 Acidimicrobiia bacterium | reverse complement strand
GGCGACGCCGATGGCGCCCACCGTCATCTGGGCGGTGCCGGTCAGCACGGCGTGGCCGTTGTCGATGAACGACTGGGCCGCCTCGGCGGCCAGCTGCACGTCGGCGAAGGAGTCGGTGTACACCGAGTTGGCGGTGCCGCCGGCGTCCTCCACACCGGCCCGGAAGCCGTCCACGAACAGCTTGGCGTCGCCGACCTCGATCGGTCCTACGATCCCCACCGGGGAGCCGCCGGCCAGCCTGGCCGCCATAACGCCCATGGCGTAGCCGCCCTGGTCCGATCTGGTCGTGTAGGCCGAGATGTTGGGCTGCCCGAAGGTCTCCACCGAGGTTCCCCACGCGAAAGCGGTATCGGGGAACGCCGGGGCGATCTCCTCGAGCAGGCCGCCGTACTGGGAGCCGTGGGCGATGACGAGGTCGTAGCCGTCCTCTGCGTAGTTGCGCAGCGCCACGCCGGCGTCCTCCACGATGAAGGTGCCCGGCGTGATGGCGACCTCGCTCAGCAGCCGGGCGTCCTCCATGCGGTGCAGGGCGTCGACGATGGACTGGCTGAAGGCCAGGTCGTTCTCCGCGCTGGGCGTCACCACCGCAGCCCGCAGCGGCTCCGGCCCAGCCATCTCAGCCGCTGCCTCGGCGGCGGCCGCGGCAGCAGCCTCCTCAGCCGCGGCAGCTGCCTCGGCGGCTTCGGCTGCCTCCGCCTCAGCTGCGGCAGCTTCGGCCTCCGCCTCGGCCAGCGCGGCCTCGAGTTCAGCGACGACCTCAGGGTCTACCGTTCCCTCGGCTTCGGCCATAGCCGCGTCGAGGGCAGCCTGGGCCTCGGCGGCGGCGGCAGCAGCCTCTTCGGCCCGAGCGGCGGCCGCATCAGCTTCGGCTTGGGCGGCCTCGGCCTCGGCCTCGGCAGCCGCGGCTTCAGCCTCGGCGGCTTCGGCGGCGGCTTCAGCTTCGGCCTGGGCGGCGGCGGTGTCGCCGTCGGCGGCCTCCTCATCGTCGCCGCATGAGGCTGCGATCAGCCCGAATACGGTGAACACGATCACCAGTGATCGCAATCGTTTTGTCATGGCTATTTTCCCTCCTGGGTTTGGTCCCGAATGATCGGGCATCTTTCATTGTGTGGCGGTAGGGCCGGGCGATTCTTGGGTACTGGGGCGACCATCAGTGGCCCCTCACGAACGGCAGCGTGAGCGCCGCTGGCTGGGCGGCGGTGCGGCGCGCGATCACCACCAGCGCGACGATGGTGAGCAGCGCGGGCGCCATGGTCGTGAAGCTTGAGGCGGCTCCTGTGACCAGGCCCGCGGTCTTCCACTGGTTGACGGTGGAGGTGACCAGCCCGTACAGGAGGGAGCCCGCCACCACGCCGGTGGGTCGCCACGCCCCGAAATACACGAGGGCGATCGCGATGAAGCCGATCTGGTTGGTGAGGTTGTGCTGGAAGATCCCGATCTCGATGGCCAGCGCGGCCCCGGCCAGCCCGGCCAGCCCGTTGCCGATGAGAATGCAGATGGCCCGGGTCCAAGCCACGGACACGCCGAGGCTGTCGGCGGCCTCCGGTGTCTCGCCCACCGCTCGGACGTTGAGACCGAAGGTGGTGCGGTTCACCAGCAGGGTCAGCCCCGGCACCAGCAGCATCGACACGTAGACGAGCAGGTTGTGGTTGAAGAACATGTCGCCGATCTTCGGGATGTCCGACAGCAGCGGGATGGCCAGCTTGTCGAAGCTCGAAATGGGGCGGGGCGTGCCCACCCACTCCTCGAACAGCAATGCGCTCATGCCCAGCCCGAACAGGAATATCCCGATCCCGCTGATGCCCTGCTCGGCCCGGAACACGACGGTGACCGTGGCGTACACCACCCCCAGCACCAGGCCCACTCCGATCCCGACCAGCAGCCCCACGGCGATGCTGTCGGTCTGGAGCACAGCCCAGTAGGAGAAGAACGCGCCCAGCAGCATCACCCCGTCCACGCCGAGGTTCAGCACGCCGCTGCGCTGACCCAGCGTCTCTCCCAGGGCGGCCAGCAGGTACGGGGTGGCCAGCCGCACGCCCGAGGCGAAGGTGGCCACCGTGAAGGTGACGGTCAGGAAGTCGGTCACGGCTCGCTCTCCAGGGTGCGGACCGGGTCGTCGCCGCCGTCGGGTGCATCGGTGGGTTCCGACGGCCCGGCCTCATCGACGACCGGTGCCTGGTGGCCGCCCACCTCTTCGTGCTCGGCCGCCTCGCCGGCTATCGACATGTAGCGCGACAACCGCTCGCGCAGCGTGTTGCTGCTGACCACGAACACCACGATCAGGCCGTTGAGCCCGATCACGAGGTCCACCGGGATCTGTATGACCCGCTGCATCGCGTTGGCCCCGACCAGCAGGCCTCCGAACAGGAACGACGACGGGATCGTGAACAGCGGGTGCAGGCCGCCGAACAGCGCAGCCACGATGCCGTTGAAGCCGGCCGAGCCGGTGAAGCCGGTGGCGAAGCCCTCGGTCTGCAGGCGGTGGGTCTCGCTCCCGAATACCAGGCAGGCTCCGGCCAGGCCGCCCAGCGCTCCGCTGATGGTGAGCGCGAGCATGGTCATGCGCTTCACCGGCATCCCCGCGTAGCGGGCCGCGGGGGCGCTGGCGCCCACCGCCCGCACCCGGTAGCCGGTGGTGGTGCGCCACAGGAAGAACCAGGCGACGGCCGCCGCGATCAGAGCCACCACCACACCCAGGTGGAAACGGGTGCCCTCGATCAGGATCGGCAGGTCGGCGTTCTCCGACAGGCGCCTGGTCTGGGGGATCCTGGTGCCCAACTCGATCTGCTTGGGGTCCATCAGCGGGGCCCGCAGCAGGTAGTTGAACAACTGCACGGCTACGAGGTTGAGCATGATGGTGGACAGGATCTCGTTGACGCCCAGGTACGCCTTGAGGGCTCCGGGTATGCCGCCCCATATCGCTCCGCCGACGAGCCCCATGAAGAGCACCAGCGGGATCAGGATGATCGCCGGCAGGTCGGGCACGGCCAGCGCGGTCATCGTGGACAGCAGCCCGCCCGCGATGATCTGGCCCTCCCCGCCGATGTTGATCACCTTGGCCCGGAAGGCGACGCAGATGCCCGTGCCCACGAACAGCAGGGGCATCGCCTTGGCCGCAGATTCGGCCAGTTCCTCGGTGCCTCCGAACGCACCCTTGAGCAACTCCCCGTAGCCCTCCAGCGGGTTGGCGCCCAGGCCGAGGATCATGGCCGCGCCGATGAGCAGGGCGAGGATCACAGCCGAGCCGCCGACGCTGATCCCGCCTAAGCGGGCCAGGGTGGCGCGGCGCGATCTCGCCCGGCGGCCGGCAAGCATCCGACCATGTTTGACGAGCGCTGACCCGGTGTCAATCGCACTAGGTTCTTTATTGATAGTTCTTATATTTTACGGTGGCCAGCGCTCATTCGGAGTCGGCGGAGCCCTCCAGCAGGTCCCCTGCGGTGGCTAGAACTTCGGCCAGCTTGGCGGTGTTGTCGTAGACGGCTCTCAGGTAGTACTCGCTGACGGCTTCGTGGCCGGGGAACGGGGGCCTCCCGAGGGACCTGACCACCGCGGACGGATCGGTCGAGACCGTCACCTCCTCCACGGAGGGAAGCTTGTGCGGCGAGCCCCAGAAGTCGCCGGAGGTCTTGGCCGACCCGGGGGCCGTGCCCTTGCCCCTGCCCCGGCGGGATCGCCTGCGGGCGGCGTCGGCACCGTTGGAGGCGGCGTTCACGAGCCGCCTCCCGCACTATGCGATCCGTTGTCGCCGTTGTCGTCGATGAGCAGCAGGTCCGGGTCGATGCCCAACGCAGCCCGCAACTGGTCGCTGTTGAGGTCGCCCACCGAGGAGGACTTGGGCAGCACCATGTCGGCGATGCGGCGCTTGCCCGCCACGACCTCCTCGACCCGCTCGTCCACGGTCCCGGGGCACACCAGCCGGTGGCATACCACCGTGTTGCGCTGGCCGATGCGCCAGGCCCGGTCGCGGGCCTGGTCCTCCACGGCCGGGTTCCACCAGCGGTCATAGAGCACGACATGGTTGGCCGCGGTCAGGTTCAGACCGGTACCGCCGGCCTTCAGCGACAGCACGAGGGCCCCGGGTCCCCGACCCTTCTGGAACGACTGCACCAGCCGGTCGCGGGCGCCGCGGGCCAGACCGCCGTGATAGCAGCTGATGTCCAGTCCGGTCTGCTCGCTGAGATGGGCGGCCAGCCGCTCGCCCCAGGTAGCGAAGTGGGTGAAGATCAGCATCCGCTCCCCGGCCGCGAACACCTGGCCCATGATCTGCTCCAGCCGGGCCAGCTTGCCGGAGCGTCCGTCCAGGACACCGCCGTCGTCCTCGTAGTTGACCGGGTGGTTGCAGATCTGCTTGAGGGCGGTGATGGCGGCCAGGACCGCGCCCTTGCGCTCCGGTCCGCCCTCGGCCCCCTGCACCTCGGTGCGGGCCACCAGCTCATCCAGAACCGCCTGGTAGAGCCCGACCTGCTCGGCAGTCATCGTGCAGTGATCGAGCTCGTCGATGCGGTCGGGAAGCTCGGCGGCGATGGCCGGCTCGGCCTTGGTCCGGCGGAACACGAGGATGCCGTTGAGCGCGGCCAGCGCGCCCTCGCCGGCCGCGGCCGCCTTGGGCGTGGCGGCCGCCACCGCGGTCGTGGGGGCCTGAGATCCGTTGGACGACTCCGATCCATTGGATCCCGCGGTGCCGTCGGGGTTCGTCTCGGGGCTCTTGGAGACCTTCGACATCTCGGCGATGAACCGGTTGCGGGCACCGAGCAGTCCCGGATTGCAGAAGTCCATGATGGCCCACAGGTCGCCCAAGCCGTTCTCGATCGGGGTGCCGGTCAGCGTGACCCGGCAGCGGGCCTCGAGCCGGCGGAGCTGCTGGGCGGTCTCGCTGGCCGGGTTCTTGATGGCCTGGGCCTCATCGAGAACAACTGTCGACCACTCGACCTTCTCGAGCACATCCAGGTCGCGCATGGTCGTGCCGTAGGTGGACACCACCAGGTCGGCGCCCTCAACCATCGCGGGCACCCGGTCGGCGGGCGTGCGGTTGGGGCCGTGATGGACGACGACGCGCAGGCCCGGCACGAACCGGCGGGCCTCGCTGGCCCAGTTGCCCACCACCGCGGGCGGCGCGGCCACCAGCGACGGGCCCTTGCTGCGGGTGAGGTAGATGTGGGCCAGCATCGTGGGGGTCTTGCCCAGGCCCATGTCGAGGGCCAGGCATCCGCCGAGACCGGCCTGCTCCAGGAAGCCGAGCCAGATCAGGGCGTCGGCCTGGTAGGTGCGCAGCGTCCCGTTGAAGCCGTCCGGCTTGGTGGGGAGTTCAGCGGGTATGTGGCGAGCACTCCGGATCAGTTCCGCGGCCCAGCCCTCCCCCGCGATCATCGTGCCCCCGGCCAGGGGCGAACCCTCCAGGCCGAGCGCGTGGCGCAGCATGTCGGCACCGGTCAACCGGGTCATGTCGGCCCGTTCGGCCAGCGCGGCTGCGGCTTCGTTCAGGTCGACGCGGTCGAGCTCCACCCACCGCCCCCGGCTCTTCACCAGAGGCCGAGCCTGGGTGGCCAGCTCGCGGATCTCGACTGCGGTCAGCTCGATGTCGTCGAAGGCGACCGACCAGCGGACATCGGCGAGCTGCCGGGCCCCCACCACGGTCTCCTGGGCCTCAACCGACGTCAGTCGAAGGGACGGCGTGGGGCGGCGGCGCGACAGAGCCGGGACCCGCACGTCGTATCCGACGGCCTGCAGGATCTGACCGGTCTCGGTCATCAGCTGCCAGGCCTCGTCGGCGTTGAGGATCACCTCTCCCCGCCGGCGGCCCCCGAGCCGCACCAGTTCGGGGAAGAGCCGTTCCAGGCGGGCCATCTGGTGCTTCACCGCCTGGCGCCTGGCCCGCGACGCGATCACCAGGGCCCGCTCAACGGGTTGGAGCTCGCCTGCGCTCGACTCGGACAGAACTGACAGGTGCCAGGCGCCGATGTCGTCGGGAGGATCGAGCTGCACGATCAGGCGCAGACGGCGGTCGTAGGACTCCGTCGCCGGTCGGGCCCACTGGTCCAGCCGGCGGGTCAGGTCCGCGACATGGCGGCTCGGCACGTCGAAGGGAGTGCCGTCGAGCCTGGCCAGGGCCGTCTCGGCCACGTCGGCCTTGGTGCGCGGCACCGGCGGCGGCGCGGGGGCTTCGAGCCGTTCGGCTGCTTCGGTGGCGACGGCGTCGACGATGTCGGCCAGCGCGGCCTGCGTGAACGCGGTCGCGTCCCGCTGGTTCTCGAACGCGGCCACGGCTCCGGGCAGCGACTCCGCCAGCGCGGCGATCACGTCGGTCTCCACCAGCGCGGGGGCCCAACGCACCACGTAGGTGGCGCTGTCGGCGCGCGCCGCGGCCGCACCGTTGGAGCCGTCGCCCTCGGCCTCGTCCATGCGGTAGCGGCGGCGAACCTTCTTGAGCTGGGGAACCATGCGTCCCTGCGCGGCGAGCCGCACCGCCAGCGCGGCCACCAGGCCGAGCCACGAGACGCTGGTTCCGATGCCGTCCTCCTCGGCCGCCTCACCCAGGGCGACGAGCCACCCGAGGCAGCTCTCGATCGGTGCCGACACCGCGTCGGCCCGGGCTCCGCCCGGGACCTTCACTGGGCGGTGCTGGCTCCAGTCGACGGTGCCGGCCCCGCTCTCGCGCAACCGCCGCAGCACGTCGGGAGCGCTGTCGGAGGATCGGCCGGGCCCCGCGGCCCAGGCGATGATCCGCCCCGGCACCCACGACAGTTGCAGTTCCACCTGCCCGGTGTCGCGGCCGTTGGCGGAGGCGCCGTTCTCCAGGGGCGCCCGTGGCGGCCCCACCAGGGTCGTCAGCACGGCGTCTATGGACCGGTAGTCCTCCTCCAGATCGGCGACAATGAGGGCGCGCTGATGTCCCCTCACCGTGGCTCGGACCGAGTCGATGGACTCAGCGACGTCGTCGAGCAGTCGGTATAGGGCTCGAACCCACAGCCTGGTGTTGGCCTCCAGGAGCGCCAGATCCGCGTCGCTGGCCAAGCCATCGACATGGCGGCGCACAACTTCAGCGAAGTCCGTCGACAACGCCAAGTGTGGGTCCAAGGTGGCGGTAGCAGTCGTCGTCACCATTGGGTTGGGCGCGAGCCTATCAACTTGATTCGTTGTTCCCGCTCTTGTGAGCTTCGCTCACGGGCCGCTCGGGCCCCGGGATCAGACTCGCGGGATCAGTCATCCGGGATTGGTCATCCCAGGATCAGGCTCGCTTCAGTTCCTCTCGCATCTTGTCGATCCCGGCCATCTTGATGTGCTCGTATCCCCGCACGATCTCCGGCAGCGCCGCTCTCCGCAGCACGGTCTCGTAGCAGCCGGGGTCCAACGTCGCGAGGTCGGACGTGACCGCGGCGCGGTACTTCTTCGGCAGGGACCGCTCCGCCCGCCGCACCTCGGTGTACCCGAACACGTCGAAGGGCGTGCCCCGCAGGCCGCGCATCGAGGCCAGCAGCCGTATGGCCGGCGTCCACGACACCGGCACGGAGATCTTCGACTTCATGCCGAGGGCCCGCAGGATCGGCGGGTGCAGCCTCCAGGCCACCCTCCCGGAGGTGGTTGCGGCCCGCTGGCGGGCCTCGGCGGTGGCTTCGGGGTCGAGCATCAGCCTGGCCACCTCGTACTCGTCCTTGTAGGCCAGCAGCTTGAAGTAGCCCCGGGCCGCGGCTCGGATCAGCCGTCCCGACCCGTCGCCTCGCTCTCTGTCGGCTGCGGCCACGGCCTCCACGAAGTCGAGATGCTTGTGGGCCAGCTTCGGCGACTGGTAGGCGCACAGTTCCCTCGCCATCAGCTCCAGGTCGACGGGACCCCGGTAGCCGTCCTCGGAGCCGGCCCTGCCGGCTGCGGTCCCGTCGAAGCCGGCGGCGGCGGCCACTTCGGACACCCGGGCCGCGAGCTGCTCGTCGAGCTCACCCAGCCCCTCGCGGCGGGCCGGACCGGAGGCGGCCGCAGCCTCCACCGTCTCGGGCCGGGCCACCATCGCCCTGCCCCACCGGAACGCCTCGATGTTGCTTCTCGTCGCCACGCCGTTGAGCTCGATGGCCTGCTCCACCGACCACGGCGACAGCGGCAGCGCGCCGGCCTGCACCGCCATTCCCACCACGAACACGTTGGCCGTCACCGAGTTGCCCAGCAGGGCCTCGGTGAGGGCTTGGGCGTCGGCCCAGTGGCGGCAGTCGGCCCGGGTGGCCGACGCGATCACCGCCTCCAGCTCGGCAGGCTCCGGCATGGCCCGTTCCGGGTGAGCCACGATCGCTCCCGTGGGGGTCTGCGAGGTCGAGCCGACCACCACGGTGAGCTCGGGGTCGGCGCTGCTCATGCCCGACGGCGACGCCGCCCCCAGCTGGTCGAAGGCGAGCAGAACGTCGGCCTGGCCCTCGCCCAGGCGATTGCTGGCCGCCTCGTCGCCCCGGTACAGGCGCAGGTCGCTGACCACCGGTCCGGCCTTCTGGGAGAGGCCGATCTGGTCGAGGCCCCGCACCTCGTAGCCGTCGAACATGGCCGCGGTCCCGATCACCTGGCTGACGGTCACCACGCCGGTGCCTCCTATGCCGATGATGCGGACCGACAGGTCTTCGGTGGGGACGGCAGGCACGGGGTCGTCCAAGTCGGTGGGCGCGGGCCGGGCCGGGCCGCTCGCAGCGCGAGCCGGGACTCGGTCCCGCCCGGTGATGCGGTGCAGCCACGACCGCAGGCGGCCGGGCCGGGTCACGGTCATGAACGACGGGCAGTCGCCCTCGAGGCACGAGAAGTCCAGGTTGCATGTCGTCTGGTCGATGCGGGTCTTGCGACCGAATGCCGTCTCGACGGGCTGCACCGATAGGCAGTTGCTGATCTGAGCGCAGTCGCCGCAGCCCTCGCAGATCCGCTCGTTGATGAAGACACGCTGGCTGGGCACGGCCACGGTGCCCCGCTTGCGGCCCCGGCGGGCCTCGGCCGCGCACTGCTGGTCGTGTATCAGCACGGTGACGCCCTTGATCTCAGAGAGCAGTTCCTGGGCCTCCATCAGCCGGCTGCGGGGCCAGACGTCCACCCCCTCGGGCAGGTCCGCGCCGCGGTAGCGGGCGATGTCGTCGGTGGTCACCAGCAGCCGGGCCACTCCCTGGGCCAGCAGCATCCGGCACACCTCGGCCACTCCCAGCATGCCTTGGGGGTCCTGGCCCCCGGTCATGGCCACGGTGCGGTTCCAGAGCAGCTTGTAGGTGACATCGACGCCGGCTGCGATCGCGCCCTGGATGGCGAGTTGGCCGCTGTGGAAGTAGGTGCCGTCACCGATGTTCTGGAAGATGTGCGGCGTCTCGACGAACGGGGCCATACCGATCCACTGGGCTCCCTCCTGGCCCATGCAGGTGAGCCCCACGATGTCGCCGAAGCCGTCGGAGTCCATCAGCAGGGTCATCGTGTGGCAGCCGATCCCCGCGCCCACGGCGGCGCCGTCGGGGACCTTGGTCGAGCGATTGTGGGGGCATCCCGAGCAGAAGTAGGGCGTGCGAGCCACCCCCGAGTTCAGCGGGATCAGCTCGCGGGGCGGCTGCTCTGGCGCTAGGCGGTGGCCGATGCGCTCGGACAGGCGGCGGCGCAGCGGTTCCAGCAGGTCGTCGGCGGTGAGGCCCCCGTGGCCCGGCAGCAGCATCGTGTCGTGCTCGTCGAACTTGCCCGTCACCCGCGGCCGCCGGCGCTCGTTGTAGAGGGCGTCCTTCATGAGCGACTCGATGTTGGGCTGCTTCTCCTCCACCACGAAGATCTCCACCAGGCCCCGGGCGAAGTGGCGGGCCCGCCGGGGGCTGAACGGGATGGGCATGTGCATGCACATGAGCCGGATGCCGGCCGCCGCGATCTCGGCGTCGTCGGCCAGTCCCAGCCGGCGCAGGGCCTCGCGCAGCTCCCGGTAGGTGATCCCCGAGGCCACGATCCCGATCCAGGCGTCGGACGGGTTGACGGTGGCGTGGTTGAGGTGGTTGAGGGCGGCGTACTCGATGGCCAGCGGATGCCGGACCTCATAGATCTCCCGTTCGGCGTCGACCGTCTCGGGGGTCAGCAGCCTCCCGTCGGGAGTGTGGGCGTAGGGCTCGCCGTCGATGGTGGGTATGACGGGGTCGACCCGGCGGGGATCGAGGTGCACCGTCCCTGAGCCGTCGGCCACATCGGCCACGATCTTCAGGCTGGTCCACAGACCGGTGGCTCTCGACAGGTACACGGCGTGGCGGCCCAGGTCCAGGGCCTCGCGGGGCGATCCGGGGTAGAGCACGGGAATGTGCTTGTCGGCGAGGGTTCCCGCCGACGACGACGGGATGGTCGAGCTCTTGGCTGCGGGGTCGTCGCCCGCGATCACCACTGCCCCGCCGCGGGGGTCCGTGCCGGCGAACACGGCGTGGCGGAGTGCGTCGGAGGCGCGGTCCACACCGGGTGCCTTGCCGTAGAAGATGCCCACAACGCCGTCGTAGCGGGAGTCGGGGCGAAGCGTCGCCAGCTGGGATCCCATCACCGCGGTGGCCGCCTGCTCCTCGTTGAGCGCAGGAGCCAGCACGATGGGCAGATCGGGGGCCTGCTCGATCGCCCTGCCCACGTCGCCGTCGTAGCCGCCGACGGGTGAGCCCGGGTAGCCGCTGATGAACGCGGCGGTGTCCAGACCCGCGAGCCGGTCGGCCCGAAGCTGCTCGATCGGGAGCCGGGCCAGCGCCTGGAGGCCCGTCATGAACACCGTTCCTGAGTCGTCGGTGTACCGGGAGGACAGGCGGTACGTGTCAGCGACGGTCAAAGGCGACCTCCGGGCGTCAGCGGCTGGGGCATTGGCGTGGCAGCGAGACTAGTGCGCCTATTGCGGCTAGGGAAGAGGCGTCTCGCTGGCCGTCTCTCGCTGGGGCGGGCATTCTGCCTCTGTTCGACGGTTCGTGCCGGCCTGGCGGGTCGCGTTCATGCGGGGCGGACGGGAATTCCGGCGGCGGCCATGCGGGTCTTTGCCTCGGCGATTGTGTGCTCTCCGTAGTGGAAGATGCTGGCGGCCAGCACGGCGTCGGCCTTGCCCTCGATTACGCCGTCCACGAGGTGGTCGAGGCTTCCCACTCCCCCGCTGGCAATGACCGGGATCCCCACCGCGGCCGCAACCATCGACGTCAAGTTCAGCTCGAAGCCCTCCCTGGTGCCGTCGCGGTCCATGGAGGTGAGCAGGATCTCGCCCGCTCCGAGACGCTCCGCTTCGGCCACCCACTCCAGGCAGTCGATGCCGGTGCGGGTGCGCCCCCCGTGAGTGAAGACCTCGTAGCCGCTCGGGGTCTCCCACGAGCTGCGGGCGTCGATGGCGACGACGCAGCACTGGGCGCCGAACTCCCGGCTGATCTCGCTCACCAGTTCGGGCCGGCGCACCGCCGCCGTGTTGACGCTCACCTTGTCGGCCCCCGCTCGCAGCAGGAGCCGGGCGTCGTCGAGGGTTCGGATGCCACCCCCGATGGTGAACGGGATGAACACCTCGTCGGCCACGGCCCGGGCCATGGCCACGGTGGTGTCGCGGCGGTCCGACGACGCGGTGATGTCCAGGAAGACCAGCTCGTCGGCGCCCTCGGCGTCGTAGCGGGCAGCCAGCTCGACCGGATCACCGGCGTCGCGGATGTCCACGAAGTTCACCCCTTTGACAACCCGGCCGGCGTCCACATCGAGGCAGGGAATTACCCGGGCCACCCGCATCTCAGCCGCTCGCCTCACTTCCGGCCAGCGTGGCTGCCGCCTCGGCAACCGTGAAACGTCCCTCGTAGAGAGCGGTGCCCACGATCACACCGCTCAACCGGCGGCCGGCACGGCCCTCGAGCCCGGTCAGTGCCGTCAGGTCGTCGAGCTGCCCGACGCCCCCGGAGGCGATCACGTCCACCGACACCGCGTCGAGCACCGAAGCCAGCCCGTCGATGTCGGGTCCCTCCAGCGTCCCGTCGCGGCTGATGTCGGTGACCACGAAGGCGTCCACGCCGTCGGCGGCGAAGTTCCGGGCCACATCCAGCACCGACTGCCCCGAGCCCTGCAGCCAGCCGTCGGTGGCCACCTCGCCGGCGCGGGCGTCGAGGCCGACCGCGATGCGATGTGATCCGGCCAGACCCCGTACCAGGGCGGGATCCCGCAGCGCGGCCGTTCCCAGCACCACGCGGGCGACACCGGCCGCGAACCACGCCTCGGCTGTGTCGGCGGTGCGCACCCCGCCTCCGGCCTGGACCGGCACACCGGCCGCGGCCGCGATCTCGGCGACGACCGAGGCGTTGTCGGGGCGCCCGGACCGGGCTCCGTCGAGGTCCACGACATGGATCCACGCCGCGCCCGCCTCGGCCATCTCGACCGCCCGGGCTACCGGATCGTCGTCGTAGACGGTCTCAGCGCCGTAGTCGCCCTGGCGCAGGCGCACGCAGCGGCCCCCACGGATGTCGACTGCGGCGAACAAGTCCACGGTGCTCAACCGATCGCGGCAGGGGCAGCATTCGCGGCGGACACGAAGTTGGCCAGGATGCGCAGGCCCACGCGCGACGACTTCTCGGGGTGGAACTGGGCGGCCCACACGTTGTCGCGGGCCACCGCAGCCACTACCGGTCCGCCGTAGTCGCAGGTGGCCACCACGTCGTCTCCGTCTCCCATCTCCGGCGCCAGCGAGTGGACGAAGTAGGCCCAGATCGGGTCGTCCAGATCGTCCAGCATCGGGTGCTCGCAGTACCTCTGCAGCACATTCCACTGCATCTGAGGGCGCTTCACCGGCCCCGGGATCCAGCGCACAATGCGGTCGAACACGCCCAGTCCGGAGACGCCGGGCGCTTCATCGGAGCCGGCGAAGAGCACCTGCATCCCCACGCAGATCCCCATGAACGGACGACCCGACTGCACCGCCTGGAGCGCCGCCTCGTCCAGGCCGGTGCGGCCCAGCGCAGCCATGCAAGGAGCGAAGGCTCCCACGCCCGGGAGCACCACCCCGTCGGCGGCCCTGATGAGACCGAGGTCCGCGGTGAGCCGGGCGTCGGCCCCGGCGTGCTCGAAGCCCTTCTGCGCCGAGTGCAGGTTGCCGATGCCGTAGTCGAGGATGGCGACGAGCGGCCTGGAGCGTCCGTCAACAGGTGCGATTCGGTGGTGTCGCAGCGGTGTCACTCCCGCTCTTGTTCGCTCCGCTCACGGGCCGCTCGGGCCACGGCCTCGCAAGCTCGGCCTCTGGCCGTCACAGCATTCCCTTCGTCGACGGCAGGGTCGAGCCCTCCACCCGCACTGCGTCGCGGATGGCCCGGGCCACGCCCTTGAACGACGCCTCGACGATGTGATGGGTGTTGCGGCCTCGCCGCATCACGATGTGCAGCGTGATCGCGGCCGCGGTGGCGAAGGCCCGCCAGAACTCTTCGGCCAGCTGCGGGTCGAAGGGCGGGTCGCCGAGGATCTTCTCGCCCGGAAAGTCCACGTCGTAGTGCAGGAACGGCCGTCCCGACAGGTCGAGCACCACCTCGACCGCAGCCTCGTCCAGCGGCACCGTGATGCTGGCGAAACGGCGCACGCCGGCCTTGTCGCCCAGAGCCTCGCGGAAGGCCTCTCCCAGGATGATGCCGGTGTCTTCGACCGTGTGGTGAGCGTCCACCGCGAGGTCGCCCTGGGCGCGCACCGTCAACCCGAGCCCGCCGTGGCGGCCGAGCTGGTCGAGCATGTGGTCGAAGAAGGGCAGGCCGGTGGAGGTCTCGGTCGTACCGTCGCCGTCGAGGTCGAGGATGACTTCGATGCGGGTCTCCTTGGTGGATCGAGAAAGTGTGGACGTGCGACTCATGTCCGGATCTCCTTGGTGTTACGCGCCCCTTGAGGGTACGAGGCCGAACCGCTCACGCCAGGATCTCCTCGATGGCGGCCAGGAAGCGGTCGTCCTCCTCCGGGGTGCCGACCGTCACCCTCAGGCAGCCGTCCAGGCGCGGCCACGACGAGCAGTTCCGCACCAGCACCGAACGGTCGACCAGTTGCTGCCACACTTCGGCGCCGTCACGGTGGCGGGGCCGGATGAGCACGAAGTTGGCACCGGAGGGCCACACGTCCACCGGCAGCCCGCCCAACCGGTCCGACAGCCGGTTGCGCTCGGCCACGATGGCGTCCACCCGGGCCTGCATCTCGTCGACGTAGTCGAGGGCGACGAGGCCGACGGCCTGCTTGAGCGCGTCGAGGTGGTACGGCAGGGCCACCTTCTCCAACTCGGCCACCACCCACTCCGGGCCGATCAGGTACCCCAGGCGGGCCCCGGCCATAGCCCATGTCTTGGAGTAGGTGCGGGTCACCACGACCGGCGTCTCATCGTCGACGAGTTCCAGCGCGCTGTGGGGGGAGAACTCGGCGTAGGCCTCGTCCACGCACAGCAGTCCGGAGGTGGCGCCCACCGCATCGAGCAATGAGGACACCACCGAGCGGGGCTCGACCGTGCCCGAGGGGTTGTTGGGCGAGCACAGGAACGTCACCGCGGGCCGGGCCGAGCCGATCAGCGCCGTGGCCTCGCCGGGCTCGACGATGAAGTCATCGCCCCTCACGCCCTCGACGACTGAGGTACCGGTGATCCGGGCCAGATGCGAGTGCAGCGCGTAGGTCGGCTCGAACACCGCCGCGCTGCGGCCCGGGCCGCCGTAGGCGAGAAGAAGGCACTGGAGCACCTCGTTGGAGCCGTTGGCCGCGAAGACCTGATCGGCGGCCACACCGTGGCGGGCCGCGATCCGCGCCCTGAGCTCGGCAGCCTGGCGGTCCGGGTACCGGTTCCAGACTACCGACCGGGTCGCGGCCGCCACCGCCTCGGTGAAGGCTGCCGGGGGCGGCAGCGGGCTCTCGTTGGTGTTGAGGCGGACGGCCACGTCGAGCTGTGGCGAGTGGTAGCCGGCCATCAGGGCGATGTCGTCGCGGGGCCGGACCTTCATGATGCGCTGCCTGTCTGCTCGGCCTCTGTAGAAAGGCGCACCCGCACCGACTCGGCGTGCGCGGTGAGCCCCTCGGCCTCTGCCAGCGCGATCACATGGGGTGCCAGGCCCGCGAGTCCATCGCGGTCGGTGCTCACGACGTGCATGCTCTTGAGGAAGTCGCGCACTCCCAGCGCGCTGGCGAACCGGGCCGTCCCATCGGTGGGCAGCACGTGGTTGGGTCCCGCGGCGTAGTCGCCGAGCGAGGCCGGCGCCCACGGCCCGCAGAACACCGCCCCGGCGTTGCGCACCCGCGGCGCCAGCGCCTCGGGCTCGGCCACCAACAGCTCGAGGTGCTCGGGGGCGATCTCGTTGACCACTTCCAGGGCCTGCTCGGCCCCCGAGCACACCACGCTGTAGCCGGAGTGGCGCAGCGTCGCTTCGATCTCGGCCCGACGGTCGGCTCGGGCCGCCAGCCGGACGACCTCGGCCTCCACCGCGCCGGCAGTCGTCTCGTCCCAGGTGACCAGCCAGGCGAGCCCGTCGGGCCCGTGCTCGGCCTGGAGGATGACGTCCGCCGCCGCGAAAGTAGGGTTCGCGCCGGCGTCGGCCACGACCACTACCTCCGATGGTCCTGCGAATGCCGCGGGCACCCCCACCACCCCGGCCACCTCGCGCTGGGCCAGGGCCACATAGGCGTTGCCCGGTCCCGCGATCACGTCGACGGCACCGACCGACTCGGTCCCGTAGGCCAGGGCGGCGATGGCCTGGGCGCCGCCCACGGGGTGGACCTCGTCGACGCCCACCGCGGCGGCCGCGGCCAGCGTCACGTCGGCGATGCGGCCGTCGGGTCCGGGCGGCACGCACACCGCGATCTCGTCCACGCCGGCCACCTTGGCCGGCACCGTGGTCATGAGCAGCGTCGACGGGTAGGCGGCCCGCCCTCCGGGCACGTAGCACCCGGCCCGGCGCACCGGCAGGTGGCGCTCGGTGACCGTGACGCCTCCCCGCTTGTGGACCACGTCGGCGAGCAGCTGGTGGCGGTGGTAGGCGTCCACGCTGGCCGCCGCGGCCGCCAGGGCTTCCCGCACCTCCGCGGGTGTGCGAGCCGCCGCCTCGTCGATCTCGTCGGGTGGCACCGTCAGGCTGGCCGGCGAGACGCCGTCGAAGCGCTCGGTGAGTTCCCGCAGCGCGTCGTCGCCCCGCTCGCGGACCTCGGCAATGATGGCCCGCACCGCCTCCAGCGGGCCCGCGGACGCGGCCTCGGGCCGCGGCAGGCGGGCGGCGACGGGTCCGCCGCCGCCCCGCAGGTCGAGGCGGGTAAGCACCCCTTTACGCTACCGGGGCGTCAGACGGTGCTTGACGGGCAGAAGTCGTTCAGGACGCAGTCCTCGCAGCGGGGTCGGCGGGCCACGCACACCCGGCGGCCGTGGAGGATCATCCGCAGGCTGAAGTCGCCCCGCTCGGCTGCGGGGATCATAGGGTTGAGCTCGAGTTCGATCTTCACCGGATCGGTCTCGGAGGTCAGGTCGAGCAGGTTCGACAGCCTGGTGACGTGGGTGTCGACCGGCAGGCCCGGCAGGCCCAGGGCCACGCTGCGGATCACGTTGGCCGTCTTGCGGCCCACGCCGGGCAGCCGCACCAGGTCGCGCATGGCGCCGGGCACCTCCCCTTCGTAGTCGTCCACCAGCATCCGAGCCATGCCCACCAGGCTCTTGGACTTGTTGCGGAACAGCCCGATGGTGCTGATGTAGGGCTGGACGTCCTCCGGCTCGGCGTCGGCCAGCGTCTCGGCGTCCGGGTACCGGGCGAACAGGGCGGGCGTGGCCTTGTTGACGCCCACATCGGTGGCCTGCGCCGACAGGATGGTGGCTACCAGCAGCTCGAAGGCGTTGCCGTGGTCGAGTTCGCACACCGCGTCGGGGTACTCGGAGGACAGGCGCTCACGGGTGCGGCGGGCGCGGCCTCTGGGCGTACGGGGGCGGGCCATCACGGGGAAGGTAGCGCAGTACCCTCGGCTCGGTGCGCTACGAGGTAAATGCACCGGCGACGGCTGGCGGCGAGCCGCAGATTGTGGTGTACGAGGGTCGAGCTGCTGGCG
Source organism: Acidimicrobiia bacterium (assembly GCA_022828135.1). Lineage (GTDB taxonomy): Bacteria > Actinomycetota > Acidimicrobiia > Acidimicrobiales > Aldehydirespiratoraceae > Aldehydirespirator. Next base: position 35,067 of record JAJEJB010000037.1, on the reverse strand, counting down.
ACGCGGATCGGGTGCTGGCCGAGGCCCTAGCCAGACTGGCTGAGGACTCTCCCGCCCGGCTCTGGATCAGGGAGGTCGGGCCGGGCGACGACGACGCCGCACACCGCCATGGCTTCGTGCCCTATCGCGACCTGTGGCAGCTGCGCTGCCGGCTGCCGGCGGAACCGTCGGGGCTGCCCACCAGGGCGTTCACGCTCGACGACCTCGACGAGTTCGTAGCGGTGAACAACCGGGCCTTCCACTGGCATCCCGAGCAGGGCGGGCTGACCGCTGCTGACGTGCGGAGCCGGATGGCCGAGCCGTGGTTCGACGCCGACGGGTTCCGCCTGCACCACCGCGACGGCCGTCTGGCCGGCTTCTGCTGGACCAAGGTTCACGCCGACCACGATCCGCCCTTGGGTGAGATCTACGTGATCGCGGTGGACCCCGACTTCGCCGGCCGGGGGCTGGGCCGGCCCATGACCCTGGCCGGTCTCGAGTGGCTGTCGGGTCAGGGGCTGACCGCCGGGATGCTGTACGTGGAGTCCGACAACCACCCGGCCAACGCCGTCTACCGCCGCATCGGCTTCGAGCACCATCACACCGACCGCGCCTATCGCCGCGTCAAGAGCTAGCCAGCCTGCATACTGGGGGCATGGAGACGCGGGTCTGGGTCAACCCCCGGCAGCCCCAGACGCTGTACATCGCGCAGCTGCTGATGTACTTCCAAGGCGGCCTGTCGCTGGTGTTCGCGTTGCTCGGCGCGCGGGCGCTGGGCATCTACACGTTGACGATCGCGCTGGGCAAGGTGATGGCCGCCTTCGGCATCGCCAACGAGAGGCGGTGGGGCTACAAGCTCGGCGTGTTCGTGGCTGTGGTTCCCGTCGGGCTGCTGGTGCTGCTGGCCGTGACCGACACGCCGCGCTGGCTGTGGGCCGACGCGTTCGGACTGCTGTTCGACATTGCGTTGATTGCGCTGCTGCTGCACACCGCCAGCCGCGACTACCAGCGGCATTGGCCCAAGCAACCGCGCCGACCGCGCGGCGGATAGGTGAGCGAACTTCCCTCCGGCGCAGCCAAGCGCCGGGCCGTGAGGGAGATGTTCGACGCCATCGCGCCTCGCTACGACCTGGTGAACCGCATCATGACGCTGCGGCTCGATGTGGCCTGGCGGCGCCGGACGGTACGGGAGCTGGCTCTTCCTGCGGGATCGCTGGTGGCCGACCTTGCATGCGGCACCGGCGACCTCTGCCGGGAACTCGCCCGGCTCGGCCATCATCGCATCGGCTTCGACTTCTCGATGGGAATGCTGCGGGCCGCCCCAACAGGTGACGGCACCGCTCCGCTGGTCAACGCCGACGTGCTGGAGCTGCCCCTTCCGGACAGCGCTCTCGACGGCGCGACATGCGGGTTCGCCCTGCGCAATCTGACGGCCGTGCCGCCGCTGTTCGTCGAGCTGGCCCGGGTGCTGCGGTCCGGCGGGCGCATCGGCCTGCTGGAGGTGGACTCGCCGACCAATCCCGTCGTGCGTTGGGGTCATGGGCTGTACTTCGGCCGGGTCGTGCCCCTGATCGGCGGCTTGCTCTCCGACCGCGATGCATACCGGTACCTGCCCGAATCGGTTGCCTACCTGCCGCCTCCGGAGGAACTGCTCGCCGGGCTGCGGTCCGCCGGGTTCATCGATGTGCGTCGCCACAAGCTCAGCGCAGGCATCGCCCAGCTGATCACCGCCACGCGCGCCTGAAGTAGGCGCTCGCTCTCAGTCCGGTGGGGGCGGCGCCTTGGAGGAGCGCGACCAGTTGATAGTGCCGTCGTGTCACGGCGGTGTCATTCCCGCTCCTGTTCGCTGCGCTCACGGGCCGCTCGGGCCACGGCCTCGCCCGTATGGGCCGGATTCGTGTGCCTATCCGCTCGGCCTCTTGGCCAGAGCCTCGACGACCTCAGAGCCGTCGACGGCCAGCAGCGAAGCGGGCGGGCACAGGATCTTGCAGTCCCGGGAGCCCCCGCCCACGATCACCTGCTCGCACTCCATGACCCGGGCGTCGATCCACACCGGCAGCCCTTCGGGCAGCCCGAACGGCGTTACCCCGCCGATCATCATGCCGGTGCGTTCGACGGTGGTGTCCGCGTCGGCGAAGGAGGCCTTGCGGGTGCCGAGCCGGCGCCGCACCACTCCGTTCACGTCCAGCCTGGTCGAGGCCAGGACCACACAGCACGCCATCGGTCGGTCCCCCGATTTTCCGATCACGCAGATGGCGTTGGCCGAAGCGTCCATCGGGTACCCGTAGCGCTCGCAGAACCGGGCGGTGTCGGCGAAGTCGGGATCACACTCCACCACTTCGTACGGCACGCCCAGCGCCTCGAGATGACCGATCACCGCTTCACGACTCATGGCCCGACTCCTGACACGGTTCCCTCACGGCTCATGGGAACAGTCTGCTCATCCAGTCACCGCGATACCTACGGCCATGGCCAGTCCAGAGACGAGTTGGACCTTGGCGGTGGCGCCAAGAACCGGGATCAGCTCGGGGCCTGATGCTCCTCGCAGGACGCGGCGCACCGCAGTCACCGCGAAGGGGGCGCCCACCACCGCGGCCGCCGCGGCCCGGCCCGTGATCGAGGCGGCCAGGGCCGCCCCGTAGGAGCCTTCCAGCACCGCCATGTACATGAGACGGCTGCGGCGCTCACCGAGGCGAACGGCCAGAGTGTGCTTGCCCGCGGCGGCGTCGCCGTCGATGTCGCGCAGGTTGTTGGCCACCAGCAGGGCTACCGCCCACAGCCCGACCGGCACGCCGCACGCCACCGCGAACCAGTCCAGCCGTTCCAGCAGCACGTAGGCCGTGCCCGCGGTGGCCACCAGGCCGAAGAACACGAATACGAACACCTCGCCCAGCCCCAGATAACCGTATGGCTTGGGCCCGCCCGTGTAGGCCCATCCCGCAGCCAGGCACACCGCTCCCGCCACCAGCAGCTCCCAGCCCGCGGCCGCGGCCAGCACCGCGCCGGCCGCGGCGGCCACCGCAAGAGCTCCGAACGCGGCCCACTTGACCCGGCGGGCCTCGACCAGTCCGGAACCCACCAGCCGCCGGGGGCCGATCCGGGTGGAGTCGTCGGTGCCCCGCACGCCGTCGGAGTAGTCGTTGGCGAAGTTGACGCCCACCTGCAGCGCCATGGCCACCAGCAGCGCCACGCCGGCCCGCCACCACGAGGTGTGCGAGCCCTCCCCCACCGCCACTGCCGTTCCGGTGGCCACGGGGACCAGCGCCGCGCTCAGCGTGCGGGGACGGGCCCCGGCCACCCATATCCGGATTCCTGCCATCTTGCCGGTCTCTGCCTTCGCGACGGGTCCGCCGGGATTTCAGGGCGCCACGTACTTGTAGCCGAGGCCTCTGATGGTGACGATGCGCTCGGGCTGGGCCGGGTCGCGTTCGATGCGGGACCGCAGCCTCTTGATGTGCACGTCGAGAGTCTTGGTGTTGCCCACGTAGTCGAACCCCCAGACCCTGTCGATGAGGGTCTGGCGGGTCACCACGAACCCGGCGTTCTCCATGAGCAGGGCCAGCACTTCGAACTCCTTCAGCGGCAGGCGCTCCAGCTTGCCGCCGATGGTCACCTCGTGGCGGTCCCGGTCCACGGTGACATCGCCGATGCTGAGGTTGGCTGCACCTGCACCGTTGAAGGAGTTGACCGGCCGAGTCCGGCTGCGGCGCATCACGGTGCGCATCCGGGCCACCAGCTCCCGCACCCGGTAGGGCTTGGCCACGTAGTCGTCCGCGCCGACCTCCAGCCCGACCACGGTGTCGATCTCCTCCCGGCGGGCCGACACCATGATGACCGGCGTGTCGGCGAGGGAGCGGATGCGGCGGCACACGTCGATCCCTGACAGGCGGGGCAGCATCACGTCGAGCAGCACGATCTCGGGCTCGAGAGCCTCGAACATGGCCAGGGCCTCCTCGCCGTCGGCCGCAACGTCGACTACGAACCCCTCGGCCCCCAGCGCTATCTGCAGGCCCTCCCGATACGAGGGCTCGTCGTCGACGACCAGCACCCGGACTCCCGCACTCACCGGCGCCAGTCTGCCCCACCGTCGGCTCGAGCGCTCATTGCGGGCCGGAAGTAGTCGTGTGCTCGGCCTCTAGGCTCGGTTCATGAACCGGCTCGGCGGCGAGACCAGCCCGTACCTGCGCCAGCATCGCGACAACCCGGTGGACTGGTACCCGTGGGGTGCGGAGGCCTTCGCTGCGGCCGTCGAGCGGGACCGGCCGGTGCTGTTGTCGGTGGGCTACTCCAGCTGCCACTGGTGCCATGTGATGGCCCACGAGTCCTTCGAGGATCCCGACACCGCGGCGGTGATGAACCGGCTGTTCGTCAACGTCAAGGTCGACCGGGAGGAGCGTCCCGACGTCGACGCCATATACATGGATTCGGTCCAGGCCATGACCGGTCGGGGCGGCTGGCCCATGACCGTGTTCCTCACACCCGACGGCCGCCCCTTCTTCGGCGGCACCTATTACCCCGACCGGCCCCGTGGCGGGATGGCCTCGTTCCGGCAGGTGATGGAGGCCATCGACGAGGCCTGGACCAACCGCCGGCCCGACGTGCACGCCCAGGCCGACCAGCTGGTGGCGTTGATCGATCGGACGTCGCGTGCCGCCGCATTGGGCGAGGAGGCCTCCGACGACGCCGATGGGCGGACGCTGGACCGGGCCGGCGACGCCATCCTGGCGTCGTTCGATCCCCAGTGGGGCGGCTTCGGTGGAGCGCCCAAGTTCCCCGCGGCCATGACCCTGGCCTCGGCGCTGCGCATACATCACCGCAGCGACCGTCCAGAGCTGCTGCGGGCGGTGCGGACCAGCCTGGACGCCATGGCCTCAGGTGGGATCTACGACCATCTCGGCGGCGGGTTCGCCCGCTACTCGGTGGACCATCGGTGGCTCGTTCCTCACTTCGAGAAGATGCTCTATGACAACGCTCTGCTGACCAGGGTCTACCTGCACGCCTGGATGCTGACGGGCGAGCCGGTCTACCGGCAGGTCGTGGACGAGACGATCGGCTACGTGCTGCGAGATCTCTGCCATGGCGACGGAGGCTTCTACTCGGCTGAGGATGCCGACTCCGAGGGCGTCGAGGGCAAGTTCTATGTGTGGTCCGAGCCCGAGCTGCGGGCGGTGGTGCAGAACGCGGCCGGCTCCGAGGCCGCCGACGCGGCCGCGGCCTGGTGGGGAGTGACCCCGGTCGGGAACTTCGAGGGGTCCAACATCTTGAACCGGCCCGTGCGGGGTGACCTGATCCGGCCCGAGGAGGTGGAGGCCGCCCGCCAGGCGTTGTTCGTTTGCCGGGAGAGCCGGGTGCGCCCCGGTCTCGACGACAAGGTCCTCACCGAGTGGAACGGCCTGATGCTGTCTGCGCTGGCCGAGGCCGCGGCGGCCACCGGTGATCCGCAGTGGCGGGCGGCCGCGCTGGCCAACGGCGAGTTCCTGGTGTCCAACCTGCGGCGCCACGACGGCCGATGGCTGCGTTCCTGGCAGGCCGGTGATGGCGAGCGTCCGGCCCAGGCCCGCCACCTGGCCTACGCCCAGGACTACGCGGCACTGATCGACGCCTTCGCCCGGCTGGGAGAGCTGTCCGGCCAGGCCCGCTGGATCGACGAGGCGCGGTCGACGGCCGACGGCCTGCTGGAGCTGTTCTGGGACGACGCGGCAGGAGGGGTCTTCACGACCGGCAACGATGCCGAGAAGCTGGTGACCCGGCCCAAGGACTTGATGGACAACGCCACCCCGTCGGCCCAGTCTCTGGCGGCCTGCGGGCTGCTCCGGCTGGCCGCGCTGACCGGCGAGTCCCGCTACGACGAGCACGCCCGCCGCATTATCGAGCTGTTCAGTTCCGCTGCAGCTCAGCACTCCACCGCGTTCGGCCGGGCGCTGGAGGCCCTGGACCTGGCCGCCGGCGGCATCGACGAGATTGCCGTAGTGGGCGACCGGGCCGACCTGGTGACCGAGGTGCAGACCCGCTACCTGCCCGGCGCGGTCCTGGCCTGGGGCGAGCCCTACGACTCCCCGCTATGGCAGGACCGGGCCGAAGGTCTCGCCTACGTCTGCCGCAACTTCGCCTGCCAGTCCCCCGCTTCCACCGCCGAGGAACTGATCCCCCAACTCCAGAGCTGATCACCTGGCCCAATCCGAGTTGGTCGCGGCCCTGAGCGGGATCACGCGTCGACAGGTGCGATTACCTCTATGCCGCAGGAGCGAGCCGCGCCGGCCAGCATTCGGTCGTAGGTGACGATGCCGCCGAGGTCGTCACCCATGTCCAGCGCCGCGGCCAGATGGATGGCGTCGAGGCTGCGCAGCGTGACGGGCTCGAGTCGTCCGGCCTGCTCGAACACGGCGGTGGTCACCTGGGTGAGTGTGACCTTGTCGAGCGCTCGTTTGGCATTGGGTGCAAGTTCGGGAGCGGCGCGTCGCACCGTCCGCATCAGCTCTGTGCGGGCCAGATCGCACGACACGGGCTCGCGGTCCTCAGCCGCCAGCCACGAGCGCAGCGCATGTGACTCGGGCTCCCGAACAATCAGCTTGACCAGTGCGGACGTGTCCAAGTAATGTGCCACAGTCAGTATCGCTCCGCGGCCCGCATGGCCTCCAGTTCCTCCGAGAGACGGGGCCCTTCCTGTGGCGCGGGCAAGTCTCTGATGTCCCCCCGAGCCGGGCGAGCCCGGCCCGAGGCGAGGAGTTCTTCCAGGCGCGACGACACGATCGCGGTCATCCTGGCCACGGGACGGCCCCGCAGGGTGATGGTGACGACCTCCCCGGCCGCCGCGTCAGCGACCACTTCGGAAGCGTTCTGCTTGAGGGCCCTGATCCCGATCTCAGCCATATTCTACATTGTAGCACAATATTGACTTGCGATGGCCCGCACGCCGCGTGCTCAGGATCGAGTGCCATGCGACTCGGGCTGGTGGCGATCCAACTCGCTGACCGGATTGAACAGAATGGACTCATCGAACCCGGTGCTAGGTGAGGGCGAACAGCCGGCTGCCGGCCGCGGGTCGGGAGTGTTCAGCCGGGGTGCACGCCGTCGATGGCGGGTCGGCACCCGGCAGATGCAGGGTCGGTTCTTCCGGGGCATGGGCGGGGCTGTAGTGCGCTCGCCCCGGCGGGTGAAGGGTGTGCACTCCGTTGGTGGTGCGGATCCGCCACTTGTGGTGGTGGATCTTCTGGTGGCAGTCCCAACAGACCGGAACCATGTTGTCGAGCCGGGTGGATCCGCCATGCGAGACCGGCCTGATGTGATGGATCTGGCACAGCGCGGGGTGGGCCTTGCAGTGGAAGCAGCCTCCGTAGCGGGCGAGGAGGATCTGGCGCTGGGCCTCAGTGGCGGTGCGCTTGGACTCGGTGCCCAGATCGGCTTGCCGTTGCGGTCGAAGACGACTCCGGTGAGCCTGGCGTTGCAGGCGAGTTCCTCAAGCACTGCCGCCGGCAGTCGCGTGCCGTCGGGAAGCTCGGCGACGAGGTTGCCGGTGTCGCTGTCCACATGTGCCACCACACAGATGTCGGCGATGGGTCTGCGGCCACCGCTGCCCCCACTGTTGCCAGTGTCGGCGCCTGAACGGCTGCCCGCACCGCGGCCTGACTCGACTGTTGACCGGTCGTCTGAGCCGCGGCCTGACCGGACGCTCGAACGGCTGCGTGAGCCGCCGCCCGCGACGGCGTTGGAGCTGCAGTCGCGGTGGTCGGCGAGGTTTCCGGCGGTGAGGCTGTCCAGGGCGTCGGCCGTGCACTGATCGAAGCTGCGCCGTTCAGACTTGTTGCTCGCCTGCGCCTTGTCGAGGTCATGGAGGCGGCCGGCCACGGACCGCAGCCGGTTGCCGATCCGATGCCCGGCGACGGGGTCGAACTCGCCGTGGATGTGCACCATCCCGTCATCGTCTGAGTCCCACACCCGGACACGACGCCGCGCCCGCAGGCGCCGGTAGTCGCCCTCCCCACCGTCGCCCTGACGGTCGGCCGCCCACTTTCGGGCCTCTCTGGTGAACTGCTCGGGGCGCATCGACGCAGCCTTGGACAACAACTCGGTGTCGGACTCGACAGCCTCAGCGCTGGTCTTCTCGATGGCCTCCGCCAGTCGCTTGGCGTTGGCCTGTGACACCCGACCAGTCTCGACCGCGTCGCGCACCGCCGGTGCAGCCCCGACCGCCTGGGCCGTCTTGACCCGCCTGACCGCGTCCCGCCGCGACAAGCCGGCAGCGTCCGCGAGCACCTGCACGCCTCCGTCGCCGTGGTTCTCCACCCCAGCGACAACTGCGGCCGCAGAAGTCTGGGTGGCTGCCAGGGCCGCCATCGCGGACTTGCACACCGCCAGCACCTCACGCGCTTCGTCTCGCGACACCGAGGGGCCGTTGGTCGCCGACAGCATCTCCTTGGCGGCGGTCTCGACCCGGCGGGCGGCTTCGATCAACATGGAGACAGTATCCCATACAGGTATGACATCTGTCAAGCATTTACAAGTTAAATCATGATGTTTACATACGGCATCAATTCGGGTCTGGCATCCAAGCCCCTGAGCGAAGGTGCCTCGCTCAGGCAGCCTCCGACGGCTAGTTGGCCCTTCGCATCACAGCGGCTCAAAGACGAGTTCGGGGACCACAACCTCCCATTCGTCGCACTGGAGTGGCTTTGCGTATTGCGGGTCGGAGTACTTGCGGCTCCAGGTGATAACCGCCGTTACGGTCGCTCCAACGCAGCGAGTGCCCTTGGGCGGCTCGAAGGCGCGAGCGAGCGTTCCGACGATGATTCCCTCGTCGTTGAGCAGCTCCCACCGGCCGGACTGGTGCCGCACACCGAGCTCATCGCCCGGTGCCAGCGAGGCGATGGCGCGATGCACACGGTCAGAGCGTGGCCTGCGGCCGGCGAAGCTCAGATAGACGTCTCTCAAGGTGAGCCCTCGATAGCGGCGAGCGAGTTCTGTGGCGGGCGGCGGGAGCGTGACGGGCTCGCGCCATGCAACCGATGAGCAGTCTCTAAGTGCCCCTTGGAATGGGTGCGACTCGCCCATTCGCAGCAGTGTCAGCGTCTGCCGGGCTCGCGTCATGGCGACGTAGTAGAGGCGGCGGGGGGCATCGGGATCTTCTTGGTTCCCCACGCGATCCCAGTGGCCGTCGAGCACGACCACATGGTCGAACTCCAAGCCCTTGGCCCGGTGGGCAGTCAAGAGCAGCAGCCCTCGTTGGCGACGGCGCACCTCCCGCCCCCACTCAGCGAGCCATTCGATGAAGGAGTCCACGGGCACCGCTCTTTCGCCGGTCTCGACCTCATGTTCCTCCACCGCTCCCGATAGCAGTTCGATCCAAGGGCCATCAGGCTGTGTACTCAGCCACCCGCGCACATCTGTGTTTCGAACCAGGCCCGAGCCACGTCCGCGGAGCCAAGCCAATAGGGCCTGCGTTTCGCGAAGGTGCCAGACGCTCGGGAGGTCCTCATTCGCCATCTGTACCGGGATGCCCTCCAACTCGCACAGGCTTCGTACCGGTTCGAGGTAGGCCCATTCTCTGGCTATGACCGCGCCGCGCGACCAGTCCCAGTCGGGAGCATGGCTCGCGAGTCGCTGCAGTTCAGCCATCACGGCCTGTGCTTGGGAGATCTCGTCACGTCCGGCCAGCAGCACCTGGACCCTCCCCCGGCCCACCGGATCACGCTCACTCCAGGGGCCACCTGCAGCGTCCTTGACGCGCGCTCTGTCGATGCGGATCTCGTTGTCGACCTTCATCCGATCAGCGGCCGGCTCGATGACCGCGTTCGCCGCTTCGATGATGTGATAGCTGGAGCGATAGTTGTCGGTCAGGAAGGAGGGCTGGGCGCTGTAGTCCTCCTCGAAGCTGCGGATGAACCGCACCGACGACCCCTTGAAGGAGTAGATGTTCTGGTCATCGTCGCCCACCGCGAACAGCGTGAGCTTGGCATCCGCTTCCGACAGAGTCCGGCCCGCCAGCGCGGAGATGAGGGCGTATTCGTCGGCGCCCACATCCTGGTACTCGTCGACGAGGATCCACCGGAATCCCGCCAGCAGGCGCGACCGAGACTCCTCGGCCTCATCGGGCTCCAGTCCCTCGCCGCTCAACAGCGCGGCGGCCTCCTTGAGCACCTCTTGGAAGTGTTCGCTGTCGGGCCGATCGGCTTGCTCCATGAAGCTCGCTCCGACGAGCCGCATCGCGAGTGCATGGCAGGTGAGGACCATCACGCCTCGGGCGTCGTCCCCGATCAGTTCGGCCAGCCGGCGGCGGATCTCGACCGCGGCGTGCCGGTTGTAAGCGAGGGCCAGGATGCCTCGGGCATCCTCGCGTTTGGCCCGTATCAGATAGGCGATTCGGTGTACCAATGCCCGGGTCTTCCCCGATCCGGGCCCGGCCAGCACCAACATGTTCGTGTGCTCGCGGTCATCGGCCACGAGTCGGCGTTGGGAGGGGTTCCTGAGACTCTCGACAATGTCCCTCCACGACTCTGGCGTCATCTGCCGCGACAGTTCTCGCTCACGGTCGGGAAGCCAGCGGCGCAGGAATTCCGTCTCTCCGAGCGCGAAGTAGTCGAGGGACAGCCGCACCGCATCAGCCATGGACGAGAGGCCCTGCTGCGCGAACTCGGCCATGATGTGAATCTGTCTCACTGTCCCGTCGTAGTGGAGTTGCAGGGACTGGTAGTCGGTCTGCGCGAAACCGCGTCGCTCCTGCGCCAGGTGGATGGTCATGGCCGGGCGGAACACGGTGAGGCCCCGGTTCAGCCGGATGACCTCCTGCTCGTGGAGCCACATCAGAGAACGGTCCACGAGTCTGCGAGGATCCCTCGAGTCTTGGAGGCTGACGTCTCCTTCGACCGCTTGGACCAGCTTCCCGAGAGTGGTCTCGGCCAGCAGGTCGTTGCCGCGCTTGCCCTTCGGCACACGCGACACAAGGTGCTCAAGTAGCCGCTGCGCGCCGGCGCGTCGACGCTGGGCAATCGCCACCAGCGACGGCCATTCGCGCTTCAGTGTCACCCGAATGCTCTCCGCGTCGTACTTGCGCACGCTGAGGCTGCCGCCGGCTGAGCCTTCGCCGCGTCCGTCACCCGCGATGCCGCGCACCGTGCGGGCAACGTGCTCAGGCCGGACATGGCCGTGACCAGCGTCCTTGAGCCGCTGCGCTGCGACGCGCAAGTTCAATGGCGCCGAGTCGTCGACGTCCATGTCGGGAGCCATCTCCCGCATGAGGTCCAGGAGTGTTTCCTCCACTGCGGTCGCCTCGTCGAATCGCTGCCGCGAGGGATGCCGCACGCCGATGTGGACGAAGGCGGTCAGCACGGTGTCGTTGCTGGCGACTCCGAACTGCTCCAGGTCGTGGAGTGCGCTCCGCACCTCCTCGGAGCTGAGGCCGGACGTCGCCATCAGCATGTCGGTTGAGATGCCCTCGTCGGGGTCAGCATCGATCAGCGCTTCCACGATCGAGAGCAGATGGCCGCGATGGTGATCCGCCATCGGCCTGCTGGCGAGCTTCGTCCGCGCCTCTTCGACGGAGTGAACTCGCAGACAGGACGGGAAGACCTGCACCCGGTTCTCCTCGCGAGTCAGCAATTCCGACTCCTCCAGCCAGGCCAGCGCGGTGCGCGCCCGCGTGTCGTCTGTGGCAGAGTCCCGCCTGAAGTCCTTGTCCTCGTCATCGGCGAGAATCTCACCGGTGCTGGCAATCACCTCGTTGCTTCGATTGCGCCGGCCGATCCTGCGCAGCGCGCGCAGGACTCCGTGGATCTCGCGCCTTGTGAGGCGCGAGCGAGCCGACATTCCGAACTGCCGCTCCACGTCGTCCTTGGTGTAGAGCAGCACGCAGTGGGCCTCGCGCTGGTCTCGCCCGGCGCGGCCCGCCTCCTGCAGGTAGTTCTCCAAGGAGGACGGAATGTCGGCGTGTATCACCAGCCGTACGTCGGGCTTGTCGATGCCCATGCCGAAGGCGTTGGTGGCCGCTATCGCTCGAAGTTCGCCGCCGATGAAGGCTTGTTGGATGGTCTTCTTCTCCTCGGGCTGTAGTCCGGCGTGGAAGCGGCAGGCGGAGACTCCGTGCTCCTGCAGGAATCCCGCCACCTCCTCGGTCCTCCGGCGGGTTGCGCAGTACACGATCGCTCCGCCCGCCGTGTCGTCCGGCAGGTGATGCTCCAACAGCGAGTGGATGTCGTGGAACTTCGCGGAGTCGTTGGTCTTGACCACCACGAACTCAAGGTTCGTTCGACGGCTGCCGCCGTCGAACACACGCGTCTCGATGCCGAGCTCGCGCCAGAAGTAGTCGACGATCTCCTCCTTGACCTGCGGCTTGGCCGTGGCGGTGAGGCACAGAACGGGCGGAACCGACCCGCCCTCGGCCCGCTCGCGGATAAAGCGGCCCACATAGCGGTAGTCGGGGCGGAAGTCGTGGCCCCACTTCGAGAGGCAGTGGGCTTCGTCCAGGACCCAGGCCCCGATCTCGCGTTGGGCTAGGGCTCGGCGAAGCGACACGCTTCGCAGCTGCTCGGGAGAAATCAGCAATATGGCGGTGTCACCGAGCCTCAGCTTCTCCAGCGCGTCGGACCGTTCGGGCATCGACAGGGTGCCGTTGACGGTGACGCACGAGACGATGCCGTATTTCTCGAGCCCTGCGACTTGGTCCGCCATCAGCGCCACCAGCGGTGAGATGACCACGGTCACAGCACCGGTCTTGTAGTACCGGGACAGCGCCGGTATCTGGTAGCACAGCGACTTGCCCGTACCGGTCGGCAGGATTCCAAGCGCATGTCGGCCCTGCATGGCCGCCTCGACGATGGACTGCTGCAGGGGGCGTCCGTCCGGGTCCGCGGGCTCCGGCCTGAAACTCTCGAAGCCGAAGAGCCGCTTCAGCTCGCGGCGCGCGTCGTGGCGATCCGAACACCAACTGCAGTTCTCGTCGCCGCAGGCGCGGTCGCGCAATCGCCGAACCAAACGCCCGGCTTCCGGAAACTGGTGCCGCACCCAAGGCGGCATCACTGAATTGCCGCCTGACACCGACAACCACGCCAGGGCGTACGCGAGATTCCAGCCGTACTCGTCGGCGGCTGCCTTGACCCGTCGGGCGTGTGCATGGCAGGCGACACCGTCGAGCCGTGCTTGGATCGCTTCGTGCGCCTCGGCCTCGGATGGCCTCGCCGAGTCGCGCAGGCGCTCGAAGAACAGACCGAAGCCGGGCCCATCCGGCCCTCCCGTGAGCCAATGCCATGCGGTCAGGAGGTCAGAGGGTGCCTTGAGCAGTTCTTTCTGCTGGTTCGAGAACGCCTTCAGGGCGAGCAGCGCGTCTTGCTCCGGGTCGTTGAGTCGCCCGCTCTTGAGCTGACCATGCTGATAGTGCTTGACCAGGTGGTGATACGGGTTTCGAGGGAACGCCAGTGGATTGAGCCAAAGCGTGTCCACCTTCGGTAGCCGCAGCAGGCGCAGGTTGGCGTTCGCGGCTCGTAAGTGGGGATGATCGAACTCGATCAGATTGTGGCCGAGCAGGAAGTCCGCGCCGTGGGCCAGGTCGTCCAGATCAGCTAGCGCCTGAGCGAGATTGCGGTAAGTCCCGGGAAAGACGACGCTCTTGTTGGTGTCGGCTCGTACGCCGGCGAACGCGTGGATGCGCCCGGTCTTCTTGGCGACCTCAAGGTCCACCGAGAGGCAGCGGGATAGCCGCAACGCCCGATGCTGAGCGGCGATTCTCTCGTCCAATTGCTCGTCGACAGCATCGCGAGGCCCTCTGTCGTCCGCCGCCTGAACGAGTTTCGAATCCGTAGAAGTCAGAGGTGCAGACGCTATCACTGCAGCATCGAGCCCAGCGGGCCGGGGGTGCCGGCGCTGCGCCTAGGGGCGTCTAGGCGGCGGCCTTCTCCAGGATGTGGACTCCGCAGGCTGAGGCCAGGCCGATGACGTGGGCCAGGCCGACGGTGGCCCCTTCAACCTGGCGGTCGCCGGCCTCGCCCCGCAAGTGGGTGGTGATCTCGTAGACGTTGGCCACGCCGGTGGCCCCGATGGGATGGCCCTTTGAGATCAGCCCGCCGGAGACGTTCACCGGGGTGGCGCCGTCGCGGAACGGCCCGCCCGAGTCGATGAACTCCCCCGCGCCGCCGGGCTCGCACAGGCTCAGGTTGTCGTAGTGGATGAGCTCGGCGGTGGCGAAGCAGTCGTGGAGTTCCACCAAGTCGAGATCCTCGGGGCCGACGCCGGCCGTCTCGTAGGCCTGGTCGGCGGCGTTGCGGGTGAGCGTGTTCACGTCCGGCTGCACCTGGCAGTCCTCGGTGAAGGGGTCAGAGGTCAGAACCGACGCCGACACCTTCACCGCCCGCTTCCGGACGTGGGACGGCATCGACGCCAGCCGCTCCCCCGAGACCAGCACCACCGCGGCCGCGCCGTCCCCGGTCGGGCAGCACATCAGCAGGGTGTTGGGGTAGCTCATCATGGGCGACTCCATGATCTCGCCCAGCGAGAACTCCTTCTGGTACTGCGCCAACGGGTTCAGCGTCGAGTTGAGATGGTTCTTGTAGGCCACCCGGGCGAACTGCTCGAAGCCCACCCCGTCGTGCTCGTGGGCGTAGGCCATCCCGGCCTGGGCGAACACGCCGGGCATGGTCTCGGTGCCCAGGTAGCCGTCCACGCCGGTGACCGCGCCGTAGCGCCCCGACGGTTCGAAGACCTTCTTCTCCTTCTTGGTGGCGGCCCCGCCCAGCAGGCCCATCTTGCCCATCTGCTCGGCCCCCACGGCCAGGCCGATCTCGGCCTCGCCGGCCCGTATGGCCATCATCACGGTACGGATGGCGGTGGCCCCGGTGGCGCAGGCGTTGGCCACGTTGTAGACCGGCACACCCGTCTGGCCGATCTGCTTCTGGAGCCGCTGCCCTACCGCGCCCGAGGCCTGGAACAGCGCTCCGCAAGCCAGAACGTCGATGTCGGCCACCGTGACCTCGCCGTCGGCCAGCGCGCCCAGGGCGCCCTCGGAGGCCAGGTCGATCAGGTCCCGGTCCGGGTATCGGGCGAAGCGGGTCATGTGGGTGCCGAGCACCCACACGCTGTCTGGGGAGATCTGAACTGCCATTGTCGCGGTTGCCTCCTTTGGTCAGGTGGGCTCGAAGCCGAAGGCGACGGCTTCGGTGCCGTCGTCGTCGGCGCCGACCGGGTAGGTGGTGAGTTGCACCCTCATGCCCAGTTTGACCGCCTCGGGCGTCGGGTCGCAGTTGACCACGTTGGATCGAACCCATGTGCCGTCGTCGGTGCGGACGATGGCCGACACGAACGGCACCGGGATGCCGGGCGCGGCCCGGTGGACGATGGTGAACGCCCGCAGCTCGCCCGCGCCGTCGACCCCAGCCGGCGCGAAGTCGCTCCGGCCGCAGCGCGCGCAGGCGTTGCGCCGGTCGAAGAAGCGGGCTCCGCAATGGCGGCATTCCTGGGCCACCAAGTGCGGTTCAGGCTCGAGATGCAGGTAGTCGACGAGGGTGACTCGAGCCGATGCCATCGCGGCGCAGGCTAACAGCGATGCCTGCGGCATAGAGCTACCACTGGCCCCGGTGGATCACCTCGTCGAGGGCGGGTCGGTCCCGCCCGGCCGAGCGGCTGGGCCGGTCGTCGCCGGCCCGGTGGCCGATGGCTACGGTGCCCACGCCGCGCCGCCCGGGCGGCACTCCGAAGCGATGTCGCACCGCGTCCTCGTGGTCGAACATCCCGAAGAAGGACGCGCCCAGCCCCCGGTCCCGCGCCGCCAGCAGCATGGTCATGACCGCGGCCCCGCCGTCGACGAACCAGTAGGGCACCGGCCAGGCCTCCTCGTCGGCACCCAGACCGGTGTGGGCCTTGTCGGGCTCGCGGTAGCGGCTCACGTATGCGTCCGGATCGCCCCAGACCACCACCAGCACCGGCGCGGCCAGCAGCCCTGGCCAGGCGAAGCCGTCCCGCTGAGGAGCAGGCAGCGTGACATCCCAGTAGGCCGCAGTGGCGTCGCCCTCCAGCACCAGGAACTCCACGGCCGCGGTGTTGCCCGCGGTCGGCGCCCGCCGGGCAAGGTCGCAGATCTCATCGACCACCGCCGGTGCCACCGGCTCACCGGTGAAGGAGCGCACCATCCGGCGGCCCCGCACGGCGTGCTCGAACTCCATTCCGCTGCGCCCTCCATTCCTGCTCGAGAGCCATGCCGCTGCACCCCTCCAGCGGGGCGACGGCCTCGGTTACAGCAGCTTCTCGAGCTCCTCGGCCATCACCCAGCCGTGGACGATCAGGGTGTCGCCGTCGTCGAGGACCAGGCTGTCCAGCAGGTCGGCTGTTCCGGCCGGAATCCGGTCGGGCTTGAGGCTGGCGTGGTCGAGCACCACCGGCGGGCCGCCCTTGCCGCGCGTGGTGAAGATGCGGTCCTCGTAGCTGAGGCTTCCGATGCCGAAGCGCTTGGCGAGGCGGCGGCCCCAGGCCCGCTCCTCGCCGGTCGCCTTGTGGCCCGACCGGGGCACGACGTCGTGGAGGCTCTTGAACGCCTCGAAGGCGCCTGGATCGTTGATCTGCATGCCGACCAGGACGTCCTCGTCGGGGAACGACAGGGCGGCCCGGCGGAGCTGGTCGGTGACGATTCCTCTCAATACGGTGTCGCGGCGGGTGGTGCGGCAGGTGTGGCCGGCGCCGATGAGAACACAGGGCGTCCCGCCGATGCGCTCCAGCGTGCAGAACGAGAAGCCCCGCAGCTTGCCGTTGTCGCGGGCCTCGGTCACCAACACCCAGGCCTCGGCCTGCTTGGACAGGGAGCCCACCTCGTATGCGTTGGAGGAGACGGCGCAGAGATCGGCCATCTCGGCCAGATCGGAATCCCCCAGTGCGGTGCAATCCCTGGTCTCAATCGCGATCGCCATGACGGCTGCCACCCCTATCGCTTGCCGTTCCGTCCACCTTCAAGTCTCAGGGGCGCGGGCCGGTTTCGCAACCTTCGACGCCTCGTTTCGCGCCTTGCGGCGACCTTGCGAGGCGCAAGCCGCGACCGTGGATCAGACGGCGGCGATGGCCTCCTCGCCGAGCAGCTCGAGCAGCTCGGCCGGCAGGCCGTTGGCGGTCTCCACCGCGAAGTCCTCGGGCAGGCGCGCCACCCGCCGGCCGCCCAGCAGCAGCTCCACCGGCGAGCCGCCCGGATGGTCGAGCAGCACCGACCTGAGCGCGCGCAGCTGCCGGTCGTTCTGGTGCTGGAGCGGCAGGTTGATCCGCAGCGGCGGATCCTCTGCGGCGCTCTCCACCAGTTGGATGTCGTTGGCGAAGAACCGGAGCGTGTCCTCCCGGGCGTCGAGCCGTCCCCGCACCACCACGACGGCGTCGTCGGCCAGCTTCGGGCTGTGCTCGGACATCGCCTTCGGGAACACCAGCACCTCGATCTTGTCCTCGAGGTCCTCCAGGGCGAAGGTGGCCATCAGCTCGCCCTTGCGGGTCCAGCGCCGGTTCAGGGCGGTGATCACCCCGCCGACCGACCAGAAGCCCCCGTCGTCGCTGGCGGCTGTCCCGGACGCGAGATCGCTGATCGTGCAGTCGGCCAGGCGGCGGACCCGGGCCTCCAGGCCCTTGAGCGGATGGTCGGAGATGTAGAGGCCGAGCATCTCCTTCTCGTGGGCCAGCTTCTGCATGCGCTCGAACTCGGCGTCGCCGATCTCGGGCCGGTCGTCGAAGGAGGGGCCCTCGCTCTGCTCCCCGAACAGCGACATGACCCCGGCCTCGTGCTCGCGGCGCTTGCGCACCGTCATGTCGATGATCGACTCGTGCACGTTCAACAGAGCCTTGCGGGGGTGGTCCAGCGAGTCGAAGGCGCCCGCCTTGATCAGCGACTCGACGGTGCGCTTGTTCAACACGTCGACGTCCACCCGCTCCACGAAATCGACGAAGGAGCTGTAGCGCCCGTTGGACTCGCGCTCGGCGATCACCCGCTCCACCACCCCCTCGCCCACGTTGCGCACCGCGGAGAGTCCGTAGACGATGCTGCCGGGACCGGATCCGGCGCCGTCACCGCCGCCGGGCCTGGGGGTGAAGTCGGAGGCAGACCGGTTGATGTCGGGAACCTGCACCTCGATCCCCCGCAGGCGGCACTCGTGGAGGTAGACCGAGGCGTTCTCCAGCTTGCGCTTCACGCTGGTGAGCAGGGCGGCCAGGTACTCCACCGGATAATTGGCCTTGAGGTAGGCGGTCTGGTAGGCGACCAGGCCGTAGCCGTAGCTGTGGCTCTTGTTGAAGGCGTAGTCGGCGAACTGCTCGATGATCTTGAACAGCTCGGCGCCGAGGCCCGGTTCATGGCCGTTGTCGGCCACACCCTGGACGAACTTCTCCTCCTCGGCGGCCATGGCCGAGCGGATCTTCTTGCCCATGGCCTTGCGCAGCAGGTCGGCCTCGGCCAGCGAGTAGCCCGCGAAGCGCTGAGCCACCCGCATCACGCTCTCCTGGTAGATCATCAGCCCGTAGGTGTCGGCCAGGATGTCGGCCGCCTCCTCATGGAAGTACTCCACCCGGCGGCGGCCGTTCTTGCGTTCGGCGTAGTCATGGTGCATGTTGGCCGCCATCGGCCCGGGCCGGTACAGCGCCACCAGCGCGCAGATGTCGTCGAAGGCGGTGGGAGCCAGCGAGCGCACCAGCGAGCGCACCTGGGGATTCTCAAGCTGGAAGACGCCGATGGTGTCGCCCTCCTGCAGCATCTTGAACGTGGCTTCGTCGTCGAGCGCGACGCCGTCGATATCGACGCTGACGCCGCGGGTCTGCTCGATCAGCCCGATCGCATCGGTGATGACGTCGAGGTTGCGCAGGCCGAGGAAGTCCATCTTGAGCAGGCCCAGGTCCTCCACCCCGTGCATCTCGTACTGGGTGACGATGGGCGCCTCCTCGGCGCTGCGGCCCTGCTCGGGCTTGCGCTGGATGGGCATGTACTCGGTCAGGGGCTCGGGTGTGATGACCACGGCCGCGGCGTGGATGCCGTCCTGGCGCCGCATGCCCTCCAGACCCCGGGCCACGTCCACGACTCTGGCCACGTCGCTGTCGGTGTCGCACATCTGGCGCAGCTCGGCCGCGGCCACGTATCCGTCGTGGTGGGTCTCCGAGTCCTCGAAGCAGTATCGGAGCGGGGTGTCGCGGCCCAGGATGAGCGGCGGCATGGCCTTGGCGATGCGGTCGCCCAGTGAGTGGGGGTAGCCGAGGACGCGGGCGGCGTCGCGCACCGCGGCCCGGGCCTTGATCCGCCCGAAGGTGATGATCTGGGCGACGTGGTCGCGTCCGTACCGCTCGGCCGCATAGTTGATCAGCTCGTCCCGGTGCCGCGAGTCGAAGTCCATGTCGATGTCGGGCATCGACACCCGAGACGGGTTGAGGAACCGCTCGAACAGCAGGTCGTAGCGGATCGGGTCCAGGTCGGTGATGCGCAGGCTGTAGGCCACCGCGCACCCCGCGGCCGAGCCCCGGCCCGGACCCACCCGGATGCCGCGGCGCCGGGCGTAGGCGATGAGGTCCCAGGTGATCAGGAAGTAGGAGGCGAACCCCATGTTGTTGATGACCTCGAGCTCGTAGGCCAGCCGCTGGGCCACCTCGGCGGGCAGAGGGTCGCCCCAGCGCTCGCGGGCTCCCGCGTAGGCGAGGTGCTCGAGGTAGGCGCGGTCGTCCGCGAAGCCTTCGGGCACCTCGAAGTGCGGCAGCCGGGGCGTGCCGAAGGTGATGTTCACCTCGGACCGCTCGGCGATGGCGAGGGTGTTGTCGCACGCCTCGGTGAGCTCCGAGAAGAGGCTGCGCATCTCCGCGGCCGACTTGAGATAGTGGTCGTCGCCGTGGAACTTGAGACGGTCGGTGTCCTCCAGCAGCGAGCCGGTCTGCACGCACAGCAAGGCGTCATGGGCCGCTGCGTCGTGGCGGTGGGTGTAGTGGCTGTCGTTGGTGGCCAGCAGGGGCGCATTGAGCTTGCGGGCGATCTCGAGCAGCTGCGGGTTGACCTGATGCTGCGCCGGGATGCCGTGGTCCTGCAGCTCGACGTAGTAGTTGTCCCGGCCGAAGATGTCCTGGAAGCGGGCCGCCTTCTCGAGTGCCTCGGCCGGGTTGCCCCGAAGCAGCGCCTGTGGCACCTGGCCTCCGAGACAGCCGGTGGTGGCGATCAGTCCCGCGCTGTGGTCGTTGAGCGTCTCCCAGTCGCAGCGGGGCTTGTAGTAGTAGCCCTCCATGAACGCCCGGCTGGCTACCTGGATGAGGTTCTTGTAGCCGGTGTCGTCGGTGGCCAGCAGCGTCAGGTGGTAGTAGAGCTTGCGGCCGCCCTCGGTGTCCCCGCCGGAGTCGTCGACCCGGCCCCGCCGCGAGGGCCGCTCGTGGCGGGACTCGTGGGCCATGTAGGCCTCGACGCCGATGACGGGCTTGATGCCCTGCTCCAAGCACTTGCGGTAGAAGTCGAGGACCCCGTACATGTTGCCGTGGTCGGTGATTCCCAGGGCCGGCTGGCCGTCTGCGACCGCCGCTGCGATCAGCTCGTCGAGCCGGGAGGCGCCGTCGAGGATCGAGTACTCGGTGTGGGTGTGGAGGTGGACGAAGGAGTCAGCCACCGCGCCTCCTGTGGACCGCTGTGGAACGGTGTTGAGGGAGCTGTGGATGAATCACACAGCTGTTATTCGCACCATAGTCGGCTGTTCGGGGGCTCGCGCAAGTGCATTGCTCGCCCGGCCGGCGGGGCTAGAGGTACGTGCCGGGGCGGCTTGTGGCGTCGGGTGCGGGCTGCGGTCGCGGGTACGGGTCGGCTCCCGGCGGCAGCTCGCCCCGCATCGACTGGAGCTGCTGGTGGGCGCTCATCTGCTGGGCGAGGAGCATCGCCTTCATTCCCTGGATGAGGCCTTCGAGCCACCCCACCAACTGGGCCTTGGCGACCTGGAGCTCCATGGCGGACGGGGTCTCGGCCCCGTCGAAGGGCGAGGCGAGCCTCGTCAGCTCCTCGCGCAGGTCTGGCGACAGGGCCGAGCCGACCTCCCCCACCGATGTCTCGTAGATCTCGCGCAGCCGCTGCCGGCTGGCCTCGTCCAGATCGGTGGAGCGCACCTCGGCCAGCAGTTGCTTGAGCATGGTGCCGATGCGCATCACCTTGGCCGGATGATCGATCGTCTCATTGATCTCGTCGCCGGCCTCGCCCACGCCGGCCTCGATGACCTCCGGCGCCAGCACCTCGCGAGACTCGCTCTCGGGATTGTCACCGTTCACGGTCACACCCTAGAGGCCGAGCGGATGGGAGCGGTCCGCCGTTGCCTTCTAGGCGGACTGAGCGAGGCCGTGGCCCGAGCGGCCCGTGAGCGAAGCGAACAAGAGCGGGACCTCACGAGACGTGAACTAGAAGTGGCACGAGCATCTCGGCCGGAGTGAGCGAGCCGTGGCGACCGATGATTCGGGGTGCGCCGTCGTCGGGATGGCTGAATGCCCAGGCGTCCCGGGCCACCAGCGCCACGTCTCCCAGCCGGGCGCGGGCTGCGTCGGTCACGACCGGTCCGAACCAGCCGGCGTCGATCATCTCCTCGGCGGTGTGGACCCAGGCCTGGTGGGCGTGGGCATCGGCCGCGGCCTCGTACAGGTCGCCACTCCGGCCCGGTAGGGCGTGCAGCCACCGGAAGCGGGCCTCGCCCGACTCCGCTCGAGCGCAGTCGAGCACGATGCCGTCGATCTTGACCAGGCCGTCGGAGCAGTCGACGAGACCGTGGTCGGATGTGGCCACCACCGCCGTGCCGCGGGGAAGGATGGTCAGCAGATCCGCCATCAGCCGGTCGCAGGCCCGCAACTCAGCCTCGTAGTGCTCGCCGAAGGCGTGCTCGTGGGCCACGATGTCCAGGCCCTCGTAGTAGGCGTAGACGAAGGACTCCCCCGCGGCCAGCAACTGCCGCACCTCCACCGCCAGGCTCGACAGCATCTTGTACCCGAACCGGCGAGAGTCGCGTAGGTAGGCCCGGCTGAAGCCCGACTTGCGGTAGACGTCCCTCTGGAGTGCGGGCGGGCGCTGGCCGCCGAAGGAGGCGACCGGCTGGAACCGCTCGGGCGGGTGGCGGTCCACACCGTCGCCCTGAGGCGTTCTCCACTTCAGGACGTTGAGGTTGCCGTCGTCGGTCCGGATGCGGTATCCCACGATCCCGTGCTCTCCCACCGCCACGCCGGTGGCTATGGAGGTGAGAGCGGACGCGGTGGTGCTCGGAGCCACCGTGGTGATCGTGGACGCGTGCATCTCGTGGAGCGTCGGAGCGATCCGGGGCCGCGCCGCGAGCTGCTCGGCGCCGAGCCCGTCGAGGATCAGCACCACCACGGCGCGGGCCTCGAGGATCTCCGGGGGCAGCGGGCCCGGCGGTCCGTGGAGGCCGGTCTCCAGGATCGCGGGCACGATGTCGGCCACGCAGCCGCCTCCGTACGCCGGCAGGACCGGCTCTTGGCGCGGGGCGATAGGTTCCGGGCGGTCCACGGCATCTAGGATGCCACCATGCGGGTGTCGACACGCGGGGACTACGCATCCCGGGCCCTGCTGTCCCTGGCGCTCCATGGAGAGAACGCGCCCACCTCGGTGCGTGAGATCGCCGAGCGCACCGCCCTACCCCAGCCCTACCTGGAGCAGATACTCCTGGCCCTGAAGGGTGCCGGCCTGGTGCGCTCCAAGCGGGGTGTGGGCGGCGGCTACGTGCTGGCCCGCGATCCCGCCGACATCAAGCTGTCAGAGATCGTGCGGGCTGTGGACGGCCCCATCGCCGCGGGCGACTTTGGGGAGCCCCACACCGACGGTGCCTGCGATCATGAGGGGCAGTGCGTGCTGTTGGCGATCTGGTCGGCCTCGGGCTCGCACATGCGCCGGTTCCTCGACTCCTTCAGCCTCGCCCAGATCACCGCCATGGCCCAGGGAGAGGCTCCCTGGCCGGCCGACGGCGAACCCGTCTAGCCCGCCGGCTGGCCGACGGGCTAGACGGGTTCGGGTCTAGGAGTATCGGCCGCTCATCCTCTGGCGTTCGCCAGCCAGATGTCGACCAGGGCCCGGTTGTCGGCGATCCATGCGGCCGCGTCGGCCTTGGCGTCGGGGCTCGCCTTGGCGTTCTGGGCGGCGATGTCGCCCAGCGGGATCTGCACCTGTTCGAGCAGGCGCCGGATGTCGGCGTTGTCGTCGAGGAACTCGCTGTTGGCCACGGCACGGATGCTGTTGACGGGCCATCCCAGGTCGCAGGGGTTGCCGGCGCAGCCGGCGAGACCCCGGACCTCGGTCGTGCCCTCATCGTCCTCGAGGGCGGGCGACTCCAGCCACACGACCGCATCGCCGGGTGGCAGCGCCTCGTAGGTCCAGTTGGGCGTCCAGGCATAGAACAGCACCGGCTCGCCGGCCGCCACCCTGCTCTGGGCTCCCCGCATCAGATCGCCGTAGGTGCCCGACACCTGCTCCACATTGTCACCCCAGCCGAGTTCGGCGATGTGGTTGTCGATGATGGTCGCGCAGCCCCAGCCCTCGTTGCAGCCGATCAGGTCGGCGAGACCGTCGCCGTCCTGGTCGAACACCGCGGCGACCGACGAGTTCTCGAGATCGCTCATCGAGGTGATGCCCATGCTGTCGGCGGTGGCCTTGTCGATCATGTACCCCTGGAGAGCACCGGACTCGACCTGTTGGCCGACCGCTTCGATGCTGCGGTCGTACTCCAGCCCGGCGGCTGTCTCTGCGGTGAGGTAGATGTCGTGGGTGGGGAACCAGCCGTTCACCCACAGGTCGTACTGCCCGCTGTCCAACGCCGGATAGAAGGAGTTGGGACTGAGGGTGTGAGCGGCAGGGTCCGTGACCGTGTAGCCCAGTTCGCCGATGAGCTGGGCGTAGATCTCGGCCTGCATGTAGCCGCTGGACCAGTTGGCCCGGGCCATGGTGACGGTCTGGTCCTCCTCCTCGCCGCTGAAGATCACGACGAGCGCCACGATGACCAGGGCGGCCAACGCTCCGGCCAGGACCATGGCATTGCGCCTTTGGTTTCTCATTTCGAGCCTCCTTCCTTCTCAAGCGGGCCCGTCACTGTTTCGGCCCCTCGACGAGCCGTTCCTTCACTTGTGCGATCAGGCCGCTGTGCTGGGCGCGGAAGATCTGTTCGTCGTAGTGGCTCTCGAGCAGGTCGAGCTCCTCGGCGAAGGCCTTCTTCATGCTCCAGCACATGATCAGCAGGATCACCGAGAAGGGCAGCCCGATCGATACCGCCGCGGTCTGCAGGGCGCTCAGCCCGCCGCCGATCAGCAGAGCGATCGCCACCAGGCCCTCCATCACGGCCCAGAACACCCTCTGGGGCTTGGGCGAGTCGAGCTTGCCGCCCGAGGTGAGGTGGTCGACCACCAGCGAGCCGGAGTCGGACGAGGTCACGAAGAACGACACCAGCAGCAGGACGCCGATGAATGAGACGATGCCGGTGAGCGGGAACGCCTCCAGCATGTCGAACAGGGCGGTGGCCACGTTCTCGTTGACCGCGGTGGCCACGTCGCGCTCGCCGGTCATCTGCAGGTTGATGGCCGAGCCGCCGAAGACCGACATCCACAGGAAGCACAGGATCGACGGCAGGAAGATCACTCCGACGAGCAGCTCGCGTACCGAGCGGCCCTTGGAGATCCTCGCGATGAACATTCCCACGAACGGCGACCACGAGATCCACCATCCCCAGTAGAAGATCGTCCACCATGCCTGCCACTGGGTCTCCTCGAAGGCTGCGTTCCAGAACGCGAACTCCGGCAGAACCTGGACGTAGTAGCCGAGGCTCTGGGTGTACAGCGACAGGATGAACAGCGTCGGACCGACCAGCAGCATGAAGATCAGGAAGGCGCCGGCCAGCCAGATGTTCAGCTCGCTGAGCCGCTTGACCCCCGCATCGAGACCGGCGACCACCGAGATGGTGGCCAGCCCTGTTATGGCGAGGATCAGAATGATCTGGAACGCGAGGTTGTCGGGCAGTCCGAAGAGCTTGTTGAGACCGGCGGACGCCTGCTGCGCACCGAAGCCCAGCGAGGTGGCCAGCCCGAACAGCGTCGCGATGACGGTCAGGATGTCGATGGCGTGGCCCCACGGGCCGTAGATCCTCGGCCCGAGGATCGGGTAGAAGATCGACCGGAACGTGAGCGGCAGTCCCCGGTTGTAGGCGAAGAAGCCCAGAGCCAGCGCCGTCAGCCCGTAGAGGGCCCAACCGTGAACACCCCAATGGAGGTAGGTGGTGGCCAGGGCCGCCTTGCCGGCGTCGGCGCTGCCGGGGGCCACATCAAACAGCGGCGCCGGGGACGTGAAGTGGAAGATCGGCTCAGCGACCCCCCAGAACATCAGCCCGATGCCCAACCCCGCCGACAGCAGCATCGCATACCAGGAGGCAGTGGAGAACTCCGGCAAGGCGAAGGGACCACCCAGCTTGATCTTCCCGTAGCGGCTGAAGGCGAAGTACAGGGCCACCAGCACGAAGATGTTGAAGTCGAGGATGTAGAACCAGCCGAGCGACCCGTTGATGAAGTCCAGGATCTCGCTGAAGAAGTCCTGGGTGGCGTCGACGAATATCGACAACAGGATGAACACCACCAGGAACCCCGACGCCCAGAACGTCACCTGCGGGTGGATGTCGAACCCGGCCCGCACGATGTTGCGGTCCCCGGGCTCCCGGTCGGAGACCTCGGGGTAGAAGTCGATGTCGGGATCGATCTGCAGGCCCTCGAACGACTTGCGGTTGGCGACCGCCTCATCGCGGCGGCGCTCCTCCTCATCCTCCCAGTCGTGCAGGGCGAGGGTCGCCTCTGTCAGGTCGATGTCGGTGTCATCAGGGCTGCGATGGACCCGCGGGTCCACCTCCGCTCCCGTGTCGTCGGCGTCCATAGCGTTCCCCCTATTGATCGCTGATGTGAGGCCTGGACACACCAGAAAGCACCTTGCGAGCGGGCCGGCGCAACCCTAGGCCGAACCGGACACTAGTTGGAAACGTTTCCACGCGCCAGCGGTTTCTGGGGAGGTTCGGCGCGGCCGGCACTACTGTTGGTCCACGCCCCTATCCCGGATGTCGTCGATGCGCCGAGTCCTTATAGCCGTTCTGGTCGCCGTGACCGCTGTGTTGGCGCTGTCCGTCACAGCCGCCACCGCATCGGGAGCCGACGACGAACCGGTCGTCCGCATGGCCCGGCCCACGTGGGACACCGGCTGGTTCCAGGCGGAGGTGTACGGACTCCTGTTGGAGAGGCTCGGCTACCGGGTGGACGGCCCGGTGACGATGAGCAACCCCGAGTTCTACGCAGCCGTCGCCGCGGGGGAGGTCGATCTCTGGGTCAGCGGGTGGTTCCCGCTGCATGATTCCCACATCGAGGGGGTCGACTCGGTCGAGGTTGTCGGCACGCAGGTCGACGACGGCGCCCTCCAGGGCTACTTCATCGACGCGGCCACCGCCGGGGCCCACGGCATCACGAACCTCGGCGATCTCGCCGACCCGGCTGTTGCCGGGCTGTTCGACCATGACGGCGACGGCCTCGCCGACCTGGTCGGCTGCGAGGTCGGGTGGTCTTGCGCCGCGACCATCGACCATCACCTGAGCGCCTACGGGCTCACAGGAACGGTGCAGCAGGTACAGGGCGACTACTCCCCTCTCATCTCCGAGACCATCGCCCGCTACCGGGACGGCCGGCCGGTGCTGTACTACACTTGGACCCCCAACTGGACGATCGGCGAGATGGTGCCCGGGCGTGACGCCGTGTGGCTCGAAGTCCCGTTCCCGTCACTGCCGCCGGGCCAGGCCTCCGCGCTGGACCGGACCGCCATCGCCGGCATTGCCGGCTGCGCCCATGATCCCTGCCAGACCGGCTGGCCGCCCAACGACATCAGGGCGGTGGCCAACTCCGCCTTCCTGGACGCCAATCCGGCGGTGCGCACGCTGCTCGAGCAAGCGGCCATACCTCTTGCGGACATCTCCGCCCAGAACATCCGCATGGTTCAGCATGGCGGGGATCCGCTGGACATCCGGCACCACGCCGCCGAATGGATCCAAGCCAACCTCGCCGTAGTAACGCGATGGATCGAGACGGCCGACCCCGATGCGGTTGCCCTTGAGGGCTCTACCACCGACGACGCCGAAGTAACGGGCACGCTGACGGTGGCCGCCCGCACCCTCCCACCCTTCGTGATCTATCAGAACCGCGCCTACAGCGGCTTCGAGGTGGAGTTGGTGCGCCTGCTTGGGGCCAGCCTCGGGATGGACGTGGAGATCCATGCCGTGGACACCGTCGCCAAGCAGATCGACGACATCACCCGCGGCGTGGCACAAGTCGGGCTGGGCGGGGTGGCGATCACCGAGTCGCGTGAGGACGTCGTCGACTTCTCGCTGCCGGTGCTCGACTCCGGCTTGACCATCCTGACCAACACCGAGGAATCCAGGGGCATTGGTGACCGGATCGTGTCATTCCTCGACGCGGTCGCATCGTCGGACCTGCCCTGGCTCCTGGCGGTGTTCGGAGTGGCCGTGCTGATCGCCGCCCACATGATCTGGTGGCTGGAGCGCCGCCACAATCCCGATTTTGCGGTCCCCTACCGCAAGGGCATCTGGGATTCCTTCTACTGGTCGGTAGTGACTATGAGCACCGTCGGATACGGCGACAAGGTGGCTCGCGGCACCAGGGGGCGGGCGCTCGCCCTCATCTGGATCGCACTGGGCACTCTGGTCTTCGCCAGCTTCACCGCGGCCATCGCCTCGTCGCTGGCCGTCAGCGAGCTGCGATCGGAGATCTCAGGACCCGCGGACCTCCCGGGCCGCCGGGTGGCCACCGTGTCCCACTCGGCCGGTGAGGCTTACCTGCCCTCGGTCGGGGTGGGGCCGGTCATAGTGGAACGGGTCGATGATGCGTACGGGCTGCTGGCCGAGGGCAAGGTCGAGGCGATTGTGTACGACGCCCCCGTACTCCAATTCCACGCTGCCCGCGAGGGTGCGGGCGAGGTGGCGACGATCGGCGCGGACTTCCAGCGAGTCCAGTACGGCTTGATGATCAGCGAGGATGATCCGGAGCTGCGCGAGCGGGTCGATATCGCGCTGCTCGATCTGATGGAGAGTGGCGTCTACGGCCGCCTGCACGACGCCTGGTTCGGTGCGTACGGTTAATCGCCGAGCGAGCTGAGGGATTGGAGCAAGTCGGCCAGTTCGGGGGGAAGGGGCGACTCCGCCCGCACCGTGTGCCCGCCGACGGGATGGCTGAACGACAGGGAACGGGCGTGCAGGAACGGCCGCGACAGGCCGAGAATGTCGTCCCCGCGCCCGGCGCCATAGGTCGGATCGCCAACCACATGATGGCCGATGGCCTGGAGATGGACCCTGACCTGGTGAGTGCGACCGGTCTCCAGCCGGCAGGTGAGCAAGCAGACCTGCGCCGGTTCGACGTAGCGCTGCTCAACCTCGTAATGGGTCCGGGCCGGGCGGCCCCGGTCGGTCACCGTCATGCGCATCGGGTTGCGGCTCGACCGGCCCACGGGCGCATCGACAACCCCTGCAGAGGCTTGAGGGTGACCCCTGACCAGCGCAGAGTAGAGACGCTCGGGATCATGGCGTCGCATCTGCTCGACCAGAGACCGGTGGGCCCGGTCGGTGCGGGCCACCACCAGGAGCCCGGACGTGCCTCGATCGAGCCGGTGCACGATCCCGGGCCGGTAGGGGTCGCCGACCTCCGCGATCTCGGGATAGCGAGCCAGCAGTCCGTTGACGAGGGTGCCCCGGTCGTGCCCCGCGCCGGGATGCACGACCAGACCGGCGGGCTTGTCCACCACGATCACGTGGGGATCCTCGAAGACCGGCGTGAAGTCCACCTCGGCATCAGGTAGCGGGACAGGATCGTCCCGCAATTGGATGTCCACCGCCAGCGCCTCGCCGGCCGCGACGCGCCGTGCGCCGGAGGTGGTGACGGCTCCGTCGAGGCGCACTCCTCCCTCGGCCACCAACCTGGCCGCCGCTGAGCGACTCACGTCGGCCACCAGCGCCACCGCCCGGTCGAGCCTGAGGCCGTCGAGAGCGGCTCCGACGACTTCCCCCTCAGGGGTCATCTCGCTCGCCGGTACGCATGCCAGACCAGCGCCACACCGCCGAGCACGACCCCCATGTCGGCCACGTTCCACACCGGCCACCATTGGACGTCTATGAAGTCGACCACCGCGCCCTTCAGAAACCCGTCGCTTGACCGGAAGAGCCGGTCGGAGAGGTTGCCGAGCGCTCCCCCGGCGATGCAGCCGGCTGCGGTGGCCGACCACCGGTCGGCTACCAGCCTCCGGTTGAACAGCAGTACCGCCGCGACCGCCACCGCGGCGATGCCGAGCAACGGCCCCAGTCCCTGGAAGCTGCTGAAGGCCGCCCCGGTGTTGAAGACGAGGCGCAGTCGCAACGTCCACACCAGATTGATGACACGGTCGTCGTCCAGGGCCTGCAGAGCCCACCACTTGGTGAGTTGATCGGCTCCGACCACCAACGCGGCCGCCACCACCGCTCTGATGACATGCCGGTGGGTCGGGCCCGTGCTCGTGGTCACGGGTCCGGGCGCTCTAGCGGCGACCGAGGCCGCCCGCCTTAACCTCAACGCGCTCGGCGGCCCAGGGGATGGCCCGGAGGCGGGCGATTGGAATCGGCGCACCCGATGTGATGCAGTAGCCGTAGGTGCCGTTCTCGATGCGCTCCAGGGCGGCGTCGATCTGGCTCACGGTGTGGCGGGCTTGACTCGACAGGGCGAGGTCGCGCTCGCGCTCGACCGCGACAGTGGTGCCCTCGCCCCCCTCCTCGTCGAACTGCACGTCGCCGGGCTCGCGCGTCGCCAGCAGCGACTCTGCTTCAGCCTGGTACTCCTCGGCCGAGTGCAGGTACTTGGCCCGCTCCTTGAGCAGCTTGCGGCGCATCTCGTCCAGGAACTTCTGGTTGAAGCGCGGCTCGGCCGCCTTCTTGGAGCCGGACCCGGCTGACTTCGTGCTCTTGGACTTGGCCATGTCGCTGCGGGTCGGGCCGCTAGGGCCCGGTCCCCTCGTCGTGGTCGAAGAACGCAGCCATGGCGGCGTCCCTGTCAGGCAGCGTCGCATCGCTGCTGACGACCTGTCGCAGCTGTTCGATGAACTCGTCGTCCTCCTCGGCATCCATGTCGAAGAGTTCCGGGCTGTCAACTCCGAAGGGCATGGTCGCCGGTCCGGCCGAGGCGGCCTCGTCGCCGTTGTGGGCGTCGTCCCGTTCCCGGTGGGAGGCTCCGTTGCCGCCGGACGAGGACTGCAGGCGGACCACATCGGGCGCCGCGTGGTCCTTCTCTGGTGCCTCGCGGTCGTCTGGTGGGTCGTGCCCGACTTCTCCGTCCTCCTCGTCCCACTCGACCACTGGCACCTCGGGCACGCTGCCGGCGTCTACGGCGTCCAGGGTCGGGACATCCTCTAGGGCGTCTCCGGGCTCTTGAGCGGTCTCATCCTCCGCCGGCAGGAACTCGAGGGCGGGCCCTCCGGGTGGTTCGGGATCGGTCGCGACACCAGGACCGGCACCGGCCTCTACGGCTGGATCGTCGTCGGCAGCCTCCGGCGGGACGGCCCCATCCTCGGCGGCTTCGCTGCCCCCGGCTGCGTCACCGTCGGCGCTGTCTGCTTCCCCGGCCGCTTCGGTGAGGGCTCCGTCGGTGTCCGGTGCGGCTGCGCTCTCGCCTGCGTCGGGCTCGTCCGCGGACACGTCGACCTCGGTGAGCGGCTCGAACTTCTCAACGAAGGACTGGAACGATGCCGCGAGGCCGCGGAGCGTGTCCCGCTCGTTGTCGAGCCTGGCCTGGATCTCGGCCACGACCGACTCCAGGTCTCCCCTGGTCGTCTCCAGATCCCGTAGCTCCTCCTGGGCCTGTTCCCGTTCGGAGGCCAGTTCGGTCGCTGCCGTCCGTTTCGCCTCGGCGACGATGATCTGGCCGTTCTCCTCGGACTCCGACAGCATCCGGGCGGCGCGCTCCTCCGCGGATCGCAGGCGCTCGTTAGCCGCCGCCTCGGCTTCGGAGACGGTCTTGGCGGCGCGCTCTTTGGCGGAATCGGTTATCGACTGCGCTTCGGATCGTGCTTCCGAGACGGCCGAGTCGGCGGTGCGCTGCGCCAGGACGAGCGTACGCAGCAGCGTCTCGCGGATCTCCGTGGCCCCCTCATCGTTGCCGTCCTGGGACTCGAACTGGGCCAGGCGATGCTCGAGTTCGGCGATCCGGTCTCTGGCCTGAGCGGCCACGCGGCTGACCGTCTTGACGTAGTTGTCCACCTCTTCGTAGTCGTAGCCGCGCATCCGCTCGCGAAACTTGACCTCGGCGGCGAGGTCGCTGAGTGCGTTCATGCGGGCGATGATGCCACGGGCACCCTCTCGGTTGGTGGATGCCCAGGGCCCGAGCGACCCGTGAGCGCAGCGAACAGGAGCGGAATCCTCGGTGGATTCTCAGCAGATTCCGAACGCTCTGAGCATCCTCTGGAGAAAGAAGATCCCGAAGATCACGATCACCGGCGAGAAGTCGAGCGCCAGGCCCCCGAACCGCGCCGAGGGCAGCATGCGGCGCACCGGCTTCATGACCGGGTCGGTCACCGTGTAGAGGAAGCCGGCCATGGTAGCCATCGCGCCATGAGGGTTGAGCGGGAACCAGCTCAGCAGAACGCGGCCGAAGATCGCGAGCGCATAGATCTGCAGAAGCAGGCAGAGGATCCAGAGCACCTATTCGCCGCTCCTGTTCGCTTCGCTCACGGGCCGCTCGGGCCCTGGGGGGCTCGGCTAGCTGCGCTTGCGGCGGGCGGCACCCCGTGACACCTCCACCTCGGCAGGGGTGAGCAGGTACACCTGGTCGGCGACACGGTCCATCTTGCCGCCCATGGCGTAACAGAGGCCGCTGGAGAAGTCCACCAGGCGCCGGCGCAGGTCCCGGTCGACCGCTTGAAGGTTCACGATCACGGGCTGGCCCGACTTGAACCGGTCCCCGATCTCCTGAGCGTCGTTGAACGCGTCGGGAGAGACGGCGTGGGGCTTCATCGCTTTGGAGGGCATCGAGTGCACGACTCGAACCGAGTTGTCGGCGTCGTCCATCTGCCCCCCGTCCTCGGCCGATGCCAGGTTGACGGGTCGGACGGTCCGGCCCATCACGGCGCTGTCCGGGGCCGGCCCCGAGGCCACCGACACTCCCGGCCTCGCGACTGCCTCGGCTCCGGCCGGATAGCGGCCCGGCACCGCAGCCGAGGGTTGGGACGAGCGGATCGGGTCTTCGTAGCTCTCGTAGTGCTCGTCGGGCCCGAGCCCGAGGTAGATCATCGCCTTCTTCAGCATCGACATCGTCGCTCCTTGAGCAGACTGTAGCGCGTCGCGCCCGTCATCGATTCGGTGTTCGTGGGTGTCATTGTGGCACGCCTTGAATGCCGCGGCGGGGACGTTCGCCGAAGAGGCTTCTCCCGATTCGCACCATCGTCGCGCCCTCGGCCACGGCAACCTCGAGATCGTCGGTCATGCCCATCGAGCAGTGGGCGAGGCCCAGGGAGTCGACCATCCTTCGCAGCGCCCTGAAGTCGCTCCGAGCCGCTTCGGGCGGCCCGAGGGGGCCGATGCCCATCAATCCCAACAAGCTCAGCCCGGCGTCGGCGGCTATCGAGGCCAGTTGCTCGGTCTCGCCGAGTGGGCAGCCCCCCTTGGTCTCCTCGCCGGAGATGTTCACCTGGATCATGACGTCCGCGCCCGGGGCGCGGCGGCCGATCTCGCGCGCCAGTTCGGGCCGGTCGAGCGTCTGCCAGACGTCGACGCAGCCGGCCAGCATCTTGACCTTGTTGCGTTGGACCCGGCCGACGAAGTGGACCCGGGGCTTGGGCGCCGCGGTCACCTCGGCCAGCTTGGCCACGCACTCCTGGGCGTAGTTCTCGCCGATGTCGCCGATCCCGCATGCTGACGCGGCGTCGATTGCCCATGAGCCGAGCGCCTTCGTGACCGCGATCACGGTGACGTCGTGGGTGCCCGCACTGTCGATACGCGCTCTGAGAGCCTCGTAGCGCTCACCGATTGCGGCCGCGATCGGTGGCGGGGCGCTCATGCGTGCTCCAGTCGGACGGTGGTCGCTTGCCGGGCGAGCTCGCCTCGAACCCGGTGGGAGAAGAAGGACTCGTGGGCCGTGTCGAATCCGAGGTCCTCCACATCGCTCACTCCGGCCGTTCCCAGCACGCCCCGCACCGCCGCGACGAGATCGAGGGCGGGCGTGCCCCAGGACGTGAGACTGCCGACGTCACGGCGGGCCGCGCCGGCCACTGCGGCCAGTTCCGCCGGGCCGAACTCATACGCCGAAGGTCTGATCGACGGGCCCACGACCGCTCGGAGACCGGTTCCGCCCGAACGTGCCGGCAGGCTGCGCATGACCCGGACCACTTCTCCGAGGACACCGGCCACGATGCCCCGCCAGCCTGCGTGGGCTACCCCCACCGCGCCGTTGCCCACCAACACGACGGGCGCGCAATCGGCCGTGTGCAGCGCGAGGACAGCCGCAGGCACCTCGGTCACTGCCCCGTCGGCCACGGATCCCGCCCCGCCGCCCGGCTCGGTCACGGCCACGACCTCGGCGCCGTGAACCTGCCTGAGCCACGTCCATTGCCCTTCCATCAGAGCTTGGCGCCTGCGCTCGAGTCGGCCGTGACGGTCCGGGCTCAAGTCTCCGTTGAGGTCGCAGCGAAAGTCGCCGTCCGATCTCCGGGAGCAGCGGATCCTGGCGACCAGACCCTCGCCCGCCGGGACCAGCCGCTCGATCACTTCACGCCCGCGGCTGTCACTTGATGGCTGGCTCCGGGGTTGAGCTCATCTCAGGAAGTCGGGAACATCGAACTCGTCGTTGAGGTCGACGCCGACCGGGGTGTGCGAGTCGCTGGTCGCGAAGACATCAGCGATCTGCATCCCCTCCCCCGAGCCGGCTCGCATTCCCGGACGGTCCTCTCGCCTGGAGCGACGCTGGGCGGCGCTGCCTCCGTAGCTCTGCCGGTCGCTCTCGAAACCGGCGGCTATCACGGTGACCCTGACCTCGTCCCCGAGAGCGTCGTCGATCACCGTTCCGAAGATGATGTTGGCGTCCTGGTGCGCGACCGATTGCACCACCTCGGCTGCTTCGTTCACTTCCATCAGGCCGAGGCTCGACGCGCCCGAGATATTGAGCAGCACTCCCTGCGACCGGTCGATCGAAGATTCGAGCAGCGGGCTGGAGATGGCGGCGCGTGCCGCCGCGACGGCCCGTCCCTCGCCGCTGGCGGCTCCCATGCCCATCAGCGCGCTGCCGGCCTCGGTCAGCACGGTCCGCACGTCGGCGAAGTCCGTGTTGATGAGCCCGGGGGTGGTGATGAGGTTGGTGATCCCTCCCACGCCCTGCATCAGAACCTCGTCGGCCATCCGGAAGGCGTTGAGCATCGAGGTCTTCTCGTCGGCGATCGCGATCAGTCGGTCGTTGGGGATGACGATCAGCGTGTCGACCTTCTCCTTGAGACGCTGGATGCCTTCGTCGGCCTGCACCGATCGCCGGGCTCCCTCGAAGCTGAACGGCCGCGTCACTACTCCGATGGTGAGCGCGCCGGAGCTCTTGGCCACCTCGGCCACCACCGGCGCTGCGCCGGTGCCGGTTCCGCCACCCTTGCCCACGGTGATGAACACCATGTCCGATCCGTTGAGGGACTCGCGGATCTCGTCGATGTGCTCTTCGGCTGCCTGCTTGCCCACCTCGGGATTGCTGCCCGCGCCCAGACCTCTCGTCAGGTTCTTGCCGAGGTCGATCCTGACGTCGGCGTCGCTCATGGCAAGGGCCTGCGCGTCGGTGTTGGCCGCGATGAACTCGACGCCCCGGAGGCCGGCGTCGATCATGCGGTTGACGGCATTGACTCCGCCGCCGCCGACTCCTATCACCCTAATGACGGCGAGGTAGTTGTGAGGATCGGCCATCGCTGCGTC
This sequence comes from Acidimicrobiia bacterium, assembly GCA_022828135.1. GTDB lineage: Bacteria > Actinomycetota > Acidimicrobiia > Acidimicrobiales > Aldehydirespiratoraceae > Aldehydirespirator. Next base: position 172 of record JAJEJB010000037.1, on the reverse strand, counting down.
AATCTCCCTGTATTGAACCTTCACTTCATCTTAGAGCGCGCGCAAATAGGTGTGGCCATCCACCTGTCGTTGTGTTGGCCCGAGTGAACTCTCGGGTGTCCATCCAACGACAACGACGAGGTGGAGGTGGTTTCAGCATGCTTGCTTTGGAGCCGAGGGTGGTGGATGCGCT
>JAJEJB010000054.1 GCA_022828135.1 Acidimicrobiia bacterium | reverse complement strand
AAGCCACCGCCGGAAAGGGGGTGACGCCACTGACCAACTGAACTGTGGGCAACTCTGCTGTCCGCCACCGGGCAGTTCTGTTGGCCACGGCTGGGCAGTTCTACTGTCCGCCACTGGGCAGATCCCACTGGCCATTGACAGGCGCCTCGCGTTGGTCTTGTGGTCCTCTTCGTGCTGGTTCAGTAGTTGCAGATCTGCACCATGCGGTGTCGCGGAACTATGGGGGAGGTCCCGGAGAATCCAGAATGAGGGTCCCTGGATACAAGTTGAGGCGAAGCACTCGACGAGGGCTGCCGTTAGGAGCAGGATGCCGGCGCCACCGAAGAGTGCGGAGGCTGCCGTAAGCGGCTTGAGCACCCCCGGCGAGGCCGTGATTGCTATGGACACGGTTGACACGTAGAGCGCGAACGTACCGGCGACGACGCGTCGCCAGTGTTGGAGCGTGTCGTCCTGCTTGCGTCGCAGTTCACGGGCTTCATGCAGAGCTTGCCCTGCGGCGTGAGAGTTGATGACGCCCGCGGCGGCGGGGTGCATGTTGATCATCTCGGGCCTCCTCAATTGGCCTGTTGAGCGGGGAACTACGTGTATCACGCGTTGACCAAGAACCCGGAGAAACATCCAAGCGGATGGGAGCCTGCAGCTCGGTGCTCAAGGTGCTCGTCTCGGATTAGCGAACATAGCCCGGACCCGCTTTCGGTCCGTGGAGCGGCACTTGGTTTCGTTGCTGACGCCGATTCGGATGTCCATCTCGCCGTCGGTGTCCCTTAGCGTTTGTAGGCCGGGGGCCCGGGACGCGTCCGGCCGAGAGTCGCAGGTCGGATGCGGCATGTCTGGAGGACGGCGGGTGCCGAAGTCGTGTTGTTCAGGAGTCGCCGAAGATGGCGGTTCCGAAGGTGGCTGCTGCTTGGGCTTGCATGCCGGGCAGGACGTGTTCGTAGACATCCATGGTGAACGAGACGCTGGCGTGGCCGAGGCGTTCGCTGACGACTTTGGGGTTGACGCCTTGTTGCAGCAAGATCGTGGCGCGGGTGTGGCGCAGGTCGTGTAGGCGGATGCGGGGCAGGTCGATCTTGGCGAGGAGGCGTTCGAAGGTCTGGCTGATGAGGTCGGGGGGTCGGCGGCTTGAGCCGGGCCCGCTTCGTCGGCAACCACCGCTTGTGCATGTAGTCGCCCAGGGTCATCTTGTCGGGGGAGCGGTAGTCGGCATCGTGGACGCGCTTGATCAGGTCAGCGAGCCTCCTCTTGGTGCGCTGTTGGGTCGGTAGCATCCCACTGGACTATGAGCGATCACGAAGGAATGGCTGGGCACCAGGCTCACGACGGCGACGTCGCGTCCTATGAGGGATACGTCTACGTGGCGACAAATTCTGCCATGCCAAACATGGTCAAGATTGGCAGCACAACCCAGAGCGATCCCCAAAGCCGCATCTCTTCGCTGTTCACGACCAGCGTGCCGGTGCCGTTCGAACTTGAGTACGCAGCTGCCGTCGCGGATGATCCTGTGAGGGTAGAGCGAGCACTTCACGAGGCCTTCGGGCCCCAACGGCTTCATCCGAAGCGCGAGTTCTTCAAAGTCGAACCCCAACAGGTGATAGCGATCCTGCGGCTGCTCGACGTTGCCGATATCACTGAGCAGGCCAAGTCGGATGTCGAGGCCGAGATATCGCAGGAAGATCGCGACGCCCTTGAGCTGGTCAGACGCAGGCCCACACTGAACTTCGACGAACTTGACGTATCAGAGGGATCGATCCTCACCTATGTCCGAGACGAGAGAGTGAAGGTCGAGGTAGTTGACGACCGGCGGGTGAGACTCATCGAACTCCCCGACGACGAGTACCCCGGAGTTGCTTTGGACAACGAGCCGAAGTATCTCTCGCCGCTTTCGCGGGACCTTCTGGGAGTAGCTCGTCATGTGCATCCCACCCGATACTGGCTAATTGAGGGTGGGCGATCGCTCCTTGAGGTCTATGACGAGAAGCACGGCCCGAGGGAGTAGCGCCCTCAAGCCGGCCTAAGGAGTCGAATGCCTGCACAGCTTCCCGACTACGGCGACTCGGTTCGGGCTGCCGCTGCCCGGTATTGGGAGGTGCGCCGCTCTCAAGCTCACGAATCTAAGGGCAGGGGCGTTTCAGACACCGGCATCCGGGCCGAGGTGACGGGAGGGCGCCACATGGACGCGCTCCATGACTTGGTGGTGAGCGTCTTCGTGGACGCGGGGATTCCGGCTCAGCTGATCGATGTGAAGCGGCGTCCGATTGCCGGGTACTTCCGTCGCGACAAGAGATGGGATGTCGTGGTGATGGTCAAGGATCGAGTGGTTGGCATCGTCGAGTTGAAGTCGATGGCGGGCGACAGCGGGGGCAAGAACTACAACAATCGCACTGACGAGGCGCTAGGCCAGGCCGTGGATGTTTGGAAGGCGGTGGAGCGTGAGATCATCAGTTCGTTGCGCCCTTGGCTTGGCTACTTCATGTTGCTGGAAGACAACGAGGCCTTCACGCATGTGGTCACTCCTCAGAAGGCCGTGTGGGACACGGATCCGGTCTTCGACGGCGCCAGCTACGCGGATCGGTATGTGATCTTCTTCGAGCGGATGATCCGTGAGCGGCTCTTGGACGCGGCCTGCGTCGTTCTCTCTGAGAAGGACTCGGCGGAAGTGCGGTTCCCCTCGGACTCGTTGAGCTTCCAAGCGTTCTCAGCCGCGATCCACGGGCGCTGCCTTCAGTTCATGGCCACGAACTCTGACATCGACTGGGAGGCAGGGGAGTAGCCCAAGTCAGTAGTCGGTAGTGCCTCAGGGACCGTATGCCGTGGCGTTGAGGAGGTCGGATAGGTCGATCCCGTACAGGGCCGCGGCCACATGGGTGGCTGCGGCTCGGTCCCTGCTCCTGAATGCTTGAGCGAGCGCAGACGCGTTCGCTGCGTCGATGGCGTCCGGGGCGGGGACCCGGATCTTTCTGAGGTACTGGGCTTGGAACCGGTAGGTGCCGCCTCGCATCTTGACGCAGTAGGCACCGACGAACAGGTTGGCGATGTCCGACAGAAGGAGTCCTCCCAGCACTTCAAGATCCCACTTGTCGGATACGACGTAGTACAGGTTGTGGTGGGGATAGAACTCACCTGTGTCCAGCACCGGATGAGCTGCCGACTTGAGGTCCGGGAGCAATAGTTTCGGTCTTGCTTGAAGGCCTGGATCCACCCGGTCGATCGTGCGGTACCAGGATCCTGGCCGGTTACGAGCCACGTAGCGCTGTCTGATCCTGCCGCTGTGGCGCTGCAAGTACGAGGCGAGGCCGGGATACTCCCCGAGATCGACGAGGCGGCCTTCTTCCCACGGGTTGACGAGGAACCGCCCGCTCCATCGTGGCGTGCCTGAAGCGATGTCCTGCGCGGTCAGCATTGGCAGCAGGCGACAGCGCTCGACCCCCGGCGCGTCCTCCACAACGAAGACATCGTCGCAGCCCGTGGCGACACCGATACCGACACGGGTGCCCGTGCGCCAGTCCTCTAGGGGATCGAAGCGCTTCTCCAGATCCGAGATCAGTTCGAGCGCGCTGGGCGGCCCAGACGGCCAGTGGTCGCTACCGCCGAACCACCGATCGAGCCTCGCGGCACCGAAGCGGCTTCCGCCAGGAGCAACATCGTGTCCATCGGCAAGCCATCGGGCAAGAGCGCGACCGTCGTTCGCATTGAATCCGTCGGTGGCCTTGACGACATGTGCCGGACCCTGCGGCCCGTTGCGCAGCACGGTGATCGCCGGATAGGCCGACACCGATGCTTCGAATGCCTCCACAGCGTGCATCGCCACAACGGTGTCCACCGCGTACTCGGAAGCGACCAGCGCCCGGAGCCGCTCTCCGTACTGGTTGTGCATCCAGCGATCGGCGCAGATGAATGCCAGCCTCCCGCCAAGGCCGAGTATTGACAGGCCCTTCTCGAAGAAGCCGACGTAAAGGTCGGCTCGGCCCCGCATGGTTGCGCACTCGGACCGGTAGGCCGCGCTGACCTCCGTTGGAACGTCTTCGAGCCTGACATAGGGCGGGTTGCCGACCACGAAGTCGGCCTGCCGGGGTCCGTCGATTCCGGTGCCCAGCAGGAAGTCCCCCTGACCAATCCACTCCGTGCTGAGGCTCTCGGCGACATCGGCGGGCTGGCCGAGCTCGACAAGCCGGGCGGCAATTGACCTGCTGGCAGCGTCAACGTTGCGGTCGAGCAGGTCGAAGGCCCTTATGGCAGGCCCCATGTCCGCAACAGACCGGCCATGCGTCGCACAAGACTCCACCAGCCGCTCGACGATCGGCATCAAGAAGGCACCGGCGCCGCAAGCAGGCTCCACGATCACCGAAGCCCCCAAGTCAGCAGAGGCCCGGTAGCCGGCCAGGTCCAGGATCAAGTCGACCACCCAGCGGCGGGTGAACACCTCACCGTGTGTTCCCTCCGGATCGACGGTCCAAGCCGGCATCGCCCTGGCAGCCTCCATCAACTTGGGCTGGCGGTACCGAGTCATCGGCACCACTCCTTGACACGCAAACTACATGAACGCCATTTCACGGACAGGCACCCTAGAGACGCCGTGCGACAGGGCGGAATCCCTAGGGTCTTCGAGAGGTCTGTTGCGGGCCGGCAGGACTCAGACTCTCGTGGTCGCGCAGGAACGCTCCGGCTACATCTGTCTCGGCACCGTTGACTGGGGCGCTAGTCGGTGCTTCGGCCGCTGCGGCGCAGCCGGATCGCCGCCAGGAACGCTTCGTCGGTGTAGTAGCGCACCGCCACCCGTCCTCGGACACATCGGGCCCGGTGCCGACGCTCGCGTCTAGCTCAGCAAGTGTCACGGGCTCCTCGATCGGATCTTGGCTGACGCCGGCGTCAGGCACACCGTCTTGGCGTCGTGGAAGTGAGGTCTGATTCACGGCGGGCTGGCCTCGCTCATTGAGCACACGTAGCCGATGGCGGGGTCGGCTCGACCCTCGAGCAGTTCCCGGTAGGTGGTCTCGATGCCGTCGGCGCCGGTCCGGTGCACCACCGTCAGCCATCGCTCAGTGTGGTCGAGAAGGTCGTGGAACGCCCGGGCGATCCGGTTCGCCAACTCGTCGGGTCCCCATTCCTTGGCACGTTTGGCACTCTGCCCCGGCGCGAAGAAGAACTCGGGCGGGGGTCCGGGGAGGTCGCCGCCGCTGCCCATTTCCTCCCAGTGGGTGGCGCCGACCGCGATGGAGAATCTCAGGTTGTCAGCGAAGTGCGTGTGGATCGCCGACTGCACCGCGCCGCTGCCGGCCATGTCGACCAGGCCGGAGGCGACCCTGGCGTCGGTCCGGTCGATCTCGTCGTAGGTGATCACCTCGTCGTAGAGGCCGAGGCCTTCGACGAAGGCCCGGTTGCGCGGTGAGGTCACACCGATGCTGTGGTGGTTCTCACGGCGGGCCAGGCATGCGGCCAAGCAGATCGAAGTCTTCGAGGATGCGCTGGTGACCAGGGTCTGGCCGGCACCGCGGAACACCCCGCCCTCGGCGTCAGCGTCACCGAGGTAGTCGTCGACGAGGAACGAGGTCATGAACATGCCCCACAGAAGGAGGTACTCGTCGACCTTGTCCGGGTTGAACATCGCATCGGTGGCGACGTCGCGGAAGTCGGTGTAGGTAGCGGCGTGCTGCGCGCGATGGGGCCCGACGTCGCGGAAGGCGACTGCGTCCGTTGGCCGGGCCCCTTCACGTCGGGCCGCGGCCGTACCGGTGCGTGGCTCGGCCGCGATCGTCACGTCCGACGACAGCGGGTAGAAGCCGAAGTACCGACCCCCGGCCGCGATGTCGGGATGGGCCGATTCGACCACCGACCCGAGCCCCATCGCCGGGAGCCGCCCCCATGGCGCCTCGGTGGGGAAGAAGCCCCAGTAGTCGAGCATGTCGCCGACGACTGCGTAGGTCACGTTGTTGGTGGTCAACGCGAACCGCTCAACAGCCAGCCGGATCTGGCCCGGGCTCAACGCAGTGTTCTCGCCCGCAACGATGCGCGTGCGGCGAAAGTCCCGACGGTCAACCTCGAAGTCCATGACCGGATCCTCCTAGCCCGAAGCCAGAGAAGTGCTGGTTTGGGGCGCACTAGGGCGCCCCGTTCCGTTCTGGTTCTACATGGCCCCCGGCCACAGGTCCTAGACCGACCGCGTGTGGCGTCGTTGCTCGTAGAGGGCGAGGGCGTGCAGCGGGAAGTACTGCCTGTACAGGACGTAGTCGAGGAGCGCCGTACGGAAGAACACGCCGGCCAGGTCCTGTTTGGGCCATTGCCCGTTCTCGTTCTGGGTGTTGAGCAGGAACCGCGCGCCTCGTGAGATGGCGGCCCAATCCAGGTCGCCGGCCTCGAGGAGGGCGATCAGCGCCCACGCGGTGTGGATGACCTGACTCTCGTCGTGCGCGACGTAGCGCCCGGTCATGCAGCCGCGGTGGTGCTCGCCCCACCCGCCATCGGGCTGCTGGCGGTCGAGCAGCCAGCGGCAGGCTGCACGCAGCGCCGGATCGCCGGGAGCGGCCCCGGCGGCGAGCAGGCCCCGGATCCCGAAGAAGGTGCCGTAGATGTACTGGACGCCCCAAACGCCTCGCCACGAGCCGTCGTGCTCCTGGGCCTGGCGCAGCCACGAGTCGGCTCGCGTCACAGCTCTCGCGACCTCCGCGTCCAGCACCTCGGGTGAGTGCTGCCGGCAGGCGGCGAGCGCGGCCAGGCAGGACGCGGTGCACTCGACATGGGAGTGCTCGGTCATGGACTCGCCGAACATCTCCGCGGGGTTCAGCCACTCGAGCCCGACCGCTGAACGCCGCGACTCGTAGCTGCCGAAACCACCGTCGCCGTTCTGGCCGCGCAGCATGAAGCGGACGGCGTCGCCGAGCATCGCCGGGCTCGCGATCTCGGGGGCGGCCGCGATCATGCCCTGGACCGCTTCTGCCGTGCAGTCCGTGACCGGCCAGCCGTGCCACGCGCCAGCAAAGCACCAGCCACCCTTGGGGTCGATCCGGAAGGCCTCGCGGAAACCCTCGAAGCTGGCGTCGATCTGATGGCGGCCCAGGAAGTCGGCGCCGCACCGCAGCGCTCCTTCGACCCCCTCGACCTCCGGCACGGTCGCCAGCGCCTGCAGGGCGAATCCGGTGTCCCAGGAGGCGCTTCTGGCTCCGGCGACCCGTGTTCCGGCCTCTTCGTCCTCCCAGATCCAGCCCTCGAGTTGCGCCAGAGCCTTCCGGCCGTCGGCGTCGCCCGGATCACGCAGCCATAGGCAGACAATGTTGAGAAGGCCGCTGACGGGGGAGATGCTCATGTGGTCGGTGGTCCGCAGCTCCCATCGGATGCGGTCGATGAGCTCGGCGGTGCAGCGGGCCCGCAGGCGCTTGCTTCCGAACCGTTCGTACAACCGGGCGAGCCCGTATCCGGCGCGCAGGCACAGGCTGGGGCGTGCGAAGAGGTCGGCGTCCCGCAACCGGCTGCGGGAGGCGGCGAAGTCCATGCTGGCGAACCCGTCACCGAACAACTCCGCCCGCAGTGATGCGATCACGGGCGTGACCGGTGCCTGGTACCGCACCGGGTAGATGGCCGCCATCGCCATGTAGATGAGCCGCGTGTGGCAGTACCAGTTCGAAGGATGCATCGGCACCCGGCGCGGCAGTCGCCACAACTCCGGCAGCACGGGGTTGACGCCCCGCCAGTCGTAGAGATTGACCAGAGCCAGCCAGAACTTCCCCCAGGTCGGGATGTTGAGCACCCCCTCTGCTTGCAGGAAGCGCTGGGCCGGCGCGATCAGCGGATCGTCCCGCTCGACGCCGAGCAGCCTCGCCGCGACGTAGACCAGGGTGGTGACGAACAGGTGCGGCGGCGAGTGCTCGTGCAGACCCCAGGCGCCTCCCTCGAGGCGGGTGTGTTCGAAGGAGCGCAGCACGAGTCGGCGCCGGTCCGGGCCAAGCGGCTGCCCTGTGACGTGGTGCAGCAGCACGTACTGCGCGGTGAGCATGGGGCACCACACCACCTCACCCTCCCAGGAGCCATCGTCTCGCTGAAGGCTCAACAAGTGCGCGGTCGCGCTCCTGAGCGCTGAAGCGGCATCAGGTGCATGGGAGTCCTCGATGCGGCCCGGTTTGGCACCCTCACCGTTGTGCATCGGCATGGAGACCGGAAACGCGTTGGACAGAGTTGCCCGAGCACGTTCCTGCTTCGCTATGACGGCCCCCGCCCTGCGGAGCTGTCGCATCCCACGACCGAGTGAGAGGAAGCGAACCGCGAGCGCGTGCGCCAGGTGGCGTGTCCGGCGCCACGCGGAGGGCTTATGGCACTGCGTGATCTCCGGCGCGATCGCCCGTGTCGCAATCGTCCCGAGGGCCCAGCCCAGGCTGACAACCGAGGTGTCCTCACAGGCGAGCAGCCGGATGGTGCGGTCGCGGAGGACGGGCTTCTCCCGCCACTTCCGGTAGATCGTGCGCCTGAGCGCGGCGGCCACCACACTGTGGTCGGCGAACACTTCGTACAGCCCCATGGCGAGGAGTTCCGGCGCGCGGGTCGCCTGGCTTCGCTTCCTGGCGAAGTCGCGAAAGTCACCGCTTTCGGCCAGTGTGAACGCATCGCCGAAGCCGAGGGTCATCCCCACCGCCGTGAGCGGGTGGTAGTGCCCGGCGGCATCCCCGATGAGCACTCGACCGGAAGTCCCGTAGGTGTGGCGCGGCCTCAATGCGTTGGTCGCGGCGTGGAACCGGCGCTCCCGCAGAGCTTCGAGGAACGCGGACCCGAGAGCGTCAGGCAGGCTGTCGGCGTACGACCTCGCCAGCGCGCCCATCGCCTCCCGATTCGAGTACCCAGCCGGGAAGTCCACGAGCAGCCGGACGGAATGCTCCCCCAACTGGTAGATCAGAATCGGACTGGGCTCGGCGCATATGACGTGCCCGTACCCCTCGAACGGCAACCTCACGTCGCTCAGCGTGACTCCGAGCATCCGCGAGCAGGTCTGCGGCTTCGTGGACAAGCCCAACGACCGGCGCACCACCGAGGCTCGACCGTCCGCTCCGACGATCAGCTTGGCCGCGACCGATCCGGTCTCGCCGTTGCGGGTGAAGGAGATCCGGTCGTCATCGATGCCGCGCACACGCGCGTTCATCGTCAGGTCGACACTCGGCTCGTCCTCCACGGCTCGACGCAGTCGTGAGACCAGCCTCTCGTGTTCCCACGCCACACCGGGACGCCCGTCCGGATAGGGGAGCAGTATCGGCTCGCCCCCGTCCTCGGGGAACACCACGAATCCCCTCCCCGTAGTGCAGTCGGCGTCGTCGTCGGGCTCGATTCCGAGTTCGCTGAGTATCCGCACCGACGGCGGGTGCAGCCACTCGCCCGCCAGCCGCTTGGAGGTGTTCGGGTTCGCCTCCAACACAACGACCGAGTAACCGTTCCGGGCGTGAGCCAGCGCGCACAGGCTGCCCACCGGACCGGCGCCGACTATGGCGACGTCGTAACGGAGGGGTTCGGCGCTACTCACCGTCTACCGGTAGTTCTTGAACGTTTCCGGCACCGGAGACGGCAGGTTTCCTCCAGTCCGATACTCGCCACCGCGACATAGTAGTGGCTACACTTAAAGGGAGGGCCCCCTCCGGCGAGTCCGGCGGCCGGTCACCGATGATCGTTCGCCAGCGGTGGGTCGGGGCCTATCTCCGATGACAGGTGGGCTGCGGCCTCCAGTTCCTCGACCAAGCCGAGCGCCTCGGTCCGCACCCGGTCGCAGCGGGCGCCGTCGACGAGCAGAGCTCTGAGCGAGAAGGACGCGACCTGATCGGCGAACTCTGTGGGATCGAAGTCCTCGCGCCGGCTGGCGTCGATGTACGCGCCCTCAATCAGCCAGGCCACGGCACGGTTGGTGAAGTCGGCGTCGAGGTCGAGCAGTTCGCCGGCAGAAATGCCGTCGGTGATCAGGGTGCCCTGGGCGGCGAGGAGGCGGTCCCAGACGAGGCGCTGATCGGCCAGTGCAGGCTCGTTGAGCACTTCGGCCGTGGTGGTGGCGCCCAAGTCGTACGGCAACAGGAGCAGACGGCGAAAGTCCAGGAAGAGAGCACAGAACAGACGGGCTGATGCCGAGCCGCCCAGGCTCCGGGCGGCATCGAGGATTCGTACCGCGGGCTCGAACTCGACCTGCTGCAACTCCGCCATGATCTCGGCTTTGGACGAGAAGTGGTGGAACAGCGATGGTTGCCGTATCCCGACGCCCTCGGCGATGTCGCGGGTGGAGGTGGCCCGGTATCCCCGTTCTGTGAACAGGCGCGACGACACCCTGAGAATCTGCTCCCGTGTGTGGATGCTGGTGTGCTCAGCCACCTCGAGACACGCCTCCTGTCGGTCGGGTCTTGTTGCCCGACGGTAGGAGGCTACGGCGAGGGCTCCGCCGTGTGCTGGCTCATCGAAGAGCTGCGCCGGATTGGGGCTCCCCGGTAGTCAGGGTCGACAGGTAGTCGAGGACTTCCTGCTCGGAGACCACGTCGGCGTACTTGGCGTCGAGATCGAACAGGTTGGACTCGTGGATCTGCGGGTCGCGGTCCCCGCAGGCGTCGCGCACCACTATGGGAACGAAGCCGTGCTGGCAGGCGTCGAGCGCGGTGGCCCGGACGCAGCCGCTGGTGGAGACGCCGGTGTGGATCAGCGTGTCGACCCCCATCGAGGTGAGCGTTGAGGCCAGACTCGTTCCGAAGAAGCTCGAGGCGTACTGCTTGACCACGACGATCTCGCCGTCCACGGGGGCCAGTCCTTCGCCGTAGGCACCCAGCGGGCTCCCCTGGACGAGGCACTCCAACGCGCCGACCTTCCGGAAGAAGATCCCGCCGTCGGCCCCGCCGGGCTGGAACTCGATCCTGGAGTGCAGGACCGGAATCCTGGCCGCCCGGGCCGCGGCCAGCACCCGCTGGCACGACGCTCGGGCGTCTTCGACCCCGGCGTAGAGGGGAGAGTCGGGATCCAGGTAGGCCAGGCAGAAGTCGATCACCACCAGGGCCGGGCGCGCCCCGAACCCCAGCCGCCGGTTGAACCCGGCCTGCCGGTAGTCCTCGGCCAGCGCCTCGCCCGTCTTGGCCTCCCGCGACGTCACGCCACGATCCCGTCTGCCCGCAGCCGCTCGATGGCGTCCGCGTCCAACCCGAGGATCCCGCTCAGCACCTCGTCGTTGTGCTCGCCCAGCGCCGGGCCCGACCAGTTGATCGAGCCGGGGGTCCCGGACAGCTTCGGCACGATGTTCTGCATGGGAATGGCCCCGAAGTCGGCGCTGTCGACCCAGGCTATGGCTTCACGGGCTGTGAAGTGCTCGTCGGCCAGCATCTCCGGAGCCCGGTAGATCTGGCCGTTGGGGACCGCGTACTCGTCGAGGATCCGCCGCAGCTCGTCAGCGTCGAGGGTGGCCGTCCACGCCGCGATCATCTCGTCCAGCTCCTGCTGGTGGTCGCCCCGGGCGATGTGCGTCGCGAATCGGGGATCGGTGCCCAGTTCGGGCCGGCCCATCGCGGTGGCCATGCGCCGCCACACGGTGTCCTGGTTGCCCGATATCAGGTGGATCCCGCCGTCTCGGGTGGGGTAGGCGTTGGCCGGCGCGATGTTGGGGATCATCGACCCGGTCCGCTCCCGGATGAACCCGGCGACGTGGTACTCGGTCAGCAGCGACTCCATCACCGCCAGCACCGACTCGTAGAGAGCGGCGTCGACGATCTGGCCCTGGCCGGTGCGCTCCCGCACGTGCAGGGCGTTCAGCGTGCCGATGGTGGCGAACATGGCGGTGAGCGTGTCGCCGATGCTGATCCCGGTCCGGCTGGGCATCTTCTCCGGGTCGCCGGTGGTGTAGCGGATGCCTCCCATGGCCTCGCCGATGTTGCCGAAGCCCGGCTTGGAGGAATACGGCCCGGTCTGGCCGTAGCCCGACACCCGGGTGACGATCAGCCTCGGATTGGCGGCTCGCAGGTCCTCGGGGTCGAGTCCCCAGCGCTCCAGCGTGCCCGGGCGGAAGTTCTCCAGCAGCACATCCGCATCGGCGGCCAGCCGGCGCACCAGGTCCTGGCCGGCCTGCTCGCGCAGGTTGACGGTGACCGACTTCTTGCCCCGGCCCACCACCGGCCACCACAGCGACTTGCCGTCGGCCTTCTCCTGGCCCCAGGCCCGCATCGGGTCGCCGGTGCCCGGCGGCTCGACCTTGATCACCTCGGCCCCGTGGTCGGCCAGCTGCTGGCCGCAGAACGGGCCGGCCAGCAGCGTGCCCACCTCGATCACCCGAATGTCATCAAGAGCTCCGGGCATGATCCCCCTCCCCGTTATCCTCGGCCCCATCGTGACCGGGCCCAACCAGCAAGCCGAGCGCCTCCAGATCGTGGATGTCGCCCCCCGCGACGGCCTCCAGGCCGATCCCGCCGACCTCAGCACCGCCCAGAAGGTGGAGCTCATCGAGCGGCTGGTGGCGGCGGGGCACACCCGGGTCGAGGCGGCCAGCTTCGTGAGCCCCAAGGCGGTGCCCAAGATGGCCGACGGCGAGGCGGTCATGGCCGGCGTACCCCGCCCCGAAGGTGTCAGCTACAGCGCGCTGGTGCTCAACCAGCGGGGCGTGGAGCGGGCCATCGAGGCGGGTGCCGACGAGGTGTGCGGGGTGGTGGTGGCCACCGAGACGTTCTCGCAGGCCAACCAGCGGGCCACGGTGGCCGAGTCGATCCAGCGGTGGCGGACCATCTCCGACACGGCCCGGGCGGCCGGTGTCCGCACCTCGGTGACTGTGTCGGCGGTGTGCGGCTGCCCGTACGAGGGACGGGTGGACGCCGACCGGGTGCTGGGAATCGTGGCCGAGCTGGCCGAGACCCAGCCCGACGAGGTGGCCCTGGCCGACACCATCGGTGTCGGGGTGCCCAACCAGGTGGCCGCCCTGTTCGACGGTGCGGCGGAGCGGGCCGGCGGCATCGCGCTGCGGGGCCACTTCCACAACACCCGCAACACTGCGCTGGCCAACATCGCGGCGGCCATCGACACCGGCGTGCGGGTGTTCGACTCCAGCCTCGGCGGGGTGGGCGGCTGCCCGTTCGCGCCCAGGGCCACCGGCAACGTCGCCACCGAGGAGGTGGTGTACATGGTGCACGAGATGGGTTTCGACACCGGCCTCGACCTTGATGCCCTGATCGAGGCCAGCACCTGGCTGGAGGACCAGCTCGGCCACCGCGTTCCCAGCCTGGTGGCCAAGGCCGGCGGATTCCCGCAACCCCGCTGAAGCCCGGAGGTCGGTCGCGCCGAGCGCGCTCATGTGGGCCTTCGCTGGTACTGGCCGCGGGGCTCTCCCACCACCTGGCCGCCGGACAGGACGGGCTCGCCCCGCAACCACACATGGCGCACCCTGCCGTCGAGCTCGTGGCCCTCGAAGGGGGTGTAGCCCTGGCTCGACTCCGATTCGGCGGCCCGCACCACATGGCTCGCCGACGGATCGAGCAGCACGATGCCGGCGTCGTAGCCGACCCCGATGGTGCCCTTGGTGCCCAGCCCGAAGCGCCGGGCCGGGTTCCACGACAGCATCCGGGCCATCTCCACCAGCCCGAGGCCACGCTTGGAGCCCTCGGAGTACAGGCCGTTCAACAGGTACTCGGTGCCGCCGAAGCCGCTCTTGGCCAGCCAGATGTCGTCGGGGTTCTCGGCTGAGACTTTGGCCTCGGCCTGGCAGCAGGCGTGGTCGCTGACCACCCAGTGGGCGTCGCCGAATCGGCGGCCCGAGGCTCACGATGACGGCCCGGAACGTCGGCGGCGTGCTCCGGTCGGCGAAACGCCTCGGTGTCTGCGGGCTGCTGGTGGCGGCCGCGGCCTGCTCGTCGACGCCGGAAGTGGAGCTTCCCGAGCCGGCGTGGCGGGCCGACGATGCCCGCTTCGCGGTGCATGTCGTCGACACGGCTGCGGACGGTCCAGCCGGGGTCGAGGCCGCCGACATGGACGGCGACGGCGACCTGGACCTGGTGGTGAACTTCTTCGGCGACCGGCCCGACGACGCCGGACCCATCGAATTCCCGCCCGGCGGCATCACCGTGTACCGCAACGACGGCGACCTGGCCTCCTGGACCAAGGTGCCGGTGCTCACCCGGGCCGACGGCAACTACTTCCTGAACGAGGCCGTGCCCGAGGACCTCGACGACGACGGCGACTTCGACCTGCTGGTCTCCGCCGGGTTCTTCGTGTGCGAGTTCAACCCGGAGATCGGGCCGTGCGGCGCGCTGTTCTGGCTGGAGCAGACCGGCGACGGCTGGGTACGCCACGACATCGTGGAGCCGGGCACCGTCGAGTTCTTCCACCGGGTCCTGCTGGCCGACCTCAACAGCGACGGTCACCAGGACCTGGTCACGGTGGGGGAGACCGTCGACGACGCCTACGCGCAGTGGTATCCGGGAAGCGTCGGCGGCACCGGGTTCGAGCCGACGCCCCACCTGATCGGCCAGGGCGGCGGCAGCCTGCCCGTCATCCACGACATCGACGGCGACGGCGACCTCGATCTGGCCAGCGGCGAGTTCTTCCTCGCGGGGAACTCCTTCGTGTGGTTCGAGCAGACCGAGACGCCCAGCGCGGCCCGGCCGGCAGGGGAGTGGCAGCGCCACGTGATCGACAGCACTCTCGGCCGCACAATCCAGCTGGCCGCCATCCCGGACCTGCTGGGAGAGGGCACGGTCGGCTGGATCGGCTCGAACCACGTCAACAACGTCAGCCGCGACCCCGAGCCGCTGTCGGGCATCTACCTCCTGACACCGCCCGCTGACCCCCGCCAGCGCTGGGAGCCGGAGCTGATCAGCGACGGCATCGTCTCGCGGCCGATCGAGGGCGTCAACTTCCAGGCCGCGCCCGGGGTGTTCTGGTGGGGCGACGTCGACGACGACGGCGACATCGACCTCACCGTGTCCGGCGACGGCGACCCACGGGTGTTCTGGTTCGAGCAGACCGAGCCCGGCGAGTTCCGCCAGCACACCCTGCGCACGGAGTTCGGTCAGGCGGCCGGCGGCCTGGTGGCCGACCTCGACGGCAACGGCGACTCCGAGGTCGTCTTCACCAGCTACGACACCGGCGAGGTCCTAATCTTCGACTACCGGCCCCAGGAGTAGGACAGCCTGCCAGCCCGGTTGGAGTCAACGAGCAGGCGGCCGGGTCTGAGCGGATTGCCTACTCGACGGTCCAGCCGTCGGGGACGCTGAAGTCGCCGACGACCTGATGGGTGTCGTCATCGGTCTCGGCGTCGGGGAGGTGTTGCCAGAGCATGAACTGGTTGCCCCACGGATCGACGAACGAGGCGTTGGCGCCGCCGAACTCGGTCCAGAAGTGGTTCCTCCATAATTCGGTCCCGCCGAGCCGGACGGCAGTGTCGAGGATCCGCTCGAACGAGTCGTCCTCGCTCACCATGATCCATGCCCGGGTGGCGCGCCCGCCCGGGTTCATGTGGGTGGGCTCCGTGGGGTTGGGATCGGGGTGGGGTCGGGCGTTCGCCGCGTGCGAGACGCCCATGTGCAGATTGCCTATCTCGCTCTGCGTGCCATCGTCTTTCAGGAAGTTCTGTCCGGGGACGATCCGGGCGAACGTGTCCTTGATGCGATCCTCGACTTCCCAGTTGAAGACCTCTGCGTAGTACGCGCGGGCGGAATTGACGTCAGTGGTCGGGAAGTCCACGAATACGAGAATGTTCGGGTAGGTCATGGTTGGTTCGAGCACCTCCAGTTCTGACACTACGTCGGCGTACCTGGTGAGGCGTTACCCGGCACCCAGGTAGGCGATCGATGGGCGCCTACGACGACGACGGGGAGTCCTGGCCCACCGGCCGGGGATCAGGCGGTGCCCTCGACGCGCACGGTGACGATGTCGACGCCGTGGAACTTCTGGTGGCGCACCGCGGACGCGTGGTGGCGCAACAGGCGCAGCGAGAGGTCATGGACCGCCGGCACCGCCGAATCGTCGGTCAGGAACGCCAGTTGGTCCTCGATGTTCTCCTGGCGGGTCGTGGCCACGAACTCAAGCTCCACCATCTTGGCCTGCGGGCGGGCCGCGACGATCAGGCGCGGGCTCTGCGAGGCCTCCCCACCGTCCTCCTGCGACAGCAGGCTGGTGAGCGCCTCCTCGCCCGCCGACCGCAGCCGCATCGTGGAGGCTTCGTTCCATTCCAGCGTGGACGCCAGCCGGGTGAGGAACTCGTCGATCACCGGTATCGACGCGGTGTCCAGGGTGACCTCGAGGCGCTGGCTGCGCCTGCTCGTCGCCTCGATCAGCAGCGTCATCCCGATGGCGACGATGGCGCCGATGGTGACGCCGTTGCCGAGCAGGTCGCCGAGCTCCTCGCCGAAGAGGTCGCGCGTCAGCGAGTGGCCGTGAAGGCCCAGACCCAACGCGCTGGCCAGCCCGACCACCAGCGTGCGCCGGGGGTCGAGGCCGTCGCGCAGCACCGTCTGGCAGCCGCTGACGAACAGGAGGCCCATGGCCAGCATCAGGTAGGCGCCCAGCACCGGTCCGGGGATGGTCAACAGCACGGCGGTGAACTTGGAGAAGAGGGCCAGCGTCACCGTGACGGCGGCCACGCCGACGCCAACCCGGCGGGCGGCGACGCCGGTGAGGTTGATCAGCGACAGGCTGTACGAGGAGTTGACCATCGGGGGCAGCGTGCCGGCCGCTCCGGCGAGCAGCATGCCGGCGCCGTTGGCGTTGACCATGCCCTGGATCTGGCGGAACTCGATCGCCCGCGGCCGCCGGCGCGATCCCTGCTGGATCGCCACGCCGTCGCTGATCGTCTTGAGCCCGAGCACCAGGGTGAGGACCGCGAACGACGGCAGCAGCACCCAGAACTCCCGGCCGGGTGTGAGGTCCACGCTCAAGTCCGGGACCTCGGGAAGGCCGAACCAGCCGGCGTCGGCGATCCGGTCCCCGTCGAGCACCCCGAACGCGGCCGCGGCCGCGCATCCGGCCAGGATGCTGATGAAGGGCGCGACCAGGCGCCAGCGTCCGCGGGCGCGCAGGGCCACGATCACCGAGGCCAGCAGCGTCGCGCCGGCGATCGTCGGGCCGGCGGCCGTGGGGGCGTCGGCGGGCAGGTCGCCGACGGTGTCGAACGCGATGGGCAGCACGCTCACGGCGATCAGCATCGTCACCGTGCCGGCGACGGTCGGCGTGACGATTCGTCGCAGCGTCGGCAGCCACCAGGCCAGCGCGACCTGAACCAGGCTGCACACGATCATGAGGCTCGCGAACGTGGCCAGCCCGGCGGCGGTGACGGTCGACACCATGATCGCGATGAACATCGCGGCCGGCCAGGCCAGCGCGACGTGGCCGGCGCCGAATCGCCCCAGCTGGCACGCCTGCAGTGCCGTGATGGCGGCGCACATCAGCATCGCGGCGAAGACGCTCCAGGTCAGATGGCTGTCGTCGAGTCCCGAGGAGCGGATGGCGATAGCCACGTTGAGCACCATCGGCGCGACCACCAGCGCGGCGCCCTGAGCTCCGACCAGCAGGGCGATCGACGGCGGGCAGGCCTCCTCGGGCTCGTACCGGATGGGCTGCTCGTCGCTACCGGCAGTCACTGGTTCTCAGTCTCCCCATCGGCCATCGCCATGCCGGCACGCGAGCGGTCACGGCTCATTGTGCCTGCAAGTTCAGCGAAGCGGTGAGATCGTGGTTGTGCAGGGTGCCGGGCAGGCCGATCACCACGAGCTTGCCGGTGTGGCTCGAGTCGAATCCGTCGGGGGCCGGCTCGATGCTCCAGCGCCGTCCGATCCCGTGGACGACGTGGAGCCCGCCGGCGGGGCCGTCGAACCGGAGGACGCCCTTGACCCGCAGGACGGACTCGGGCCAGTCCCGCAGCGCGGCTTCTACCCGGTCCCGGTCGAGGGTGCCGTCGACCTCGACGACCGCGGAGTCGAAGGCTGCCCCGGCCGCGCCGTTGCCGGCGTGGGGCGGCTGCCGCGAGGGCCTGTCGACGGGTTGGGCGGTCTCCAGAAGCAGCTCGGGTTCCAGCTGACCGGCGCGCCGGGTGAGGATCGGTGCGCCGGGGGCTGTCTCGGCGAGCCAGTCCACCACGGCTGCCAATCCGGCCTCGGTGATGAGGTCGCATTTGGTCGCCATGACGATGTCGGCCCGTCGGAGCTGGCGGACCACCAGTTCGCCGACGAACTGATCGCGCGACCTGGCCTGCACCGTCTCGGCGTCGGCCAGCACGACGACCCCGTCGAGGCGGCAGCCGGGCCAGCCCTGCCCGTAGACGGCCACGTTGGCAGGATCGGCGACGCCGCTGGCCTCGATGACGATCTGGTCGGGGGCCGGTTCCAGGGCGAGCACCCGGTCGAGGGCGTCGCCGAGCTCGTCGGCGATCGAGCAGCAGACGCATCCGTTCTTGAGGCTGATCGTCTGACCGTCGTGGTCGGCGATGAGGGCGACGTCGATGTTGACCGCGCCGAAGTCGTTGACCAGCACGGCTAGGCGCCGGCCGTGGTCGTCGGCCAGCAGCTCGTTGATCAGGGTGGTCTTGCCCGCGCCGAGGTAGCCGGCGACCACGGTCACCGGCACGAGGTCCTCCGGGGTGCGGGCGCCCATCGCTAGCTGTCCCGGATCGGGAACTTGCGGCCCTCGAAGACGGTTCCCCATATGGGGATGTCCCGCAGAGCCTCGACGCCCGCCTCGTAGGGGTCTGCCTCCAGGACGGTGAAGTCGGCTCGCTTGCCCCAACGCAGCGACCCGATCTCCTCATCGAGCCCGAGGACGTGTGCCGCGTTGGTGGTGATGGCCTTGATGGCGGCATCCAGGGACGCCCGCTCGGTGGCGGCCATCACCGCCCCGGACTCGGTGAGCCGGTTGGCGGCCACCCAGGCGTTGTTGAGGGGCTTGGCCGGCGCCATCGGGAAGTCCGAATGCACCGCGAAGCGCACTCCGGCCCGTTCCAGCGACCCAAGCCTCGAGATCTGCGACGCCCGCTCGTATCCGACGGCGCGGGCCGCGAAGGCCTCGGCGAGCTCGTAGACGTAGTAGGCGTTGACCGAGGCCACCGCCCCCACCGCGGCCATGCGGTCGACCTGCTGCGAGCTGGAGATGCCGAAGTGCTCGAAGGTGAAGCGATGATCGAAGCGGGGACGCTCCCACTGGAGCTTCTCAAGGGTGGACAGGGCCAGCTCGACACCGAGGTCGCCGCTGCAGTGCACGTGGATCCTGCGCCGGGCGTTCCACAGCACCCGGGCGACGGCTTCGAATCTCTCCGGGGGTGTCATCCACTCGCCGTGGCGGCCGTCGAGATGGCCGGGCGGCTTGAGCATCAGCAACTCGGCGAAGAACCCGCCGTCGGCGAACATCTTGACGTGGTCGCTGAACCGCAGGCGATGGGTGTTGCGCGACGGGTAGGCCAGGACACGCTCAAGGAACTCGTCGTCGGTCCGCTCGTCGCCCTCCGGGCCCATGGCGAAGGGCATGAGCTGGACCCGGAACGGCGTGTCGGGATTTTCCATCACCGCCTGGAGGTGGTCCCACTCCTGCTCGAACCCGTAGAAGCCCAGAGCGGCGTCGCCGATGGTGGTGTGGCCGCCGTGGTGGATTACCTGGCGCATCCGGTCGAGCCCGGCTCGGAACCGCTCGGTCTCCAGGAGGTAGCCGCGCAGGTGGCGCAGCGCGACGCTCAGGCCCGTCTCGAAGAACTTGCCTGCGTCGAGGTCGACCTGCGGGTGGCGGCCCGCGGCCGCGGTGTCGAGGTCCATCCACCGCAGGCAGGCGTCGTTCACCGTGATCGAGTGGTAGCCGCGGTGCCACGCCACGATCGGCCGGGTCGCTGATATCTGGTTGAGGGCGCTCCGGTCGATGGGGCCGTGCCAGATGGGGTGGTGGCCGAAGGCGAACAGCGGCTCTCCGGGGGCCAGGGCCGTGTCGAGGCTGGCCATGCGGGCGAGGAACTGCTCGGTGTCCTGCACCGGTCCGATGTCCTCCCACGGGAGGTCCCATCCGACGGCGGTGGTGAAGTGCATCGGCAGCAGGATCGCGGCCATGGAGGGATGCAGGTGGGGATCGACGAACCCCGGCATGATGCAGTGGTCCCTGAACGTGTCGTCGATCTCGTGGCTGTGCGACTCCAGCCACGGCCGCATCGTGTCGAGCGTGCCGACCTCTACGATCCGGCCGTCGCGGACCGCGATGGCCTCCGCCACCGGCAGGGACGGCTCCATGGTTCGCACCGTGCGGGCCACGAACACCGTGATGTCAGCCATCGAGGCCCCCGCGACCGAGCACCAACGGCGATCCTGCTAGCCGTCGTCGCGGAGGCGCCGGCCGAGCGCGGCCGCGGTGTCGGTGCCGCTCTCGATGGCGCCGTCCATGAACCCGGCCCAGCCCCGCGCCAGGTCCGAGCCGGCGAAGTGGAGCCGGCCGTGGGGGACCGCGAAGTCGGAGTAGTAGCGCGACAGCTGTCCCGGGCGGTAGGTCGTCCAGGTTCCCTTGGCGTACGGGTCGGCGGACCAGTTGTGGCCGTCGCAGATCCGCACGGTCGCTTCGGGCGCGAACTGGCGGATGGCCTGCTGCACCTGGGCGGGATCGGTCGCGTCGATGGCCGAGTCGTCCTCGCCGATGCCCACCAGGAGCCGCCCGCCGTCGAAGTTGGCCTGCTCGGAGGTCCAGCACAGCGGCCCGCCCCAGCCCGAGGCCATCAGGAACTCGGGGACATTGTCGACCAGGGCGTGGAGCTTGAGGGCGTGGCCGGCCAGCCCCTCGCGGGCGAGCCGGGCCTTAGGCGAGTCGGCGGCGATGGGCAGGTCGATGTCC
The DNA here is from genome assembly GCA_022828135.1 of Acidimicrobiia bacterium. GTDB lineage: Bacteria > Actinomycetota > Acidimicrobiia > Acidimicrobiales > Aldehydirespiratoraceae > Aldehydirespirator. The sequence continues at coordinate 5,937 of JAJEJB010000054.1, read as the reverse complement.
TGCCAGGTGTTGACCGGGGCGGCCAGCACCGCGAAGCGGGCGGCGTGGGTATCGCCGCCGGATGTGGCCGCTTCGATGTGGTCGCCGGTGTCGGCGATGGAGGCGACCGGCGCGGAGAGCTCGATGTCGGCGCCGCTGTCGTCGGCGAGGGCGTCGACAAGGCTGGCCGTTCCCTCGGCGAACTTGGTGGCGGGGGCGTCGTCGAGCGTCCAGACGGCGTTGTCGTAGCCCGCGACCCAGGTGAGGACCTGCAGCGCCGAGTTGTCCGAGGGATGGCAGCCGAACGCGAAGGCGGACCACATCGTGAGGTACTCGGCCACGAACGGCTGGTCGGTGTACGGCGCGATGAACTCCGCGAAGGAGATGTCCAGGTCGTGCAGGTCGGGGTTGTCGAGGTCGGCGCCGAACGTGACCCGGCGGGACTGCTCCACTATGTGGTCGAGCGCCTTGTCGAGGTCGGGACGGAACTCCCGGGGCACGGGCTGGTCGGGGCGGGGGAGGCTGCGGCCGCAGAGCGACACCCGGAACTCCTGGCCGGCGGGGCTGAGGACGGTGGGCAGGGAGTAGCGCTGGATCTCGCGGGCGATGTTGAGCTGGGTGGGCTCGTCGAACCACGTGCCGCCCATCTCGGTGCGGCGGCCGGTGTCGCCGAACTGCTTGTACCAGGTGCGCCCGCCGAGCCGGTCCCGGGCCTCCAGCACGAGCACCGAGTGGCCGCTCTGGGCCAGGTCGCGGGCGGCTGTCAGCCCGGCGATCCCCCCGCCAACGACGAGCACGTCATGCATGGATCTCGCCCCCCGGCGTCAGTCGTGACCCAACTCAACCTACCGCGTGGCCTAAGCCGGGTTCACAACCGACCGGGTTCCCGGAGGGCCCGGCTGGGCGGGGTCAGTCGATCGAGAACGGCGGGTACTCGTCCGTGAGCAGAAGCCCGTAGGTGAAGTAGCGGAGGCTGACGAGATGCGAGCCGACCACGAACCGGCGCAGGCCGTCGGGCCAGCGGCCGGTGAACAGCACCGCGAAGAAGCCGAGGATGATGCAGACCGTGGCGATGACGACGATGATCAGGTTGAAGATGTAGGCGGGGATGACGGTGATGATCCGGAACAGCGCTGTGAGCCGGTTGCGGCCTTCTAGCGCGGGGGAGAAGCTCACCGACGTCTGCGTACGGCCGGGATCGGCCGGCGAGGTGTCGAAGTCGAAGGGCGGGTACTGGTCGGTGAGGAAGTAGGCGTAGGCCCAGACGACGGCGCTGTAGCGCAGGTACATGGCCTGAAAGCCGGCGAGGCCGGCGGGCAGCTTGCCGGTCAGCAGGATCACGATCCACGAGATGAGGACCACGACCGAGCTCACCGCGGCCAGCACCGCCAGCACCACGTGGTGAGGGATCAGCAGCAGCCATTGAACCAGCGGCCGCCAGTTGGCGATCCGCTCAGGCGTGTTGATCTGAAGTGATGCGGGATAGCTCATAGGCGCACCCTAGATCACCCGATCCGGCAGTCCAAGACCTTCGGGGTCAGGCTGTGCCCATGGTGGCCGGCTCGGCTCGTGGGGCGGGACGACGCAGTACGGTGCGTGCGGGACACCGTGCGTTCTTGCCCGGTGCCGGGCGCCTGGGCAGGTGATGGAGAGTGGTACGAAGGGGGCCGCGCCCATGAGCACTCAGCGAGTCGTCATTGTCGGCGGGGGCTTCGCCGGGCTCAGTGCCGCCTACACGCTGAAGAAGCGGGGCATCACCCCGCTCGTGCTCGAGGCTCTGGATCGTGCGGGCGGGCGCGGCAAGGGCGAGGAGGTGGACGGATTTGCTCTGGACATGGGGGCATTCGTCTTCACCTCGACCTACGACACCGCGTTCGCCATGTGCGAGGAGCTGGGACTGCCGCTGGTGCGGTCGAACATGAAGTTCGGCCACCACCGCAACGGGCGGTGGGTGACGACGACGCCGGAGCAGTCGCTGTGGAACTTCGTGCGGCACCTGCGCACGGCCATCGCCATGGGATTCGGGTCCCCGGCGGGCATGCGTGCCGGCTCCAAGGTGATGCGTCAGATGCATCGGCAGGCGGACTACATGAGCTTCGCCAGCGACAGCCCCCTCGCTGAGATCGATGATGAGGAGACATACGGCGATTACTTGAAGCGGCTCGGTGTGCCGGGGAGCCTGCGGTTGACGCTCGGGGGACCCCTCAAGATGGTTCTGGGCGATCCGGAGCCGGCGGGCCAGGCACTGATGCGGGCGTACATCGGTGAGACGATGCTGACCGACGGCACGGTGTACATGCCGGAGCGCGGCATCGGATCCTTCAACGCTGCGCTCGCCGCGGCCTGCTCCGATGCGATCCGCGTCTCGACTCCCGTCCACAGGATCGTCGTGACGGATGGGGCAGCGACCGCCGTCGTCACCGGCGGTGAGACCATCGAGGCGGACGCGGTCATCTGTGCCGTGCCCGGCACGCAGGTCCCGGATCTCGTTCCGGAGCTGCCCGCAGAGACTCGCCGCGCCCTCGGCACCGTCAGCTACTCGACGGGATGCCGGGTGGTGATCGGGCTCGACCGCCCTCCGCTGCCTGCGGGCTGGCACGGCGCGCTCTACCCGGAGGACGACGACGCCCCGCTGCTGCTGGACAGGGCCGCCTTCCTGCCGGACTGCGCGCCCGCCGGCCACGGCCTCCTCGACCTGCTCATCGGGCGCGACCGGGCCAGGGAGCTAATCCCGCTCGACGACGAGGAGATCAAGCGCCAGCTGCTCGGCGCCGCCCGCCGCCATGCTCCCCCGGGCTCAGCCCTTCCTGGTGACGATGAGGGCCTGTTCTTCCGCGTCTACCGCTGGGAAGAGGCCCTCTGCATGGGATCACCCGGGATGCTCGCCGCGATGACGAAGATCCCCGGGCAGCTCGCAGGCAACATCGACAACCTGTTCCTGGCCGGCGACTACATGGGGATTCCGTCCGTCAACGGCGCGCTCTCCAGCGGCCACAAAGCCGCAACCCAAGCCGCAGACCTCCTGACATCCCGCCCCACCTAGTCGACCCCACGCAGCGTGATTGATATTTTCAATCTATGTTGTACTATCTCATGTATGTCAACCGTCGGCGGGCCTCGATTGAGCGTCACCTCAAGAAGGCGCCCGACGCCTGAGGCTTAATGGTATCGTTAGTGATACTATTTGGAGTGTGTGGATGTGGAGGCACTGCTTGAGGCAATCCGCAACAACCCCAACGGTGTGCGGTTCTCGGATCTCGCCAAGCTGTGCGATGAGAAGTTTGGCGAGCCCCGCCGGGCGAGGGGCAGACATCGCGTCTACCGGATGCCCTGGCCGGGGGATCCGCGGGTGAACATCCAGAGTCGCAAGGGCATGGCCAAGCCGTATCAGGTTCGGCAGGTGCTTAAGGCCATCGAGAAGTTGGAGGCGCTGCGTGAGTGACCATTACACGTACCGGGTGACGTGGTCGGCGGAGGATGGCGAACACGTGGGTCTGTGCCTGGAGTTCCCGTCGCTGAGCTGGCTGGCGCCGACCCTCGACGAAGCGTTCTCGGGCATCCGTGCGTTGGTGCAGGACGTGGTTGCTGACCTGCGAGCCAACGGTGAGCCGCTGCCGACACCGCTGGCCGAGCGGTCCTACAGCGGACGGTTTCTAGTTCGCGTGCCGCCGGAGACCCACCGCCAGTTGGTAGTGCGAGCAGCCGAGAGCGGAGTGAGCCTCAACCGGCTGGTCAGTTCCTTGCTGGCTGACTGATCCCGTCGGGGCCGGTTGATCGCAAGCAGTCCATGATCGATCAGTTGACCCGCGGACTTGCACCAGATCTGAAGCTCTGGACACTTGCGTCACCCAGGCCGACCTGGGTCCGTGCACAGGTACGGTCGGTGGCCGTGGACGCACCACAGGCAGCCGTCGAAGCGCTTCATGGGGTCGTCTCGGCGATGCCGGGTGGCGGCGAGAGCCGGCCCGGCCAATTCGAGATGTGCGAGGCGGTCGCGTCGGCCCTAGACCAAGACCGGCATCTGGTGGTGGCGGCCGGCACCGGCATCGGCAAGTCGATGGCCTACCTGGCGCCGCTGGCAGCCAGCGGGAAGAAGGCTGTCGTGGCCACCGCCACCAAGGCCCTCCAAGACCAGCTCGTGGACAAGGATCTTCCCCTCCTTGCCGAGGCGCTGGGCATGCCGCTCAAGTTCGGCGTGCTGAAGGGCAGGTCGAACTACATCTGCCGCAAGAAGCTCGCCGACCTGGCCGCGGCTGCCGGCAGCGGGCAGCAGCAGTTGATCGCAGCGGACTCCGCCGCCGAAGCCGGGCGCATCCGCGAGGAACTCACACAGTTGGCCGACTGGGCCGATGTGACCGCCGACGGCGACCGGGCCGGACTCGACTTCGAGCCGTCGGTGCGGGCCTGGGAGGCGGTGAGCGTGTCCGGGCGGGAGTGCCCGGGCGCGGCGAACTGCCCGTCGGGGCCGGAGTGCTTCGCCGAGCAGGCCCGCGACAGGGCTGCTGAGGCGGATGTGCTGGTGGTGAACCACCACCTCTACTGCCTGCACATGTTCACCGAGGCGGAGATCCTGCCGCCCCACGATGCGGTCGTGTTCGACGAGGCCCACACCCTCGAGGACATCGCAGCCGGAGCCGCCGGGGTGTCGATCACCGGAGGCCGGTTCAGGCACGCGGCCCGGGCGGTGAGGGCCGTGGTGGGGCGCTCGGCGACGGCCGACCGCGTGAAGGAGGCCGGCGACATTCTGCGGGACGCTCTCGACCCCCACCGCGACACGCTGCTGACGTCGCTTCCCGACGACCTGATCGAGACGGTCGCCCTGTGCCGGGGACGGCTCGGCGCAGCCGGCGCCGAGGTCCGCGAGGCGGAAGGCGACGAGACGCGGCGGAGAATGGCCCGACGGCTCCTCGACGCCCTCACCGAGGATCTCGCCCGAGCATCTGACCCGGACAACGAGGCCGCTGTCTGGGTGGAGGGCTCCGGGAGGAATCCGGTCTGGCGGACCGCCCCCGTCGATGTCGGCCCGATGCTGGAGGAGCGGCTGTGGACGCGCACTCCGGCGGTTCTGACCAGCGCGACCGTCCCCATCAACCTGGCCGACAGGCTCGGGCTGCCCGACGACGGCCACGACAGCCTCGATGTGGGCAGTCCGTTCGACTACCGCAGCCTCGGCCTGCTCTATTGCGCGAAGCATCTGCCCGGCCCCAGGGACCCTGGATGGGCGCAGGCCGTGCAGCAGGAGACCGCCCGGATGGCCGTCGCAGCCGGAGGGCGCACTCTGGCGCTGTTCACCAGCTATGGGGCCATGAGGGGCGCCGCCGAGGCTGTGCGGGCGACGACGGGGCTGCGGATCTACTGCCAGGGGGATCTGCCCAATCGCGAGCTGATCGGCCGGTTCGCCTCGGAGGAGGAGAGCTGCCTGTTCGCCACGATGACGATGTGGCAGGGCGTGGACGTGCCTGGCCGGTCGCTGTCGCTGGTGGTCGTGGACCGCATTCCGTTCCCGCGGCCCGACGAGCCGCTGATGGTCGCCCGCCGCAAGCGGCTCGGGCCGCACGCGTTCCGCGAGATCGACGTTCCCCGCGCGGCCACGCTGCTGGCCCAGGGCGCGGGGAGGCTCATCCGCTCTGCGCAGGACCTGGGCGTCGTGGCGGTGCTCGACTCGCGGCTGGCGACTGCCCGGTACCGCCAGGACCTCCTCCGGGGCCTCCCGCCGCTGCGCCGCACCATCGACCTCGCCGAAGTCGAGGCGTTCCTCACCGACATCCGCTACTCCGCCGAAGCCCCCCGCCCGTCACGGTGAAGCGCCAGCAGGCCTAGAGCGCGCGCAAATAGGTGTGGCCATCCACCTGTCGTTGTGTTGGCCCGAGTGAACTCTCGGGTGTCCATCCAACGACAACGACGAGGTGGAGGTGGTTTCAGCATGCTTGCTTTGGAGCCGAGGGTGGTGGATGCGCT
>JAJEJB010000008.1 GCA_022828135.1 Acidimicrobiia bacterium | reverse complement strand
ACTGCGGCGCAGCACCGACCGCAACACCAAAGCACGCCTCGGGCAGCTCGCACTGGCGATCGCCGCGATCATCACCATCAAACTCACCAAATGGGCCGACCGCTACAACCGCACCTAGCCACCTATTTGCGCTCGCTCTAAGGGAGATCCCTCGACCTCCACGTTCTGGTCCAGCCTCACGGCGACATCGATGGCGTCGCCGGCGCGGTAGAAGAAACCCTCGGTGGGACTCGACACGAAGTCCACTCCGATGATCCTCGGCTGGTCGTCGTCGACGATGGTCACCACGCAGCCGTGCCAGCTCCCGTGGGCGAAGAAGCCGACAGAGAAGGTCTCATCGTGCTCGAGGCGGGTGTCCTCTGTCGTCTCGATCGGGATCCACGTCCTCGATTCCGTTGGGTCCTCTCGCACGAACCGGGTGCGCTCGTACCGGGTGAAGTCGTCGTGGCTCGCGGTGTAGTCGCCGCCGTGGTGCGACCAGACGTCGAGCCATCCCGAGATGTGAACCCCCATCCGCGTGGAATCGCCCTCCGTCACGGGGTCGGGGCAAATGACGCCGGCATCGTGTCCGGCGTAGGCCCGGCCGGGCTCGACGACTGAGACAGCGGCCGCCGACAGGAGAGCGAGCACAGCAACGGACGCCAAGCGAGTGATCGCTGTCCTTGCCGGCCTACGGCGAGGACGCAGGCGCTTCGGGTGGGTCGGCCTGGGAACGATCCAACGTCTCATCGCCTATGTCATGGCCGGCTCTCCCCAAGGGATTTCTGAGACCTCGCCTCGCGATGCTCTGAACCTTCGATGATGCGATCTGCGGTGCGGTCAACGCGTCCGGGCGGCGCGGCGGGCCTTCATCCGTTGACGCATGCGGGCGTGAGCCTCGGGTGTGCCGTCGTGGAAGGTGCCGAACAGCCTGTCCCACGGCACGGGCCGGTTGCCGTAGTTGCACTCGAAGTACCGGTGGTGCAGGTGGTGGAAGTAGTCGGCGCCCTTCATGGAGCGTCCCCCGCGCCGGCCGATCTCGTAGCGCTCGAACCCCGAGTGGGTCACCGCGGTGGCGATGCTGTTGGACGACAGGGTGAGGATCAGGATGAACGGGTGGGCGGGCACCACCCACCACAGCAGGAACATGCTGAGGTACATCATGTGCTCGACCGGGTGCATCGACAGGCCGCTCCAGGGCCCCGGGTTGACGTTGCGGTGATGCAGGTAGTGGACGTGGTCGTACACAAAGCGCGTGTGCAGCACCCGGTGGATGAAGTAGAAGTGGGTCACCGACCACAGCGACGTGAACACGGTCAGGAACGACAGGTACAGCCACCCTGAGCTCCACTCCACCTGCGGGATCCAGCCGTTGGCATAGAACCAGTGCGTCAGCGCCTCATAGGCGGTCCAGACTCCGCAGCCGCTGACCAGGCACCAGAAGATGTTGTCGCGGGTCTGGTGGTTCCACAGGAACTCCCGGTTGGTGGTGCTCAGCCACTGGCGCTCGTACTTGTAGCGCTGCTGCTGGACCCGCCGGACGTACAGCGCCACATGCAGGGTCCCCGCCACCAGCGAGAACATCACGACGTTGCGGACATAGATCTCCAGGATCCATCTCGGGCTGAGGGTCGCCATGCGCTCCATCGACGGGGTGAAGAAGTTCCACGCCACCGCGGCGATGCCCACCCAGAGCATCCCCTGGGGCAGCATCATCGATCCGATGTGCCGCAGCGTCGCCGCCGGCCGCGGCGGCCAGTCCAGTATCGGCGACACCGTGATGGGCACGTCCGGCTCGAAGCCCCTGGTCCCCGGACTCCGCGACTCGCCAACAGCCGAGTTCGTGTCAGCCATGGGAACCCGACCTCCCCTCTTTGATCCGGCCCGTCTCCAGGCACCGCATGCTACATCAGTCGTGCCGCCGAACGGATGGCGTCGATGTCGATGTAGCAGCCCTGCAGGTGCCGGCGCTCGGTCACCTGGAATGCCCGCCGGCCGTGCAGCACGCGGCGGTTGTCCAACGCCACCAGCTCGCCGGGCCGCAAGGTGATCTCGATCCCGACGTCGTCGCGGTCGAGGAGATCGACCAATGCACGGTAGGCGCCGTAGAAGGTGGCCGTGCCGGCTCGGTCGGCCCCCAACGGCTCCATGGAGCGGTTGTTGACGCTCACAGCCCGCACGGCACCGTCGCGGTCGAGTTCGATCAGGGGACGCCGGGCCTGCAGATCCACGCCGTCGCTGCGATAACGGAACGTGACATCGGTTGTGGTGAGCGTCTCGAACGCGGTGGGATCCTCCGCTCGGAGCAGCGCAGCGGCGGCGAAGCCGTCGACGAACCGGCTGGAGCCGCCGTCGTTCGCCGCGGCCATGCAGTGCAGCAGCTGCACGGTCGGGCACGGCTCCCGGTAGGGATTGTCGGTGTGGGCGGGCAGAGCGAGGGGCGTGAAGGCGAGATTGACGGGGTCGGGTTCGGCGACGACATCGAAGAGTGCGCCGTAGTTGGTTTGCCGCACGAACCCGATCGTGTTGCCGACCTCCAGGACCGTTCCCGGCTCGACCCCGCAGTCGTGAAGCAGGGCGATGCCCCGCCGGGCCAGCTGCTCGACGAACGCGCCATGGTCCTCGGTCCAGCTCGTGCTGTCGGCACGCAACTGCTCGGCGAACGCCGGCCCCCACGGCTCGGCGGGCAGGTCGCCGGGTCCTGCGGTGGGGATGCGGCAGAGGTGCCGCTCGCCCGAACGGTGGTGGAGGGTGACGGTCAACTCGTCGCCGGTCCGGTCGGTGCGGACCACGGTCCACCCGTCGAGCACCGACGCATCGATCAAGTGCTGTCCGTTGCCCGGATCGCGGCACGAGGCGCAACGGCAGGCATCCCGTGCCCACGACGGGTCGATCGGACGCTCCGGCTTGAGGGCGGCGGTGATCAGGCCCCGGTAAGCCTCGAGCGCAGGGACTAGGAGGTCGTCGACCTTGCCTCCGTCGTCGTAGCCCCGCAGCCGAATCGCCTCCGCCGCGAAGACGCCAGCGGCGAACACCTCGGCGTCGCCGGGCGCCAGCGGGCCGCCCTGTTCGGCCAACGACATCCTCGAAGCGAGGCTGAGGCGATCGCGGTAGGCCGGTTCGACGGCCACGCGGTACCGCTTGGCGGTGACATGGCCCCGGATGGGCTCGACGATGGCGGGGGAGAGAACCGGCTGCAGGGCCCGAGCCCCGACCTCGGCATGACCGGGCAGACCCCACTGGTCGGCCCGTCCGAGGACGTGACCGAGATCGTGCAGGAGGCAGGCGAGCACCATCTCGTCACCAGCACCGTCGGCCGCGGCGAGCGCCGCTGACTGCAGCGCGTGGTCGAGCATCGTCACCCGCTCGCCGTAGGTCTCCTGGGACATGGCGGCCAGCAGGCCCAACACGACCTCGACCAGCGGAAGCTCCCGGCCCAGCAGCGACGACCCCTCCCAGCGGGGATCGGGCGCGAAGCCGCACAGGCCGGCGACCGTGGGAGCGACATCCAGCGGCGACGCGGCCGGCCAGCCCGAACCGGCCGCGATCCGGCCCGGTGCCCGCACCACCACGAACGTCTCCATCACGTCGGTGACCTCCTCGGCGTGGCCGGTGCCGAGACCTCCGTGATCGGTGGTCACCAATACAGCCGCCTCGGGCCCCACCGCGTCAAGCAACCGGGCCAGCTCCCTGTCGGACGCGGTGACCGCAGCCGCATACTCGGCGCTGTCCCAGCCGTGGGCGTGACCGGCGAGATCGGGACGCACCAGATAGACGAACACAACGTCGCAGCAGCCGCCGGCCACGGCCGCGACGGCGGCGTCTACGGAGCGGCGGTCCTCGTCAGGGTCATAGCCGCCGTCGACAACGAACCGCTGCCCGGCCGCCTCCCGCTCGATCACCGCGTCCAGTGGCAGCCAGTTGACGAAGACCGCGGTCGACCGGCCAGCGTCGCGGGCCGCTTGAAGGAACGAGGGAGCGTCTGTGCGCAGAGGTGCCGGTGTGTTGCTGTACAACCCGTGGGTGGACGGGTCGACGCCCCGCAGTATCGACGTGTGAACCGGCAGGGTCGTCGGCGGGGTGACGGTGCGGGCAGTGAAGCAGGAAGCCCCTTCGAGGGCGAGGGTGGTGAGCGCGGGCATGGTGGCGCGAGTGACATGGCGCGGGGCCAACCCGTCGATCGACACCACCAGCACCACCGAATGCGAAGCCGTCGTGCCCGCAGGATAGGCCCGCGCCGCGACCCGGTGGGCCATTTGCGGGCCGGGGCCGGGTTCGAGAATTCGTGGTGCCGGTTCAGCCCCGGACCGGGGTGCGCCAGCCGAACGGGTCCGGTGCCGCCCCCACCTGGATGTCCACCAGCGCTTGGCGCAGCCTCATAGCGTTGCGGCCCGGCTGACCGCCGCCGAACGTGAGCGTCGCGCCGTCGTGGACGATGCTGCCCACCGGCGCCAGAACCGCGGCCGTGCCGGCCAGGAAGGCCTCACCCCGCTCGGCCCAGTCGACCAGCTCGTCGGGATGGATCGTGCGTTCCTCGACCTGGTAGCCGAGGTGATCGGCCAGCTCGATCACCGAGGCCCGGGTGATCCCGTGCAGGAAGGACTCGTCCAAGTGCCGGGTGACCACCCGCTCGTCGTCGGCGAGGAAGAAGTTGGCCGCACCCGTCTCGGTGATGTCATCCCCGGTGGCGAACAGGATCTGGTCGATTGCTTCGCTGGCGGCCATCGAGTCCAGAGTCACACCCAAGGCCATGGCGTAGTTGGCGCCGCACTTGACCATGCCGAACTTGGGCACGGTGCGGGGGATCGACGTCTCCAGCAGCAGGGTGAGCGGCCGCACCCCGCCCTTGAAGTAGTCGCCGACCGGGCTGTTCACCACGTACAGCAGGGCGCTGCGGCTCGGGCGGGCGGCCGCACCGATGTCGGGATCGGTGCCGACAAGGGTCGGGCGGATGTACAGCGAGCCCGGCGGATCGGGGACCTCATCCGCGTTGGCCTCCACCGAGTCGATGATCATCTGGCGCAGCGTGTCGGGATCGATCCGGGGCAGCCGCAGCAGGGCCGCGCTGGTCGCCATCCGCTGGATGTGACGGTCGAGGCGGAACACTGCCAGCGAACCGTCATTCTGGCGATGGGCCTTGAGGCCCTCGAAGATGGCGCTGGCGTAGTGCAGCGCGTGCGCGGCCGGGCTGATCGTGTGGTCACGGTAGGGCTCGGGTGTTCCGCCGTAGACGTAAGCACCGCCGTCGGCGCGAGCGGTGGTCATCCAGTCGCACAGGACGGTCCCGAACGGGACGGTGAACGGGTCGGGCTTGCGGGTCACTCGGGCTCCCTTCGGGGTGACCGTATGTGTATAGCGGACGCTGGACCGCGAGGCGGCATCACCCACCCGCGTATTGTCTTGGCCCGACCGCGACGTACACTGGCGATTCCCCAGCGCTCGTAGCTCAATTTGGATAGAGCATCTGACTACGGATCAGAAGGTTGGGGGTTCGAGTCCCTTCGAGCGCGCCAGCCCCAAACGCCCGCTCAGTCGTCGGCCACCAACACCTTGGCCAGCAGGGCGTGCGGCAGCGGCTGGTAGTCGTGGTGCTCGGCACTGAAGGTGCCGGTGCCGCCGGTCATCGACCGCAGGTCGATCACGTAGCTGAGGATCTCCGACGTCGGAACGTGGGCCCGGATCACGCTGGTGCCCGCAGTCGAGCCCGGCTCGGTGCCGAATACCTGGCCCCGTCGCGAGTTCAAGTCGCCCAGAACGTCGCCCTGGTAGCTGTCGGGAACCTCGACACTGATCTCGCTGATCGGTTCGAGCACCGCGCTGCCCGCCTGCTCCACCGCCTGCTTGAGCGCCAGCGATCCCGCGATCTTGAAGCTCATCTCCGACGAGTCCACCGAATGGTGCTTGCCGTCGTAGCACACTGCCCGCAGGTCCACCATCGGGAACCCGTGCCGGCCGCCGTTGGCCATGGCCTCCTCGATGCCCGAACCCACCGCCGGTATCAGGTTGCGGGGAATGGCTCCTCCGCTCACCTCGGTGTCGAACTCGTAGCCACCACCCCGCGGCAGCGGCTCGAAACGCACCATGGCCACCGCGAACTGCCCGTGCCCGCCGCTCTGCTTCTTGTGCTTGGCCTCCACATCGGCCGGCCGGGCCAGCGTCTCCAGGTAGGCCACCCGCATGTTCTCGACCTCGAAGTCGATCCCCATGCGCTCTAGCCGGGAGCGCACCACCCGGATATGGGCCTCACCGGCACCGGACAGCACCGTCTGGCGAGTGGTGGGGTCCTGGCGGATGACGAGGCTGGGATCCTCGGTTGCGAAGCGGCGCAGCGCCGAGGCCAGCTTGTCCTCCTGGGCTGGGGCCGAGGCATGGACGGCCACGCCGTAGACGGGGACGGGCGGCGGGGTGATCGGCACCGACAGCGCTGCATCGTTGGACAGCGTGTCGCCGGTCCGCACATCGCCGAGCTTGGTGACGGCCACGATGTCGCCCGCATCGAGGTGATCCACGCCTTGGTGGTCGGCACCAGTGAACGACATCAGGTTGTGGAGCCGCTCCTTGTCGCCGGTGCGGCTGTTGACCAGCGTCTCGTTGGAGCGGATAGTGCCCGACAGCACCTTCATGAACGAGATCTGCCCCAGGAAGTCGTCGATACGGGTCTTGAACACCAGCACCACCGGCGGGCCGGCATCGTCGATCTCCAAGGTGACCGACTCACCGCTCCGCACCGCGGCAACCGGGCCGGTGTCGCCGGGCGCGGGGCCGACCCGGCAGATGAAGTCGAGCAGGTGGTCCACACCTATGGGCTTGGCCGCCGAGCCGCACAGCACCGGGAACACGTTGCGGTGCACGACCGCGTCCCGGATGAGCTGCTCCAGCTGCTCCTGGGTGGGCTCCTCCCCCTCCAGGTACTGCTCGAGGAGCTCGTCGTCGCCCTCGACGACGTCCTCCACGAGCTGGATGTGGCCGTCGGATGCGGCTGAGGCCACGTCGTCGGGAATGGGCGCGGCCGACGACTGCCCGCTGCTGTAGTCGAGGGCGCCGTCGCCCACCAGATCGGCGATGCCGTGGAAGGACGCCTCCACTCCCAGCGGGAGCTCGACCGCTTCGGTGTGGGAGCCGAAGTGCGACTGCAGGCCGTCCAGGGTGCGCTCGAACGACGAGCGCTCCCGGTCGAGCCCGTTCACGAACACCATCCGGGGCAGTCCCAAGCGTTCGGCGTGGCGCCACATGACCTGGTCCTGGGCCTGCACCCCCGACACCGCATCCACAACGAAGACGGCCAGATCGGCTGCGTGCATGCCGTTGACGGCCTCGCCTACGAAGTCGGTGTAGCCCGGGGTGTCGATGATGTTGACCCTGTGGTCACGCCAGTCGAACGACGCCACCGCGACACCCAGACTCTGGTGGCGGGCCTTCTCCTCGGGGTCGTGGTCGCAGTGGGCGGTGCCGTCGTCCACGCGGCCCATCCGGCCCAACACACCGGCCCGGTACAGCATTGCCTCGGCGAGGGTGGTCTTGCCGTTGCCGTTGTGGCCGACGAGGACGACGTTTCTGATGGATTGCGACGACACGCTGACTATCCCTCCCGTTGGTAGGTCTACGCACGCATAGGGACGCCGACACTAACCGGGTCGGCCGTGAACGGCTAGTGCGCACCAGAGGCGAGGCGGAGCGGAGCCGTGGCCCGAGCGGCCCGTGAGCGAAGCGAACAGGAGCGGAAGACTGGGTAGCTCGCGCGATCAGTCTTCGATCAGCTCGACCGCGTACTCGGGGCAGTTGTCGAAGGCCAAGCGGGCCTTGTCCTCCAGCCCGGGGGGCACCTCACCGTCGCCGATCTCGAAGGCGGTGCCCTCGTCGTCCACATCGAACAGTTCGGGCGCCAGCATGTAGCAGCGGTTGTGGCCCTGGCAGGCCTCCTGGTCGACGCGAACTCTCATGCTGCCTCCTGGATCTGATGCCTGGGTGCTGAGCTTACGGCTGGGGCAGGTGGATCGGGAAGGCGGACCGGATGCGGGCGTCGACTTCGGCGCTGATGTGGGTGGGGTTGTGTTCCGCCAGCACCCGCTGCACGTACTCGTGGGCCCGGGCCCGCGAGTCCTTGCCCCCGGCGTCGAGCCAGTTGTCGGGAGTGTCGCGGTCGCCTATCTCGGGGTAGACGTAATCGCGCTGCATCAGCTCCAGGGTCTGCGGCGAGCCCAGGAAGTGGCCCGGACCCGACACCACGTCGGCGATCAGCTGGGCCGACAGGGTCTCCTCGTCCACCTCGATCCCCCGCACGGTGCGGTTGATGGAGCCGAGCATGTCGTTGTCGATCACCAGGGCCTCCAGCGAGCAGCTCAGGATGCTGGCCAGCATCCCGGCCGACTCGTACACCAGGTTGGCCCCGGCCTGACCGGCCAGCGTGATGTTTATGCCCTTCTCGTAGCCGGTCTGGTTGTCGGGCACCTTGGAGTCGGCCATGCCGGCGGCCACCCCCGACGGCAGGCCCATCCAGTTGAGCAACTGGGCCGCGGCCGCATTGAGGATGCCCTCCTCGCCCGAGCCTCCGCTCATGGCGCCGGTGCGCAGGTCCGACACGAACGGCCACATGCCCATCACGCACGGGTGGCCCGGGCTCAAGAGGTTCACCCCGGTGAGGGCGGCGAGGCACTCGGCCAGGGCCTGGGCCAGCGAACCGGCCAGCGCCGCGGGCGAGGTGGCCCCGGCCTGACCGGCCGACAGCAGGTTGATGGGCATGCCCGTCTCGACCTGGGCCACCATGGCTTTCGCCGACTCCTCCGCGAAGCGCAGCGGCGGCACCACGAACGTGTTGTTGGCCGCCACGAAGGGGCGCTTGCGGAACTCGCCGGGTCCGCCCAGGGCCATGTCGAACATGTCCACCGTCTCGTACACGTGCTCCCGCTCGAACCACGACGTGCCGATGGGCTTGGTGGTGCCGACCATGGCCGCATAGGCGGTGTTGAGGTCGAGCAACCGGGCGTCCTCCATGTCGCGGGCCACCACGGTGCGGACGAAGAAGTGAATGTTGTCGAGGGCGTCGACCAGCCGGGCGCAGTCGTAGACATCGACCGCGGTGGAGGGACGGAAGACCTCGGTGACATGGTCGTACATGAGGACGGCGGCGCCGGCGGTGCCGAAGTGGACCCGGTCGCCGCCCACGATGATCGACCGGTCGTCGTCGAAGCCGTGCCAGACCCACTCCTTGGCCGCGGTGGCGATGGCTCCCTCCACCACGCCCTTCGGATAGCGCAGGCGACCGGCGTCGTCGACATGGCCGCCGGCCGCGGTGACCACGTCGACGAATTCCTCGATGGGCGAGCCCATGCCGACGTCTTCGAGCAGCGCCAGCGCGGTGTCGTACACCTGCTGCATGTCGGGCTCGCTCAGGGGAGAGAACTTGCCGCCGGGCAGTCCGGGGCGCACCGGGCGCACGTCGACTTCCAGCGGAGCCTGGCGAGCCGCTATGCGGCCGGCCCGGCCCCCGGTGCGGCGCCGGCCTCCTGGTTGGTCAGCCATACGCCTCGCCTCCCTTCAGGCGCGGGGGGCCATGTTGGCCGGATCGTAGGCCGGCTCGGCCAGCACGGTGCATACCCGGCGCTCCCCCAGCAGGTCGAGCTCGAACGTCGATCCGGGCGCCTCGAACTCCGGCGCCACATAGACGAAAGCCAGGCTGCGTCCAACGGTGTGGCCCCAGGTGCCGCTGGTGGCGATACCCATGACGTTGCCGTCGGCGTCGAAGGCGGGCTCGTTGCCGCGCACGTCGTTGTCGGTGGCGTCCACCTCGCAGTACACCAGCACCATCGACAGCGGCTCGGAGTGGTCGCGGCGGGCCACGGTGGCGTCGCGGCCTATGAATGGCCGCTCGAGGTCGATGAAGCGCTCGAGACGGGCCTCGATCGGGGTGATCTCGGTGGTGAGCTCCGAGCCCCACGCCTTGTAGCCCTTCTCGATGCGCATGACGTTCATGGCGTAGCTGCCGAAATGGACCATGCCGTGGGGCTCGCCCGCGGCCACCACCGCGTCGTACAGCTCGGCCAGACGGTCCATGCCACAGTGCAGCTCCCAGCCCAACTCCCCCACATACGACACCCGCAGGGCCAGGCACGGCACACCGGCGACACCGATCTCGGCCGCGGTCAGCCAACGGAACCCCTCGTTGCTCAAGTCGGCGTCGGTGAGCGGCGCGAGCACGTCGCGGGCCCGGGGGCCGGTCACCGCCAGAAGGCCGGTGGAGTCGGTGACATCGGCCACCTCCACATCCTCGCCATCGGCGATGTGCTGCACGAGCCAGTCGAGGTCGTGGCTCTGGCCCATGATGGCCGAGGTCGCGTAGAAGCGGTCGGGCGCCAGCCGGGCGATGGTCATCTCGCACTCGATGCCGCCGAGCTCGGTGAGCATGTGCGTCAGCCGGATGCCGCCGTCACGGGCCGGCAGCCGGTTGGCCGACAGACGATCAAGCAGGGCGGCCGCGTCGGCCCCGGTAACCTCGAAGGAGGCGAAGGCGGTGATGTCGGCGATCCCGACCCTCTCGCGCACTCCCCGCACCTCGTCGGCCACCGGATCGAAGGCGTTGGAGCGGCGGAACGAGTGCCGCTCGCCGGTCCCGTTGGGCGAGAAGTACTGGGGCCGCTCCCAGCCGTAGACCTCCTGCCACTGGGCGCCCAGCCGGTCGAGGCGACCGTAGATGGGGTTGGTCTTCTGGGGCCGCCCCGCGGCCCGGAACTCGCCCGGCAGGCGCACCTGGTACATCTCGTGGTACTCGTCGTGGGCCTTGGCGATGGCGAAGGTCGAGCGGGGCCCGCTGTGATCCCCGAAGCGGCGGGGATCCATGCCCCGGACGTTGATCTCGGTCTGACCGTGGATCATCCACTGGGCCAGGTACTTCCCCGCGCCGGGACCCTGGGTGATGCCGATGGACGCTCCGTTGCAGTGCCAGTAGTTGCGCAGCCCCGGCGCGGGCCCCATCAGGTACCCGGAATCGGGGGTGTGGGTGATCGGGCCGGACACGATCTGCTTGATGCCGGCCTCGGCGAAGGCGGGGATGCGCATGACCGTGTACTCGAGGCACTCCTCGAGCACGTCGACGTTCTCGCCGGTGAGGTGGAAGTCGTCGGCCCAGTCGATGCCCTCCACCCCGTACACCCTGGAGTCGGACATCTCGTAGGGGCCGACCAGCAGGCCGTCGATCTCCCGGCGGTAGTAGCACGAGGACCGGGGGTCGCGTGTCACGGGAGGCTCGAAGCCCAGGTCGATCATGGCCTGGAGGGGCTCGGTGACCAGGTACTGGTGGATCACCGAGACGATGGGCACGTCCAGGCCGACCATGGCCCCGAGCTGCGGCGCGTAGTGGCCGGCCGCGTTCACGACGTGCTCGCACACGATCCGGTAGCTGTCGGCACCCTTGCCGCTCATGCCGCCGGGGGTTGCGATGATCTCCCAGCGCCCGTCGGGCAGGAGGTTCATGTCGGTCACCAGCGTGTGGCGCCGGATCTCGCAGCCCAGGTTGCGGGCGCCCCGGGCCATGGCGTTGGTGCAGCCCGACGGGTCGGTCCAGCCGTCGTTGGGGGTGTAGAACCCGAGCTGGATGTCGCTGAGGTCCTCCAGCAGCGGGTGGCGCTCGCGGATCTCGGCCGGGCCGATCAGGTACGACTCGATGCCGACCTGGGTGAGCATGGCGTGCACGTAGCGGTGCCAGTCGACCTCGTCGTCGGTGCGGGCCAGCCGGATGGCTCCGCAGCCGTGCCAGCCGGCCGACAGCCCGGTCTCCTCCTCGAGGCGGGGGTACAGCGCCACCGCCTGCTCGTGGACCTTGGCCATGTTCAGATCGCCGATGAAGTTGGGGATCAGCCCGGCCGCGTGCCAGGTGGACCCCGAGGTCAGCTCGCCCTTCTCCAGCAGGATGGTGTCGGTCCAGCCCTCGTGGGCGAGGTAGTAGAGCAGGCCGACCCCCATGGCCCCGCCCCCGATGATCACGCACCGCGCCTCTTGCGTCACGGCCCCTCCTGAAGGTGAGCGCACCTGCACCGCGCCCGCAAGTCGCGGCGAGCCGGGAGTGTAGTTGCGGCGCGGCCCCCGCGGGATGTCAGCTAGCCCATCCCTATTCCGGGTAGGCGATCCACAGCACGGCGAGCAGGATCCAGGTCGACACCACGAGCCAGTACGTGACCGGCTGGGCACGGCGGGTGACGCGCTGGATGAAGCTGCTCTCGCCGGTGGCCAGGTCGTAGGCCGCCCATGCCAGGAACAGCAGGGGGTAGACCCAGTACTGGCCGGTGAAGGTCAGGAGCCACAGCGCCGCCAAGGCAGCCCACGTAGGCCACAGCTTGACCGCGCTCGACGGTGTGGGGTTGTTCCAGGCAGGGATCATGGATTCGCCTCCGTGTGTACGGCGGGCGGCTCGATGTCGTTGAGCCGCCAGTTGAGGTAGTGGCCGAAGTCGGCCACTACCCGCTCGGCGGGAACGAGACGCCCCGGGTTGAAGTCCCCGGAGGCGCCCCGCTGGCCCCGCTCGCAGATGGCCTTGTCCTCGGGCAGGAAGTCGGGCAGCGAGTACCCGTAGTTGGCGGTCCGGCTGAGCCACCGGGCGAGCCGGCCGCGGGGCCGTCGCTGTGGGGTCGAGGTGAAGGCGCCGCCGGTGCGCACCGCGCAGCGGTCGACGCCGGCGGGGTGCACGGCCTGCCAGTAGAACGCACCGGAGTTGAACACGCCCACGAAGCCGGGCGGCAGGCTGATGAGCAGGTAGTCGTCGCCGCCCTCGACCCTGCCGCCGGTGGCGGTGGCCCGAGCCGAGCCCGTGATGTAGTAGGCGTCCCGGGTGGGCGTGTACGGCTCCAACGTCCTGGAGTGGACCTGGAACAGGTGGTAGCTCTCCATGGCGTTCACGATGGCGAGCTTCCAGTTGCAGTCCCAGACCTGTGTCTCCTGCCAGTCGGACCAGTGGTGCATGGAGTCGACCCCGTGGGCCGCGGCATGAGGCTCGACGGCTGCGAAACGCTCGGTCAGCGGCTCCACCTCGGGGTCGAGGCTCACGAAGACCAGCCCGTGCCACGACTCGACCCGGTACACGGGCAGGCAGTGGGCGGCCTTGTCGACGGTGCCCTTCGGTGTGAACGGCGCGGCCAGGAGCCGGCCGCCGTCGTTGTACGACCAGGCGTGGTAGGGACATTGGATGCGCTTGGCGTTGGCCGGCTGCTCGACGAGCATGGTGCCCCTGTGGGCGCACAGATTCGATAGAGCGACCAGCTCGCCCTCCTGATTGCGCAGGAGCAGCACCGGCTGGTCGCCGACCATGACGGGGAGCTGGTCGCCCGCCGATCCGACGTGATCCTCGGTGGTGACGAAGACCCAGTCGGTGTGCCAGATGCGAGCCATCTCGGCCGCGAGGACGGCCGGGTCCCGGTAAGCGGCGTTGGGAAGGGCGTGCTCCGGGTCGAGGACCAGGCTGGGACTGTTCATGAACGGCAGTCTAGCAAGAATGGCGCATATTACAAACGGTCGTTGATATCATGCGCCATATGGGAGGGAGGCGATGGTAACCGACCCCGGACCGGGCAGAGGCAGCGTCCTGCCCACCCGCGCGCTGGTGCTGTCGGCGATCGGCGCTGACGGCACGCTCGATGCCGGGCCACTCTTCGCGGTGGCCGCGGCCGCTGGACACACCGACAAGGCCATGAGGGACTGTCTGGCCCGGGTCGCACAGGACGGGCTGCTGGCCCGCGTCGGCGGGCGCGGCCGTTCGGCACAGTACGTGGTGACCAGCCAGGGCAAAGCGGAGTTCGACGCCGACCTGGGGTGGACCGCGTTCGCTCATCGAGTGGACGCCGGCCTCGAGCCCTGGGACGGCTGCTGGCACCTCACCGGCTTCGAGATCCCCGAGAGGCGTCGGGGAGCCCGGGACGCTCTCCGCGGTCTCCTGGTCGAACTGGGGGCCGCGCCCGTGCAGTCCGGCCTCTATGTCTCCACCGGCGATCTCAGCGACTTCGTGCGCCAGCTGGCCTCGCATCTCGGAGTGGTCGAGACCGTCACCACGCTCGTCACCGGATCCATCCAGGTCGGAAGCAGCACCCAAGACACGGACATCGTCAACCGGCTCTGGCCGCTGGGCGCTCTCTCCGACCGCTACTCCAGCGTCGAGCAACGGCTGGTGTCCATCGCCGAACAGGCCCCGTTCACCGGCGGCGACCGGCTGGCGGCGTCCATGTTCGGCGCCATAGTCGACACCGAAGCGGTGTTGCGCGACGATCCCCTGCTGCCTGCGGAACTCCTCGGTGACGACTGGGCCGGCATGCGGGCCCGCCGGGCCTTCATGGCGGCCCACTCGGCGGTCAGCGCTCACAGCGAGATGTTCGCCAACTCCCGGCTGATGCAGTCCCTCACCGCCGAGATCGACCGGTCTCTCGGAGAGACATCGGCCGCCTTCTGGAACCGGTGGTTCCCCCGCCTGATGGACGTCTACAAGGCCAAGCTGCCCCCGGCCGCGACCGCCTGAGGCTCAGGGTGATCGAGGCGGTGTTGGGTAACGTTCCGTATGGCCGCCCTGCCGGTGATCGACCCGATGCCGCCGGTGGCGGACTGCGTCCTGCCTTGGGACGGGCCGGTGGCCGACACGGTCGCGGCCATCGGTCGGGCCCGCTCGGACTGCGGCGACACGTTCGTGGTGGACAGCGGCGAGGACCGCTACCTCTTCCTGTTCACGCCGGCGGGACTGAGCGCCTTCTACACAGTGCCCGAGACGCAGGCCAGCAAGGGCATCGCCGATTGGAAGATGCTGCGCCGCAAGCTGCCCGACGAGCTGTTCATGGGGCGGCGCACGCTGCCCCACGAGCTGTTCGGCCGGGAAGCGGTCGCCGGCTACCTCGGCGCGCTGGAGGATGCCATCTCGCTACAGCTCGCCGAGTTGAGCGGTGGATGCGAGATCGAGCTGTTCGACTTCTCGCGCCGGCTCGGCCACCGGCTGGGCCTGGCCAGCTGGGCCGGCCGGGAGGTCCTGGGATCGGCCCGGTTCGACGAGCTGATCGCCGCGCTGGACGCTCTCGACGGGGCCGAGGCGTTCGTGGCTCCGGAGCGGATGCGCGAGGTGGCCCTCACCGGCAAGGCGGCCGAGCAGCAGGCCATGGCTCGGGCCACCGAGATCCTGGCTGAATCGATCGGGGCGCGAACCGCTCCGGGCGACGACCTGCTGGGCACGATCATCCAGCGCTGGGACGACACCGCCGGCGCCGAGAGGATGACCGGCATCGCCCGTGACGTGATCCTGGTGCACATCGGGTCGATGTCGAACCTGTTCGCGGCGCTGGGCTGGTCGCTGGCGCACCTGGTGCAGCATCCCGACGTGCTGTCCCGGCTGCGCTCGGGCTCGGGCAACGGCGTCGACGCGGACCTGGCGTCGCGGTGCGTGCTGGAGTCGATCCGCATCGGCCAGCGCTCCATCATGCTGCGCACCGTGCTGGAGCCCGTGGCCGTCGACGACGGCTCTCAGGCCTACGACGTGTCGCCGGGAGCCACGCTGGCGACGTTCCTGCCGCTCACCAACCTGGCCGGCGCGCCCGGACTCGGCCGCTACGACCCCGACCGCTGGCGGGGCCGCCACCTCGTGGAGCCGGCCGGGCTGCCGGCCGAGGCCATCACCACGTTCGGCCACGGCCCGCACGCCTGCCCGGCCCGGCCGTTCTCGGTGACGGCGATCGTGCGCGTCATAGAGCGACTCTTCGGGGACTACGACCTGGAGCCCAGGTTCTCCGACGCGGTACCGCGGCCCGGCCAGATCGGCGGCGTCGCCCGGGCCGCCGGGCCCTGCACCGTCATGGCCACCCCCCGCACTGCGGCTTGACGGCTAGGGGCCGTCCTCCAGGCGGACTCTCTGGTTGCGGGGATCGTAGAAGCTGCGGATCGACGGGGTGGCCGGCACGAACTCGCCGCCGACGTTGATCTCGAAGGTGCCGGCGTCGAGCCACTCCTGGACCACGCCCTCGTTGCCGGGCCGGTGCAGGTAGCCCATGGCCAGGCAACGGTCCTCGACGTAGCTCCACATCGACGACGTGGTGCTGCCCACCGGCTCGCCGTTCCGCAGGATCGGGTCGTCGTGGTAGCACAGCAGCTCGGGGTGCTCCAGGCGGAACTGGATCAGGCGCTTGTTGCGGGGCTGTTCCCGCTGGTTCTCCAGCGCGGTCCGGCCGTTCCAGGGGTTTGGCTTGTCCCAGCCGATGGTGAAGCCCAGCCCGGCCTCGATCGGGGTGTCCTCGTCGGTGATGTCGTGGCCCCAGTGCCGGTAGCCGGACTCCAGCCGCAGCGTGTTCATGGCGTGGTAGCCGGCCAGGGTCAGCCCGTGGGGCTCGCCCGCGTCCATCAGCGCGTCGTAGAGCTCCACCGCGCGCTCGTTGGGCAGGTACAGCTCCCAGCCGAGCTCGCCCACGTAGCTCATGCGCAGGGCCAGCACGTCGATGCCGGCGATGTCGATGCGCTGGGATGTGCCGAACGGGAAGTCGGTGTTGTTGAGCAACGCGTCGGTGAGCGGGGCCAGCACGAAGCGGGCCTTGGGGCCCATCAGCCCGATCATGGCCCAGTGCTCGGTGATATCGGAGATCTCCACGTGACGATCCCGGCTCGCCCGGCGCAGGCGGGCCCAGTCCCGGGTCTGGGCCGCGGCCGCGGTCACCACCATGAACCGGTCGAGGCCGAGGCGGGTCACGGTCAGGTCGGCCTCGATGCCACCCTGATCATTGCACCACTGCGTGTACACCGCCTTGCCCACCGGCACATCGATGCGGGCCGTGCTCAACTCGTCGAGCACCTCCAGCGAGTCGGGCCCGTCCACGGTGAACTTGGCGAACGAGGTCTGATCGAACAGCGCCACCCGCTCCCGCACGGCCCGGCACTCCGCGCCGACGTTGGCCCACCAGTTCTGCTTGCCGTAGCTGTACTCGTACTGCCGGGCCTGGCCGTCGAATGCATACCAGTTGGGTCGCTCCCAGCCCGCGGTCTCGCCGAACACCGCCCCGGCCGCGTCCAGGCGGTCGTGCAGGGGTGACACCCGCTGGCCCCGGGCGCTCTCGTACTGGTAGAAGGGCCAGTGCATGGCGTACAGCAGCCCCAGGCTCTCGGGGACGCGCTCGGACAGGTAGGCGGGGTCGGCCTGGAACGGAAACGCCCGGCGGATGTCGACCGACGACAGGTCCATGGGCGGGTGGCGGTCGGCGATCCAGTCGGCCAGGGCCCAGCCCACCCCTCCCGCGGACTGGATGCCCACCGAGTTGAACCCGGCGGCCACGAAGCACCCGTCCACCTCGGGCGCCTCGCCCAGGTAGTACACCCCGTCGGGGGTGAAGGCCTCCGGGCCGTTGAGGAACAGCTGGATGCCGCACTCCCCCAGCGCCGGCACCCGGTGGATGGACCGCTCGAAGATCGGCCCGATGTGGTCCCAGTCCTCGCCCAGCGTGCCGAAGGAGAAGTCGCGGGGGACGCCGTCGATGCTCCACACCTTGCCCCTGGGCTCGAAGAAGCCGGCCATGAGCTTGCCGGTCTCCTCCTTGAAGTACGTGTAGTTGCCGGGATCGCGCAGCACCGGTGTGTCGGCGTCGAGCCCCAGGGACTCGGAGACGACGTAGAAGTGCTCGCAGGCCTGCAGCGGCACGTTGACCCCGATCTGGGCCGCGAGCTGGCGGGTCCAGATGCCGGTGGCCAGCACCACGGTCTCGGTCTCGATGCTGCCCTGCTCGGTGTCGACGCCGGCCACGGCGTCGTCGCGGGTGCGCAGCCCGGTGACCGCGATGTCCTCGACGATGCGCACTCCCCGGCTGCGGGCCCCCTTGGCCAGCGCCATGGTGGTGTCCACCGGGGAGGTATGGCCGTCGCGGGGGATGTACAGCGCGCCCACGAGGTCGTCGGTGCGGATCAGCGGCCAGCGCTCCCGCAGCTCGTCGATGTCGATCTCGCGGGTCTCGACCCCCACCGACATGGCCATGGCTGCGCCCCGCCTGATCTCCTCCCAGCGCTCGGCGTCGGCGGCCACCGAGATCGACCCTGGAGTGCGGCAGCCGGTTGCCTGCCCGGTCTCGTCCTCGAGCGCCTCGTAGAGGCGGGCCGAGTAGGTGGCCAGCTTGGTGAGGCTGAAGGTCGACTTGAGCTGGGCCACCAGCCCGGCCGCATGCCAGGTAGTCCCGCCGGTGAGCTTGTTCTGCTCGAGCACGACCACGTCGGTGATGCCCCGGCGGGCCAGGTGATAGGCCGCGCTGCAGCCGACGATGCCGCCGCCAACCACCACAACCTGCGCTCGGTCGGGCAGCGGTTGGACCATCGAAGCCCCTCCGTCGAAAGATCAGTCGGCTCGGCCGGCTGCCAAGCCGGGTCAGCCTACGCCCGGAACCCAGTCGGTGCCCGCCAAGGGCACCTTGGCCATGGCCGCGGCTTCGACGGTGAGGGCGGCCAGGTCCTCGGGCTCCAGATTCAGGACATGCGACTTGCCGTTGGCCCGGGCCAGGATCTGGGTCTCGATGGTCAGCACCTGGAGGTAGTTGGCCAGCCGCCTCCCGGCCAGCACCGGATCGAGGCGGGCCGACAGGTCGGGGTCCTGGGTGGTGATCCCGGCCGGGTCGTTGCCCGCCTGGAAGTCCTCCCAGAACCCGGCCGAGGTGCCCAGATCCCGGTACTCGGCCTCGTAGGCGGGGTCGTTGTCGCCGATGGCGATCAGCGCGGCGGTTCCGATGGAGGCCGCGTCGGCGCCCAGGGCCAGCGCCTTGGCCACGTCGGCGCCGGAGCGGATGCCGCCCGCGACGATGAGCTTCACCTCGCGGCGGTGCACGCCGAGCTCCCGCAGGGCCCGCACCGACTCGCCGATGGCGGCCAGGGTGGGAATGCCGACATGCTCGATGAACACGTCCTGGGTGGCCGCGGTGCCGCCCTGCATGCCGTCCACCACCACCGCGTCGGCGCCGGCCTTGACCGCCAGCGCGGTGTCGTAGTAGGGGCGGGCCGCGCCCACCTTCACGTAGATCGGCACCTGCCAGTCGGTGATCTCCCGCAGTTCGCCGATCTTGATCTCGAGGTCGTCGGGACCGGTCCAGTCGGGATGGCGGCAGGCTGAGCGCTGGTCGATGCCCTCGGGCAGGGTGCGCATCTCGGCCACCCGTTCGGTGATCTTCTGGCCGAGCAGCATCCCGCCCCCGCCGGGCTTGGCCCCCTGGCCCACCACCACCTCGATGGCGTCGGCCACCCGCAGGTGGTCGGGGTTCATGCCGTAGCGCGACGGCAGGTACTGGTACACCAGGGTGGAGGAGTGCTGCCGCTCCTCCTCGGTCATGCCGCCGTCACCGGTGGTGGTGGACGTCCCCGCGGCCGATGCGCCCCGGCCGAGGGCCTCCTTGGCCTGGGCCGACAGCGAGCCGAAGCTCATGCCCGCGATGGTCACCGGGATCTTCAGGTGCACCGGGCGCTCGGCCCGGTCCTCGCCGATCACCACGTCCGTGCCGCAGGCCTCGCGGTAGCCCTCCAGGGGATAGCGCGACATCGACGCCCCCAAGAACACCAGGTCGTCGAGAGTGGGCAGGTGGCGCTTGGCCCCCCAGCCCCGGATCCGGTAGATGCCGGTGTTGGCCGCCCGGCGGATCTCAGCGATGACGTTGCGGTCGAACGTGTACGACTCCCGCAGATGCCAGAAGCCAGGATCCGAGGCTTCCACGGGCTCGAGGCCGTCCGGCGGTGGCGTGGTCATCAGGCCGCCCGTGTATCCCGCTCTTGTTCGCTGCGCTCACGGGCCGCTCGGGCCACGGCGTCCACGTCGTCGATGGTGAAGTTGTAGAGGCGGCGGGCCGATCCGTAGCGGCGGAAGTCGGCCGGGTCGGGCCCGTTAACAGCGGGGACAGTCGCGGCCGCGGCCAGCAAGCGAGACAGCGTCTCGACGTGGGTGGGACGCATCTCCTTCTCGATGCAGTCTGCGCCCAGGGACTCCACGTCGCCCCGCACGAAGATCTGGGCCTCGTAGATGGAGTCGCCCAAATCGGCGGCGGCGTCGCCGCACACCACCAGGTTGCCGGCCTGAGCCATGAAGGCACTCATGTGGCCGACGTTGCCCCCGACGACGATGTCGACGCCCTTCATGGAGATGCCGCAGCGGGCCCCGGCGTTGCCGCCCACCACCACCAGACCGCCGCAGCCGGTGGCTCCGGCCGACATGGTGGCGTTGCCGGTGATGTGCACCCGCCCCGACATGATGTTCTCAGCCAGCCCGGTGCTGGCGTTGCCCTCCACCAGCACCCGGCCCCGCTGGTGCATCCCCGCGCAGTAGTAGCCCACCGAGCCCCGCACCACCACGTCGATCTCGGCGGTGATGCCGCAGGCCACTGCATGGGTGCCCCGCGGGTTCGTCACCTCGAAGGACTCACCGTCAGAGGCGTCGTGCAGAGCCTGGTTGAGCTCGCGCCGGCTGACCTGGGCGAGGTCGAAGAGGCGCTTCATGCGGCCAGGCTCCAGGTGTAGATGCGGGCCGGCTCAGGCTCCCACACCTCGGCGTCGGCCGCGCCCGGCAGGCGGGCGATGGCCCGGTACTCCGACGACATGGCCACCCAGTCGTCGGTCTCGGCCACCACCGCCGGCTTGCAGGCGATGGGATCGCGCAGGATGGCGAACCCGTCGGCCACCCCGATGGCGAACGTGTAGAAGCCGTCGAGGTCGTCGAGGGCCCCCTCCAACGCCTGCGAGATGGTGTCGCCGGAGCGGATCCTCCACGACAGGTACCCGGCAGCCACCTCGGAGTCGTTCTCGGTCTGGAACGACTCGCCGTGACCCTCGAGGAAGCGCCGCAGCCGGTTGTGGTTGGACAGCGACCCGTTGTGCACCAGGCACGTGTCGGCACCAGTGGCGAACGGGTGCGAGCCGTTGGTGGTGACCGCCGACTCGGTGGCCATGCGGGTGTGGGCCAAGGCGTGGGTGCCGGTGCGGGAAGCCAGGTCGTAGCGCTCGGCCACCAGGTCGGGGTCGCCGACCGCCTTGTACAGCTCGATCTGGGAGCCGTAGCTCAGCACGGTGGCCCCGGCCACGTTGTCGATGATCCATTGGCGGGCGGCCCGGCCGTCGCCGTCGGTGGAGAACACTGCGTGGTCGTGAACGGCCCGCACGGTGACCTCGGCGCCCAGCAAGCCCTCGAGCGCGGCTGCCACCGGACCCCAGTCCACCGTGACGCCCTCGGCCAGCACGGTGATGCGGGTGCGGTCGGGCATGCCCGCGTCGTAGGACGCGAACCCGGCGCTGTCGGGGCCCCGGTCGCGCATCTCGCGCAACATCACCGCAGTCAACCGGCCCAACTCATGACGATGGGTCTCGGTCTTGCAGAACAGGCCCACGATCCCGCACATACCGCTTGTCCCCCGAAGTGCTCTACCTGGCAAAGTCCGGCCCGCACGGTAGCGCCCGTCGCGGCCCCGACCTCATTCCCGCTCTTGTTCGCTTCGCTCACGGGCCGCTCGGGCCACGGCCTCGCAGGCTCGGCCTCTGGGTCCGGCGACTCGACCTCCGCGCCAATTCCCTCGCAACGGGATCGTTGACTACTCTCGGCTGCCGCAACCCAGCCAACTACGGCACGACCACAGGGGGAACCACATGAGCGCGCTCGACGAGATCCGGAGCCGGGTGGAAGCCGACGGCGTGGAGTTCATCTACGCCATGTTCGTGGAGATGCACGGCAAGCCGTGCGCCAAGCTCGTGCCCGTGGGCGCCCTCGAGGGACTGATGAGCGACGGAGCCGGGTTCGCGGGCTTCGCGGCCGGCCCCATGGGCCAGGATCCCTCCAGCCCCGACATCCTGGCCCTTCCCGACCCGGCGTCGTACACGCAGCTGCCGTGGCAGCCCAACGTGGCCGCCATGCAGTGCGACCCCACGGTGGAGGGCGAGCTGTGGCCGTACGCACCGAGGGTGATCCTGCGCCGGGCACTGGAGGCGGCCGCCGAGCGCAACCTCGTGCTCAAGTGCGGCGTGGAGGCCGAGTACTCGCTGGTGGTGCGCAACGACGACGGATCCCTCTCGGTGGCCGACGACCGCGACGACATGTCACTGCCCTGCTACGACGCCAAGGGCCTCACCCGGATGCTGCCCCACCTCACCGCGGTGTCCAAGAACCTCGATGCCATGGGCTGGGGCAACTACGCCAACGACCACGAGGACGCCAACGGCCAGTACGAGCAGAACTGGCAGTACTCCGACGCGCTGACCACCGCTGACCGGCTCATCCTGTTCCGCCTGATGGTGCACACCCTGGCCCAGCGCGACGGCCGCTACGCCACGTTCATGCCCAAGCCGTTCGCCGACAAGACCGGCAACGGCCTGCACATCCATCTCAGCCTGTGGTCGGGCGACAACGACGAGCCTCTGTTCATCGGCGGGGGCGCCGGCGGGCCCGACACCAAGGGCCTCGGCCTGAGCGACATGGCCTACAAGTTCGTGGGCGGAGTCATCGACCACGCCTCGTCGCTGGTGGCGGTGCTGTGCCCCATCGTGAACTCGTACAAGCGCATGGGGGTGGGTGCGCCCACATCGGGGGCCACCTGGGCGCCGGCCTACGCGGTGTACGGGGGCAACAACCGCACCCAGATGATCCGGGTGCCCGAGCCCGACCGCATCGAGATCCGCCTGGGCGATGGCGCGGCCAACCCGTACCTGATGTTCGCGGCCACGCTGGCCTGCGGCCTCGACGGCATCGACCGCGACCTCGATCCGGGCGCGCCCAACACCGACAACCTGTACACCCTGTCGGCCGAGCAGATAGCGGCCAAGGGCATCGAGGCCCTGCCGCCCACGCTGCTGCACGCCGCCGACCAGCTCGCCTCCTGCGACGTGATCGGTCGGGGCCTGGGCGACACGGCCGAGGGCCCCTACCGCGACTACTACGTGAAGGTGAAGCGCGAGGAGTTCCTGGCCCACCACCACGTCGTCACCTCCGGAGAGGTCGACCAGTACCTCACCCTGTTCTGACGGACACCCCCTCCGGTCAAGGTCTTCGTAGGCTCGATGCCTATGGCTGACGGCGCGCCGCTACGCATCTGGGGAGGCGCCGTCCTCGACGAGTGGATCGACTACAACGGCCACATGAGCGAGGGCTTCTACGGCGTCGTGTTCGGCATGGCCAGCGACGAGTACCTCGTCCGGATGGGTTTCGACGAGCACTACCGGACTGCGACCCGCGGATCGTTCTACACGGTGGAGACCCACATCGTCTTCGTCGACGAACTGGCCCCCGGCACCGCTCTGGCGGTGGACACCACGGTCGCGGGGGCCGATCCCAAGCGGGTCCACCTCTTCCACGAGCTGCGTCGCAGCGGCGACGGCGCGCTGGCCGCCACCCAGGAGTCGATGATGCTGCACGTAGACACCAGCATCGACCGGGTAGCCCCCATGGGCGAGGCGCTGTATGCGGTGCTGCGAGCCGACGCCGACGCCCATGCCCGCCTGCTGCCGGCAGGCACCACCGGTCGGGCCATCAGAGCCGTCGGCGCCTGAACCCGGCCCCCACCCACCCCGCATGACTGCCGCCATGTCGTCACGGGCCACGCAGTGGCACCCCATGGGCCTGACGGCGGTAACGGGCGCAGTGGTGTGCTGGAGCTTCGGCAACATCCTGGTGCGCCAGGTGGACCTGGGCGCAGTGCAACTGGCCTTCTGGCGGTTGGTTCTGAGCTCTCTCGTCTACGGAGGGGTCGTTCTGGCCCGGCGGGGCCGGGTGACGTGGCCCCAGGTGCGGGCCTGCCTGCCCTCCGCGGTGATGCTCGGGCTGTGGTACATCGCGTTCTACCAGAGCATCAAGTCCACCACCGTCACCAACGTGGCCATGATCGTGTCGCTGGTGCCCATCGTGTTGATCTGGGCGGCGGTACACCGGTTCGCCGAACCGGTCTCGCTCAAGCTGTTGGCGCTGGTGGCGACCGCGCTGGCCGGCACCGCGCTGGTGCTGTTCGGTTCGGCCTCGGTGCCCACCTGGAGCCTGCGCGGCGACGGGCTGGCCGTGCTGGCCCTGCTGTGCTTCTCCGCCCAGATGGCGCTGGCCAAGGAGGCCCGCCAGAAGGTCGGTGCCTTGGAATTCCAAGCGGTGGCGTGGATTGTCGCCATGGTCGTGGTCACCCCGCCGGCCGTCCTGACCGGTGACGGCCTGTCTTGGCCGGATACAACCGCCTGGCTGTGGGTGGCCGCGCTGGTCGCCGTTCCGGGATCGGGCCATCTGCTGATGAACTGGGCCCACAAGCATGTGCGGATCACCGTCTCGTCGATGGCCCTTCTGGGCGCGCCTCCGCTCACGATGGTCCTCGCCGCCGCCTTCCTGGACGAGCCGATCAAGATCGCCCAGGTGTTCGGCGGGATCATTGTCATCGCAGCACTGACCGGGGTGATCCGCCGCGACCTCCAGATCACCACCCGCCACAGCACCAGCATCGGCTGAGAACAGGGGCCTGGCCCTAGCATGGCCCCATGGCCCGGTTGCAGGTGATCGGCGGCGGAAAGATGGGCGAGGCCCTGCTCGGAGGCCTCGTGTCCAGCGGCTGGGCCGACGCGGACGAGCTCCACGTGGTGGAGCCCGACCCGGCCCGGCGGCAGGCCGTCGCGGCCGCGACACCCGGCGTGTCGGTCTCCACCGAACCGCTCCACGGGATCGGCGCTGTGATCGCAGTGAAGCCCGATGTGGTGGCCGCGGTGCTGCCCGCGCTGGCCGCGGCGGCAACCGCACGGGTGCTGTCCATCGCGGCGGGGGTGCGCACGGAGGCAATCGAGGCCGGCCTGCCGGCCGGAACCCCGGTCGTGCGGGCCATGCCCAACACCCCGGCGCTGGTCGGGGCGGGCGCGGCCGCCATCGCCGGTGGATCGGCGGCCGGGCCCGAAGACCTGGAATGGGCCCGCAGCATTCTCGAGGCGGTGGGAACGGTGGTGGTGGTGGCCGAAGCCGACCTCGACGCGGTCACCGGCCTGTCGGGCAGCGGCCCCGCGTACCTGTTCCGGCTGGCCGAGGCGCTGCGGGCCGCGGGCACCGCTCAGGGCCTCGATCCTGCGGTGGCCGACGCATTGGTACGCCAGACGCTGCTGGGGGCGGCCACGCTGCTGGCGGAGTCGGGGGAGGACCCGGGCCGCCTGCGCGAGAACGTCACCTCCCCCGGCGGCACCACCGCCGCGGGCTTGGCCGTGCTCGACGAAGCCGGCTTCATGGACCTCATCGACCGGGTGGTCGAGGCAGCCACTCGCCGCTCCCGCGAGCTGGGCCAGTGACCGGGAGCTCATCGTCGCCGGCCGGCTCCGGCGGCTCGGGCGGCGGCTACGACACGATCTCGTTCCTGTCGGACTACGGCCACGGCGACGAGTTCGTCGGGGTGGTCCACTCGGTCATCGCGGCCATCGCGCCCCATGTGCGGGTGGTGGACGTCACCCACGGCATCGCGCCCTGCAACGTGCGAGCCGGCGGGTTGGCGCTGGCCCGGGCCGCCCAGTACCTGCTGCCGGGTGTGGTTCTGGCTGTGGTCGACCCCGGGGTGGGCACCGATCGCCGGCCGGTGGCGGTGGAGGTGGGCGACGGCGCCTCGGTGCTGGTCGGACCGGACAACGGGTTGCTGGCCCCCGTGGTGGCCCTCGTCGGCGGGGCCGGGCGGGCGGTGGAACTGGCCAACGCCGACTACCGGCTGGAGAACCTCGACGAGCTGGGCTCGACCTTCGACGGCCGTGACGTGTTCGCCCCGGCGGCCGCTCACCTCTGCCGTGGGGTGCCGCTGAGCGATCTTGGGCCGGCCGTCGACGTGGCCACGCTGACTCCCGGAATGCTGCCGGTGAGCCGGCGCGACGGCGACGACCTGGTGGCCGAGGTGCTGTGGGTGGACCGCTTCGGCAACTGCCAGCTCAACATCGATCCGGCCGAAGTGGACGAGATGGCCGCCACCGGCACTCTGCTGCAGGTGACGGCTGGAGAAGACCTGCGAACGGCTGAGCGAGCCCGGGCCTATGCGGACGTGCCGCCGGGACGCGTCGGTCTCGTCACCGACTCGAGCGGGCTGGTGTCGCTGGCCCTGCCCCAACGCTCCGCGGCCGACGAGCTTGGGCTGCACGAGGGATCCGAGGTGCGCCTCGCCCCCGCCGCGGCCGGCGACCGCCGGACTGGCAGCCCGACGGTGGTGACGTCGGTCGGACTCAGTCCCCGGGCCGGCGTGGCTGCAGGGTCGCAGGAGCAAGGAGGCCAGCCATGAGACCGGGAACCACCATCGCCATCGTGGCGCTGCTGGCCATCATCGTCGTGGCCGGGGTGTTACAGCTCTTCTTTCTGGCCCGCTGACCCCGACTCGGGCTGCCCGCCGGCCGCCGGGCAGCGATAGCATCCGATTCGATGTCGCTGGTAGTGGTCGGTTGCAATCACCGCGCCACGCCGCTCGGCCTGCTCGAGCGGATGACGGTCGCGCCCGACGACCTCCCCAAGGCCCTCCACGACCTCGCTGCGGCCGAGCACCTCAGCGAGTCGGTGCTGCTGTCCACATGCAACCGCATCGAGGTCTACGCCTACGCTGAGCGCTTCCACGGCGGCTACGCCGACGTCCGGGAGCTGATCGCCCGCCATTCGGGGCTGCCGCCCGAGATCGTGGGAGACGAGTTGTACGCCCACCACGACGCCGACGCGGTGCGGCACCTGTTCACCGTGGCCGCCGGGCTCGACTCGGTGGTGGTGGGCGAGCATGAGGTGCTTGGCCAGGTGCGGGACGCATGGCAGGCAGCCCGTTCGGAGGGCACAGTCGGGGCGGTGCTCGAGCCTCTGTTCCGCCGCGCGGTCGAGACCGGCAAGCGGGCCCGCACCGAGACCGGCATCGCCCGCGGCATCGCCTCCCTGTCGCATGCCGCGGTCGCTCTGGCCGACGAGCGGCTCGGGGGTCTGGCCGGCCGCCGGGTGCTCGTGCTGGGCGCGGGCGAGGTGGCCGCGGGCACGCTCAAGTCCCTGGCCGACGCCCACCCCGGCGACATAGCCGTAGCGAGCCGCACGCCGGAGCGGGCCGTAGCCGCCGCGCAGCTGTGCGGCGGGCGGGCCGTGGCCCTGGCCGAGCTGGACACTGCTCTGGTGAGCGCCGACGTGGCCATCACCACCACCGGAGCCACCGAGATCGTCCTCGAACACAGCGACATCGACGCGGTGATGGCCCGACGAGCGGGCGCGGAGCTGCTGATCGTCGATGTGGCCGTGCCCCGCGACGTGGAACCCGCCGCTCGGGAACTGCCCGGCGTGACCCTGCTCGACATGGACGACCTGGGCGACTTCGTGGAACGGGAACGGTCCGGTCGCACCCAGGAGATCGACTCGGTACGGGCCATCATCGACGAAGAGGCCGAGTTCTACCTGGCCGAGGCATCGGCCCGTGAGGTCGCTCCGCTCATCGCGGCGCTGAGGGGCCGAGCGGAGCTTCTCAGCGCGAGCGAGCTGGACCGCCATGCGTCGCGCCTCGCCGATCTCTCGCCCGCCCAGCGCGCCGCGGTGGAGTCCCTGCTGCGCGGCGTGGTGAACAAGCTTCTCCACGAGCCGACCATCCGGCTCAAGGACGCGGCCGGCCACGCCCGGGGCGACCGGCTGGCCGAAGCACTACGCGACCTGTTCGACCTGTAGACGCGGCACCATGACCGGTCGGCCTCTGAGAGCGGCCACCAGGGGCAGTGCCTTGGCCCTCCGGCAGACCAGCATCGTGGCCGGGCTGCTGGCCGAGGCCGGCGGGGTGGCAACCGATCCGGTTGTGGTGTCCACCACCGGTGACCGGCGACCCGACGACCCGATCCATGCCATGGGCGGCAAGGGCGTGTTCGTGAAGGAAGTGCAGGCCGCCGTGCTCGACGGACGGGCCGATATCGCAGTGCACTCGGCCAAGGACCTGCCGTCGTCGACTCCTGAGGGCTTGGTACTGGCCGCGGTGCCGAGGCGAGGCGACCCGCGGGACGCCCTGGTGGGCTGCCGGCTGGCTGAATTGCCTGCCGGCGCGACGGTGGCCACGGGCTCGGTCAGGCGCAAGGCCCAACTGGCTTGGATGCGGCCCGACCTGTCCTTCGCCGAGCTGCGGGGCAACATCGCCACCCGGCTCGACAAGGCCGCCGACTTCGACGCCATTGTCATGGCCGCCGCGGCCCTGCAGCGCCTGGGGCTCCAACCGGACGTGCTCGACGTGCTCGAACCGGACGTCTTCGTGCCCCAGGTCGGGCAGGGAGCCATCGCGGTGGAGTGCCGAGCCGATGACCGGACCGTGCTCGAGACACTGCTCGCCACCGAACACGGGCCGAGCCGGCGGGCGGTCGACGCGGAGCGGGCCTTCCTGGCCGAACTGGGCGGCGACTGCAGCCTGCCGGCCGGCGCCCACGCCGGCGACGCTCCAGGCGGCGGTCTGGAGCTGACCGGGCTGGTGGCGTCGCTCGACGGCCGGGAGCTCGTCCGCGACACCCGCCGGGGCCGTGATCCCGAGACGCTGGGCCGGTCCGTGGCCCGGCACCTGCTGGACGAATGCGGCGGCCGGGAGCTCATGGGAGCGGCCCCATGAGCCCGGCGCGGCCCCGGCCTCAAGCCCCCAAGCCGCTGGCCGGGCTGAAGATCGTGGTTTGCCGGCCGCGCCGCCAGGCCCAGCCCTTGACCGACGGTCTGGCCGCGGCCGGGGCCGAGGTGGTCAGCGCCCCGGTGATCGCCATCACCGATCCTGCTGACGGGGGAGCCGGACTGCGGGCGGCGCTGGCCCGGCTGGAACGGGGCGACTGGCTGGTGGTCACCAGCCCGAACGGGGCCGAGCGAGCGGCCGCCGCCGGGCCGCTGGCCACCGGCGTCAACGTTGCGGCCATCGGTCCGGGGACCGCAGCCCGGGCCGCCGCGGTGGGGCTGACCGTGCGGCTGGTGCCCGACCGATCGATCGCTGAGGGCTTGGTGCAAGCGTTCCCCGCACCCGGCTCCGGGCGCAGCGGCAGCCTCGTGGTGCTGGCCCGGGCCGCGGTCGCCCGCCCGGTGCTGCCCGACAGCCTGCGAGACGCCGGCTGGGAGGTGCTGGACGTGGCCGCCTACCGGAACGTGGCCGCCCGCCTGACCGACGACCAGCGTCGGGCGGTGGCCGCCTCCGACGGTGTGGTGTTCACTTCGTCGTCCACGGTCACGCGTCTGGTGGACGAGGTCGGCGCCGACGCGGTCCCGCCCCTGGTGGCCTCCATAGGCCCGGCCACGTCAGCCACCGCAGCCTCCCACGGCCTCGAAGTCACCGTGGAGGCATCCGAGCACACCATCGACGGCGTGGTGGCCGCGCTGGTCGGCCACGCCCGCCCGTGGTCGGCGCCCGACGACGCTGGGTAGCCTCGCAGGGTGAATTTCCCGCAGCGGCGCATGCGTCGGCTGCGCCGGACCCCGGCTCTGCGACGGCTGGTGGCCGAGCACCGGCTCGATCCGGCGGACTTCATCGCGCCGCTGTTCGTGCGGGAGGGGATCGACGAACCCGAGCCCATCGTCTCGATGCCGGGCCAGTTCCAGCACACCCGGCAGTCCTTGCGGGCGGAGGTCGCGGAGCTTCACGCTCTCGGGATCGGCGCGGTGGTGCTGTTCGGCGTTCCCGAGCACAAGGACCACATCGGGTCGGAGGCCTGGAATCCCGACGGGATCGTGCAGGTGGCCCTGGCCGACCTGCGCTCCGATCTCGGAGACGACATCGTGTTGATCGCCGATCTGTGCATGGACGAGTACACCGACCACGGACACTGCGGGGTGCTCGACGGCCGGGGCGACGTGGAGAACGACGCCACCCTGGAGATCTACGCCCGCATCGCGTTGGCCCAGGCGGCCGCGGGGGCCGACATCGTGGCCCCTTCGGGGATGATGGACGGCCAGGTCGGTGCCATCCGCGCCGCGCTCGACGGCTCGGGCTTCGAGCAGACTGCCATCCTCGCCTACTCGGCCAAGTACGCCACCGCGCTGTACGGGCCGTTTCGCGACGCCGTGGACGTGACCATCGCGGGCGGCGGTGACCGCCGGACCTACCAGCAGGATGTGGCCGGAGCCCGGGAGGCCCTCGAGGAGATCCGCTTGGATCTGGCCGAGGGCGCCGACATGGTGATGGTGAAGCCGGCGCTGTCCTTCCTCGACGTGATCTCAGAGGCGCGTCGCACCTTCGATGTGCCGCTGGCCGCCTACCACGTGTCCGGGGAGTACTCCATGGTGTGCGCCGCGGCCGAGCGGGGCTGGCTCGACGGTGACGCGGTGGCCCACGAGCATGTCCTCGCCATCCGCCGGGCCGGTGCCGACGTGGTGCTCACCTACTTCGCCCGCCGCCTGGCCGAAGCCCTGCAATGAGCGAACCGGAACGCGCCGGCGACATCAACGAGGCACTGCCGTGAGCAGCGACCTCGCCCCCACCAACGAGGCACTGTTCGAGCGGGCCCAGCGGGTGATCCCAGGCGGGGTCAACTCGCCAGTGCGGGCCTTCCGCTCGGTGGGGGGCACCCCCTACTTCGTAGCCGAGGCCTCCGGCCCGCTCGTCTACGACGTGGAGGGCAACCGCTACATCGACTACGTGCAGAGCTACGGGCCGGGCATCTGCGGCCACGCCCATCCGGCCGTGGTCGAAGCGGTGCGGCAGGCGGCCGGGCGGGGCACCAGCTACGGCGCGCCCACCCGCGACGAAGTGCTGATGGCCGAGGAGATGTGCGCGCGGGTGGCGGGCCTGGAGATGGTGCGGCTGACCAACAGCGGAACCGAGGCGGTGATGTCGGCGGTGCGGCTCGCACGGGGCGTGACCGGACGCCCGACGGTGGTGAAGTTCGCCGGCTGCTACCACGGCCACAGCGATTCCCTGCTGGTGGCGGGCGGATCGGGCGTGGCCCAGCAGGGCTTGGCCGGATCGGAGGGAGTGACCGCCGGCGCGGTGGCCGACACCATCGTGGCCCCCTACAACGTGGTGCCCGAACTGGACGAGTCGGTGGCGGTGGTGTGCGTCGAGCCGGTGGCGGCCAACATGGGATTGGTGGCGCCGGAGCCCGGCTTCCTCCAGGGCCTGCGCGACGCCTGCGACGCGGTCGGCGCCCTGCTGCTGTTCGACGAGGTGATCACCGGCTTCCGGCTCTGCCGGGGCGGTGCGGCCGAGTGGTATGGGGTGCAGCCCGACATCTGGTGCTTCGGCAAGGTCATCGGAGGGGGGCTGCCGGTGGGTGCCTTCGGAGCCTCGACGGAGATCATGTCCGGGCTGGCGCCGTTGGGCGGCGTGTACCAGGCGGGGACACTGTCGGGCAACCCGCTGGCCACCGCGGCCGGGCTGGCGGTGCTGGGGTTGCTCGACGACGACGCCTACGGGCGGCTGGAATCCACCGCAGCCGCTTTGCAGGAGGGGCTGGCCGGAGCCTTCGCCGCGGCGGGCGTGACTGCGGTGGTTCCCCGGGTGGGCCCGCTGCTGGGCCTGTTCTTTGCCGAGGACGCTCCCCGTGACTTCGATGAGGCCCGCAAGGCGGCCGATAACGGGCGTTATCCGCCGTTCTTCCACGGGATGCTGCGGCGGGGTGTGGCCTTCGCGCCGGGCGCCTACGAGGCGATCTTCCCATCGCTGGCCCACACCGAGGTCGAGATCGAAGCAACTGTGGCCGCCGCCGCCGCTACGGCCAGGGAGATGGAGAGGGGCTCGGAAGGATGAGGCGCATCAAGATCGTCATCGGCGCGGTTGTGGCCGTTGTAGTGCTGATCGTCGTCGTGGTGGCGGTGTATCTCCTGACCCGGGACGAAGCCCCCGAGGCGGTCGACCTGGAGACGACCGTCGCCCGGATCGAGGCGGACGAAGGTGCCGAACAGCCGTCAGCCACCGGATCCACTGACGACAGTCCCGACGAGATAACGGCCACCGGATCCGCCGACGACACCGAGAACGTCGGCTCCGCATCGAGCACCGGCAGCGAGGACGTGTCAGCGGCCGACGCCGGTGACACGGCCGTGGCCGAGGACGCGACCGGTGGAGCCAGCGCAGAGACCGACACGGGAACGGCCTCGGCAGACCAGACGATCGACGCCCCCGGTGGTCTTGCCGGAGTGTGGACCGTGCAGGTGGCCGAGGGCGCCGGTGACCTTCTGGGCGAGCCGACAGTGAGCTTCGCCGGGTTCCGGGTGGACGAGGTGCTGAACAGCATCGGCGACTTCACCGCGGTGGGCCGCACCGCCGACGTCTCGGGCTCGATCGAGCTGAGCGACACGGCACTGGTGGCCGCCACCGTCGAGGTGACGATGTCCACGCTGCGGACCGACAACAGTTTCCGCGACGGCAGGATCTACGGTGCTCTGAACACCAGCGAGTTCCCCAAGGCGATCTTCACCCTGGCGGAGCCGGTGGAGCTGCCGGCCGGCATGGCCGGCGGCGAGGCGTTCTCGGGTTCGGCCGAGGGAGACCTGACCATCAAGGGCGTAACCAACCGGGTCGCCTTCGACCTGCAAGCCCAGCTTGTGGGCGACATCATCGTGGCGGTCGGCTCCAGCGACGTGGTGTTCAGCGACTACGGCGTCACCGCGCCGACCGCACCCGTAGTCGTGTCGGTAGAGGACCACGGGATCATGGAGTTCCAGCTGCTCTTCACCCGCTGACCGCAGTCGGGCGGCTGGGGCCTACTGTCCCGGTGAGGCAGCGGGGAGACCCCCACATGAGCAGACGGGGATGGACTATCACAGTGGCGTTGGCCGCGGCTGTCGGGCTCGTGGCGGCGGGCGGGCTGGTGTGGTGGTTCCAGCGGGGCGAGGCACCCGCGGCTGTTGACCTGGCATCGGTCGTCGCCCAGATCGAAGCAGTCGAATCCGTGGACGCAACCAGCGACCCCCCAGCGACCACCGCGCCGTCCACAATCGCACCGACGACAACTGCAGTGCCCGCCGACACGACAGAAGACAGCAGCGGCGACGACTCGGCGACGACCGCGCCGTCCACAATCGCACCAGCAACAACCGAGGTGCCCGCCGACACGACAGACGACAGTAGCGGCGATAACTCCGTTGCCGCTACGGGCGTCGGCGCCGACGCGGCCGCCGATGAGAACGCCTCGACCGACGACGACTCCACCACCGGGACTGCAACGGCAGAGCAGGAGATCGACCCTCTGGCCCACCTCTCCGGAGTCTGGACCGTCCAGGTGGCCGAGAGTGCCTTCGACCTGCTGGACAACCCCGCGGTCAGCTTCGCCGGCTACCGCGTGGCGGAGGTGCTGGCCGGCGGCTTGGGCGAGAACACCGCGGTCGGGCGCACTGCCGATGTGACCGGCTCGATGGAGCTCAGCGGCGGCAGGTTGGTAGCGGCCGCAGTGGAGGTGACCATGGCGACGCTGCGAACCGACGACAGCCACCGCGACAGCCATGCCCGCGGGTCACTCAACACCAAGGAGTTCCCGCAGGCGATGTTCACGCTCGTGGAGCCCCTGGACTTGCCTGCGGGCATGGCCGATGGAGAGGCCTTCTCCGGGTCGGCCGAAGGCGCCCTCACCATCAGGGGGGTCACCAAACGGGCCGTCTTCGACCTGCAGGCCCAGCTGGTGGGCGAGAGCATCGTGACGGTCGGCTCCAGCCCGGTCGTCTTCAGTGACTACGGCGTCGACACGCCGACGTCGATCGCAGTCATCTCAGTCGAGGATCACGGAATCATGGAGTTCCAGCTCATTTTCACCCGCTGACACGAAGCCGACCGGCCGACTGCGCCCACTGGCGCGACCCCACTCCTCAGGTCCGCAGAACCGGGTTGCGCTCTGGCCGGACACGAACATCGGTCCGGGAGCGGCTGTCGTGCCCGTTCTGACGGTCGGCGCCGGGCCGGGAGCGTGGTCGGGTTATCGGCCGTGCCGGCGGTTTGAGTGTGAGTTGGCCGCCGTCGGAGTGCAGTTGCCAGCCGTCGTCGTGTATGAGGTGGTGGCAGCGCTCGCACAACCAGGCGAGGTTGTCGATGTCGGTCGGTCCGCCCCGGCTGAACCACTCGATGTGGTGGGGTTCGCCCCCTTCTACCGGCGCCGCACAGTTGACGCAGCCGCCGTCGCGGGCGGCGAGCACGATGCGCTGTCCCGCGCTGGCGTCGCGTTGGGCGCGTCCCAGCCACAGCGGGTCGCCCACGGCGTTGAAGATGGCGGGAAGGATCTTGGCTTGTGCGGCCAGATCGACGATCCGGTCAGCGGCGACGGGCAGGCCGTCGTCATATCGCAGGTTTCGAAGCTCGCGGGCGACGGTGTCGTAGTCGGCGATCAGCAACAGCGTGGTCTTGGGACGATGGTGGGGACCCTCACCGGTGATCAGATTGACCAGCGCGTCGGCCCGGCGCTGCTGGGAGGTGAGCCCCTTGATGGGACCGGACCCATACACGGTGGCGCCCGTGCGGTAGGTGCGCACCATGGCGTTGAAGGCCACACTGACGCGCTTGCCGTCGTCGGCATCGAAATAGGCCGACAGACGCCAGGACCCGTCGGGGTCCTGAACCAGCGACGCCCACCGGTTCTCGTGCTGGCGGTTGCGCTCCTCAGATGACACGCCCGGCTTCATCACGCTCCGGGTCATGCGGGCAAACATGTCCACCGGATAGCCCCGGGCCATCTCCAACAGAGCCGGCTCATCGCAATGGTCGGGATCAGCCGCCACCCGAGCGATCACCCGAGCATGACCCGCGGTGATCTCCCCGGCCCGCCAAGCCGCCACCGTCGACGGGAACTCAGCCAGTGACGCGGCCAGCTCGGTGTCCGCGGTCGCCTGGCGGGCCGATAGGTGCAGCCGCTCGCGCATCATCGCCGCCACGGCCCTACCCCCAGCACGGCGATGCATCTCGGCCGCGGTCTCCGCCAGCGACGCCTCGACCCGCGCCCGCTGTCGACCCAACTCCGCCATCCGCTCCACCAGTTCGTCGTAGCCGAGAGCCGCCACTTCTACATCGCCGCTACAGCCCACACACCCGGCGCCTCCGGCGACAACCGATTCGATCCCTGCTTCCATGTCTGTCAAATTAGATGGAGGGTATGACAAACATCCATAGATACTCACGAAATATCATGACAAGACCATCTACGGCCACCGGGCGCAGCCTCATGTCGCACATCAGTGCTTGACTTGCGCAGATGACCGACTACGTGCCGGACTCCTCGCTTGGCTGGCTCGATTTCGATGCCGCCGCGAGCGAGCGCGTGGCCACGCTGCTGCGATCGCTCGAAGAACCCGGCACCCTCGACGTGCTCGGCCTGGGCTCCATACGGGACGCCTTCTCAGACATGCTCACCCCGGGCACCTCGACCGTCCAGACCCGACTCCGCTACCTCATCTTCCTGCCGTGGATCTTCCAACGCCTCGAAGTCGATCGCGTGCCGCCGACTGACTTCGCTCGCAGGCTGCGTGACGCCGAGGCCCGCCTCATCGACTGCCTCCGTCGCGGGAAGGCCGAAGGCGTGATCGGCTCCCGCGCGGGCCGGAACCTCAGGAGGATGCCGAGCGACATCTATTGGGGAAGCATGAAGGCATGGGGCATCCGGCGACTCGACCTGAGCATCGCCGAGTACGGCCAGCGCGCGGCAGCGTTGGGACGGCTCCAGCCCGAGCGCGACGACGACGGCTATGCCACCGATCCGCTGGCGCCGATGTGGGCAGACATTCCAGCGCCGCCCGACCGCTTCCTGGAATCTGACATCGGCTTCGAGCTTCGGCCCGACGAGGCGCAGGTCCTGGCTGACGGCATCCGTCGGCTCCATCCGCACACCCTGATAGCCGTCCTGTCAGGCATGCCCGACGTGATGATCGACGTCGACTACCCGTGGCTCGTGGACGCACCCGAACTCCCCAGCCGCCTCGCCGAGGTTCTGCACCACGCCCGCTGCTTCTCAGAACTGACCCACGGACCGCATCTCGTCTACAACGTGCTGGCAGCCCGGGCAGCGAGCAAGGAACTCGGCTGGGACACGGAGAGTCTTGAAGAGAACCAGACAGGCCGACTCGTGGACTGGAGCCGATCGGTCGACAACCGCCACGACACGCTGCTCGCCTGGGTGGACAATGCACCGGAGTTCTGGCAAATGCTGACCGACTACCGCATCGCCCGCAGCACGCTGCACTTCTGGGACCAGATGGCCCGGCGCGCCGTGGACGACCCGACCGGGTTCGGCGAGAACCAGGATGTCCACCGGCTCATCCGCGAGCGAGAGCGGAGACTCAAGTCGAAGAGGGCCCGGCTCTCCCACCGAGCCGCCCTGGAGGACTGGACCCAGACGTCCACCGGTGGCCAGCTCGATTATCGGTGGTCTATCACCAAGCAATACCTCAAGGATCTTGCGGAGGCCGGAGCCTGATGCTGCAACCCGCCAACCGCCTCACACTCATCGATGCGATGCGTCCGCCGGCCGGCTTCGGCTTCGAGTCGGCCATGGCCGTGACGTACACCCTCGACCTGCGGGCGCTGCTGGCCGCGCCTGCCGCGCTCGCATTCTCAGGCCGAACCAGCGTCGCCCCCGATGCCGGCGGCGACACCACTGAGACCGGCAGTGGCATCTCCGATGCCGGCGGCGACACGTACCAGCCCATCGAGCTCATCCATGCGCTGCGGGCTCACGCCAGCAAGCTGACCGTGTTCAGCCAGGCCGGCGAGACCGGTCTGCCTCCGTCGCGCCGGGCGTTCGCCTTCCTGGAGCGGACGGTCGTTCCTGTCACGGCCCCCCGCGGCGGCATCGTACACCCCAAGGTGTGGGTGCTCCGCTACGAGGCCGCCGACGACCCGCCGGGCGGCCGCCCGCCCGAGAGGCGCCTGCGGGTGCTGATCGGCAGCCGCAATCTCACCTTCGACGCGAGCTGGGACACGATGGTGCGCCTCGACGAGGCCACCGGATCGGGCCGAGTGCTCCTGGCCCCAGTGGGCGAGTTGTTCGAGGCGCTCCTGCAACGGTCCACAGATCGCGTCGCCGCCGACCATCGGGCGCGTGTGCGTTCGCTCTCGACCGCGCTCCAAGAAGCCGTATTCGCTCTGCCTCCGGGCGTCGACGATCTGCAGGTTCACGTCCTTGGCCTGACCGGCAAGCCATCGCCACTGCCGTCCGGCGCCGGGCGCTCTCTGATCATCTCACCCTTCGTCAGCCACGGCTTCTTCACCCGGGTACACCCGGTGCGCATCGAGGAGTTGGTCAGCAGCCCGCAGCAGCTCGACCAGCTCAACCGCCTCCAGCCGGACTCGCTGACCATGGTCGAGAAGGTCCACGCTTTCGACGACGGCAGTGCGTCCGACCTGGGCTCCGATGGGGAGGATCTGTCGCGCTCCGACCCCGGACGGCCGCTCGTCGGGCTGCACGCCAAGGTCTTCGCCTTCGAGGACGATGGCCACGCCCGCCTGTTCCTGGGGTCGGCCAACGCCACCGGCCCGGCGTTCAACAGCAACGTCGAGATCCTGGTGGAACTGGCAGGATCCATCGATGCGCTCGGCATCGACCGGCTCTGCGGCGGCACCGACGACGAGCCGGGCCTGCGTGACTTGTTCTACGACTACCGTCCGGGCGAGCCCGACGAGCCGGACGGGGAGACATCGCTCGACCGCTGGCGCCACGCCGTCGCACGCCTCGCCATCGAGGGACACGTCACCGAGGGAGGCGACGGATGGGCGGTCACCTACCGGACGACCGAGCCGATGCCCGAGCCCACTGACGTGACGATTCACTGCTGGCCGCTCACCGTCGCCGGCAACCGGCGCATCGTCGCCGCAGGCAGGCCGCTGGAGGAGCGCTTCGATACCAGTCTGGAGAACCTCAGCGGCTTCCTCGCCTTCGAGCTGGCCCACACCGACGGCACGATGAGCCGCTTCGTCGTGCCGGCCGCCCTCACCGGCGTGCCCGCGCAGCGTGATCGTCTGCTGCTTCGGCTCCTCGTCGGGAACGCAGAGCGATTCTTCCGCTACCTCATGGCGCTGCTCGAAGAGGGCCCTGCAGAGTTCGGCCTGCTCGACACCATCGAGCGGATCAGCGACGAGCCGGGCACCCCGGACGGCGGCGGCCCCATGAGTTTCCCGGTGCTGGAAAGACTGCTGAGGACCATGAGACACGACCCCGGCAAGCTGGCCGGACTCCATCCGCTCGTGTCGGACCTGGCCGCTGACGACGCCCTCCCGCCGGGCTTCGCCGAGCTATGGGAAATGATCAACCAGGTGGCAACCACAGAGGGGCCGGCGCGATGAGCGGGCAGGCCATCGACGCCAAGGCGGTGCTCGCCGACCTCAAGGACTTCCAGCGGCGGACCGCCTGCTGGGCCTTCGAGCGCATGTTCGCCGACGACAACCCCGCCCTCCGGTTCCTGGTGGCCGACGAGGTCGGACTGGGCAAGACCCACGTCGCCAAGGGCGTGATCGCCCAGGTGATCGAACACCTCCACCACTCCGGCGACGAGCGCCACGACATCGTCTACGTCTGCTCCAACGGGGCCATCGCCCGGCAGAACCTCCGCAAGCTCGCCCCCAAGGGCATCGAGCCGGTAGCGAGGGTCGATCGACTCACCATGCTGCCGCTGGCCGAACTCGACGACGGGGACGAGACGCGCACCGGGATCAACCTGCTGGCGATCACACCGGGAACCTCGCTGCGGTTTGGTCGCAGCACGGGCACATTCCCCGAACGCTGCCTGGCCTACACGTTCCTGCGGGGCCATTGGGGGGTGAGCGCCATGAGTCGATCCCCGGTCAAGCGCATCTTCTGGGAGGGCCTACGGTCCGGCAGCCGACGCGACCGGGACCAGTGGGTACGAAGTTGGGAGAGGTGGTACCGCCCTCAGATTGAGGGATCGCTCGGACACTTCGGCAGTCGGCTCGAACAAGCGGACAGAGCCCGGGCGGCGGACGGCCAGGCTCCCCTGCGTGACGTGTTCGAAGAACTGGTCGACGGGCTCGCCTACAAGCGGAGG
Source organism: Acidimicrobiia bacterium (assembly GCA_022828135.1). Classification (GTDB taxonomy): domain Bacteria; phylum Actinomycetota; class Acidimicrobiia; order Acidimicrobiales; family Aldehydirespiratoraceae; genus Aldehydirespirator. Next base: position 24,357 of record JAJEJB010000008.1, on the reverse strand, counting down.
ATCCCATGGGAACTTCGCGTGCAACGCAGCGAGTTCATCGGGGAGGTCCGCCGGATCATGGCGCTGGTGGGCATCGACGCGCTCCGTCCGGATCTCGTGGTGCTCGACGAGTTCCAGCGGTTCAAGGACTTGTTGCAGCCGGAACCCACGAACCTGGCGGCTGAACTGGCCCAGCGGCTCTTCGACTACCAGAACCCCGATACCGGCGAGCAGACGCGGACGTTGCTGCTGTCGGCGACCCCATACCGCATGTACACCACTTCGGGCGAACTCGAGGGCGATCACTACAAGGACTTCCTCGACACCTGCTCGTTCCTGTACGGAGACCCGGCCCGGGTCGAGCGGCTCCAAGGCCGCTTCAGAGAACTGCGCACGGCGCTCACGTCGCGGGACTCGCTCGACCGGGCCACTGCGATCTGCCGAGACGTCGAGGCTGATCTGCGCGGCGTGATGGCCCGTACCGAACGGCTGGCAGCCACCCCGAACCGTGACGGCATGCTCGAGGAGACGGAGGCCCCCACGGCGGTGAGCCCTGACGACCTCCGCGCCTACGTGCGCATCGGTGGCCTGGCCGAGGCGGTGGCGCACCACGAGCCGACCGAGTACTGGAAGTCGGCGCCGTACCTCGTCAACTTCATGGAGGCGTACAAGCTGAAGCATGCGGTCGTGGAGGCGGCAGAGCGGGGCGTGTTCGACGGTGAGGCGCTCGATCCCGGGCCGGGCCTGCTGAGCTGGGACGATGTCGAGGAGTACCGGCAGATCGACCCCCAGAACGCAAGGCTGCGCTGGCTGCTCGACGATCTAGAGCGCAGGCGCGCCTTCGAGTTGCTATGGGTGCCCGCGTCGATGAGGTACTACGACACCGGGTCGGTGTACGAATCGCCGGAGGCCGCTGGATTCACCAAACGGCTGATCTTCTCGGGCTGGACCGTAGTGCCCAAAGTCGTCTCATCGCTGGTGAGCTTCGAGGCCGAGCGAAAGGCCTTCGCCGGGCGCGACCACAACTACACGGCCGACTACGCGCACCGCGGCGGCGGCCGACTGGACCTTCGGACTACGGCACGCACCAGTGCCGAACCCAGACCGGGAGAGGCATCCGGGGACCGCCGAGCGGCCGCGATGACCGCGTTCATCCTGACCTGGCCGAGCCCGAGCCTGGCCGAACTCGGTGATCCCAGACCCTCCGGTGCTCGGCCAGCTCCCCCTTCGCACGGAGCCGCAGGACCCGGACACACTGGCGCGGGCCGCGAGCGCCCTCAAGCCTCCGAGTTGATCGCCGATGTCGAGGCCCGGATGGGCGTCGCCGTCGAGCCCTTGGTCCGGTATGCGCCCGATGCCGGGGCCATCGACCAGCGCTGGTACTGGGCCGCGCCCCTGTTTCTCGACAAGGAACGCCACTCGTCAGCCGTCGAGGTCCTGCTCGGCCCCCATGGCGCGTACTACCTTGGCGGCGGCAGCAGCGACGGACAAGGGCTGCACACCCACATGGCCGAGGCGCGAGCGGTACTCGACCAGGGCGTCGAGGCTCTCGGCCGTCCTCCCGACGACCTCCCCCAGGTGCTGGCCCAGCTGGCCGTCGGCGGACCGGCCCAGTGCGCGCTGCGATCCATCAACTCAGTAGTGGGTCTGGAGATCTCCCACGAGGGCGTCTTGGCGAACGCGGCGTGGGTGGGCGCCGCGCTCAGGAACTTCTTCGGTGCCCCCGAGACGACCGCGATCGTCGTTGGCGGCCAGCCCGAGAACGGTGCTGGCCACGAGGGTGTCGCCCGCTACTGGCAAGAGGTGCTGCGGCACTGCATCGACGGCAACCTTCAGGCGGTGCTCGACGAGCACAGCCATGTGCTGCGCGACTGGCTCGGCTTTCTGAGCCTGAACACCGAGGATCAGCGTGTCGAGGCCGCGGACGAGATCGCTTACAAGCTCGCTGACGCCCTGGACCTTCGCACCTCGTCGTATCGCGTGGACATTCCCGGCCGAGAGCGCGATGGCCCCGGCGTCGAGCTGCATCCACACCGGATGCGCTCACGCTTCGCGGTCGCCTTCGGCCACCAGACCCTCGACGAGGGAGGGGAGGCACGCATCGAGGCCGTCTCCAAGGCGTTCAACTCGCCGTTCTGGCCCTTCGTGCTCGCTTCCACGTCTGTAGGCCAAGAGGGACTGGACTTCCATCTCTGGTGCCATGCAGTCGTCCACTGGAACCTGCCGTCCAACCCCGTCGACCTGGAGCAGCGCGAGGGGCGGGTCCACCGGTACAAGGGCCACGCGGTGAGGCGCAACATCGCGACGACCTTTGGGCCGAGCCTGCTCGATGAGGGACTGGCCGCCGGGGCCGACCCCTGGAGCGAGCTCTTCGACCTCGCGGTAGCCGCGAGAGGGGCCGATGACGACGAGATGGTGCCCTACTGGGTGTTCCACCGGGGTGCCGCGAGGATCGAGCGGCTTGTGCCGTGCATTCCCTTCAGCCGGGAAGCGGCGGCCCTGCCGAGGTTGCGCAAGACCCTCGCTGCGTATCGCCTTGCCTTCGGCCAGCCCCGCCAGGAGGAGCTGGTCGAGCTTCTAGGCAGGAACTTCACCAAGGAGCAACTGGAGCGGCTCCGGATCGACCTGAGACCTCCCCGAGTCCACAGCCGGTTCAAATCTCTGCATCGATAGCTGCGTGGGGTGGCTATAGCTCCCGCAGGCGGCGGTAGTGGGCTATCAGCGATCTGGTGGAGGGGTCGTGGGAGGTCCCAGCCTCGGCTGCACCAGCACGCAGGTCGTCGAGTATGGCGTCGGCCAGGGTCTTGCCGAGCTCGACGCCGAACTGGTCGAAGCTGTTTATGCCCCAGACGGCTCCCTGGACCACCGTCTGATGCTCGTATAGGGCCACCAGCTGCCCGAGCACCGGAGGTGTCAACTCCGCTGCCAGGATCACCGTCGACGGGCGATTGCCGGGCAGTTCGCGGTGGGAGTCGTCCTCCGCGGCTGGCGAGCCGAAAGCCAGAGCAGCAGCCTGGGCGAAGCAGTTGGCCACCAGGGCCTCGTGGCGCTCGGCGGCCCCGGCAGCACCAGCGACGTCTGCATCCGGGCGGGCCATCACGATGAAGTCGGTGGGCACGGCCGTGGTGCCCTGGTGCAGCAACTGGTGGAAGGAGTGCTGGCTGTCGGTGCCCACCCCGCCCCAGACCACCTCGGCGGTCTCGCAGCCCACCGGGCTGCCGTCGAGACGGACCCGCTTGCCGTTGGACTCCATGATCACCTGCTGCAGCCAGACCGGGAACAGCCTCAGCCTCTCCGAGTACGGCACCACCGCCCGCATCTGGAAGCCCCAGAAGTTGCGGTACCACACCGACAGCAGGCCCAGAAGCATGGGGACGCTGGCCGCCGGCCCCGCGGCCACGTGCTCATCAACAGCCCTCATCCCGGCCAGCATCGCCGCGAAGTTCTCCTCGCCAATGGCTGCCATCACGGCCAGACCCGCGGCCGACCCCATCGAGAAGCGGCCGCCGACCCAGTCCCACGTTGCGAACACATCGTCAGGTTCGATGCCGAACTCAATTGCCGCGTCCCGATTCGCGGTCACCGCCACGAAGTGCCGGCTGGCGGCCTCAGACCCGAGCACCGACGCGGCCCAGGCCCGAGCGGCGCGGGCATTGGCCAGTGTCTCGGCGGTGGCGAAGCCCTTCGACACCACGATGAACAGCGTCTCGGCCGGGTCGAGGCCGTCCAAGCCCGAAGCCAGTGCAGCCGGGTCGATGTTCGACACGAACCGGCACTCCACACCACCTGAGCGGAACGCGGCCAGCGCCTGGTGGGCCATGGCCGGACCCAACTGCGAACCGCCGATCCCCAGGTTCACCACCGTGCGGATGGGTAGCCCTGTAGCCCCCCGCCGCTCCCCGGCGAGCAGTGCCCGAACGAAAGCGCCCGTCCGGTCACGTTCGGCGGCAATGGCCGGCGCCACGTCAACCCCTCCGACCACAACGGCCTCGCCAGCCGGAGCCCGCAGAGCGGTGTGCAGCACGGGCCTGCCCTCGGTGACGTTGACCGGCTCACCGCTCAGCATCGCCGCAATGCGCTCACTCACCCCAGCCCGATCGGCCAGAGCCAGTAGCAGCTCCACAGTGCCGTCGTTGACCAAGTGCCGGGACCAGTCGACAACCAGATCGCCTACCGTCGAGGTGCAGTGACCGGCCCGGTCCGGGTCGGCGTCGAACAGTCCGGCCAGGTCCACGCCTGCCGCCTGCTGATCGCGGGCGTGACGGTGCAGGGCCGTCCATTCGGTCGTAGCCGTGATGTCCATGGAGGTCACTCGGGTGGGCCTCGGCTGGCCCGACCGGCTATTCGCCGGCGGCGAGATCGATGCCGTGACCCAAAGCGGATTCCGTCAGCAGGGCGCTGATCTCGTCAGGCGAGCCGGTCTCGAAGGCTGGAGCATCGGCCACCAGAGCAAGCAGCATCTCCTCTTCAAGTGCGGCCGTCTCAGCATCGAGGCCGCCGTGGACGACCCTCTCGTAGTACACCACCGACACCAGGTCCTCCAGGCTCAGATTGGAGAAGCCGCTCATGCCGCTGGCGAAGCTGTCCACCTCGCGCTGGCCATCGGGCCGGTCCGGGTTGCCGTAGAAGTCGAGCCCCAGGCGCTTGGTGTCGGCCGTGCCCAGATACACCCAGGACAAGTGGTGGGCCAGACCGTCGAAACCGGGCGCCGGGCCGAAGGTGAGCAGCAGCTCGCCGTTGTTGAGCTGGCGGCCCGTGGCCGTGCCGGAGCCGTCGGCGCCGTGACACGAGGCACATGTGCTGTACACGGTGGCGCCGTTGTCGGCCAGCACCAGCTCCTCGGAGTCGGGCGGTTCCAGCATTCCCACGTAGAAGATGGCCCAGATGGGCAGGAACACCATCACCGACGCAGCCCAGTACGGCATCCGCTTGCGGGCGTGGGCGGCCTGCACGTAGGGCGGGTCCGGCTCGGGGGGAGGCGGGGGGGCGGCCTCAGGAATGGGAGCGGGAGCGACTGGGGCGGGCACTGCCGCAGCTGCGGCCGGGGCTTCCGCCGACGGGGTCTCGGGCGAGGCATCGCCGGCGTCTGGGGGTGGGGTCCCGGTCAGCTCGGCTCGTCGCTCACGCGAACGTGCGAGCAGATACTCAGGTACCTCGACCACTTCGCGTCTCCATCAGCGGTTGGGGGGCGGACCGGACGACGCCGGAGCGGCTAGCCCCGGCGACATGAGGATAGGCGGTCTGAACGCGCTTGGCTTCCCCAGAGGCCGAGCGAACGGCCGCAGGATGCGAGAATCGCGAGACGCAGAGCGAGGCCGTGGTCCGAGCGGCCCGTGAGCGCAGCGAACAGGAGCGGGAATGCGCAGAGGCGGGAGACCGTCTAGCGGCGAGTGGCTAGGGGCCGGCAGGGCCGACAGACAGGCCGAACTCGTTACCTGCGTCGATGAGAGCGTCGAACAGGTACTGGCCGAAGGAGCGGTCGCAGAAGATCATGTACGCGGGTGTGCCGTCATCGTCGTGGCGGGCGATGTCGCAGGTGACCTTGGCCACCGACGCGGAGGCCACTGCGCCGTCCGGCGTCATCGCGTCGGACCAGTCGAGGCTGCACACCTTCTCGAGCATCCGGGGCGCGTCGGTCCCGGTGACCAGGAAGAGGGCCCGACCGTGAGTCCAGTCGAGAGCGGTCAGGAACTCGGACGAGTCCAACCCGTCGAGGCCGGCCACCACCGAGGCCACCGCGTCGGCGGGACCCAGGACGATCCACTCTCCGGGCCTGGAGCCCAGCACGAGCGCTCCGCCCCCTGCGTCCCTGGACGACCCGAACGGTGCGTCGAGCCGCTCGGCGGCCGCGCCTCCGACCTCACCCCGCACCAGCCACTTGGTGGTGGGGCTGGCGTCGGTCAGCATGAGGGGGCCACCAGAAGAGAACTCGTAGCTCCGCACGACCGGGCTCTCGAAGGCAGGCGACTCAGCCACGGAGACGCTCCCCCGCCGGATCGAAGTGGGCGTGGTGGTCCATCACGGTGGCGCTGATGCGCTCGCCGGAGGCCAGCAGCACGGTCACCTTGGTGCCGCCCGCGGCCAGCTCGGGCTCCACCTGGCCCAGGCAGATCGACCGTCCCAGGGTGGGCGACATCCGGGCCGAGGTGATGCGGCCCAGTATCTCGTTGGTGTTGCCCCGCACGATCTGGGCGGCCTCCTCGGGCACGACGTTGGGGTCGTCGGTTTGTATGGCCACGATCATGGGCAGGCTGCGGTCGGCGGCCCAGGCCAGTTCGGGCTTGCCCGCGAAGTCGTCCTTGTCGAGCTTGATGAGCGGACCCAGGCCGGTGCTCGGGCCCAGGGTCAGGCCGTCGGTGTCCTGGCCGACGATGAAGTGGCCCTTCTCGAGGCGCATGATGCGCTGACCCTCGAGCCCGAAGGGCCCGACGCCGAGGTCCTGGCCGGCGTCCATGAGCGCCTCCCAGACGTGGAGGCCATGGCCCGAGGGGGCGTGGATCTCGAAGGACAGCTCACCGGTGAAGCCGATGCGCCACATGAAGCAGCCGGCTACCCCCGCGACGGTGGCCAGCCGGACCTCCATGTAGGGGAAGGCCTCGGGTGACAGGTCCACGCCCTCGGTCACCCTGCCGACCAGCTCCCGCGCCTTGGGGCCGGCCACGTTGATGCTGACGTAGGCGGTGGTCACCGGGGTGACGTGCACCTTCCAGTCGGGGCGCTCGGTCTGCAGCCAGTTCTCGACCCACTCCCACACGCTGCCCGCACCCGAGCTGGTGGTGGTCATCAGGTAGTGGTCCTCCGCCAGGCGGCCGGTGACGCCGTCGTCGAGCACCACACCGTCCTCGGCGCACATCATCCCGTAGCGCACCTTGCCCACCGGCAGCTTCGACCACTTGTTGGTGTAGAGCAGGTTGAGGAGCTTCGGGATGTCGGGCCCGCGCAGGTCGAGCTTGCCCAACGGCGTGACGTCGATCAGCCCGACGTTGGTGCGCACGTTGCGGACTTCTGCGGCGGGATCGCCGTAGTGGTCGGGGCGGATCCACTGGCCGGCGAGGATCGTGCTCACGCCGTTGGCCTCGTGCCAAGGATGGATCGACGACACCCTCACCGGCTCGAACACCCGGCCGGCCAGCGCGCCCAGAGTGAGCGGCGCGTAGGGCGGGCGCCACACGGTGGTGCCCACCTGGGCGATGGTCTCGCCCCGAGCCTCGGCGATGGCGGCCACGGTGTTGACCGTCTCGAGCTTGCCCTGCGAGGGGCCCATGGTGGCTGTGGTGTAGCGCTTGGCCAGCTCCACGGAGTCGTAGCCCTCCCGGGCCGCCGCCACCAGATCCTTGGATCCGACGTCCTCGGAGAGATCGACCATGCCATGGGTGTCCGAGCGGTACAGCTCGGGATGGGGGTCGCGGCCCAGCGGAGTGCGCTCGTCGGGCGCCCAGGCGGGTTCGTTGCCCTCGACCGGCCGGGCCCGGGCGGTCAGCGCCTGCAGTCGATGAGCCACGGCGGCGGCTCGCTGCGCAGCCAGGCGTCCGGTCGCCGCGCCGTGGGCCCGCAGCTCGTCGATGCGGCCGTCGCCGGCCAGCCCGCCGGTGGCCAGGACGTTGCCGGGAGGATCCGACGGGAAGAAGCGGGCAGCAGCCGGATCGTGGACCGGCCGGTCACCGGCCATGTTGAGCAACGAAGTGGGTGCGGTCCAGCCCGCAGCCACCACGAGCAGGTCGGCCTCGATGCGGTTCCCGCCGGCCACCACGGCTTGCAGCGCTCTCGACGAGCCCTCGGCCGAGCTGACGCGCTTCTGGTCGCGGCCGTCGATGATCGCGGCGATCTCGACCCCGACCCGATCGAGGTCTGCGGCGGCGGCATCGCCGTCGGAGTTGGCGGTGAACACCACCGCCCGTTCGCCGGGCTTGACCCCCCACAGGTTGATCAGGCGTCGGGCCGCACCCGAGGTGATCACGCCGGGACGGTCGTTGCCCGAGAACACGTAGGGCCTCTCGATGAGGCCCGGCGCGGCCACCAGCACCTTGGCTCGGGCCTTGATGAGCCGTTCGACCGCGATCGGGTGGTTGCGCTGGACGATCCCGAGCCAGTTGTCCTCGTAGCGGCCCGTGACGGTGGAGTTGGTGAGAACCTCCACGTCGGAGGCGTCGAGAGCGGCCCGCAACTCGGCCAGCGCGGCACGCGCCGAGTCGCTGCTGCTGTAGCGCAGATGGCCGCCCACCGCGTGCTCGTGCTCCACGAGCAGCACCCGGGCACCAGCGGCAGCCGCGGCCAGAGCCGCCTCGATCCCGGCCGGGCCGGCCCCGGCCACCACGACGTCGGGATGCATGTAGCGCTTGTCGTGGTAGCGGTGGGGGGTGTCCAGGTCGATCTTCCCGCCCGGTGCGAACGTGGCCAGCACCCGTTCATAGGTGGGCCACAGCCACGCAGGGCGCATGAAGGTCTTGTAGTAGAAGCCGGCCGTCAGGAAGCGGCCGAACAGGCCGTTGGCCGCCTTGATGTCGCGGTGCAGCGACGGCCACACGTTCTGGGGCCGCACGTCCATGCCCGCTTCCAGCAGGCGATGGCCGGCCCGCACGTTGGGGTCGTCGCCCACCTGCACCAACAGGTTGGGATCCCAGTAGTCGGCGGTGAGGATGCCCCGGGGCCGGTGGTACTTCATGGAGCGCGAGAAGACGTGCTCCCCCGCCGCGGCCAGCGCCGAGGCGATGGTGTCGCCCTCGAAGCCGTCGAACCGCTTGCCGTTCCAGCGGAAGCGCAGCTTGGCGGTCCGGTCGATCACCTCGGTGGGCTGGGCGCCCAGGCGGCTCATGGTCATGCCTTGCCGCCTCGTTTGTCGCCGGGCGCGGGCGGGTTCCGGAACTCGTTGGTGGCCGTGTTGCGCTCGAGGGCGAACCATCGGCGGCAACCGGACCGGCAGTACCAGTTCTCCCGGAGCCAGCCGGCCGGGTTGTCGCGCAGGTAGAGGTAGCCCCGCCACTGCTGGGGGGTCGCAGTGGCGGGGTCGGGGCGAGCGTGGGACTCGCCCCCATACCGCAGGTCCGCAGAATTGCGCGGCCCGCAGTTCGGACAGGGCACCAGCAACATCAGTGCCCCACCGCCGACTGAGAGACTCGAGCGCCCATCAGTGCCCCACCGACGCTGCGCCCTTCTCGCCCACCAGCTCTCCGGAATCGAAGCGGCTGAGGGCGAAGGGTGCGATCAGTTTCGGGGTCCGGCCGGTGGCGACGGCCTCGGCCATCTGCTCGCCGGAGACCGGGGCGGCCTTGAAGCCGTAGGTGCCCCAGCCCACATCCACCAGGAAGCCGTCCACCGGGGTGAAGCCCATCACCGGCGAGTAGTCGGGGGTCATGTCACACAGGCCGGACCACTGGCGCAGCAGCCGCATCCGGGAGATGCCGGGCATGAGCTCGAGCACGTGGCCCGCCAACTCCTCGGTGAATTCCAGCGAGCCCCGGATCGAATAGTTGGCCACCGCATCGACGGCGGCGCCGAAGACGAGCTCGCCCCGGTCGGTCTGGCTGATATAGACGTGCAGCGAGCCCGAAACCACCACCGTGGGCAGGAACACCTTGACCGGCTCGGTGACCGCAGCCTGAAGCGGGTGGGTGGTGATGGGCAGGCGCACGCCGGCCATGGCCGAGATGAGGCCGGCCCAGCCGGCGGTGCAGTTCACCACGACCGGGGTGGAGATGTCACCCCGATTGGTGCGCACTCCCACCACCTTGCCGCCGGGACCCTTGCCGTCGGGGCCGTCGCCGCCCTCGCACAGGATGTCGAGGACCTCGGTCTTCTGGTGCATCTCGACACCCATGTAGTCGGCGGCACGGGCGTAGCCCCAGACCACCGCGTCGTGGCGGACGACCCCGCCGGGCGGGTGGTGCAGTGCACCCAGGATCGGGTAACGGGGATGGTCGGAGGTGTCGAGGGCGGGAGCGATCTTCTTGATCTCGTCGGGCCCGATCACGCTGGAGTTGACGCCCTGGAGCTTGTTGACCTCGGCCCGCCAGTTCATGGTGCGCAGCGCGGCGTCGGTGTGGGCCAGGGTGAGGTGGCCCCGCTCGCTCATCATGACATTGATGTTCAGGTCGAGCGCCATGGAGTTGTAGAGCTGCAGCGACCGGTCATAGAAGGCGACACCCTCGGGAGTCAGGTAGTTGGCCCGCACGATGGCGGTGTTGCGGCCCGAGGCGCCGCTGCCCAGGTAGGCCTTGTCCACGACGGCCACATTGGTGATGCCGTGGTTGCGGGCCAGGTAGTAGGCGGTGGCCAGGCCGTGCACGCCCCCGCCGATCACCACGGCGTCATAGGAGCGCTTCAGTTCGGTGTCGCGCCAGATCCGGGGCCAGTAGTCGCCCCGCATGCCCCGCCAGACCAGCGCGGCTGCCGAGTACTTCGGCGGACGGCGCCCCAGCCGACGCCCGATTCCGGTCATCGCCACGGCATCGTAGGGGCTGCCGCAGGGTTCTTCAGCGATTCAGAGTATCAATAATGGATCGATTGAGTCGCTTCAAATATGATTGAGGGATGAACCTTCAGCGGCTCCGCTACTTCGTGGCCGTGGCCGAGGAGTTGCACTTCGGGAGAGCGGCTCAGCGGCTGCACATGTCCCAGCCGCCGCTGAGCCAGCAGATCCGGCTGCTCGAGCGGGAGCTCGACACCGCCCTGTTCGACCGCAGCACCCGCAGGGTGAGCCTCACTGACGCCGGCGCCTTCCTGTACCCGGAAGCCGTGCGCCTGCTGGCCGAAGCCGACAGCGTCGACCGCCTCATGGACCAGCGGCGTCACGGGCAGGCCGGCACCCTGCGGGTGGGTTTCGTGGACTCGGCCGCCTACGAGGTGATGCCCCGAGCCCTCAGCGAGTACCGGCGCCGCTGGCCTCAGGTGGACTACGAGCTGCACACCATGAGCTCCGACGAGCAGGTCGAGGCCCTCCGAGCCGGTCGCATCGATCTGGGCATCGGTCGGGCCGCGGCCGATCCCGAGCGGGTGGAGGCCACTCTGGTGATGCAGGAGCGGATGCTGGTGGCGGCCGGTTCGTCCCACCGGTTGGCCGAGGTGTCGGACGCCAACCTGCGCGACCTCGACGGGGAGGCGATCATCGGATTCGACCGGCGCGTCTCGCCCAGTCTGCATGCCGTGCTGGCCGGGATGCTGGGCGCGGAGGGCGTGACCTACGACCCGATCATCGAGGCGACCGAGTACGCCACCATTCTCGGCTTCGTGGCCGCCGGAGAGGGAGTGGCCATCGTGCCGGCCAGCGTCCGGACCTTCCAGCCTCCCGGCTTGACCTATGTGGGACTGCTCGAGGGATGGGCCTCAGTGCCCCTGCTGCTGCTCACCCGAGCCGGGGAGCCCCTGCCCCTGGTGGCCCAAGCCCTGGACGTGGTATCCGGGCTCTACACCGAGGCCACTCCGTGACCGTTACTCGCAGATGACCAGAGGAAGGTCTCGGGTGGTGCGGGCCTGGTAGTCGTCGTAGTCGGGCCACTGGCTCACGGCGAGGGGCCAGAGCTCGGCCTTCTCGTCTGGTGTGGCCGTGCGGGCCCTCAGATGATGCGTCTCGGCCCGGTCCTGGATGGTCACGTCAGGACTGTGGACCAGGTTTAGGTACCAGCTGGGGTTGCGGGGGGCGCCGCCCATGGACGCCACCAGCAGGTAGCGCTCGCCGTCACGGATGCGGATGAGCGGGGACCGGCGCAGGCTGCCGGTCTTGCGCCCCACGGTGGTGAGGATCACGCACTGGGCGCCCTCCCACTCGAAGCCGTCAGCGCCGTCGGTGGCCAGATAGCGATCCACATGGTCGGCAATCAACTGCCAAGGACTCGGCTCGTAGCTCACTGCGGGATCCGGTTCAGTACTGGAGTTCGCAGCCGTACTCGTCTATCCACCAGCGGGCGGTGCGCTTGGCGTCGGGCGGGGTGCGCAGGGCAGGATCCTGGTGGAGCCGCTCGGGGGTGGGGGCGATCCGCGCCGCGATCTCGGTGAGGGAGTCGAGGTCGAGGTTGTAGCACTCGACTGCGTTCAGGCCGAGCAGGAGGCGGGCGTCCTCGATGGACACGTCGCGGAAGTCGCTCTCGAGTCGCCTGGCCGTGTGGGGCCACGAGCCCTCGGGGTGGGGGTAGTCGGTGCCCCACATCAGCGCGTCGATGCCGTTGACGTGACGGCGGCGGATCTCCTCCTTGCTCATGGTGGAAGCCCCGATGAACACGTTGGTGCCGAAGTACTCCGACGGCAGGCGCGATATCAAGCCCTTCATGCGGGAGCCCAGCTTCTTGATCTTGTTGCTGGCCCCGAAGTTCACGTCGGTCTTCCACAGCAGGTCGGCGATCCAGTAGGAGCCGCACTCCACCACCGCATAGCGCAGGCTTGGGAACCGGTCGAACTTGCCCGAGAAGAGCAGCTGCCACAGGGCCCGGTGGGTCCAGAACGGCACCTCCGACACGTACATGGCGACGTTGTCGCCGTAGCTAGGAAAGTCGGCCTCGCCCGAGTGGGTGTGCACCACCAGCCCGGTCTCGGCGCAGGCGGCCCAAACCCGGTCGTAGTGGTCGGACCCGTAGGGCGGGAAACCGTGCCACATGGTGGGGATCATGATCCCGGCGATGCCCGGCTTGCCGGCCAACCACTCGATCTCGGCCACCGACTTGTCCACGTCGTGGGTGATCGGCACCAGGCCCACCCCGGCCCGGCGGGGCGGGTTGGTGGCGCAGAAGTCAACCAGCCAGCGGTTGTGGGCCTGGGCCCCGCCGAAGGCCTGGCGGGGGTCGGTTATCTGGCCCGCGGACAGGCCCGCGCCGAACGGGGGCGACTCCTGGCCGGTCACTGCGTCGCCGTCGGCGAAGATCACCTCGCCGGCGATGCCGTCGGCATCGAGCTCCTTGTCGCGCACCTCGGGGTCGTAGGCGCCCCGCAGCCCCTCGGCGTTCTCGCCCTCCCACTCGGCCAGGAACTCGGCGTTGACCTCCTCCTGCACCCGCCGATGCTCGTGACGTCCGGCCACGTAGACGTCGAACTCGTCGTGCAGGGCAGAGTCGAGGTAGGGGCGGTACTCCTCGCACTGGAGCCCCGCGTGGGTGTCGCTCGACACGATCACGTAGGGAGCGTTCGAAGTGTCGACCCCTTCAGTGGGGTTGCTCAGGCTCATCAGCGGCACCTCCGTACAGCTCGCCGCTCGTGCGAGCCACTGTACCGACCTGAGTCAGTACGTCTACAACGCGTAGGCGGCAGGGGTGGGCTTGAGGGGGCGGGCGTACCACAGCGGGCGGCGCAGACCTCCGGGACCGGGGGCGGGACGGGTCATGGCCAGCCACTCGCGGTAGGCCTCGCGGGCCTTGGCCGTGTCGACCACCACGTCGCCGTAGGTGTCGCCCTCCTCCGCGGGACCCACCCTCACCCGCTGGTGCCAGCACTGCATGCCCGAGACCGGATCGGGCTGCACGCAGAAGGTCAGATTCTGATGCACCCCGGTGTCGCTCCACCAGATGCGCTCGGTGTCTGGATCCTCGCTGGCATGGCGCTCAGGCCGGCCCCTGCGGCGGAGCCGCCACACCGATCCGGTGCTGGTGATGTCGGCATCGCCGCCGGCCCACGAGCCGCCGGCGTTGGCGTCGAGCCGCCACCGGCCCATGTGATGCGACGCGGCCACCACGCCGGGGCGGATCCCCTCGGTGCGCCAGGCCCCGATCACGAAGTGTCCGATGCGGGTGGTGACCCGCACCAGGCCGTTGACCTCTATCCCGAGAGCCTCGGCGTCTTCGGGGTGGATCCACAGCGGATGCCGGTGACTGAGCTCCGACAACCACTTGCTGTTGGCCGACCGGGTGTGGATGAGCGTCGGGATGCGGAAGGTGGGCAGCAGGATGCGCTCATCACCTTCGAGGTCCAAGTCCTCCCAGTGCACGTGCGAGGGGATCCACGCCGGGGTGGCGTACTCGGGCCAGCCCCAGTCGGCCAGGGTCTGCGAGTACAGCTCGAGCTTGCGGGACGGGGTGGGGAATCCCTCCCGGGCGATGCCGTCCACTTCCACCGCGGGCGAGCCGTCACCGAGCCCTGCCAGCTTCAAGGCACTCAACTCCTCAGGCGCGCCCGACCAGGTTCCCGGTGTGCCAGGCCGCCGGAAGACGCCCGCCTCGTCCATCTCGCAGTCCTGGAGTGAGGCCACCTCGACGGCGCGCTCATACGGCTGGTACATGTCGCCGTCGATGGCGTAGGCGCCCCGGTCGCGCATGAACTCCAGCGGCGTCTGCCCGGCCGCGGCCGCGTCGGCGGCCAGGCCGGGGACGCCCTCGAACATGGTCGAGTAGTACTCGTCCACCGACATCGGAGTTCCAGGGTGCGCGGTGCTCTCGAACCACCGGCGTATGCCCATCGAGCCGTCGGGATCGATGCGCCACGACAGCTCGATCCAGAACTCGTTCTCCTCCCATACCTCGCCCGGGTTGAACTCGTGGGTACGGGAGGCGTGACCAACCGCTTCGCCGCGGATCTCGGCGTAGCGGCGCAGCACCGGCTGGCGGAAGCCGATCCAGCGGCCGGCGTGGGTCTCGAAGCTGGCCACGTCGTGGCGTTCGGCGCCCACCCCCATGGGCAGCACGTAGTCGGCGAAGACGGCCGTCTCCGACCAGGTCGGGGTGAGAGCCACATGGCACCCCACCTTGTCGGGATCCTTGAGCGCCTCGAGCCAGCTGAACCCGTCGGGGTTGGTCCACACCGGGTTGTACACCCGGCTGAAGTACACGTCGAGGCGTCCCCGGCCCTCGTGGAGGAGGTGGGGCAGCAGGATCGACATCTCGTGGTAGGCCAGCGGGTACTCCCGGGGCCAGTTGAGCTCGTTCCACTGCTGCACCGGCGGCGCACCCGGCGGGTGGGGCGCCTTGTACTTGTTCCAGCCGTTGCCGGTGGTGCCGCCCACCGTGCCGACCGAGCCGGTGAGCACGTTGAGGAAGAACAGGCACCGGGCCGTCTGCCATCCGCCCAGGTTGCCAGCGCCCGCGGCCCGCCAGTTGTGGGAGGCGAACTTCGTCGGGTGGGCGCCGATTATCCGTGCGATCTCGGTGATCTGGGCCGCGGGCACGCCGCAGACCCGCTCGGCCTCCTCCGGCGTGTAGGCCGCGTAGTCCTCCAGCAGGGCCGGACCCACAGAGTCGAACTCGACGGCCCGCTGCGGATGGCGCTCCCGCAGGTAGGTCTCCCAATTCGTCCAGCGCCGCACGAAGTCTCTCTCCCAGGTGCCGGCGGCAACCAGCAGGCGGGCGATCGTCAGCAGCAGGAACGGCTCGGTGCCCGGCCACGCCGGCAGCCAGAAGTCGGCTTTGGCCCCGGTGTTGGACAGCCGGGGATCGACGCAGATCACGGTCGCTCCGTGGCCCTGGGCCTCGATGATGCGCTGGGCGTGGGGGTTGAAGTAGTGCCCCGCCTCCAGGTGCGACGAGATCAGGAAGATCACCTCGGCGTTGGCGAAGTCGGCCGACGGGCGGTCGTGGCCCATCCAGCTCTGGTAGCCGATACGGGCATTGGAACTGCAGATGTTGGTGTGGCTGTTGTGGCCGTCCACCCCCCAGCACTGCAGGACCCGCTCGGCGTAGCCGTCCTCGCCGGGACGGCCCACGTGGTACATGACCTCGTTGCCACGACCTTCAGCGATGGCGGAGCGGACGCGGCCGCCGATGTCGTCGAGAGCCTCCGCCCAGCTCACCCGCTCCCACTGGCCGCCGCCTCGCTCCCCCGCCCGGCGCAGCGGGTGCAGGATGCGCTCGTGGTCGTCGATCTGGTTGAGGGTGGCGGGACCCTTGGCGCAGTTGCGGCCCCGGCTGGCCGGGTGCAGCGGATTGCCCTCGACGCGGTCGATGCGGCCGGTGGCGTGGTTGACATGGCACACCAGGCCACAGGCCGCCTCGCAGTTGAAGCAAGTGGTGGGCACCAGCGTGTGATGGTTCTCCACCCGCCGGGGCCAGGCCTTGGCGTCGAGGGTCACCGCGTCATGCCACGTGTCGTGCGGGGGATAGCTGTGCAGTTCGGCCACGGCGCCTCCCTAGGAAAGTGGGACGGACTGGCCGGCCCGCACGAAGGCGTCCTCGTAGAACCACATGCCCGCCAGGGCGGCCAGCCCCGCCAGAGCGGGCAGTGCCGGACCCGTGCCGGCCGCGAGGGCGGCTGCGGTCAGGACGGCGGGCCCCAGCAGGCCCAACACGATCCCGCCGGCCCAGAAGCGGCGGGCGTAGCGGCCGCGGGTCATAACCGTCACCGCGGCTTCGACGTGACTGGTGCCCCGCGACGTCACCTCGGCGCCGATGAGCACCCCGGCAGCCAGAAGACCGCCCAGCATCGTCCAGCGAACAGCGGTCACGGCCGGTATCTCCATGGCAAGGTCGGCGAGCGAGTAGGCCGCACCCCCGGCCACCGCGGCCTGAGCCAGCAGCGTCGGCAGCAGCAGCGGCGTCTGCCACAGATCCCGGCCCTCGCATTGGCCGAACAGGAAGGCGGTGTAACCCGCGGTGGCTGCGGCCAGCAGGACCGCGGGGACGGCCAGGCCGACAAGAGCACCGGCTGAACCGGCTACACCGGCAATGAACCATGCGCCACACACGGCCGCGAATGCACCCAGCACCCATGCGCCCTTGACCAGCCAGGACCGCCGGTTACCGCGTGTGAGGAGGTAGTAGAAGCGCTCCGGCCGGCGCAGGTCCCCGACGAGCAGCCCGCCCGTGACCGCAAGAAAGAGCCCCGCGACGACCGGCGGCATTACTCCGACCGCAGCCTGGGTGCCGCCGTGGCCGAGCAGCGCCAACAGGCCGGCCACGGCCATCACGCCGGCGGCGATCGCCTTGGTGACGAGATAGCTGGACACCTTGGCCTTCCAGGTCATCTGGTGGGCGGTGGTGTAGGCGGTCCGCGCCACCACGCCGTGGTCGTCAGGCTCGGCCGTCGGGTGCTGCGGTGTCGTGTCGGCCCAGATCATGCCGTCGGCCGCGATGGCGGTCCGCAGCGGATCCAGCGACGCCTGGTCGGCGCCGCGGTAGTACACCTTGGGCAGTGTCTGCTGCTGGGGGGCCCGCACCGCGGTGTCGCTGCGGGCGATGATCCGAGTGGTCTCGTCGTTCGGGTCGTCGAGGTCGGCCACCTTGATGGCATGGGTGGGGCACACCACCACGCAGCTCGGCTCGAGGCCCACCTCGATCCGGTGGTTGCAGAAGTTGCACTTGTTGGCGGTGTTGGTGGCCGGATTGATGTAGATGGCGTCGTAGGGGCAGGCGTTCATGCATCCCTTGCAGCCGATGCAGTTGCTGTCGTCGAAGTCCACCACCCCGTTGGCGGCCCGGAACAGCGCGCCGGTGGGGCAGATGGTGATGCACGGCGCGTCGTCGCAATGGTTGCAGCGCATCACCGAGAAGTGCCGGTTGACGTTGGGGAACGTGCCGGTCTCGATGTACTTGACCCACGTGCGGTTCACACCGAGAGGAACATCGTGCTCGCTCTTGCACGCGACCGTGCATGCGTGACAACCGATGCAGCTGTCACTGTCGAGCAGG
This sequence comes from Acidimicrobiia bacterium, assembly GCA_022828135.1. Classification (GTDB taxonomy): domain Bacteria; phylum Actinomycetota; class Acidimicrobiia; order Acidimicrobiales; family Aldehydirespiratoraceae; genus Aldehydirespirator. Next base: position 6,847 of record JAJEJB010000008.1, on the reverse strand, counting down.
AAGCCGAGCCGGGTCATACCGCAGCCCCGTCGCTGTCGAGCAGGAAACCGAGCCGGGGCACTAGGCAGCGGCCCCGCGAGCGCCGGTGTTGCGCGACAACCGCTCGATGCCGGCACACAGCAACTCCACGAGGTGCCGGAACGTCTCCTCGGGATCATGGGGCAGTGGATGGCCATCGCCCGACTCGAGGTGGCTGAACCCGTGGAAGGCGCTGCGAAGGGTGCGGGCGGCGTGGACCCGATCCGCATCGGTGAGGTCGTAGGACCTGAGGGCCTGGCCCACCACGGCCAGTACCTGCTCCACCGCGTCCTCCAGTTCTGGATCGCCGGCGCACGGGTAGCGGTCGGTGGCGGCGTAGATGCCGGGATGGTCCCGGACCATGGCTCGCCAGGCGTGGCCCACCGCCGCCACCGCGTCGTGGCCGGCCAGCCCGACGGCCGACTCGGAGAGCCTCTTGGCCAGGATCTCCCGACCCAGGAGGCTCAGGCTGCGTATGAGGTCGTCGTAGCCGCCCACGTGCCGGTAGAGGGCGGGCTGGCGGACGCCGAGAGAGTCGGCCACCCGGGTCAGCGTCAGCTTGTCCAGCCCCTCCTTGTCGGCGATCCGCGCCGCGGCGGTGATCACGGTGTCGCTGTCCAGCGATCGCCGAGCCGAGCCCGGTTTAGCGTCACGCAGAGTCACACCATGCCTCCCAGATCGTCCCGTCGCCCGGCTCTGGCCGTATCCGGAAGTTAGCAGGTATAGCGCAGCGTTAGGTCTGACTGACAAGCCCGTCTCTCCCTGCGGCCTGGCAGGCCGCGATGACGGCCACGTTGACCACATCTTCGACGTCGCATCCTCTCGACAAGTCGTGGATCACGCCCGCGGTGCCCTGCAGCAGGGGTCCGAAGGCACGGGCGCCGGCCAGGCGCTGAGTGATCTTGTAGGCGATATTGCCCGACGACAGGTCGGGGAACACGAACACGTTGGCTCGTCCCGCGATCGGCGACCCGGGCGCCTTCGATGCTGCCACCTCGGTGTCCCACGCGGCGTCGAACTGCAATTCGCCGTCCACGATCAACGCGGGGGCCCGGCGGCGCACGATCTCGGTGGCCTCCCGGACCAACTCGACCCGGGGGCCATCGGCGCTGCCCTTGGTGGAGTACGACAGCATCGCCACCCGCGGCTCGGTGCCGGCCAGTTCCCGATGGGTGGCCGCGCTCGAGACCGCAATGGAGGCCAGCTGCTCAGCGTCCGGCTCCGGCACGACCCCGCAGTCGGCGTAGGTGACCGGCGTGCCGCCGGGCAGCACGAGGAAGAAGCAACTGCTGACCAGGTCGACGCCCGGGGCCCGGCCGATGCAGAACAGAGCGGCCCGGACGACGTCGGGCGTCGGACGTGAAGCCCCCGCCACGCACGCGTCGGCCTCTCCGGCAGCCACCATGAGAGCGGCCACATGGAGTGGATCGTCCAGATCGATGCGGTCACGCCACGACGAGGCCGTCGCCCGCGAGCGGACCGCGTCCGAGCGAAAGGTGCCGGCGTCCTCCACCAGCACCGGATCGGCCAGGGCGTCGGCAGCCAAGCGTTCGGCCGCAGCCATGGCACGATCATCGCGGCCGTCGGCCAGCACAATCCGGGCCCGGCAGGCGCGAGCCCGGCGGTGCCATGAGTCGACGATGTCGGTCTGCCCCGCCGGCGCGGGCGGGGTGTGGTTCACCCCTTGCCGCGCCAGGGGATGAGCCGCTTCTCGGCCATTCGCATGGCCACGTCCATGGTGACGCCCAGGATGCTGATGAGGATGACGGCCGAGAGCATGAGATCGAGCAGAAAGAACTGCCGGGCCTTGAAGATGGTGAAGCCGAGCCCCGAACTGGCGCCCAGCAGCTCAGCGGCCACGAGCGTGCCCCAGCACACGCCGATGGCGACCCGCAGCCCGGTGAAGATCTCGGGCAGCGCATTGGGCAGGATCACGTGCCGCAGCACCTGGGCCTTGGACGCGCCCAGCGAGTAGGCGGCGTGCACCTTGGTGGTGTTGACGGCGAGCACGCCGGATCTGGCCGCGATCACCATGATCCAGATCGCAGCGAACAACAGCAGGTTGACCTTGCCCTCCTCGCCGATGCCGAACCACACGATGAACAGCGGGATCAGCGCGAGCGGCGGGATAGGTCGCAGCAACTCCACCACCGGGTCGAAGATGCCCCGCCAGCGGCTGGACAGGCCCATCGCCAAGCCGATCGGCACGCCGATGACCACGCCCCAGAACAGCCCCTTGGCCAGCCGGCTGAAGCTCAACCACAGGTGCTGCCACAGCGTGAACCCGCTGTAGCCATTGCGCGCGAAGTCCCATGAGGCATCCCACACCTGGATCGGGCTGGGCAGCGTGGACTCGCTGAGCCATTGGGTGTACGAGCACGCCGGCAGTTCTGGGAACAGCGAGGGGTCGTCCTCGGCGGCGTCGCAGTCGCGCAGCAGGTCTCGCTGGCCGTAGCTCTCATCCGCCGACAGCCCGGCACGCACCTCGTCCGCGTGGTCGTACCACTCCTGGGGCAGTCCCCACACCGTGGTGGAGATGAACCACAGCACCAAGATGACGATGAGGCTGACGACGGTCCACCGCAGCGCCCCGCTCACCTCGGCTGCGTCGCCGAAGGTGACCGTCTTGCGCGTGCTCTGGCCGCGTTTCGAGAACAGCCAGTTGAAGGGCCAGTTGGCGACCCGGTTCTGCTGGTCGATGTTGTCGTCGAGTGCGTGCCCGCCGGGTCCTTCGGCCATCAGCCGCCCTCGGTGGTGCCCATGATCTGCTCCTCCATCTCCCAGATGAGCGAGAGGATCTCCTCGCGGGCCTCGATGAACTCCGGCGACGCCTTCAGCTCACGAGCATCAGCGGTGAGTGCCTGCTGGGCGAACGGCAGGTCGTAGACCCGCTCGATGCGGCCCGGGCGGGGCGCCATCACGAAGAGCTGGTCGCCGAGGTACAGCGCCTCCTCCACGCTGTGGGTCACCAGCACGATCGTCTTGCCGGTCTGGTTCCACAGGTTGAGCACCAGGCTCTGCATTTTCTCGCGCGTCAACGCATCGAGCGCCCCGAGCGGCTCATCCATGAGGATGATGGTGGGATCGTTGGCCAGGCACCGGGCCAGCGCCACCCGCTGCTGCATCCCGCCCGAGAGCTCGTAGACGGCCTTGTCGCCGAACTCCGACAAGCCCACGATGCGCAGCAGCTCCTGCACCGCCTCACGAGAGGCCGGCCGGGAGCGGCCGTTCATGCGGGCGCCGAAGCCCACGTTGTCGTTGACGCTCAGCCACTCGAACAGCGCGCCCTGCTGGAACACCATGCCGCGGTCCTGGCTCGGGCCGGTGATGGGCGTGTCGCCGAGCTTGGCTTCGCCCGATGTGGGCGCCAGGAATCCGGCAATGATGTTGAGCAGCGTGGTCTTGCCGCACCCCGACGGTCCCAGCAGCGTGAGCAGCCGGCCCGGCTCGAGGGTGAACGACACATCCTTGAGCGCCTCCACGGTCCCGCCGTCGGGCAGCTCGTACACCATCCCGAGGTGCTCCACGACCAGCGGGGTCTCGGTCCTGGACTCCTCGGTGATCGCCACCTCGGAGGGGTCGAAGCGCACTTCGGGGCGGGCCAGCACCAGCCAGGCCCGCGCCTGCAGGCACGCGACGGCGAGCAGACCCAGGTAGACGATCGAGCTGCCCTCGATCTGCATGATCGCCAGCACTACGGCAACGGCGGAGCTCGCGGCGAGCGACAGCCACAGGTAGCGGACCAGGGCCGCTTGGCGTGCCTCGTCGGCCCGGCGGTAGGCGACCAGCAACACCATCAAGGCGACCCCGCCGACCAGCGCCGCCGCCGGCTGCCACGGAGATGCCGTGTCGCGGAAGATCAGCACCACACCGCCCGCGAACGCCACACCGGCCATGAGCTGGCCGATGAAGATCATCCCGTTGGTGGGATGCGCAGCCCGGTCCGCCTGCTTGAATCGGCGCGAGGGGATGATGAGCAGGTCGACGATCATGGCCGCCACCCCGAGGCCGACGACGAACAGGAACACGATCGAGAGCCAGTAGGCGCCCCGCGCCACCACGTAGGTGATGCCGTCGTAGATGTCCGCGAGTACGCCGACTAGTGAGTCCATGCCGTGCCGTTGAATCCGCTGTGTGGGTGGCGACCCTGAGCAATCATGCCCGTTGGAGCTGATATGGGCGGGCGCCCGGGGAGGGACGGCGCCCGCCCATCATCTGCTCTGCTACTCGATGCCTTCGAGGAAGCTCGTGTCGACGAAGCTGTCGTAGCTCGACAGTGCCGAGCCGATCTCGCCTTGGGCGACGAAGAAGTCCATCTGGTCCTTCATCACCTGCTGCACAGTCCCGCCGAGCCACGCCTCAGACAGCTGGACGTCTTTCTCGGGGAACGAGAAGGCATCCAGCAGGGCGATCGTCGGTGCGCGGTCCATGCCCGCAGCTTCGGCGATGGTGTCGATCAACGGCGCCCGGTCGCGGTTGTAGGCCCGGTTGGCGTCCTCGGTGACCTGCAGGAAGGTCGTCAGGACGTCGGGATAAGCCTCAGCGAAGTCTCCGGTGGTGGAGATGATGTCGAAGACGCGGATGCCGATGGCCTCCTGCTCCGACCCGGTCATCACCAGGTTGCCGCCGTTGGCGATCATCTCGTTGACGGCGCCGCCGAATGCGCACGCCATCGCCACTTCGCCCGAGTCCAGGGCCGCGACGGCCGCGGGGCCGCCCTCGGACTGGATCAGCTCGACAGTGGAGGTGTCGACGCCGAGATGCTCGAGCATCTTCAGCAGCTTGAAGTGCGTGACGTTGCCCAGCGGCGTGTAGATGCTCTGGCCTGCCAGCGTCTCGGCTGCGTTGTCGGCGTTGACGCCGTAGTCAGGATGGGCGACGCAGTTGTCTGCATCGGCGTAGCTCACCGCCACGCCGATCAGCAGCAGATCAGAGCCGCCGGTCACGAAGTTGGCGAACGGCGTCAGGCCCTGGGAGTAGGAGATGTCGATGTCTCCGGCCTCCATCGCCTGGGCCATGTCGCCGCCCGATGCGAACGGGATCCAGTTGACCGTCACGCCGAGCTCGTCGTCGTAGGTCTCCTCGAGCTGCGCTACCTGGTTGGCCGTCGGCCACTCCAAGAAGTAGGCGACGTTCAGCTCCTCGGGTGCGTCATCGCCGCCGCACGCAGCTGCGGCAAGCGCGAGCACTGCGGCCAATGCCAGTAGTCGTTTCATTGGGGTCCCTCCATGTTGATGGATGTGTTCTGCCTCACTTCGAGGCATGGAGCCAACCGCTCGTGCGGTCCAGCACCTTGTCGACCCGGCTCAGCAGGTCGTCGATAACGGCAGCGTCGGCCACCAGCGGCGGCGCGATCATGATCATGGCGGCGCCCCGGGCGTCGGGCCGCACCAGCACACGCTCGGACCGGACGAAGCCGTCGAGCACGCCGCCGGGCAGCAGCGATGCGAACTGCTCCTCGGTGAACTCGGTGCCCGACGCCCGGTCGAACATCAATTCCACCGCGTAGAAGTAGCCGGCCCCGCGTATCTCCTTCACGCACGCGTGGGCGTCCATCAGGCCGGCCAGACCGCCCGCCAGGTGCGCCTCGTTGGCCAGCACGCCGGCGAACACGCCTTCATCGCGCATGGCGGCCATGTTCGCCACGGCGACTGCGGCGGCGACGGGGTGGGCACCGAAGGTGGAACCGTGGGTGAACATCGCCAGCGGCGAGTCCCACACCCGCTCGACGAGCGAGTCCCTGGCGACGATGCCGCCCAGGGGGGCGTAGGCGCTGGTGACGCCCTTCGCGAACGTGATGATGTCGGGCTCGGCGCCGAAGCGCTCGCTGCCGAACCAGTGGCCGAGGCGGCCGAAGGAGTTGATCACCTCGTCGGCGCACAGCACCACGCCGTAGGTGTCGCAGATGCGGCGCAGCTCGGCCCAGTAGCCATCGGGCGGCACCAGCGCGCCGCGGCCGTTCTGGACCGGCTCGGCGATCACCATCGAGACGGTCTCGGGGCCTTCGGCCAAGATGGCCTGCTCGACCTCGGTGACGCACGGCAGGTCGGCGACGGACTGGCCCGGTTCGAGGTGCCAGTCCAGCGTGTTGGCCACATGGCGGACGGTGTCGGTGATCATCGGCAGGAACGGGTCGCGCACCCGGGGAATGCCGGTCAGCGCGAGCGCGCCGAGGGTGGTGCCGTGGTACGCCATCTTGCGGGCGATCACCTTGTGGCGCTGTTCCTCGCCGTTGGCCAGGTGGAAGCAGCGGGCCAGCTTGATCGCCGATTCCACCGATTCGGATCCTGAGTTCACGAAGAACACCCGGTCGAGGCCGTCGGGCGCGAACTCGGCGATCATCGACGCCGCTTCGATCGCGGAGGGATGGGCGAATCCCCAGTTGGAGTAGAACGCCAGCTGATCCATCTGCTTGGCGGCTGCTGCTGTCAAGTCGCTGCGGCCGTGGCCGAGGTTGGTGCAGAACAGCCCGGCGAGCCCGTCGAGGTACTCGTTGCCGTCGGAGTCGGTGAGATAGCAGCCCTCGCCGCGTTCGATCACCACGAGATCGTCGGCGTTCCAAGTGCCCGCGGACGTGAAGTGAGGTACGAGATGGCGACGAGCCAGCTCCCGGCCGTCCGGCATGTGCTCCCCCTTGGTTTCCCTTGAGCGCTGCGCGACCTAGTGGTTAGAGAGTATCACAGCTCAGTTAGAGGATGCGCCAATAGGTGCTGACCTGCGAAAACGCTGTGTCCATCTGCATGCTCTCTGGTCCTCTGACCTGCGGGTTTGAAGCCGGGGCCAGCCTCAAGCACGAAATACGCTGAAATCTGCGCCACCTATTGGCGCG